>NZ_CP102665.1:0-677500 GCF_026427355.1 Sphingobium sp. JS3065
ATGGCGCAATCCGCGCAGACGGGCAATGCCGAACAGGGGCTTGGCGAGATCATCGTGACGGCGACGCGCCGTGAACAGACGTTGCAAGCCACGCCGCTGGCGGTGACGGCCATCTCGTCCGAAGCGTTGACCGCGCGCGGCATCAACGGTCTTGGCGACATCGCCAACGGCACCGTGCCGGGCATGCAGTTCGCGCCCTTTTCAGGCACGCCTTCCATCCTTGCGATCAGCGCGCGCGGCATCGGCATCGCCGACAGCACGCAGGGCACGCAGGATCTGGTCGTGCCTCTCTATATCGACGGCGTTCCGCTGGGCCGGGCGCAGGGCCTGGGGCTGGAACTGATCGATCCGGAGCGCATCGAATTTCTGCGCGGGCCGCAGGGGCAGCTGTTCGGCCGCAATGCGGAAGGTGGCGCGGTGCAGTTCGTGTCGCGCCGGCCGAGCGGCCAGTTCGGCTTCGACACCAGCGGCCAGGTCGGCAATTACGGGCATGACCGCGAGCGGCTGCGCGTCGATCTGCCAGAATTCGCCAATCTGCGGCTGCAAGGCTCGATCGTCCATTCGCAGCATGACGCCTATACGAAGAACGAACCCAAGGGCGTCTACAGCCAGCAGGCGGATTACGGCTATTTCGACAGTTTCGGCTTCCGCATCGCGGCGGAATGGAACCCGTTCGACGGCTTCCGCGCCAACTATGCCTATGATGATTCGAGCATCAAGGATTCGCAGCCCTATCTGGTCTGGACCCCGGTCTCGATCCTGGGCGTCACCCCCTATTCGCCAATGCCGGCGGGCACCGACGACTATCCCGAGCGCGTCAACAGCCCGACCTATAATCAGTTCTTCCGGACCAAGGCGCACGGCCATGTGCTGACGCTGCAATATGACCTGTCGAACGCGCTGACGCTGAAGTCGATCACCTCCTATCGCGAGGCGAGCCGTCACGGGTCGAGCACGCTGGGCGACGCGCTGGTCGCGGGCGCTTCCTCCACCGGGATCGTGCGCGCGAGCGGCGGGCGAGAGGATGTGGACCAGAATCAATGGTATCAGGAATTCCAGGCGATCGGCAGTTTCAACCGGCTGGACCTGACCATCGGCGGCACCTATTTCCGTGAAAAGGTCAGCGACCAGCGGCGCTCCTATGTCACCGGGCCGGGGCTCAACGCGCCCGCGCTGGGGTTGACGCCGGCTGCCCTGTCAGGCTGCATCGGCGTGGAATTCTGCATGACCGGGCGGTCGGAGCAGCATGCCAAGACCGATTCCTACGGCGTCTATGCCCAGGGCACCTACACGCCGCCGATTCTTGACGATCGGCTGGAGCTGACTGCCGGCATCCGCTATTCCGACGACAAGAAGGTCGCGGTGCGCACCTATATCCAGCCGCTGGCGCTGCCGCCCTATACCGAAACCTCGCCCAGCGGGCCGCTGCCGCCGCCCGCGCTCTTCCGGGCGAAGCGCTGGGATCCGGCCTTTACGGTGAAGTATAATTTCACCGATGAGGTGAACGCCTATGTCCGCTATGCCACGGCCTATCGCGCCGGCGGCGTCAATGTGCGCTCGTCCGACTTCTCCAGCTATGACGAGGAAGAGGTGGAGTCGCTGGAAGTTGGCCTGAAGGCGCGGATGTTCGACCGGCGGCTTTCGCTCAACGTCGCTTATTATCATCAGACCGTGAAGGGGCTGCAGAGCGTCTTCCAGGAACAGCCGACGGTCAATCCGGCATTGACCACCAGCGTCAATCTGGCCCAGCCGCTGAAGGTGGACGGGATCGAGGCGGAAGCGGTGCTGCGCGTGGCTGACGGGTTGACCCTGTCGGCGGGCTACAGCTTCATTGATACGGCGCGCTATCAGGATTATGACAATCCCCTGACGGCGGCGGTCGATATCACTCGCTTCTATGCGGTTCAGGCGCCCAGGCATTCGGGCAATATCGCCGCAGACTATGAAACGCCTGACCTTGGTATGGGCAAGCTGGTGCTACATCTCGACTATGCGCTATCCACCGGCCACTGGACCACGCCCGGCGGCCTGCCGGTTGTTTCGCTCGCGCCCGATTACAGCCGGCCGCAGACCAGGACCAACATGATGAACGGTCGCATCGCGCTCCGTGACATTCCGGTCGGCTCGATGAAGGGGGAGGTGGCGCTGTTCGGGAAGAATATCCTTAACAGCACGGCCTATACATTTGGCTTCGACGGGGCGGCCTCAGGCGGCGGCTTTGGCGAATTCCTGCCGCCGCCGTTCAGCTACGGGATCGAATTGCGCATCCGTTATTGAGGGATAATCGCGCCGGGGCGCCCCAAATCCATGGGGTTCCCCGGCGGAGCCTGGCACGCACCTGGCGCTTGTTCAGGCTGCCGCGCGCGAGAAGGAATAAGCCAGATCGCCGTACAGCTTCTCGATGATCAGCTGCCGACGATAATGGTGGCTCACTTCATATTCGTCGGTCACGCCATAGCCGCCATGCAGCTGGATCGACTGACGCGACACCAGCTGCGCCGCCTCCGCGATATGGACCCGCGCCAACGCGACGGCCCGTTCACGCTCGGCCGCCTGCGCATCGAGCTGCGACAGCGCGAAATACAGCATCGAGCGGGCCTGGTGCGCCGCGACGAACATGTCGGCCATGATATGTTGCAGCGCCTGGAACTTGCCGATGGCCTGTCCGAATTGCTGCCGTTCCTTCAGATAGGCGGAGCAGATTTCCAGCTCTGCCTCCATCGCCCCCACGGACTGGGCGGCGAGAGCGATCCGCGCGCGATCGAGCGCCAGCCCCAGCAGCGCTTCGGCCGCCGCTCCGGATGCGAGGATATTCTCCCCGCTCACGGCCACCCTGTCGAAGGCGACGTCCGCCGCGCGCGAGTCGTCATAAAGGGCGTAGTCGGTCCGGCTCACCCCGGCGGAATCCGCCGCCACCAGAACCAGCGCCAGGCCGTCCGCCCCCTGTGCCGACACGATGAAATGCGTGGTCGAAGGCGCGTCGAGAACCATCATCTTCTGCCCGGAGAGGGCGAGCGTGCCGCCCGCTTCCGCCAGCGTGACGGCGCGTGGCGAGCGATAATCATAGCGCTCTCCCGGCTCGTCATGGGCAAGCGTGATGCGCGCCTCTCCAGCCACGAGGCTTTCAAGGACGGCGCCCTGCGTTTCCCCCGCGCCGGCCAGCAGCGTGCAGGAAAGGACCGCCGAACTGGTGAACGGCTCCCTGACGCAGCGGTTGCCAAGGGCGCCCGCCAGTACCGCGACATCGGCCATCGAGCCGCCCAGCCCGCCCAGCTCCTCCGGCACCAGGATGGAAAGCCATCCCAGTTCCGCAAAGGTCTGCCAGGCAGCGTGATCAATCCCGTCGGCGCTGTCGCGCAGCGACCGACGATGCTCCAGGCTGTAATGGTCGCCGATATAGCGCTCGGCACTGTCGAGCAGCATGCGCTGAAGGTCGGAAAGATTGAAATCCATTGTCTGTTCCCGCCCTTTAAAGACCAAAGGCCAATTTGGAGATGATGCCCTTCTGCACCTGAAGCGTGCCGCCATAGATGGTCGACGCGCGGGCAATCAGCGCATTCGCGGTGCGGCCTTCGGCATGGGTCGGCCATAGCGGACCCGCATCGTCGCGCTCCTCCGGTTCAAAGGCGTGGAAGCGCAGCGCGCGTGGCCCCAATATGTCGACCTGAAGCTCCGTGATCGCCTGTTGCAGGCGCGATCCCGCCACTTTCAGCGTGGACGCGGCCGCGGTGCGGTCATATTTGAACTCCTCATTCGCCAGTTCGCGCAGTACCGACCATTCCAGCGCCGTCACTTCCGCCTCGATCCGGGTGATCCGGCTGCGGAAATCCGGATGTTCGGCCACTGGCCTGCCGTCGATCTGCTCGACCGCGGCGAGCGCCTTGGCGCGGGCCAATTCACGCTTGTTGGTGAAGATGAAGCTACTGGTCGTGCGTTCATGGTCGAGCAGGAATTTGGCATAGGTCCAGCCCATGCCTTCCTCGCCGATCAGATTTTCGGCTGGAACCTCGACATTGTCCAGGAAGACTTCGCACAGGTCGGCGTCGCCGTTGATCTGGGGGATGCGGCGGATGGTGACGCCCGGCGTGTCGAGCTTGATCATCAGGAAGGAGATTCCCGCCTGCGGCTTCACGTCCGGGTTGGTGCGGACCAGGAAGAAGCCCCATTCGGACGCGAAGGCGCCGCCGGTCCAGATTTTCTGCCCGTTGACGATATAGCGATCGCCCTCGCGCCGCGCGGCGGTGCGCAGGCGCGCCAGATCCGATCCGTTGCCGGGTTCGGAAAAGCCCTGCGCCAGAAAATAGCGGCCCTCGCGGAAGGCGGGGAGGAAGGTCTGCTTCTGGGCATCCGATCCGAAGGTGTAGATCACCGGCCCGCACATGTGCGTCGCGCCCCAGCAGGTGTCGGGCGCCCAAGCGCTGCTGGATTCCTCCAGAAAGATATGGAGCTGCATCGGCGTCCAGCCGGTGCCGCCATATTCCTTCGGCCAATGGGGCACGGACCAGCCGCGCTCGCTCAGAATTCGGGTCCATTCCAGCGTTTCGGCATGGCCCGAATTGATGCCGCCATGCGCCCTTTGCAGCTCGGCGATGCGGGGCGGCAGCATCTCCGCGATGGCCTGGCGCACCGTGGCGCGAAATTCTTCCAGTTGCGGATCGAACGCGAGGTCCATCTTGCCTATGCTTCCTCAAGTAAAGCCGGGTGCAAAACCTGTGCAACCGGCGACCATATACTGCGCGGCATCCCGCCGGAAACTGTCATTCGGCCGCCAGCACGCAGACCGACTGGCTGGAAAGCTGACCGCCATTGCCCTGCGCGATGGCGGTTCTGGCGCCCGCCACCTGACGATCGCCGCATTCGCCGCGCAACTGGCGCACCGCCTCGATCACCGTGAACATCCCGTACATGCCGGGGTGCATGCAGGACAGCCCGCCGCCATTGGTGTTGACCGGCAAATCGCCGCCCGGCGCAATCCGACCGCCCGCGACGAACCGGCCGCCTTCGCCCTTCGGACAGAAGCCGAGATCCTCCAGAAACAGGATCGTGTTGATCGTGAAGGCGTCGTAGAGCTGGACGACGTCGATGTCGGCGGGCGACAGGCCCGCCGATGCGAGCGCGCGGGGACCACATTCTGCCAACGCCGTGACGGTCAGGTCGGGCATGGACGAAATGTGCGAATGGCTGGTCATGCTGGCCGCGCCAAGCAGGCTGACGGGCTTTGACGCCAGATCGCGCGCCCGGTCGGCACGGGTCAGGACGATCGCAGCCGCGCCATCCGTGACGAGGCAGCAGTCCAGCTTGCCCAGCGGATCGGAGATCATGCGCGCCGCCATATAGTCGTCCATCGTCAGCGGTTCGCGCACCGCTGCTTCGGGGTTGAGCTGCGCCCATTTGCGCGCCGCCAGCGCGACCTCGCCCAGCTGTTCCTTGGTCGTGCCATAGACGTGCATATGCCGCGCCGCCGCCAGCGCATAGCCGGAGAGCGGATTGAGCGGCTGATACCAGGCCTCGTAACGGAAGGGCTTGTTGGTGCGCGACAGCTTGCCGGTGGCGGACGCCTGGTTCGACCCATAGGCGATCAGCGCGCAATTGATCAGCCCGGCATCCAGCAGATAGGCGGCCTGCTCGATATAGGAAAGAAAGACATTGCCGCCAGTCCGGCTGTTCTCCAGCACCTTGGGCGCGGGGATGCCGCAATATTGCGCCAGGTTCATCGCGCCGCCGAACGTGTCGTCCGACCCCGTATAGAAGACGCCATCGACATCGGCGAAGCTCAGCCCCGTCTCGTGCAGCGCGTCGCGGCTGGCGATGGCCGCCATGTCGATCGGTTCGTGGCCGGGGCAGCGCGGGGCGCCGAAGGTGGCGGTGCCAACGATGGCGGCGCGGGCGCTCGGGAAAGCCGTCATTGTCCGCTCTCCACCGGACCGAAGACCACAAGATGGGGGGCGTCCTCCCCCTCGCCAGCGACAATCCGCGCCTTGACCCGCATGCCGATCTTCACCTCCTGCGCGTCGATCCCTTCCACCCGGCTCATCATGCGCGGACCTTCGTCAAGGTCAATCAGCGCGATGTTGAGGGAGGGTTCGGGCGGGCGCTTGCGGATCGCGGTCGTGGAATAGACCGTTCCAAGGCCGGAAGGTTCCGCCCATTCGAGGTCTTCGCCCGTGATGGGCGCGACAGCGCGAGGATAATAGACCCACGTGCCCGTCCGCACGCCGCGCTGGAGCATGAAGCGTCCTGCGGCCAGATGTTTCTGGAAGGCGATTTCCGGGCCGTCCGATGGATGCCGATCGGTCATGATCCGCTTCGATCTCCTGAAAATTGATCAGCCATCTGCCTGCAATCCGGCCGCGCCCCTGTCGAGAGCGGAGGGGCGCTTATCAGGCTGGCGATGAACGAGGAGCAGTGATGCGGTTCTGAAGCTTCAGAGCAGGCCGCGTTCCTCGAAGGTTTTGGTGTCGGTGGCGATGCCCCGCTCGTGCAGAACCTCTACGATAGCGGTCGTCGCCGATGCGATGGCCGGAAATCCGACATAGGGCGTGGCCTGGATCAGCGCTTCTTCTAGTTCCCGAACGGTCAGGCCATTGTTGAGCGCAATGCGCACATGGTTCTTGAGCTCGGCGGTCTGGCGCTGGGCGATCAGAACGCCCAAAGTGACGAGGCTGCGCTGCTTGCGCTCCAGCCCGTCGCGTCCCCAGACAGAGGCGAAGGCGAACTGGCAGGCCATTTCGGCCAGATCCCCGCCGAATCCGCGATTGGCAAGCACATGGCCCATCGCGTCGGCGGCGCCTTCGCCCATCAGTTCCCCAAAGATCAGACGTCCCTTCTCGGTTACTTCGTTCGTCACGGCACAGCCTTTCCATTGTTCTGCTGGCGTACCATCGCGGCGCTGGAAACTCGCCCGCTCCCAAGCATGGATGGCATCATTCCTTGGGGCATCGCATGTCCGCCGCGTGCGCTGCAAGCCGCACGCGCTCTTTCGCATATGCGATGGCTGCATTCTAGCCTTGCTTACGGCGAGCCTCCGGGCGAGCAGTCACGATGCGACGGAAGGTGCGCGGACTATCGCCACCATGGGCGGCCGCGTCCATCCGGTGTAGCAGCTATGCAGGGACGGACGACATCAATGGGCCATGGTTCGCGTTTTTTTTCAGGGCTGGAGATCAGCCTGGACCACACGATTCCACAGATCGTGGCTCATGCCGCCGCCCGCTATGGCGAAAAGCCCTTCTGCATTGCCGAGGACGGCACGGTTACATCCTTTGCGGGCTTCGCCGCCAGAGTCGCGAGCTTCGGCGCCGAACTGCTGGACATGGGCGTGCGCAAGGGCGATCGAGTCGCCATGCTGGCGCCGAACAGCGTCGAGTGGATCGTGGCCGCCACCGCAGTGATGAGCATCGGCGCGATCATGGTTCCCATCAACACCCGGTTCAAGGGGCCGGAAATCCGCTATGTGCTTGAAAAGGCGCGCACCTGCCTGGTCTGCACCGTGGGGCGGTTTCTGGGGGTCGATTATCCCGCGATGATCATCGCGGCGGCCGGCGGTCCGGGGGAAGGGCGCCCGGCGGCGGACCTGCCGCATTTGCTCAAGATCGTCGAGCTGGACGCGCCGGGCTTCGCGCTGGCTGATGTTTCCGACAGCGCCCGCGCGGCCTTTGCCGCGGCGGCGGCGGCGGTGGAACCCGACACGACGGCGGATATATTGTTCACCAGCGGCACGACCGGCAGCCCCAAGGGCGCGATGCACAGCCACGCGCAGGGTCTGTGGATGGCGGGCCTGTGGAATGAGTCCAATGAACTGACCGATGCGGACCGGATGGCCGTGGTCAATCCCTTCTTCCATTCCTTCGGCTATCGGTCCGGCTGGATGTCCGCGCTCACCGCTGGCATGACAATATATCCGCTGGCCACCTTTGACGCGGGCGCGATGCTTGAAATGATCGAGCGCGAGCGCATATCGCAACTGTCGGGCGCGCCGACCATTTTCTATTCCCTGTTGCAGCATCCCGATTTTGAAAAGCGCGACATTTCCTCGCTGCGCAGCGGCCATACCGGGGGCGCCAAGACGCCGCCCGACATCATCCGCGCAGGGTATGAGCGACTGGGCTTCGACATCTTCCTCACCAGTTTCGGCCAGACCGAAGCGACGGCGATGATCGCCACCAACCGCGCGGGCGATCCGATCGAGGCGATCGTTTCGACGGTCGGGCGGCCGATACCGATGGAGGAATGGCGCATCGTCGACGAACAGGGCAAGGATATGCCGCAGGGCGAGAGCGGGGAATTGCTGATCCGCGGCCCCAACGTCATGCAGGGCTATTTCGAGGATCCCGAGCAGACCGCCGCGACCATCGACGCGGATGGCTGGCTGCATACCGGCGATGTCGCGGCGATGGACGAGGAGGGGCGGCTGCGCATCCTCGACCGGATCAAGGACATCGTCATCGTCGGCGGCTTCAACGCCTATCCGGTCGAGATCGAGATCATGCTGGGCCAGCATCCCGCGATTGCCGAAGCTGCCGTGATCGGACTGCCCGACGAGCGAATGGGGGAGGTCACGGCTGCCTGCATCGTCCCGAAGCCGGGGCAGGCGCTGACGCTGGCGGAACTGACAGAATGGGCGCGTGAAAGAATGGCGAATTACAAGGTTCCGCGTCATCTGTTCGTGCTGGACGAGATGCCTCGGACGCCCTTGGGCAAAATACAGAAATTTGAACTGCGCAAGATGGCGGAGAGCCGACGCACCTGACAAATCCGTATTTGAAGTCCGCTGCTGCTCTCACTCGCCGATGGCAGTTTCGGTTCCACTCGACGGAGGCGGATCGCCGGGCAACATGGCGCGCAGGCGGGCGATCAGGGCGCGGTGTTGGGGCAGTGCCGCGATATTGCGATATTCGCCCGGATCTTGCCTGACGTCATAGAGTTCGACGCCTTCAGCCCCGTTCCGGCCCCATTCGGTATAGCGCCAGTTTGCAAATCGCACGCTGCTGCCGCCCCGAACCTGCGAGAGCGCGGGGAAATTCCAGCGCGGATCATTGGGCGTCGCCAACAGCGGGCGCAAACTGCGGCCATCCACGCGCGTGGGTGCGGGCAGGCCGGCCAGATCGGTCAGGGTCGGATAGAGGTCGATCAGCTCGACCAGCCGGCGCGACACACGGCCTTTCGCCCGCGCGCCGGGCACGGAAATGATCAGCGGCACGCGGGTCGACTGTTCCCACAGATTCTGCTTCTGCCAGATGCCATGCTCGCCAAGACCGAAGCCGTGGTCGCTGGTGAAGACCACGATGGTCCGGTCCGCGACCCCGCTCTTTTCCAGCGCGTCTAGGATGCGGCCGACCTGCGCGTCGACGAAGCTGGTCGCCGCATAATAGGAGCGGACGAATTCGCGCTTTTGCCGGTCAGGCAGGGCTTCGGCCGGAGCGCTCGCATATTTGTAGACCGCCCCGCGCGCGGCGGGCAGAACAGCCTCGCGATTTTTCACGGTCTCGGGCTTGTAGGCGATGCTGGGATAGAGGTCGAAATAGTGACCGGGCGCGACCTCCGGCACATGGGGCCGGTAAAATCCCGCGGCGATGAAGAAGGCCCGGTCCTTGTTCGCGTTGATCAGCTCGATGGCCTTCGTCGCCACCATGCCATCGGTCTGCTGATCGTCGCTCCCCTTGTCGGCGTGGTAGGAAATCGCGACGCCCAGGGGCAGCGCCGGGGTCAGGTTGGTGATCAGGTCCTGTCTTTCAGCGTCCTTGTCATGCCCCGCCGGATTGAACGCGACATCCCAGGAAGCGGGATCGTCATGCTGATCTGCCGCGATCGGCCTGCCTATGCCGCCGGGGACGCCCTGGTGAAAAAGCTTCCCGACGCGGGCGGAGAAATAGCCGTTGCGCCTGAAATATTGCGGGAGGGTGACGACATCGGGCCGATTGCTGCGAACCGATGTCGACAGGTCATAGACCCGCACGGAATTGGGCCGCAGCCCGGTAAGCAGCGACGCGCGGCTCGGGCCGCACAGGGGGAACTGGCTATAGGCCTGCTGGAAACGGACGCCCTGCGCGGCAAGCCGATCAATATGGGGCGTTTGCACCTCCGCCGAGCCAAAGGCGCCCCCGCTGCGAAGGTCGTCCGCGATGATGAAAAGGACATTCATGCGGCCTGCGGCGGGCGCGGGCGTGGCGGCGCGCTGCGGCGAGGGCCCGGCTTCCGGATGGCTGCACGATGTCATCGCGACAGCCGCGGTGCCGACAATCAGCGCAGCCAGACGGCGGAGCTTGCCATGGGATCGGGACAAATATGGCCTCCTCTTTGCTGGTGTAAGAAGGGGGCGTTCGGCCCCGTCAGCGGCGCTCGATCTCGACGGCCGAAACCAGCGCTTCTCCCTGACGCGCCCTGAACTGCAGGTCCAGCACGCCGCCGGTCACCGTGACGGGGAAGCGGCGCTTGACGGACGTGAGGAGCGCGCCAGCCGCCTTGTGGACATCAAACCCGGTCAGCTGTGTCCGCCCGTTGGCGATGACGTCGAACAGGCGGGCGCCGACGGGAAGGTCAGGCTCGAGGAAGGTGAGCGTCACAGTGTAGCGCCCATTGTCGAGCGGTACGGCGTAACGGAAGGTCCCCGCGCGATAGGTTCGGGCGATGCCGGGATCCTCGCCGGTCACTTGCGCCGTTCGCGGCGCTTCCCCCCGGATGATCGGGATCTTGTCCACCGTGCGCGGCGTCCCGCCGTCAAAGAAGGCGTCGGAACCGAACCGCCGCGGGGAGTCGCTCGCGGGGATCAGCGCGCCGCTGTCGATGCGGACTGTGGCGGCGCTTTCAGGCTGCAACTGCCATCGCACGCTGTCCTCCACTTCGCCTGTCGGGAAGCGGCCCCGGGCCACGACCTGGTTGGACCCCGGCGCAAGCCGCACCTGCCAGACGCAGGTTTTGAAGCCACAATCGCTGAGCACCCCCGCCGACCGGCCGTTGACGAACAGTTCGGTCGCCGGAGCGTTGCTGTAGACCCGAACGTCCGTCGCCTGGTACCGTCGGTCGACATAGCGCCGACCATTGATGTGGACGGTCGGGGTATCGGTCCAGTTGGCCTTGTAGAAGAAATAGGGGTCCTTCCTGATCCGTCGGTCAAAACTGATCATGCCCTTCGTATTGATGTCGTCGGCGTCCCCCTCCCGGCGCATGGTCGTGGCAAAGTTGAAGCCGTTCCAGAGCCAGGTCGACCAGAGATAGGGACGCGCCGCGATCGTGGCCCAGGATTGTTCATGAAAATAGCTCAGATATTCCTCGGGCTGCTCGCGGCCGCGGATGCTCACCTGACCCCCCAACGGGTGGTCCGTGTGCACGCTGGTCGCGCCGCCCGCGCCATATTCGGAGATCGCGAGCGGCTGGGCGGGGCGGCGGCGACGCAGCATGTCGAGGTTCGGACCCAAATCCTGCGTCGTGCCGTAATACCAGCCGAAATAGCGATTCACGCCGCTGAGGTCGGCCCCCTCCGCCGTGAACGGCACATCGACGTCCGCCGGGAACGGCCGACCTTCGCAGCAGGTGGCGAGCACGGTTGGGCGGCTTTGGTCCTCCGCCTTGGCGAGCGCGTCCAGTTCCCGCAGCAGCGGCACGGGATCAGGCGTCGGGGTCCGGACGCCATTCACCACATAGCTGAGCTGCGAATTGCCGAAATCGACCTCATTGGCGATGCCCCATGTCACGACGGAGGCGTGGTTGTAATTCTGCCGGATCAGTTCCTGCAACTGCTGGCGCGCGTTGGCGCGCAGCCTGTCGTCGGCCTCCATGGCCTTGCCCCATGTCCAGGCTGACACAAAGGGAATTTCGTCCCAAAGGATGATGCCATAGCGGTCCGCCAGTTCATGAATGGGCTGGCCATGCTGATAATGGGCAAGGCGGATGGTGTTCACCCCCATCTCGCGCAGCAGCTTCACATCGGACTCGACATCTTCGGGGGCGGAGGCCCAGCCCTTTCCTTCCCGATCCTGATGATATCCCACCCCATGCAGCTTCAGCGGCTTGCCATTCAGGAAAAAGCCCTTCTCCGGGTCCATCCGAAACTGGCGCACGCCGTAGGGCTGCTCCACCCGGTCCAGCACCGCGCCGGAAGGTGATCGCACCTCCACGGCCAGGCGATAGAGATAAGGATCTTGCGTGCCCTGCCAGAGGCGCGGCGTCACCAGGCTCAGCTTGTGAACCGACTCCAGCCCCGCATGGCCCTTGACGGTAAGCGGCTGCACCTGCTCTGCCGCGATCTTGCCCGCAGCGTCGATCAGGCGGCTGACCAGCTGGACGGGGGCGGGGCGGCTTTCGTCGTTGCGCAGCCTGATGCGCACGTCAACCGCCGCTTTGTCGGCCGCGATCGAGCGGGTCGTGGCATAGACGCCGCTCCCGCCGAAATCGAGCATGTCGAGATGGACCGGCGCGGTCGCCACCAGGCTTACCGGCCGATACAGGCCGCCATAGACGAAGAAATCCCCCCGCAGCGGCAGAACGTCGGCGGTCGCGCTGTCTGCCTCCGGATTGCTGTTGTCGGCCTTGACGACGAGGACATTGGTCTGGCCGGGCTTCAGCGCGTCGGTGACGTCCAGGCGAAACCGCGAGAACCCGCCCCGATGCGTGCCGAGCCGATGGCCGTTGAGCCATATTTCGGCCGTCCGGCTGGCCGCGTCGAACTGAAGATAGGCGCGCTTGCCCCGGAACGACGCGGGCGGCGTGAAGCGGAGCCGATACCAGCCCACGCCCTGGGTCTTGTTTAGATTATCCGGGCTGTTGATCCGGCCAGCGTCGGGGGTAAGATAGTTGCCGACCCGGTTCCAGCTGTGCGGCACCCGAACGGTCGCCCAATCGGCGTCCACGAAATCAGGGCGATCGGCGTTCAAGGCCTCTTCGCCCAATTTGAAGCGCCAACCTTCCGCTAGCGACAGGATGGAACGCGCCTCCTGTCGATCCCCTGCGGCAAGCGTTTGCGCTTGAGCGACTGTCCCAAGCGGAAAAAGCAGGAGCGCTGCACAACAGCTTCGCAAGCGTCTGGCCGCCGCTGGCATCAAAACCGTTCCCGCCAGAGCCGTCGCTCCCGAGCTGACAAGGGTAACGCTTTTCCCACTTGATCAAAATCTCCTGCGTGACGATGCCGTGGCTGGAATTGCGGCTAAGGCAACCACTTCCCCCATGGTGATCGGGAAGTCGTGCGGGCTTCCTGGCGCCAAACTCCATCATTTCGCGTGGCGCTGGCACATTTTGGGAACCGGGACAGGCGGCTGCTTTTCCTGTCCCGAACCCGATCAGCGCTTAGAGGAAGGAGCCGTCGTCAATGTCGAAGGCGGCACCGGTGACCGCTCGCGAGCCTGCCGACAGCAGATAAAGGGTCATTGGCACGAGATCCTCAGCCTCCATGACGCGCTTGCGCGGGAAGCCGTTGACCATCGCTTGTCCGGCAGGACCGTCGAGCCATTCGGCGTTGAGTTCGGTCTTGAGATAGCCCGGGCAGATGGTGTTGACGTTGATCCCCTTGAGCGCCCATTCCTTCGCCAGCGCCCGGCCCATCATCAGCACGCCCGCTTTGCTGGTGTTATAGGCGACGAGCTTGTCCAGCACATGGCGTGATCCGACCGATCCCACCAGCAAGATGCGGCCATCCCCCTTTTCCTGCGCGCCCGCGCTGATCATCCGCTTGGCGCCTTCGCGCGCGGTAATGAAAACACCGCGAAGATTGACGTTCAGTATGTTGTCAAATTCCGAGATCGGCAGGCCCAGGGCGGATGAGGCGTAATTCATTCCCGCATTTGCGAGCACTGAATTGATGGGCCCGAGCGCTTCCTGCGCAGCGTCAAAACCGGCCGCAACCGATTGCTCGTCCGAGACGTCCATTTCAACCGAACAGGCCGATCCGCCAGCAGCTTCGATCTCGCGCTGGATGTCGACAAGCCGGTCCTTGCGTCGCGCGGCAAGAGCGATGGCGGCGCCTGCGGCCGAGGCGCGGCGGGCAATATGCGCCCCGATTCCCGACGAAGCGCCGGTTATGAGTATCGTCCGTCCGGTAAGGTCAAACATGCGAAAGCTCTCTAATAGGTGGGAGACCGGGCGGGCAGCATCCGGTCTGGTTGTGCCCAAGGTTCTATGACCATATAAAAGGACAATCGCGCCGACGTGATCGCCTATACGATCGTTGCTCTGATTTCCCAGATACAAGGTATCGTCGAAGCCGCACTTGAACCAGAATAATGCGCTATGATCGTTCGCCCCTTTACCGTCGCCGTTTCCGATGCCGTTCTGGAACGGATCGCCGCGCGTCTGGCTGACGCCCGTATTGGCTATGCGCCGGAGGGCGGCGGCTGGCAGTGGGGCACTGACCGCGACTATCTGGCAGAGTTCATCGACTATTGGCGTGATCGCTATGACTGGCGGCGGGCGGAGCGGAATTTGAATGCCCTGCCGCAATATCTGGCCTCGGTTGAGGGGGTGGACATCCATTTCTATCATGTGCGCGGAAAAGGCGGGGGCAACATGCCGCCGATCCTTCTGACGCATGGCTGGCCTGGGTCGGTGGTGGAATTTCTGGACGTCATGCCAAAGCTCGCGGCGGCCGGCTTTGATGTCGTGGTGCCTTCGCTGCCCGGCTATGGCTGGTCCGGTCGGCCGCTGGGTCCGCTCGGTCCGGCTACCGTGGCGCGGATGTGGCGCAAGCTGATGACGGAAGTGCTGGGTTACGACCGCTTCTTCGCGCAGGGGGGCGACTGGGGCAGCATTGTCGCATGTCAGCTCGCTATTGATCATGCTGATGTGGTTTCCGCAATCCACCTGAATTTCTTCATGGGACCCGTGCCCAATGGCGAGACGGATGTCGAACTGGCCACCTATTGGCGATCCGTCCATGCCATGATGCGGGAGGAATCGGGCTATCAGCATGTTCAGGGCACGCGGCCGCAATCGCTTGGCCTGGCCTTGCACGACAATCCGGTCGGCTTTGCCAGCTGGCTGCTGGAAAAGTTTCGTCGATGGGGCGATACCGGAGGCGACATGGAAAGCCGGTTCTCGAAGGACCAGCTGATCGCCAATATGATGACCTACCTGGCGACCGACAATGTCATTTCGTCCTTCTGGCTCTATTATGTTACTCAACATGAACCGCCGTCCACGGCGCGGATCAATGTGCCTACGGCTCTCGCGCACTTCCCCGGAGAATTTTATCCGATGCCGAGCAGGCGCCTTGCCGAACAGAAATATAATGTGGCGCGCTGGTCCGTCATGGACTCGGGCGGCCATTTCGCCGCGATGGAAGAGCCGGAAGCCTTCGCCCGCGATGTGATTGTATTTTTCGAGGAGCAAGCGTGACTGATATCCTTCTACGCAGCGAGGTGGCCGAAGGCGTGCTGCTGCTGACCATGAACCGGCCCGATGCGCGCAACGCGATCAGCCTTGAACTGGCGGAAGAGCTGTCGGCTGCATTGGCAGAGTTCAAAGCCGACAGCAAATGGCGCGCAGGGGTGTTGACTGGTGCGCCACCTGCCTTTTGCGCTGGGCTGGACCTTAAATCTTTTTCCGCGCCTGATGCGCCCCGGCACAAGGTCACCGAACTGATCACCGCGCTCCCGCTGCTGGGCAAGCCGTTGATCGCCGCGGTCGGCGGCGCGGCCATGACCGGCGGGCTGGAACTGGTTCTGTCCTGCGACTTTGCGATTGCCGGACCGCAGGCCCGCTTCGCCGACACCCATGCCCGGATCGGCGCGCTTTCGGGAAGCGGCATGGGATCCCTGCTGCCGCGTATCGTGGGCGCGCGATGGGCGCGGCAGATGATGCTGACCTGCGCGCCGATCGGTGCGGAGACGGCCCTGCGGATCGGGCTGGTGAACGAACTGGTCGAGCAGGAGCAGCTTGTCCCGCGCGGCGTCGAACTGGCGACGATGATGGCGGCGCATGATCCGAAACTGGTCGCGCTTGCCAAGGGCGTGATTGATCAGGGCTTCCGCACGACGCTGGAGGAAGCAGGCGAGATAGAGCGTCGCACGCTGGCCGAGCGCAAGGCCAGCGGTGGGATGGAATGGAAGAAATAAGGCTGTCGATGCGCTCCAGCTTCGGTGTGCCCTTTGCTGAGGCGCGGCAGCTTTTTTGATCGGATGATTTAGGAGGAATAGATGCAGGAATATGCAGGCAAATATTTGCGCAATCCCCACATGGTGCTGTTCGAAGTGGTGGGTCAGGTTGCCCGGATCACGCTGAACCAGCCGGACAAGCGCAACTCTCTCTCCAACCAGATGGTGATCGAAATGCGCGACGCCCTGCTGGAGGCGGACGCTCGCGACGATGTTCACGCCGCCGTGCTGGAGGGCGCGGGTAAGGATTTCTGCGCCGGATACGACCTGATTTCCTCCTATGAGCGCTATGATGATGATGGTCAGGGGCCAGACCCGTCGATCCCTTATCGGGCTCCTGCCGGCAGCTTCGACAATGACTGCTGGAACATGGAACGGTTCCAGGGACTGCCGAACATCATCTATGACATGCACAAGCCGGTCATCGCCAAGGTGCAGGGCAATTGCCTGGCCGGCGGCACCGACATCGCGCTGCGCTGCGACATGGTCGTCGCCGCCGACAACGCCAAGATCGGCTTTCCCGCGACCCGGGCAAACGGTTCCCCGCCGGCCCATATGTGGACCTATCATGTCGGGCCGCAATGGTCGAAGCGCCTGTTGATGACTGGCGACACGCTCCTTGGCAAGGATGCGGCAAAGCTCGGCCTGATCATGGAATCGGTGCCGGCCGAGGAACTGGACGATTATGTGATGCAGCTGGCCGCCCGGGTCGCGCTGGTCGATCCGGAGTTGAACGCGGCGCACAAGCGGATCGTCAATCTCGCGCTCGAGCAGATGGGAATGATGAACATCCAGCGCATGGCGATCGAGATGGATGCGCGCGGACATCTGAGCACCGGCCCGCGCCGTTCCGGCTTCAAGTCGGACATGAAGGAGCATGGCTTCAAGACCGCGCTGAAGAATCGCGACGAGCCGTTCGGCAACAGCATCATCGAACTGCGCGCCCGAGGCTGACGCACAAAGGGGGAGTGGGGCGAACCCGGTCGAATTTCCGCGGCCGGGTCGTCCGCTCCTCATCTCTATGCTGCAGGCAGTGAGCCGCGGAAGCCCCAAGAAGCGTTTTCAAAGGACATCGCAGATGCGAATTTGGTCCCGACAGCTTGAATTAGCACGTCTTTGCGCGCATTTCGCTAATTATTGGTAACGTTGTCAAATGTAAATGACAGCTAAAATAACTAGAATAAAGACGCCTCGCGCGCGAGGGGAAGTGGAATGCCGCACAACGGGGATTTGCTAAGACGCATAGACGTTCGACGAATTAGGTGCGTTTCGATTGCCTGATTAGATGGGGAGGATTTCATGAACAGTTTCTACAAATACGCACTTCTGGCCGGATCTTCGCTGGGCGCTGCTTTTGCGGCACCGGCGGTTGCTCAGAGTGCCGCCGCTCAGACTACGCCAGAAGCGCCCGCTGGCGACGAGATCATCGTGACCGCCAATAAGCGTGCAGAGAATGTGCAGGACATTCCCAAGTCGGTCCAGGTGATCGGCTCCGGCGCGCTGCAACGGCAGAATATCGTCAATATCGGCGAGCTGCAGAAGCTTGTGCCCACCATCGCTGGTGAAGGCCAGACGCTGGCGATCCGCGGCGTCGGCACCGGCGCGTCGAGCGTCAACGCGCCCAACAAGGTCGGCATCGTTCTGGACGACATTCCGCAGCCTTCGTCAACCACGCTGTCCAACTTCCTGCTCGACGTAGAGCGCATTGAAGTGTTGCCTGGCCCGCAGGGCACGCTGGCCGGCCGCAACGCGACCGGCGGCCTCGTCAACATGGTGACGCGCGGCCCATCGGCGGAATGGACCGGCTTTGCCAATCTGCTCTACACTTCGGACCAGCAGAAGCAGGCTGCCTTCTTCCTAGCCGGCCCGGTCAGCGACAAGATCCAGATCAGCACGTCGCAATATTTTGACGGCTTCCGCGGTCTGACCAAGAACATCTATCTCGACCAGTGGTCCAACAGCTACACCTACGGGTCGCGCAACAAGGTCAAGCTGCTGCTGTCCGACCAGTTCACGGTCGATGTCACCGCTTTCTATCAGTATAGCCACCAGAATGGCGACAACCAGATCGCGCCCTTCGCCTATGTTCCGGCAGGGTTCAACTTCCCGAGCGACGTCTACAAGCGGCCTTTCTCGCAGATGCAGCCCGGCGTGACGCCGAGCCTGAGCAACCGGAACTACGCCAGCCTCTATAATGGCGAATCCCGCACCGTCGACTATGGCGGCATCCTGCGCCTGACCTTTGAAACGGCGGGCGGAACGACGCTGACTTCGATCAACTCCTACCTGAATGAAGACAGAAAGCGTGACATCGACTTCGGCCTGGGCGTGATCCCGCTGGCCGATCTGAACGTGCGGCCGGAATTTGATGGTCTGGTTCATTCCAGGCTGAAGGTTGAGTCCTACACGTCGGAACTTCGCCTCAACTCCGCCGATGTCGGGCCGCTTCATTATGTCGCAGGTCTGTTCTTCTCGAACGAGAAGTCGGAAAATGATTTCGTCCGCTATCTCTTCCCCGCGGTGACGAACGGCCAGTTCGATACCAAGTCCTATGCGGCTTATGCGCATGCCGACTATGACATCACGGAACAGCTGAAGCTGCAGGGCGGCATCCGTTTCGAGAAGGACGAGGTGGGCTATCGGGCCAAGGTTCCGACGCTTCCCGCAACCCAGAAGCTGACGTCGGATGGCGTCATTCGGACGTTCGCCGCTTCGCAGGTCGCCGCGACCGGCAAGGGTTCGGGCGGTGACAGCTTCCTCAACTATGACATCGGCGCGCAGTATCGCGTGAACCGCGATCTCATGTTCTATGGCACCTTCGCCAAGGCGAAGCAGGGCCCGATCTTCGACCAGTCCGATACGAATGGTCTGCTGAGCGCGGCTGGCATTTCGACCCTGCCCCAGGAATCGGTGAAGTCCTTTGAACTCGGCATGAAGTCGCAGTTCTTCGACCGGGCGCTGACGCTGAACGTTTCGCTGTTCAACAGCACCTACAAAAATTACCAGGTGCAGACGAGCGTTGTCATTGATCCGAACCAGCCGCCGCAGCGCAAGCTTGCTTCGGTCGGCAAGGTCCGCACCCGCGGCGTGGAATTTTCGGCTTCGGCCCGCCTGATGTCCAACCTGCGCACGGATCTCAATGTCGCCTATACCGAGGCGAAGATCCTCGATTTCCCCAATGCGCCTTGCTACATCAACGCGGTCCGCAACACATCAGCCTGCTTCGTCGCGAACCCGACCGCGCCGACGGCAGCGCAGTACTTCACCCAGGGCAACCTTGCTGGCGAACTGCTCAACCGGGCGCCGAAATGGCGTGGCACCTTGACGCTGGATTACAGCGTGCCTGTGAATGGCGACGGGCTTGAAGCCTTCATCGCACCGCTGGTCAAATATGCGTCGAAGCAGCGCACCGACCTGCTGCGCGGGCCGACGTCCTACCTGCCCGACACGACCTATGTCGATGTCAACGTGGGTGTTCGCAACTCGAATATCACTGCCGAACTGTTCGTCCGCAACCTGTTCAAGGAAAATGAGCAGACCTTCATTCCGCAGCAGAGCTTCAGCCCGAACGGCGCGC
Organism: Sphingobium sp. JS3065; assembly: GCF_026427355.1. Lineage (NCBI taxonomy): Bacteria > Pseudomonadati > Pseudomonadota > Alphaproteobacteria > Sphingomonadales > Sphingobiaceae > Sphingobium > Sphingobium sp. JS3065. The sequence goes on from NZ_CP102665.1 coordinate 19,657, forward strand.
TCCAACGGGTGATTGAACGTATCAACAGCCGCTATATCGGTGGCCGTGTACGCTACAGCTTCTAAGGGGTTGGGCGGGAGCGCGGCGACGCGCTCCCGCTCCTTTTTTTGGAAGGAGGGGCGAGCCGCGCCGACATCCGGCAGCGGCTCCACCTCGTAACCCACCAGGCGCAAAAAAAAACGCTGGTAGGAGCAAGATGACGATGGCAGCAAAAGCGGTTTTGTCCCTGGCGTCTGCCTCTATTCTCGCCTTGCATTGCCTGGCCGCCCATGCTGCGCCGGGGCAAGCCCCGCGGGCCGCTGCGGTGGAAACCGGCGGGGAGGCGGCATGCACTGCGCTGTCCCGCGCGGTCCTGACCGATACCGACATCATCAGCGCGGCCTTCCAGCCTGCAAATCTGCCCATATCGGGCGCGACCGCAAGGGCATCGGACGGGTCCGGCAGCACCGTGTCGATTTCCGGACTTCCTGCTTTCTGCCGTGTCGTGGGTCGCATCCATCCAGAGCCGGGGTCGGACATTCGGTTCGAAGTCTGGTTGCCCGCTCAATGGAACGGCCGTTATCTGGGCGTCGGCAATGGCGGGCTTGCCGGATCGATTCGATACCGCGATCTTGGCGATGCGATGCGCACTGGCCATGCCACGGCCTCGACCGATACGGGCCATGTCGCCGAACTGCCCCATGAGGCGTCCTGGGCGACGGGCAATCCCGTCAAACTGCGCGATTATGGCTGGCGCGCCATTCATCTGACAGCCGTGAACGCCAAGCAGCTGGTCGCTGCCTATTATGGCCGGGCGGCGGACAAATCCTATTTCCAGTCCTGCTCCAACGGCGGGCGACAGGGGCTGATGGAGGCTTCGCGCTTTCCCGAAGATTATGACGGCATCCTGGCGGGCGCCCCCGCCGCGCAGATCACCAGATCAATCGGCACCATGCTGTGGACGCAGCAGGCCCAGCGCGCGCCTGGCGCAGCCCTGCGGCCAGAGCAGATGCTGTTCCTTCAGGGCGAAGTGCTAAGGCAATGCGATCGCCTGGACGGGTTGAACGACGGTCTGATCGACGATCCCCGGGTCTGCCGACCCGACCTTGCGCGGCTGTCCTGCGGCAAGAGCAGCGCGCCCCAATGTTTTTCCGCGCCGCAGATCAAGGCGCTGGGCCAAATCTATGCCGGACCGCCGCGCCCGGCTGATGCGCCTCGGTCCTTCGCTTTTCTCGCGTCGGGGGCGGAGGCGGGAAATCCGGTCCCGTTCCTGGGCTGGGACGGCTATATCACCGCAGGCGGCAAGGCGCCGCCGCAGGGTAGCCTGCTGGCCGCGGGCGTGCTCCAGAGCCTGATGTCGCCGCCGCTTGGGCCGGTGGAAAATTTCAACTGGAAGACCGATCCGCCCAGAATCAGCGCGGCGCTGAGCGGCGTGCTCGACGTGCAGCCCGACCTGTCGCGATTTTTCGAGCATGGCGGCAAGCTGATCCTCTATCACGGCTGGGCCGACGCGGCGATACCGCCCGAACAGACGATCGACTTTTATGACAATGTCTTCAAACAGTCCGGGCCGAAGGCGGCGGCTTCAACGCGGCTCTTCATGATCCCCGGCATGCAGCATTGCATGGGCGGCACGGGGGCGGAACTGTTTGGCGAACTCAACGCGCCAGCCAAGGATGCGCGCCCGGAAAACAATATCGCGATGGCGCTGCGCCAATGGGTGGAGGGCGGCCGAGCGCCTGAAAGCGTTATCGGCGTCAGCAGGGCCGCACCGGCGTCATCAGGCGCCGCGCCAGCGAGGGAGCGGCTGCATTGCGCCTTCCCTGCGCGCGCCGTGCTCACGCCGGGGGCGGACCCGGACAAGGCCGCAAGTTATGTCTGTCCACCCGCAGACGCAGCCCATCAGCGATAGAAACCCTTGTTCGCTCATGAATAACAGCTGGCGCTTCGCACGGCAGATCGACTGGTTCTGATGGGTGGGTTGGTGCATAGCCTTTCCGCTCGAAGAGCTACGGCGCGCTCGGTTTACCGGGTCTGCCTACAGGAAGAAATGGGCTTGGCGATGACTGATGGCATGCACTATGTGGGCGGCGGGATTTTCCGCATGGGATCGGACCGTTTCTATCCAGAGGAGTCTCCCGCGCGTATGGTGCGCGTCGACGGCTTCTGGATAGATGAGACGCCGGTCACCAATCGCCAGTTCGCCCGCTTTGTCGAGGCCACAAACCATCGCACATGGGCGGAAATCCCACCCGACCCCAGCCTCTATCCCGGCATGGACCCAGCGCTGGTGGGCGCGGGATCGCTGTTGTTCCAGCGTACGGCGGGGCCGGTCGATTTGATGGACTATACGCAATGGTGGCATTTCAGTCTTGGCACGGACTGGCGCCATCCTTATGGGCCTGACAGCAGCCTTGAGGGGCTGGAGGATCATCCCGTAGTTCATATCGCCTTCGCCGATGCGGAGGCTTACGCCCAATGGGCCGGCAAAGCGCTGCCGACGGAGGCGGAGTGGGAATATGCCGCGCGCGGCGGGCTGGAAGCTGCGGAATTCGCCTGGGGAGACGAACTGGCGCCCGGTGGCCGGATGCTCGCCAATTACTGGCAGGGCGCCTTTCCCTATGGTAACACGCTGGCCGACGGTTACGAGCGGACGTCACCGGTCCGCACCTATCCCGCCAACGGCCATGGCCTGTTCGACATGATTGGCAACGTCTGGGAATGGACGGCTGACTGGTACAGCCAGCCGCGTATCGAACGCAAATCCAGGGGCAGCTGTTGCGTTCCCGCCAACCCGCGTGGTGGTACGAAGCGTGGCAGCCTCGATCCCGCCATGCCGGACCTGCCGATCGGGCGGAAGGTGGTGAAGGGCGGTTCGCACCTTTGCGCGCCCAATTATTGCCAACGGTATCGCCCGGCGGCACGGCATCCGCAGGCAGTGGACAGCTCGACCTCCCACATCGGCTTTCGCTGCGTCATCCGAGGGAAAGGCGATGCGTCCGCATGATCTCAAGCCCCAGTCGCCCGACCCGCGCCCCAAGGAGTTGCTGAATGCGTAAACATGCCATGATATTCGCCGCGATGGTGGCCTTCGCAGGGACGCTGACGGCGCCCGCGCAGGCACGGACGGTGGTTCCGGCCATATCGGCCAAGCCCGTCACCAACGACTCCATGCCCGAGCGTGTGCTGAACTTCCCCGAGGGCGTCAGAGCCAGCGCGGACGTGACCTATTCCACCATCGTGGGTTATCGGCCGATCACCCTGGATCTTTACCGTCCCAGGACGAAGGGGCCACACCCGCTGGTCATCTATGTGCATGGCGGTGGGTGGATGATCGGCAACACCCGGGAACTGGGCGCCTTCACCAACCTGCCAGCGGTTTTCGCCGGTCTGTCTGCGAAGGGCTATGTCGTGGCGTCGCTCGAATATCGGCTGGGTGGCGAAGCGCCTTTCCCGGCGGCGGTTAACGATGTGCGCACCGCCATCCGCTTCCTGAAGGCCAATGCCGGCCGTTATGGCGTCGATACGCGGCGCGTGGCGATCTGGGGCGCTTCGGCCGGCGCCCAGCTGGCCTCGCTCGCCGCGCTTGACTGCGGCCATCCGCCCAGCGGAGAGGACAAGAGCAATCCGGGCGAAAGCGATTGCGTCCAGGCAGCGGTGACCTGGTACGGGCTTTTCGACTTTTCGAATGCGCCCCAGTCGGCCGCGTCGCGCGCGAAGGATATCTATCTCGACTGCAAGAACAGCGTCTGCGATCCGCGAACCGTCACCGCTGCCAGCCCGGTGACATATGTCGATGCTAAAGATCCTCCGATGCTGCTGATCCATGGCACGCAGGACAAGACCGTCTCCATGGCTCAGTCGCAGGCGCTGGCGGACAAGCTGAAGGCGGCGAAGGTTCCGGTCACGCTGGAGTTGATACCGGGGGCGGCCCATGGCTGGACGGGCGTCGATGAGGCCGCCACCCGCGCGGCCAGCCTGCGGGCGTTGGACCTGACGTTCCGTTTCCTGGATGCGCAGCTCAGGCCGACGCGCTGAGCATCCTTGGTGCGCCTCGAACAATCATGACGAATGAAGGACTGAGAAAAGTGGACAGGCGGAAATTTCTGGCAGGTGGAATGGGTTTGATGTCGGCGAGCCTTGCGCACGCGGCCACCCCCACGCGCGCTCCCAATTTCATCGTCATCTATTGCGATGATCTGGGCTATGGCGACATCGGCCCCATGGGCGGTCGCGATATTCCGACGCCGCACCTCGACCGCATGGCACGGGAGGGCATGACCCTTACCGACTATTATGCGCCGGCCAATGTCTGCACCCCGTCGCGCGCGGGGTTGCTCACGGGGCGCTATCCGATCCGTTCGGGCATGTCGAAGGTGTTGAACACTGGCGATACCCGGGTCATGCCGCAGTCGGAGGTGACGATCGCAAAGGCGCTGAAGCCCGCCTACACCTCCGCCCTGATTGGCAAGTGGCACCTGGGTCATAGCGGCCCTGCATGGGCGCCGACCAATTATGGGTTCGACCTCTTCTACGGGCTGCCTTACAGCCACGATATTTCTCCGCTGAAGGTCTATGAATTCGACAAAACCGGCCAGCGCGGCGAATGGGAACCGGACTTTCCCCGTCTTCAGCAGCAATTCTACACGCGCGCGGAACGCTTTCTGGAGGAGCAGCAGGGCAAGCCCTTTTTCCTCGAACTGGCGCTGAGCTCGCCGCACCTGCCCAACTATCCCGCGCCCGGTTTCGAACAAAAATCGCTCCATGCGGGTGCCTATGGCGACACGGTGATGGAGATCGATTCCATCGTCGGCCGGCTGATGGAGAAGCTCAAGCGGCTGGGCCTCGACCGCGATACGCTGGTGATCTTCAGTTCGGACAATGGGCCATGGTTCGAAGGATCGACCGGCGGCCTGCGGCAGCGCAAGGGCGGCGCGGGTTTCGACGGCGGCTATCGCGTGCCCTTCATCGCGCGCTGGCCGGGGCATATTCCCGCCAACCAGCGATCCGACGCCATCGCCATGGGCACCGACCTGTTGCCGACCTTCTGCGCGCTGGCCGGGGTGGCGCCGCCACAGGGCGTGGAACTGGACGGCAAGGACATCGGCCCGGTCCTCTTGCGCAAAGCCGCCACGCCCCATGACGAGCTGGTACTGTTCCAGGGCGAGGAAGTCGTCGGCATCCGCACGCAGAAATGGAAATATGTGAATGCCGACCTTTATCAGGATTATTTCATCCTGCTGGACAAGCGGGGCTATCCCCAGCTTTACGACATGAGCCGGCCAGGCGAACAATATAGCGTCGCCTCGCTCCACCCCGATATACTCAAGGCCATGCAGGCCCGGCTTGCGCGCGCGGTCGCCCGGTTCAATCCGCTGCGCACCGCCCCCAGTCCGCTCGACAAGCAGCGGGCCGGGGTGAAAGAGCGGCATGTGCCTGAACAATGGCGCTCGGAATGAAAAGATCGTCGCCACCCCCATAAAGTGAAAGAGCCACCGCATGACTGTACCTGAACTCAGCCTTCTGGTTGGGGCGATCGGGCCGCCGCTGATCGAACATACGATCGGCGCTGCGCTGGAGCTCGCGGCCCGCCGCTGGCCCGAAGCGGAGGCGCTGGTGTCCCGGCACCAGGGCGTGCGGCTGTCATGGGCGGAGCTGAACGCCGCGACCGATGCGTTCGCGGCCGGGCTGCTGGCGCTGGGGCTGCGGCCGGGCGATCGGCTGGCGGTGTGGGCGCCCAACTGCGTCGAATGGGCGATCACGCAATTCGCCACCGCGCGCGCCGGTATCGTGCAGGTGAACATCAATCCCGCCTACCGCCCGTCGGAACTGGAATATACGCTGCGCAAGGTCGGGGTGAAGGCGCTGGTCTGCGCAACCGCCTTCAAGAGCAGCGACTATGTGGCGATGGTCGAGACGCTGATTCCGGATCTGGCCGTGACGGGCGAGGCCAGGTCGGAACGCCTGCCGGACCTTGCCCACATCATTAAGATGGGTGGCGATCCCCGGCCAGGCTGGTTGCAGTTTGACGATGTCGCGGGTTTGCGGACCGAAGCGACCGAGCGAGCGCTTCTGGAACTGACCGCTGGCCTTCAGGCCAACGACCCGATCAACATCCAGTTCACCAGCGGAACCACCGGTTCGCCCAAGGGGGCGACGCTGTCGCACCGCAATGTGCTCAACAACGCCTATTTCGTTGGTCTTGGCATGGGATTGGGGGCGGGTGACCGGCTGTGCATCCCGGTGCCGCTTTACCATTGTTTCGGCATGGTGATGGGCAATCTCGCCTGTCTGGTCCACGGCGCGACGATGGTCTATCCCGGCGCTGGCTTCGACCCGCTCGCCGTGCTGCAGACGGTGGAGGCGGAGCGTTGCACCGCGCTCCATGGCGTGCCCACCATGTTCATCGCGCAGCTGGAGCACCCCGAATTCGCCCGCTTCGATCTGTCGAGCCTGCGCACCGGGCTGATGGCGGGATCACCCTGTCCAGAAGCGGTGATGCGCAAGGTGATGACGCAAATGCACATGCGCGACATCGGCATCGCCTATGGCATGACCGAAACCAGCCCGGTCAGCTTCCAGACCGCCGTGGACGACTCGCTGGAACGGCGCGTCGGCACCATCGGGCGCGTCCAGCCGCATCTGGAGGTGAAGATCGTCGATCCGGCAACGGGCGAGATCGTGCCACGCGGCCAGTCCGGCGAACTGTGCACGCGGGGCTATTCGGTCATGATCGGCTATTGGGGCGATCCGGAAAAGACCGCCGACGCCATCCGCGACGGCTGGATGCATACCGGCGACCTCGCCGTCGTCGACGCGGAGGGCTATGCCCGCATCGTCGGCCGGATCAAGGACATGATCATCCGGGGCGGCGAGAATATCTACCCGCGCGAGATCGAGGAACATATTTACCGGCACCCGGCTGTCGAGGACGTCCAGATCATTGGCGTTCCCGATGAGAAGTTCGGCGAGGAAGTCATGGCCTGCGTCCGTTTGCGCGCCGGGGAAACGCTGGACGCCGACACCATCATCGCCTTCTGCTGCGGGCAGATCGCGCATTACAAGGTGCCGCGCTATGTCCGCTTCATCGACAGCTTCCCGATGACGGTGTCCGGCAAGGTGCAGAAATATCTGCTGCGCGAAATGATGATCGCGGATGTGACGGGCTGAGTGGCTCCTCTCTCACCGCGCGCGGGTGACCCGTTCAGTCACCCGCGCGCGGTACCGGGTCATAGAGCGGTTTTCGATCTAATTGAATCAGATCGACCGCTCTATTCCTTTGTTTTACCGCGATTTCTTAAACGTCAGATGATGCCATCTGACTGGAAATCGCTCTATCCCCCGAATCAGCCCAGCACGTTGCGGGCGAGGTTGGCCTGGCATTCCTGCGCCTCGGCGATGATGCGGTCCATCAATTCCGCAATGGTCGGTATGTCGTGGACCATGCCGACCGACATGCCAACAGTCGTGAAGCCCTTGCTGGTGTCGCCGCTGACCAGCGTGTGGCTATGCGACTTCAGCATCTGCGACATGCGCATCATGCCCTCGATCTCCTTCGGACCCTTTTTCATCGTGTCGATGACGAGGCGCGTCCACGGAATCTCCAGCTCCCTGGCGATCTGGAAGGAATGCTGGAACACGCTGAAGACGTTGAACATGCGCGCGTCCATCATCTTGCGGGCGCCGGGCACGTCCATCTGGCGGCAGGGAATGCCGTCAAACTTGGCGGAATAGAGCGTATCGGAAACGTCCAGCTCCAGCGCCTTTTCCTTCCAGCCCTGGTGCATCGGGCCTTCCTTCGTCGTCCAGAAGCGCGTGCCCATGGAAACGCCGCCAGCGCCCAGCGCGAGCGCCGCGATCATGCTGGCCCCGGTGGAAATGCCGCCCGCCGCGATGACCGGAATGTCCAGCAGTTCGGCCAGGCGGGGAATAAGCGCGAAGGTGGTGACCGCGCCGGAATGGCCCGCGGCTTCATAGCCGGCCGCGATCACCGCGTCGCACCCATGCTGCTGCGCCTTGAGCGCCAGATTCTGGTCCGCGACCGACGCCATCACTTTTCCGCCATAGGCGTGCGCGGCCTTGCAGATCCAGTCGCCCCGCCCCATCGAATAGTTGATGACGGGGATTTGCTCCTCAAGGCAGACCTTCGCATTTTCCAACCCGTTCGGCAGGGCCAGCGGCGTGTTGGCTCCAAAGGGCTTGTTGGTGCGCGAACGGATTTCGCGGATCATCTCGCGCGTCTGTTCCGGCGGGCTGGAGCCTGCGCCCAGCACGCCAAGGCCGCCGGCATTGCAGACCGCAGCCACCATTTCGGGGAGCGCCACACGGCCCATGCCGGCGTTGAGGATCGGATGTTGGATGCCGAAAAGTTCGGTGACTGCGGTCTGCATAAGCTGTTCCCAGAGTTCAGGAGTATTGCGGCTCTTCCCACCAGGGGAAGTAATTGGGCATGTCGGTCGACACCTTGCCCGCAAATTCGGGCAGGCGCTTTTCCAGGAAGGAGGTGATGCCTTCCTTCGCATCGGGCGAGGCGCCACGGGTGCAGATGCCCCGGCTTTCGATCCGGTGCGCTTCCATCGGATGGCTCATGCCCAGCGAGCGCCAGGCCATCTGCCGCATCAGCGCGACCGAAACCGGCGCCGTGTTGTCGGCGATTTCCCGCGCGACCGCATAGGTGGTGGGCAGCAGCTCTTCGGGCGCGACGACCTGGCTGACGAGGCCTGCGTCCTTGAGTTCCGCAGCGCCCAGCACGCGGCCGCTGAAGCTCAGCTCCAGCGCCTTGGCGATGCCGACGATGCGCGGCAGAAACCAGCTGGAGCAGCACTCAAAGACGATCCCGCGCCGGGCATAGACGAAGCCCAGCCGCGCCTTTTCGCTGGCGATGCGGATGTCCATCGGCAGCAGCATGGAGGCGCCGATGCCCACCCCGGCGCCGTTGATGGCGCCGATGACCGGCTTCAGGCTGGCGAAGATGCGCAGGGCGAGCCTGCCGCCTCCATCGCGCGCGGCTTCGGAACTATAGTCGAAGCTGCCGTCGTCACGGCGGGCACTGACCGTTTTGGTCGCCGATCCGTTGTTGTCCTTGTCGAACACGGCCGCGCCCTTCGACAGGTCCGCGCCGCCGCAGAAGCCCTTGCCCGCGCCGGTGATGACAACGACGCGGACATTGTCGTCGCCGTCGCTCAGGTCGAATGCGTCGATGATCTCGTGCATCATCGCATTGCCCATCGCATTGAAGATTTCCGGACGGTTCAGCGTGATCGTCGCAATGCCGTCCTTCACCTCGTAAAGGATATTTTCAAAAGCCATATCGGGTCCTTTACTTATATGTGAACTGGGGCGCGCGCTTCTCGAAGAAGGCCTTCTGCTTTTCGGTCTTGTCTTCCATGGACTGCGCCACGAACACGCCCCGGCTCTCGAACTCGATCGCCTGTTCCAGGCTGCCGGCATTCTGGTTCGCCCAGAGCGACTGCTTGGTCACCCACAGGCCCATGGGCACATTGACGACCATATTTTCGGCCAGCTTGATGCAAGCATCCTGCAATTCCTCGTCGGGCACGGTCTTGAGCACCAGACCGATCCGCTCCGCTTCGTCGGCCAAGACGGGGCGCGCGGTGAGCAGCAGCTCGGCGGCGCGTTGTGCGCCCACGACACGGGGCAGCATATAGCTCAGGCCCAGTTCCGCGCCGGTCCCGGCGTTGTGGATCGCGTTGACGAACTTCGCCGAACTGCCCGCGATCGTGATGTCGCAGGCGAGCGGAAAGGCCAGCGCCATTCCGGCCACCGTTCCATTGACGCCGCAGATCACCGGCTGCGGCAGATTGCGCAGTGCGACCGGAATCGCGCTGATGACGCTCATGGCGTAGCGTGAGGCATAGGCCTTGCCGACATAATCGGGCACCCAGTCGGGGCTACCGCCGGCGCGCAGATCATGCCCGGTGCAGAAGCCGCGGCCCGTAGCGGTGAGGATGACGACGCGCACGCGCGGATCATATTTGATGGCCTCCAGCATATCCAGCAGTTCCCGATACATCGGGAAGGTGAAGGCATTCATCGAATCGGGCCGATTGATCGTGACTCGCCGGACGCCCTCAACAGGTTCGTCGACCAGGAAATTTTCCGACATGAGCGATACTCCGCGCGGCTGTTTTGATCTTGGGTCTATTGCACATTCTCGTTCCAGGCGGCTGTGGCAAGTCCGGCCGGAAACTTCGGGGCGTAATCGCATTTGCGATGAGGCTGAAAAGCGCGCCATTCGGGGCGGTCGGGTGCGCTTGGGCGTCATCGGCACCCGGCCCCGGCCATAGGTATCGCATTGGCGATGCGCTGCGTGATGACGGTTGTTGCAGTTTTCGCGTGTATCCACGAAATATGGATCGTTCGGACGCGAAGCCGAAGGGCGGGCAAATAGCCGATTGCCTTGCGGCAGCGAACATCAGGGCATTGCCGACGATCCTGACGAATATCGCCGGTCCGAACCCATGTCCCTTGGTAACTGGCTGTTGCCGACCGGGCGATGGCAGCTCATTTCCGCGAGGAAAGGGGATGAGCAGCAGCAGAACAGGAGAAGGTTGAGTGAAAGTCATCGACATGAAGACGCCCGAGGCGCTTGGCGACAGGGCAGCCTTCTATAATGAGCTGCGCAATGAATGCCCGGTCGCGAAAGTCGAAGCCGCGGAGCAGGAGCATTTCCTGCTGATGGGGTATGAAAATGTTCGGACCCTCCTGAACGACCATGAACGGTTCTCCAAACATTGGGGCAATCAGATGGTGCGCATGGAGGAGGGGATCGCGCTCAACCAGGATCCGCCTGACTTCAGTTCGTTCCGCATGCTCTACACCAGCTATATGTCGCCCAAGGGCGTGAAGCGGTGGGCGGATGATTGCCGCCGCGTCGCCAATGATCTGGTGGATGCCATGCTGCCGCTCGGCTCGGGTGACCTGCAGCAGCTGGTCGGCAAGCCGCTGCCGGCCCGCGTCACCGCCATCGCGCTGGGCTTTCCGGAAGACCGGGTCGAGGATTATCGCCGCTGGACCGACATGTTCCTGACGTCGATGATCGAGAATCCGACCGAACAGAAGCGCGTCATCGACGAGATGTATGTGTTCTTCGCCGAGCAGATCGAGAAGAACCGGCAGCGGCTGCGCGATGCGAGCGTCACCGAACCCGCGCCGGAGCATGTGGGCACGGTTCTGCCCGACACGCTGCTCTCTGTGCTCATGACGCAGAAATATAAGGGCGAATATCTGAGCGAGCCGATGCTTCAGCGCACGATCCGCGGCTTTTTTGTTGGTGGGGTCGACACGACCGGCGCGCTGGTGCTGAACCTGCTCTATCGCCTGCTCGAAAAGCCCGAGTTGATGCAGCAGGTGCGGGACAACCCCTCGCTGCTCAACGCCGCGATCGACGAATCGCTGCGCTTTGACCCGCCCGCGATCGGCATGTTTCGCGAAACCACGCAAGGCTGTCCCGTGAACGGCGGATCGCTTCCGGCCCATGCGCGGGTGCTTTATTCCACCCTCAGCGCCAATCGCGACCCGTCCGTCTATGAAGATCCGGACAGCTTCCGCCTCGACCGTCGTCCGTCGCAGACGGCGCCGCATTTGTCCTTTGGCGGCGGCGCGCATTTCTGCCCCGGCGCATGGACCGCACGCATGGAGGCGAAGATCGCGTTGGAAATCATGATCGAGCGCCTGCCCAAGCTGCGGCTGACGGGACCGGTCGATCATTTCGACGCCGTCAATTTCTTCGTGGTCCGCACTTTCCCCGCGGCCTGGGATTGATGGCGAGAGGTGATCACTCTGAGTGACGAAATTACTGGGCCACCGCCTTCTGCGCCGGCCCGGCATCCCCTAGACTGAAACGCATGACCGACTCTGCAATGACGGAAGCGGTGTTCCGAAAAGGAAACACAAAATGAAAATATCTGCCGTGAATCTCCCGGATGTCCGCGACCTCGACGCCCGCGACTGCATTCCGAGCAAGGAATTTCAAGACTGCACCGCGCTGCTGGATGATCATGACGCGCTGAACGCCTTTTATGACGAGAATGGCTATCTCTTCTTCCGTAACGCGCTCAGCCCCGAGTCGGTGGCGCGCGCCCGCGCGGAAATGCTGGCGATTGCCGCCGACCATTATGGCGTGATCGACAAGGGCGACCCGATCGGGCGCTGGAACGGCAAGCCGCTTGAGAATTTCTCCGAAGATGGCGATGAGTTTGCCGGCATTTCGCGTCGGTTGATCGAGGATCCGAGTAATCAGGAATTCCTGGCCAAGGTGCTGGGCGAACCGGCCGCGATGGTGCCGCTGGTGCAATATCGCCTCTATCCGCCAAATGGCCCGATCACCCCGGTGCACCAGGACGGCTTCTACAGCCCCGGCATCGAGGGCTATCGCCCGGTCTGGACTGCCCTGGTCGATTGCCCGCGCGAAGTCGGCGGGTTGATGGTCGCGGTGGGCCAGCACAAGCGGGGCTATTACCACAATCTCGCCAAGCCCCGGCAGTTCCCGGTGGCGGAGGGATTGATTGATCCGGACAGTTGGGCCACCACCGATTACAAGGCTGGCGACGTGCTCGTCGTCCACCACTGTTCACCTCATGCGGGGACGCCGAACACGTCCGACAGGTTGCGCATCACGCTGGACACGCGCGTCCAGTCAGCGCGCAACCCCAAGGCTTTCGGCGCCGTTGTAAAGGCCGTCACGCCGACGTCTTTGACTGTCGTGGCCGAAGATCAGAAGATCGGCGAAGTGACCCTGTCCGTGGATGAAAATACCTATATCCGCGTGCTGGATTCCGGCAGGCGCGAAGATTTTTCCCGGTTCATCGAATATACGGTTCCGGGTATGCGAATACTTGTTGTTCGTGACGGAAACTATGCTCAGATGCTGCGTTGTCCGACCGCTCCCTAACCCTTGTGTTAAACAACGCTAATAGCAATGGTGTATCGCTATTGTGATTGATTGCCGCTGGATAGGGTCGTTGGATAACACCTGGATGACAATAATGAGCGACTTTGGCAGGGCAGGGTCATTAATTTCGATCGCTTAAGGGAAAGCTCCATCATGTCCATCTCACCAGAAGACGCTGTCCGCTACGATGTTCGCGACGATGTCGCCCTGCTGACGATCGACTTCCCGCCCGTCAATGCGCTGGGCGCGCCGATGCGCGAAGGCCTGGTCAGGCGGCTGGAGCAGGCGCAGGCCGATCCCGCGGTCAAGGCGATCGTGCTGGTGGGCGCCAATGACCGGTTCGTGGCAGGCGCAGACATCCGCGAATTCGGCAAGCCCAAGGTCGGCCCCGACCTGCACGGCATCCAGCAAATGCTGGAGGACAGCGCCAAGCCGGTGGTCTGCGCCATTGATGGCCATGCCCTGGGCGGCGGGCTGGAACTTGCGCTGGCTGCCCCCTTCCGCGTCGCGGCCAGCCGTGCCAAGGTCGGCCTGCCGGAAGTCAATCTGGGCTTGTTGCCTGGCGCTGGCGGCACGCAGCGGCTGACGCGCGTGGCGGGACCGAACGTGGCGCTGGACCTGATCCTCAGCGGCAAGCATATCAGCGCGGCCAAGGCGCTGGAACTGGGTCTGGTTGACGAGGTCGCCGACGGCCCGGTCACGGACGCGGCGATCGCCTTTGCCCGTCAGAAGGCGCAAGAGGGCGGACCCTATCCCAAGCTGATCGAACGCACCGACAAGGTCGCGAATGTCGATCCCGCCATCTTCGATGCCGTCCGCCAGAAGAACGCCAAGGGCTGGACCGGCATGGTGGCCCCGTTCAAGATCGTCGAATGCATCCAGGCGGCCTGCACCCTGTCTCCGCGCGAGGGGCTGGCATTTGAAAAGGATGCATTCCAGACCTGCCTGGAAGCGCCGAGCCGCGCCGCGCAGGTTCACCTTTTCTTCGCCGAGCGTCAGTCCGCGAAGGTTGACGGCATCTCGCCCGATGCCAAGCCCAAGGCCATCGCCCGCGTCGGCGTGATCGGCGCCGGCACCATGGGCGGCGGGATCGCCATGAGCTGCGTCAATGCGGGTCTGCCCGTCGTCCTGCTGGAAGCCAAGCAGGAAGCGCTGGACGCGGGTCTCGGCAAGGTGAAGGCCAATTACGACATCTCCGTCAAGCGCGGTTCGCGCAGCCAGGCGCAGGTTGACAAGGCGGTCGGGTTGATCACGCCGACGCTCGATTATGCCGACCTTGCCGATTGCGACATCGTGATCGAGGCGGTGTTCGAGGACATGGGGATCAAGCGCGAGATTTTCGGCAAGCTGGATCAGGTTGCCAAGCCGGGCGCCATATTGGCGTCGAACACCTCGGCATTGAGCGTCGACGAGATTGCGCGCGCGACCAACCGGCCGGGCGACGTCATCGGCACGCACTTCTTCTCGCCCGCCAACGTCATGAAGCTGTGCGAAGTGGTGCGCGGCGATCTGGCGTCGGATGTCACGATCGCGACGGCCATGAACTTCGCCAAGCAGATCGGCAAGGTTCCGGTGTTGGCCGGCAATTGCGAGGGGTTCATCGGCAACCGCATCCTGCGGATCTACGGCACCGAAGCCGACATCCTGCTGGAGGCCGGCGCGACGCCGCCGCAGGTCGACAATGCGCTCAAGAGCTTCGGCTTCCCCATGGGCCTGTATCTGATGCGCGACATGTCCGGCCTCGACGTGGGTTATCGCATGCGTCAGGCGCGCATCGCAGCGGGGACCGAGGATCGCAACTCGGCTAACTATCCGCACCGCCTGTGGGACCGCATCGTCGAGGCGGACCGCTTTGGCCAGAAGTCGGGAGCGGGCTATTATAAATATGAAGGCCGCGACGCGTCGCCGGACCCGGAGATCGAGGCGATGCTGGCCGAGATCGCGGTCGAGAAGGGCATTGAGCGGCGCGCCTTCACGGATGACGAGATCGTCGATCGGATTTTGGCGGCCATGGTCAACGAAGGTGCGAAGATTCTGGAGGAAGGGATCGCCCAGCGCGCCAGCGACATTGATGTGACCTATGTGTACGGCTACGGCTTCCCCAAATATCGCGGCGGGCCGATGTTCTGGGCACAGCAGCGCGGTCTCGACAAGGTGCTGGAAATCGTCCGGGCGAACCACGCCGCCTATGGCTCCCGGTGGAAACCAGCCCGCTTGCTGGAACAGCGTGCAACCGACAAGCAGGATTGGGACGGCAAGCCCGTCGCCTGATCGACGGCCGGGCATGGCTTGTCTGGAACGAGCCTGCCCCGCGGACCATTATCAAAAGGCAGGCCCCATCGCATCTGCGATGGGGCGGCCGGCCTTTATGGAGGAGGCGGCGCAAATGTATAAAGCAGAAATATTGTGCTATGACGCCGTCAGATTGCAGGTTCGATCCTTGCCATGAAGACGGTTGGCTCTATGCAAGGCGGCCTGTCTGCGGAAAGTTCACCTGTGCAGGGTTTGATGTTCGATAATCCATTCGTTGAAGATGCGCTCGAACATGGGCCTGTACCGCTCTATTACCAGTTGGAGAAGCATCTGCGGTCGCGTATTGCCGCTGATGAATTCGCTCCGGGCGTTCCGTTGCCGACCGAAGACCAGATCTGCAAGGAATATAAGGTCAGCCGGATCACTGTCCGGCGCGCGCTGGAGGGCTTGCAGCGGCAGGGTCTGATCGAGCGGCGACGCGGCCTTGGTTCGTTCGTGCTGGAAAACCGGCTGGGCATCAATAGCCAGTTGACCGGATCGCTGACGGAGTTCCTTGCCAAGGCCGGTTCTCTTCACACCGCCAATCTGGGATTGACGGAGGCGGCGCCCTCCAGTGCCATTCGCAAGCAGCTTGAGCTTGGGCCGCATGAGTCAGCGACATTGTTGCGCACCATCGGCCTGCTCGACGATATGCCGGTGGCTTATTATGAGATTTGGTTGCCCCTCGACATCGGCAGCAAGCTGCCGGGTGAGGAACTGGATGGCCATATGCCGGTCATTCGCCTGGTGGAGCGGGTCGCCAAGGCCCGCGTCACTCGCGCGGAGCAGACGATCGAGCCGGGGCATGCGGGCGAGGAAGCCGCGACGCACCTCCATATTGATGCCAAAACGCCGATCCTGCATGTTCAGCGCACCTATTTCGCGGGTGATCGGCCGATTGAACTCGCCAATGTCCGCTATCATCCCGACCGCTATCGTTATGCCATCGAACTGAAAGGGTAACTGAACCGTCGTCGAACGGTCCAGCCAGAGCGCTGCTTATCGGCCAGTGAAGTTCGGGTCGCGTTTTTCAAGGAAAGCATCGACCGCCTCGGCATGGTCGGCCGTTTCATGGGCGATGGCCTGCATAGCCGCCGCCATTTCGAGCGCGGCATCCAGGGTCGAATCCTGTCCGGTCAGCATCAGGCGCTTGGCCATGCGCAGCGACCGGGCCGGATTGGCGGCGATCCTGCCGGCGAGTTCCAGCGCCTGCTCCATCAATTGTTCGGGTTCGACGACGCGGGAAACGAGGCCGCACGCCAGCGCCTGCTCCGCGGAAAGAACGTCGCCGGTATAAATCATCTCGGCCGCCTTCGAAAAGCCGACGGTGCGCTGCAGCAGCCAGGCGCCGCCATCGCCGGGCACCAGGCCCATCTTGATGAAGCTGGCGGCGAAGCGTGCCTTTGTGCTGGCGATCCGGATGTCGCACAGGCAGGCGATGTCGTTGCCCACGCCGATCGCATGGCCGTTGACCGCCGCGATGATCGGAACCTCCACATCGCGAAAGGCGCGCGGCACCTTCTGGATGGCGGAACGGTAATTGGTCCGCGTCGAGGCGGGATGTTCGAGGGGGCCAATCCCGTTGCGGTCCTTCATCCCCTGCAAATTGCCGCCCGCGCTGAAGGCGCGGCCCGATCCCGTCAGGATCGCCACGCTGATCTCCCGGTTGTCCGCGATACGGCCCAGCGCGTCGATCAGGTCGAAGCACTCCTGTGGCTCGCCGATGGCATTGAGCTTGTCGGGCCGGTTCAATGTCAGGATGGCAACCTTGCCCTGCTGCTCGAACGTTACGAAATCACCCATAATGATCTCCTGTAAGGGGGGGGGCTGTCTCATCGATAGTAGGGCGCCATGCCATGGCGCGCGGGGAAGGCCAAAGCCCCTCTGTCGCGATCACGGATGCGATCGCGGCCAAGCATTCGCGGTGAGCTGCATGAACGCAAAACATTGCGATCGCACTTTGATCGTCATGGTGATGAGACATTCTCCGATTGGACATCGTCATCACCCGTGCCGTAGCCTGCAGCCACTGCCGGCAAATGGCGCCGGCGTTGCGGAGAGAGCATGACCGACGACGAACTGCTGATCGAGGATCGTGGAGCGATCCGGATTATCACGATGAACCGGCCGGCGGACCGCAATGCGGCATCGACCGCGCTGTTGTTCCGGCTGACGGAGTTGATGCAGGATCTGGGGCAGGATGAGAGCGTGAGTGCGGTCATCCTGACCGGCGCGGGCAGGGCGTTCAGCGCGGGCGGCGACTTCAAGCATTTCGTTGCGACAGCCACGGACCCGCAAGTCGCCCGGCAGACGATCGACAACGGACGTGCGTTCGTCAGCGCCATGCTGGATGTGCCCGTGCCGGTGATCGCGGCCGTCAACGGCGCCGCGGTGGGCTTTGGCGCGACCCTGCTGGCGCTTTCCGACATTGTGATCATGGCCGACACAGCGTTCATCTCTGAACCGCACGCCAATGTCGGACTGGTCATCGGCGATGGGATTTCGGTGACCTGGCCTTTCCTCATGTCGATGCACAAGGCGAAGGAACTGGCCTTCACCGGTGATCGCATCTACGCGGCGGAGGCCGTTGGCTGCGGGCTCGCCAACAAGGCGGTGCCGCTCGATGCGTTGATGGACGAGGCGCTGGCCATGGCCGGCAAGATCGTGGCGCAGCCCCGATCTGCCCTGACAGGGTCGAAGCAGCTTTTCAACATGCAGTCCCAAGCGCTGATGGAAACGGTGCTGCGGCGGCAAATGGACCTTCAGTTCGATCAAACGCAAGGTCCGGACCATGGCCGCATCGTGCAATCGTTGATTGATGCGCAGAAGCGAAACCAGACCTGATCGGCGCGGCATGCGAGCCGATCAAGATATTTCCGGTGCGAAGCAAGGGGCCGCAGAAGCCCCGCTTTCCGCGTAGCGCACAAAAGAGAGGATGACCTGTGCATAGTATGAGAGAAACTCCTCCCACCAGCCGGAGCGAATGGGCGCGGGGATGGAAGACCGTGGTCAGCGGCACGTTGGGCGCTTCGATGTCGTCGCTGCCGCCCTCCGCCCTGGGTATCGTGCTGGCGCCGCTGACGCTTTCCTTCGACTGGTCGCGGACGACGGTCGCTGCCAGCGTCACCATCATCACGGCCCTGGCGCTCCTGCTCGCGCCGTTGGCGGGGCGGATGATCGTGCGGTGGGGCGCGCGATCGGTGGCGTTGGCGAGCGTAACGCTGTCCGCTTTCGGTTTCTTTGGCTTTGCCTTGGCTGGCGGCGATGCCTGGACATGGATCGCGGCATCCGTCGTCTTCGGTGTCCTGTCCGCTGCGGCTGGCCCGATCGTGTGGACGACAGGGGTTGCCAGCCTGTTCGACCGGCAGCGGGGTCTTGCCCTCTCGATCGTCCTTTCGGGCAGCGGCCTTTCCTTCATGGCCGTGCCGATGGTCGCGCTTTCGATCATGGAGGCATGGGGCTGGCGCGCCGTCTATTGCCTGTTCGCCGCGCTGTCCCTGTTCATCTACCTGCCCGTGGCCTGGGCCTGGTTCGCCCGGGACGATTGCTTTCCAGCCGCCGCGACGCGCAAGGCGGCGGCGCCCACGGCGGCGAAGCAAGGGGCGGGGCAGTCGATGCGCAGCGCCCGCTTCTGCCTGCTTGCGCTGTTCACCATCCTGATGGCGGCGGTCGAAGGCGCCTTCATGATCCACCTGTTCCCGATCCTGCAGGAAGGGGGCATCGAACCCCGAACGGCGGCGCTGGCGGTTTCGACCCTTGGTGTCGGTGTGATCGTCGGCCGTTTGCTCGGCGGCTTGCTGCTTGACCGGATTGCCCCGTCCATCGTTCTAGGAGGGATGGTCGCGTCGCTCGCACTGGCCAGCGTTGCCGCATGGCTTGGCCAGGGGAGTTTTATCAGCGCGATCGTTATCGCGGTCGCGCTGGGCTTTGGTCTGGGCGGGACGACCAGCGCGATCGCTCTATTGGCCAGCCGCCATTTTGCGATGAGCGCCTACGCCTCGATCTTCGGCACGCTGGTGGGCATTTCCGGCCTGTGCTTCGGCCTTGCGCCGACGATCGCAGCGCAGGTGCGCGAACTGACCGGATCCTACACGGTCCTGTTCCCGGCAGCGCTGGGGATGCTGGCCGTCGCGGTCGTCTTTCTGGTCGCGTTCAACCGGAACGTGCGGAAAAATCCTCAGCCGCTCGGCGCCTGAAGCAGAAAAGACACTGCCCGCCGGGGTGACCGGCGGGCAGTGTCTTGTTTCGCGTGATCGTCAGCCGCTGATCAGCGCGGCAGGCCCAGCAGCCTTTCGGAAATCACATTGCGCATGACTTCGTTGCTGCCGCCTGCAATTGTCCAGGAAAAGCTCCACAGGAAATCATAATAATGCATGCCGGTCGTCGGTCCGGCGCCGCGCAGCGGCTTGGTTTCGACCAGCCTGGCGACGCCCTGCACCCGTGACATGAAGCCCGTATAGTCCTGAAGCAACGGACCCCAGTAAAGCTTGATATAGGTCGCCAGATCGTGGCCGCCATGCGGCTGGCGCGCGAGCACGTCGAGCAGCTTGGCCACCATGTGCCGCAGCGCGCGGATGCGGGGGTAGAAGGCCGCAAATTGCTGTGCCTTCACCGGGTCGCGCAGCCAGTTGTCGCGGCCTGCGCGGGCATCCTCGTCATAGCTGTGCACCAGCCGCTCGACAAATTCATAGGTCAGCAGACCACGCTCGGTCGTCAGCGTCGACTGGGCGATGTTCCAGCCGCTATTTTCCGCGCCGATGAGGTTTTCCGCCGGTATCTCGACATCGTCGAAGAAGATTTCGCAGAATTCGGCGTCGCCTGTGATCTGGCGGATCGGGCGCACCGTCACGCCCGGCGTCTTCATATCGACGATGAAGAAGGAAATGCCGTCATGCTTGCGCTTTGCTTCCGGATCGGTGCGCGCGAGCAGCAGGCAATAATCGGCCCATTGCCCGTAGGAAGACCATATCTTCTGCCCGTTGATGATGTAGCTGTCGCCCTTGCGCACCGCGCGCGTCCGCAGGGAAGCGAGGTCAGACCCCGCGCCCGGCTCCGAAAAGCCCTGGCACCAGACGACGCCGCCCGAGCGCGCGCCTTCCAGATAGCGCTCTCGCTGATCCTGGGTGCCGTGGGTGAAGAGGGTCGCGGCCATGTGATAGAGCGAAACCGTATAGAGGTCGGTCATCGGCGCATCGGCTGCCAGCATCTCCTCGAAATAGGCGATCTGGTGCTGGAGTGGCAGGTCGCAACCGCCCCAGGCGGCCGGCCAGTGGGCCGATGCCAGCCCGGTGGACGACAGCGACTTGTACCATTCGCGCTGCGTTTCGAGATAGCCTTCCTCGCCCTCTTCCTGCGCGCGCCTGCGCCAGTCGCGCGGGATCGCGCCCGGCAACCACTGGCGCAGCGCGGCGCGGAACTGATCGAGGTCGGCGACATGATCGAGAGGAGAGGTCATCAGACGGACTCGCGGGAAAACAGGGCGCGCGTGGCGATCGCAAGATGCGCCGCCTCGTCGCCGAACAGCAGGGCGTTGAGGTTGGCGCGCTTGAGGTAGAGGTGGCACGCCTGTTCGGCAGTGAAGCCGATGCCGCCGTGGAGCTGGATGCAGTCACGGGCGATTTCGGCAAAGGCGCGGCAGGCGAGTGCCTTGGCCGCGCTCGCCTCGCGCGCCCAGTCAGCATCTTCGCCGGAGAGCATGGCGCCCGCCGCCTCGACCAGATGGCGCGCGGCGAACGCCTGCGTTCGGTGGTCCGCGACGCGGTGCTTGAGCGCCTGGAAGGAGCCGATCGGTCGGCCGAACTGCTCGCGCGTCTTCATATAGTCGATGGTGATGTCGAGTATGCCTTCCGATCCGCCGACCGCTTCGGCGGCAAGGCCAAGCGCGGCATGGGCGAGCAGCGCCGCCTCCGCCTCGTCCGTCGTGGCGAAGGCTCGCGCCGCAGGCAGGCGGAGCGCATCGGCGCGCAGGGTCGAAACTCGGTGGCCATGATCCCACAGCGCGCTGGTTTCCAGCGGCGCGTCGTCCCCCTTCTCCAGCACGACGCGATGCAGCGAGCCGTCCTCGTCCCGCGCCAGCAGAAGGATGAGCGCGGCGCTGTCGGCGTCGATCAGTTCGTCGGCGATGCCGGTCAGGATGACCGCGTCACCGTCATGGCGGATGCGCAGTTCGGGCGCGCGGGCAGAGGGCAGGGACAGGGTCGCGATCTCGCCCGAAGCGATGCGGGGCAGCCACTGCGCCTTTTGCGCATCGGACGCCGCCTGCAGGATGCTGTCCGCGGCGAGCATCGACACCAGGAAGGGTAGCGGCGCGGCGACGCGCCCCAGTTCCTCATAGAGCGGAACCAGCGCTGCCGTGCCGAGGCCAAGCCCGCCATGCTCTTCGGGAATTGCGAGCATCAGCCAGCCCAGTTCGCTGACCTTTTCCCAGAGCGGCAGAAGCGGGCCGCTGCTCTCCGCGACATGACGCAATACAGTTTCGCGATCGCACTCTTCAGCCAATATCTCGGCTACTGAGGTTCGCAGGGCATCGAGATCAATCGAATCTTCCATGACGCTTCCGTGGTTTGATCCGCTCGTCCTTGTGCTGCGGCGCGAGCGGCAACACAAGACGAGCGGTGATCGCAGACATGATCTGCTTCTATGTCCTGCCGTCAGCCGGCGGCGAAATCCGTCGCCGGCATCGCAAACTCAGCCCCGAGGCGCAGCCGCTCGCGACATTCGGTGACGATCCGCTGGATGAGGTCGGCACAGGTGGGAACGTCGTTGATCAGGCCGACGACCTGCCCACCCCAAACGAGCGCGTCGTCAAATTCGCCGCTTTCCAGAACGGCCTTGCCTCTGGCGCCGGAGACGAGATGCCGGATTTCCTCGAACGGCGCGCTGCCCGCCTCAGCCGTCAGGACCTGACGCGAAATTTCGTTGGTGAGCACGCGCGCGGAATTGCGATAGCTGCGGAAGACGACGGAGGTGTCGCGCTCGCTGGCTGCGACCATGGCCTCCTTGATCGCGGAATGCACCGGGGCTTCGGCGGTGGCGCAGAAGCGGGTGCCCATGTTCACGCCGTCCGCGCCCAGCATCAGCGCCGCGGCCAGCCCGCGTCCGTCGCCGATGCCGCCCGAAGCGATGATCGGGATCGAAAGCGCGGCGGCGGCGGCCGGGATCAGCACGAGTCCGCCGACATGGTCCTCGCCCGGATGACCGGCGCATTCAAAGCCGTCGATCGAGACGATGTCGACGCCGTCATTCTGCGCCGAAAGCGCATGGCGCACCGATGTGCATTTGTGCAGCACCTTGGCGCCCACGCTCTTGATCCGGGGCAGGTAGGTGCGCGGAGAGCTGCCTGCGGTCTCGATGATGCGCACGCCATTTTCAAGCGCCGCTTCCAGATATTCGGCATAGGGGGGCGGGTTGATGGACGGCAGGACCGTCAGGTTGACGCCGAAGGGCCGGTCGGTCATTTCCCGCGCGCGCCGAATTTCCTTCGCCAGATCATCGGGCGTCGGCTGGGTGAGCGCGGTGAGTATGCCGAGCCCGCCCGCATTGGAAACCGCCGCGGCCAGTTCGGCGCGCCCGTACCACATCATCCCGCCCTGGACGATGGGATAGTCCGTCCCCAATATTTCCGTTACCCGCGTGCGCATGGGCGGCTGTGCTTGAGCCATGTAATCGCCTTTCTTCAAAGCCGCTGTCCGTCGATCCGCCTGGCAGCGGAACAGGGCTGGGACGCGCCTCTTTCCATTTCCTCAGTTCGCAGATTGGGGCTGTCAGGCAAGGCGCGCCGTCGCCTGATCACAAACGCGATGCAGATGTCCGCACGCTCGCGCAATGGACGGATTTGCGCTGTGGTGCTTTCGCAAATGCGATGAGTTGGCCGATGCCTCGCCTCGCTCGCATACGACGGCTAAGAACCGGTGATTGATCACAGCCCCGGGGCGTGCGTGCGCGCACCCGCGGCAGGATGTTGGGATGTATGAGCGATGAGCCAGTTTTCGGGCACACTTTTCGACCTAGCGGGCCATACCGCCCTTGTCACCGGGGGCAGCCGGGGGATCGGCCGGGCCATTTCGGAGCGGCTTGCGCAGCATGGCGCCAATGTCGTGATCTGCGGGCGGAAGGCGGACGTGGCCGAAGAGGTTGCCAGCGTCATCAACGCCCGCGATGGCGGTCGCGCGATCGGCGTGGCGGGCAATATCACCCGTGCCGAGGAGCTGGAGAATATCGTGGCGCAGGCGCAGAGCGCCTTTGGCCGCGTCGACATACTGGTCGCCAATGCCGGGCTGCACATCCATTTCGGGCCGAGCGCTGACATGTCCGACGCGGTGTTGGAAAAGACGATGGACGGCAATTTCCGCGCCCTCCATCGCCTGGCGCAGCGCCTGCTTCCCGGCATGGCGGAACAGGGGTGGGGCCGGATCATCAACATTGGCTCCATCGCCGCCCATTTCGGCTCCGGCCTCTATCATAGCTATACGCTCAGCAAGTCGCTGGCGATGCAGTATATCCGCAACATCGCGGTGGAGTTCGGGGAAGCCGGGGTACGCGCGAACACGGTTTCGCCGGGATTGGTGCGCACCGACATGGCGCGCGGCCTGCTGGAAGATGAAGAAGAGCTGCGCAAGGAACTGGCCCGCTCCACCGTCGGCCGACCGGGCGAACCCGATGAGATCGCCGGCATGGTCGTCGCGCTTGCGAGCGCGGCCGGAAATTATGTGAACGGTCAGACCCTCGCCGTCGATGGCGGCCAGACCATCCGTTACGTCGCCTGAAGGAGAATGAGCGTGACTGACAAGAAGATCCTTTTCGTGGCCGGTGCGACCGGCGCGCAGGGCGGCGCGGTGATCGACGCGCTTGAGGGCGGCGAATTCACGCTGCGGGCGTTGGTCCGCGATCCTTCGTCGGCAGCCGCGCAGGCGCTGGCCGCCCGCGGTGTGGAGCTGATCCAGGGGGATTTCGACGACAGCGAAAGCCTGGAGCGGGGTGTGAAGGGCGCCTATGGCGTCTTTTCTGTGCAGATGCCGCCCGCAATGGACGATCTGGAGCGCGAGGCGCGCACGGCCCGCAAGCTGGTCGACGCCGCGCGCAACAACGGGGTGGAGATTTTCGTTCATACCTCCGTCGCGCGTGCGGGCGATCATGAAAGCTTCGTGGGCTGGGCCGAGCGGCGCTGGTGGCCTGATTATTGGCTGAGCAAGGATGCGGCCAACCAGGCGGTCAGGGCGGCGGGTTTCCCGCATTGGGTGATCCTGAAGCCTGCGCTCATGATGGACAATCTGGTCGCGCCCAGAAGCTACTGGATGTATCCGGGGCTGAAATCGCGCGCGACGTTCGAGACGGCCTTTGCCCCGGACACCCGCCTGCATTTCATCGCTGCCGCGGACGTCGGCCGCTTCGCCGCTGCCGCCTTTGCGGACCCGGCGCGTTTCGACCGGCAGGAAATCGACCTGGCCGCAGAGGCGTTGACGATGAGCGAAATAGCCCAGGCCGTGTCCGGCGCGACCGGCAAGCCGGTGACGGCGCAGCATTTCTCTGGAGAGGAAGCGGTCAAGATGGGCAATCCGCCCGGACTGACCGAAAGCCAGGAATGGGCCAATGTGGAGGGCTATAAGGTCGACACCGAAAAGGCGAACAGCCACGGCATCGCCCTGGAGCGGCTGTCGGACTGGGCGCGCCGGATGCGCGACCGCTTCGACATCGACTGACGGCCGGGACCGATCACCCAAACCCCCTGCATTACGGATACAGCTATGACCACGACCCGCGCCCAGAAAATCGCCGCCCGCGTTGAAGCCTTTGTTCGCGAGGTGATAGCGCCCTATGAGCAGGATCCGCGCCGCGACCATCATGGCGCGCCGACCGATGAGCTGGTGTTCGAGATGCGCGAAAAGGCGCGGGAGGCGGGTGTGCTGACCCCACATGTCCTGCCCGATGGCGGGCACCTTACGCAGCAGGAAACGGCGACGGTGCTGATCCGTTCGGGCCTGTCGCCGCTGGGCCCGCTCGCCTGCAACACCAACGCGCCCGATGAAGGCAATATGTATTTGCTGGGCAAGGTGGGCAGTCCGCAGATCAAGGAGCGCTTTTTGAAGCCGCTGATCGAAGGGCGCGCCCGGTCGGCCTTCTTCATGACTGAGCCTGCCGAATGGGGCGGTGCCGGGTCTGATCCGTCGATGATGAAGACCGTCTGCCGCAAGGACGGCGATCATTGGGTGATAGACGGACGCAAGACCTTCATCACCGGCTGTCTGGGGGCGAAGGTCGGCATCGTCATGGCCAAGGCGGAAGGCGTCGATCATGGCGGTGGCGCCTGCATGTTCCTAGTCGACCTGCCGGATGATGCGATCCGCATCGACGATATTCCGAACACGATCGACACCTCCATGCCGGGGGGGCATGCGACGTTGACGATCGAAGGCTTGCGCGTGCCGGCTGACCAGATGCTGGGTGAAGCGGGCGAAGGGTTCAAATATGCGCAGATCCGCTTGTCGCCCGCGCGCCTGTCGCATTGCATGCGCTGGCTGGGCGCATGCATTCGCGCGAATGAAATCGCGACCGATTACGCTAATCGCCGTCAGGCCTTCGGCAAGGCGCTGATTGATCATGAAGGCGTGGGCTTCATGCTCGCGGAAAATCTGATCGACCTACAACAGTGCGAGCTGATGATCGACTGGTGCGCGGGCGTTCTCGACACCGGATCGCTGGGCACGGCCGAAAGTTCGATGGCGAAGGTCGCGGTGTCGGAGGCTTTGCAGCGCGTCGCCGACCGCTGCGTCCAGGTGATGGGCGGCACCGGCGTCACCGACCGGACCATCGTGGAGCAGGTTTATCGCGAGATCCGCGCCTTCCGCATCTATGACGGCCCGACCGAGGTCCATAAATGGAGCCTTGCCAAGAAGATCAAGCGCGACTGGAAGGCGGCGCAGGCATGAGCAAGAGCGAAACGCCGATTGACCTGATCCAGGCCAATTCGGGCACCGATCCCGTGCGCGAAGGCTATGCCTTTGACGAGGCTGCGGTGGCGCGGTGGATGCAGGAGAATGTGGAGGGCTATCAGGGGCCGCTGTCGGTGCGCCAGTTCAAGGGCGGCCAGTCCAACCCGACCTATCAGCTGGTCACGCCGAACCGCAAATATGTGCTGCGCCGCAAGCCGCCGGGCCAGTTGCTGCCGGGCGCCCATGCTGTCGACCGCGAGGCGCGGGTGCTGACCGCGCTGGGTCAGGCCGGCTTCCCGGTCGCGCGGGTATTTGGCCTGTGCACGGACGACTCTGTCATTGGCACATGGTTCTTCGTCATGGACATGGTGGAAGGGCGCATTTTCTGGGACGCGACCTTCCCCGACGTTCCGCGAGAGGAGCGGCCGCTCTATTTCGACGCGATGAACGAGACGCTGGCGAGCCTGCACAGCTTCGATCCCGTGACGATCGGCCTTGGCGACTATGGCAAGCCCGGCAATTATTTCGCGCGGCAGATCGACCGCTGGTCAAAACAATATCTGGCCGATGATCTGGCGGGCCGGGACCCCGACATGGACAAGCTGGTCGAATGGCTGCCGACAGCCATTCCGGACAATGACGAGGCGGCGATCGTCCATGGCGACTATCGGTGCGACAACATGATCTTCCACCCCACAGAACCCCGGGTATTGGCGGTGCTGGACTGGGAGTTGTCGACGCTGGGCCATCCGCTAGCTGATTTCGCCAATCATGCGATGATGTATCGCATGCCGCCGGACATTGTCGCGGGGCTTCAGGGTGCGGATTTGGCCGCGCTCAACATTCCCGGCGAACAGGCTTATCTGGAGGCCTATTGCCGCCGGACGGGCCGCGCCACCACCCAGCGGGAATATGATTTTGCCATAGCTTTCAGTCTCTTTCGGCTTGCTGCCATCTTCCATGGTATCAAAGGGCGCGTTATCAGGGGAACGGCGGCGAGCGCCAGCGCGACGCAACGGGCCGAATCCTTCCCACGGTTGGCCCGTCTCGCGCGCGAGGCGCTCGACGCCTGCCGTTAAACGCAAGGGGCGCCTGCCCGCACACGGCTCCGGTGGTGGCGATTGCCCCCTCCCGGAGGCTTTTCTGAAGGATTGTCATGTCTAGAGCGCTTCTGCTGACTACCGGGATAGCCGCTGTCCTGCTGGCCCAACCCATTTTGGCGAAGGAAAATGCCGCCGATCCGCTCGCAGCCGCCGAGGCCCGCGCGGAAGCGACCGTCAAGCAGATGCGGCCC
The DNA here is from genome assembly GCF_026427355.1 of Sphingobium sp. JS3065. Classification (NCBI taxonomy): domain Bacteria; kingdom Pseudomonadati; phylum Pseudomonadota; class Alphaproteobacteria; order Sphingomonadales; family Sphingobiaceae; genus Sphingobium; species Sphingobium sp. JS3065. Next base: position 47,063 of record NZ_CP102665.1, read on the forward strand.
GAGGAAAAGACGATCCTCACCCACTCCATCATGCCGATCGACATACACAAAACGGGCATCAAATTTCCCGACGATGCCATTTTTGGCGCGGGCTATACGCCCGGCATCAAGCGCCTGGGCACGCCGCCCTTGCGGGAAACGGACGCCAGCCTTGGCATCGCCTGGCTGGAGGGCGGGCGCAAGGACGGCGCGACGGCTTTGCCCTCGGCCATTGCGCAGGCGGCGAGCTGGAACCCCGACCTTGTCTATCGCGGCGGCGCGATGATCGGGTCGGAGGCGCGAGCCAAGGGCTTCAACCTTCTGCTTGCTGGCGGCGTTAATCTCATGCGCGATCCGCGCAACGGCCGCAGCTTCGAATATTTTTCGGAAGACCCGCTGCTGTCGGGTGTACTGGCGGGCGCGGCGATCCGCGGGGTGCAGTCCAACGACATCATCTCGACAATCAAGCATCTGGCGTTGAACGGGCAGGAAACCGGCCGCAAATTCGTGGATGTGAAGATCTCCGATGCGGCGGCGCGGGAAAGCGATCTGCTGGCCTTTCAGATCGGCATAGAGATGGGCCACCCCGGTTCGGTCATGTGCGCCTATAACAAGGTCAACGGCCATTACGCCTGCGACAATGACTATCTGCTCAACACGGTGCTGAAGAAGGATTGGGGCTATAAGGGCTTCGTCATGTCCGACTGGGGCGCGGTGCCGGGCGTCGAGGCGGCGATGAACGGGCTTGACCGGCAATCGGGCGAGCAACTCGACAAGGCGGTCTATTTCGGTGACACGCTGGCGAAAAAGGCCGCCTCCGATCCGGCTTATGCCGCGCGGATTGACGACATGAACAAGCGCGTCCTGACCGCGATGTACGCTTTTGGCTTGGACAAGAACCCGACGCAGCCGGGCGGGAAGATTGATTTCGAGAAAAATGCGCTGGTGGCCGAAGAGGTCGCGCGGCAAGGGATCGTGCTGCTCAAGAACAGCGGTGACGTGCTGCCCCTTGCCAAAACCGCCAAGTCGATCGCGGTCATCGGCGGCTATGCGGATGGCGGGGTGCTCTCCGGCTCCGGCTCCAGCCAGGTGCAGGGCGCCAACGGACCGGCGATTTCCCGGCCCAAATTCGGCGAGGGGTCGCAGTTCATCACCGAACAATATCATCGCTCCAGTCCCTTTGCCGCGATCAAGGCCCGCGCCAAGGATGCCAAGATCACCTATCGCGACGAACGCTACGTCAGCGACGCGGTGCTGAAGGCGAGCCAGGCTGAGGTCGCGATCATCTTTGCAACGCAGTGGATGGCCGAAGGGCTCGACGTTCCCGACCTGTCGCTTCCCTACGGCCAGGACGCCTTGATTGCGGCCGTCGCGGCGGCCAATCCGCGCACCATCGTCGTGCTGGAAACCGGTGGGCCGGTGAAGATGCCATGGCTGGACAAGGTGGCTGCCGTGGTCGAAGCCTGGTATCCGGGCGCACGCGGCGGTGAAGCGATCGCATCGGTTCTGTTTGGCGAAACCAATCCCTCGGGTCGCCTGCCGATCAGCTTCCCGGCAAGCGAAAGCCAACTGCCGCGCCCGCGCGTCGATGGCAGCGACTGGATCGAGCCGGGGCATATCGGAGCCTCTACAGCGGAAGGCGCCCGCCTGACAGCCGATTACGACATTGAAGGGTCCGACGTCGGTTATCGCTGGTTTGCGCGCAAGGGCGAGAAGCCGCTTTTCCCGTTCGGCTATGGCCTCAGCTACACCACGTTCGAGAGTAGCGGGCTGAAGCTGTCCGGCCTCAATGCCAGCTTCACCGTGCGCAACACCGGCAAGCGCGCGGGCGATGAGGTGGCGCAGCTATATCTGGTGAACCGCGGCGGCGAGGCCAAGCTACGACTGGTGGGCTTCAGCCGCGTCAGCCTGGCGGCGGGCGCGCGCAAGAAGGTTTCCGTCACTGTCGATCCGCGCATCCTGGCGGATTGGAACGGCAAGGGCTGGACCATGCCGGGTGGCGACTATGTCTTCGCGCTTGGCAAGGATGCCGAGGATATGGGGCAGACTGTCAGCGTGCGCTTCCCCGAAAAAAGCTGGAAGGACTGACAGGCATTCAGGCATTGCCGGTATCGGACAGGACCAGCAATGTAGCCAGGCAGCAGCGTGCCAGCCTTAGTTCGCCGCACCAGATAAAGGATCATACTGCCGATGCACTTCGGTCGCATGCCCCGGCGCCGCGCGCTTGTGATGATCGCGCATAAGGGATGAGAGCATAGCTGCGAGTTGCTCCGGCGGGCGGGGAGGATCAAACCCGTCAGCCATAATGCCCGCCCGCCACGAGGGTAGGGGCCGTGGAGGTGCAGGATGGATATGAGGTACGATGGAAAGGTCGCCGTCATCACGGGCGCGGGCCGTGGGCTGGGCCGCGAACAGGCGTTGCTGCTGGCGGAGCGGGGCGCCAAACTCGTAGTCAATGATCTGGGCATCGCGATCGACGGCAGCGCACCGTCTTCCGGACCGGCGCAAGAAGTTGTCGACCTGATCCGCCAGAGGGGCGGAGAAGCCGTCGCCAATTTCTCCGACGTGTCGCAGGATGTTGGCGTGCGTCAGTTGATTGCCGACGCGGTCGAGGCTTTTGGCGGGGTTGATATCGTCGTCGGCAATGCCGGTCGGACCATGCACGGTGCGGAGCCGGACAGTCTGACGCCCGAGCTGTTCGAGCAATATCTGAGCCTGATGCTGTCGGGGCTGGGCCTGCTCGTCTCTGCCGCGTGGCCCTATCTGGCCAAGTCGGGTGAGGGGCGGATCATCCTGACGTCCTCGTCCGGCGGTATTTTCGGGCTGCGGTCCAATCCCTATTATGGCGCGGCGAAAGGCGGCGTTATCGGCTTGCTGCGATGCCTGGCGCTCGATGGCGAACCGGTTGGCATCAAGGTGAACGCCCTGTGTCCGCTCGGATCCACGCGCCTGTTCGCGGGCTTTTCGACCGACGAGAATTTCAACAACTGGTTCAATGACAGGGCGAAGCCGGAATATGTCGCGCCGCTGGTCGCCTATCTCGCCCACCGCGACTGCGAAGCGACAGGCCGTGCCTTTCTGGCGGGGCTGGGCCATATCAGCGAAATCTTCACCGGACTGACGCCGGGCCTGAACATGCCAGGCCATAACATGGAGGATATTCGCGACAATTTCGCGCAGATCACCGATCGCGAAGGCTATGCGCAGCCAACCTCGGCGCTGGGCGCGACGGGGTTCATGATTTCCGACGCGCCGGTATAGGATGACGGCGCGATCGCCATGATGGTGATCGCGCCGTCCTGGTCAGCGCCCCTTATTTGTCCGCCTTCAGCGGCATGGGCGCCAGATAGACGCGCATTTCCTGCACCTTGCCTTGGGTGTTGACGGTGAACAGGTCCACGACCGTCCGCTGGAAATCACCCGACGGATCGGGCTTCCACTTGCCCTCGGGCGTGAGGATGACGCGCGTTTCGATCTCCAGAGCGCAGACATTGCTCTGCCGGTCCAGCGAAATGCGGCCGATCCGGTTTATCGGCGTGATCGACTTCAGAAATTTGTTGTAAAATTGGCCGATGGCCGGCTTTCCGCGGATCACCGCCCCATTGGGCGCATAGAAGACGGCGTCATCGGCCCTCCTCTTGCTCTTATGACAATGGCGATGCAGCTTCATACATTCTAGAATTGAACGGGTCATGCCGCGCCGGGAGAATCGCGCGGGCTGTCCCGCATGATCAGCGTCATCAAGGCGACAACGATCGAGGAACTGGCGCGCAAGTGCGGGATCGACGAGCAGGGGCTGAAAGCGCAGATCGCAACCTTCAACCGCAACGCGAAGGAAGGCGTCGACCCGGAATTCCACCGTGGGGAAAGCGCGCTCGTCAAGCGTAACGGCGACCCGCTTGTCACACCCAATCCGAGTCTGCGCGCGCTGGAGGAGGGGCCTTTCTTCGCAGTGAAGATCCTGCCCGGCGATTTCAGCACCTTGGCCGGATTGCGCGCGAACGGCAATGTGCAGGTTTTGGGCCGCGACGGCGCGCCCATCCCGGGGCTCTATGCCGCAGGCAATGATCTCAACACCATGGGCGGCGGTAATTCGCCGGCGGGCGGCTTCACGCTTGGGCCAGTGGTGACATTCGGCTTCGTTGCGGGCCAGCATATGGCGGGCCAGATCTGACCAGCGCCGCGATCTAGCTTCGCTGGCCTGCGCCTCCGGGCCGTCAGATGGTCCATGTGACCTGAAATCGCTTTTTAGACGCTGGTGCTGAGGAATATCTGGCGAACCAGTTCCGCCTGGCCCCTCACGCCCATCTTCGCGTATATCTGCTTGGAATAGCTGCGCGCCGTTTCGCGCCTGAGCAGCAGATGATCGGCAGCCTCGGCAATCGTCATGCCCTGGGCGATCGCCCATGCGAGGCGCGCTTCGCTGGGCAAGAGTCCGAACAGCTCGACGAGCTGGCCGCAGCGATCGGCCTCCGACCATTGATCGCCATTGACGTGGACGATGGCGACAGCCGACTGCGATACCGCTCCCGCCTGTTGGTGGACGGGTCGCACCAATATGTCGACCAGCGGGTCGCGGCTGAGGTTGATGGATTTGGGCGGTCCCACCCCATTTTCCGCAAAGCTTTTGACCAGTTCGGCAAGCTCCCGGTCCGCTACCGCCGACGACGGCGTCAACCGGCCGTAGCGACTGCGATTCAGGACAGGGGATCGCTGGAACAGCTGCTCCAGGTCGGGCGTCATCTCCACGATCCGGCAGCGCGCGTCGAGCGCGAGCCAGCCGCTGTTAAGCCGCCTGTTTCCCGCGCTCGCCGCGGCAGACCGGAACCTCTCTCGCTCCAGCGCGACAAAGCAATGCAGCGCGATGGCGAGGTGCGGCGCCAGGGCCGTCAAGATCGAGCCGACCGCAGAGCCAATCTCCCGCCCGCCCGCGCAGCTCAACCAGGCGCTGGTGCCCGCCGGCTCGGTTTCCCGCACCGACCGCATGGCAGTGATCCCCAGATCAGCCTTGAGCTGGCGGATCAGGCGTTCGTGATTGCGGTTGATCGGGTCCAGCAGTTCTTCAAGCGTGTAGACCCGCGAATCACGCATCCGCTGCATCGGCCGGTCAACAATATTGTTGTCGGCGAGCCGTTGATCGAGATTAAGGCTGACCCAACGGCCTGCATGAAGCTCGACAAACCGGCCTTCATCCGATGGCTTGAGCGTCAGGCTGACATAGGGCGATCCCGTTATGTGCATCAACTTGCTCAGGAATTCGGTCCAGAGCGGCTGTTCAAAAACGCCACGGTGCAGTGCTGCCAACAGCCCGCCGTCATCCAATCGCATAGGTGATCTCCGTAGCGCACCCCCAAATGGGGGGTCATGCCTCAGGGCGACTTTGTCATCAAGGGGGCATATAAAAATGGGATGAACGATGATCGATTCGAAAAAGTTGACGCATCTCGAACGCCTGGAGGCTGAGAGCATCCATATCCTGCGAGAGGTTGTGGCAGAGGCCGAAAAGCCGGTGATGTTGTATAGCGTGGGCAAGGATTCAGCGGTCATGCTGCATCTTGCGCGCAAGGCATTTTATCCGTCGCCCCCGCCCTTCCCGCTGCTGCATGTCGACACGACGTGGAAGTTCAGGGCGATGTACGACCTGCGCGACCGCATGGCGCGCGAAAGCGGCATGGAACTGCTGGTCTATCAGAACCCCGAAGCCAAAGAACGCGGCATCAACCCGTTCGACCATGGCGCGCTGCATACCGATATGTGGAAGACCGAAGGGCTGAAGCAGGCGCTTGATCTCTATGGCTTCGACGCGGCCTTCGGCGGCGCGCGGCGCGACGAGGAAAAGAGCCGCGCGAAGGAGCGCATCTTCTCCTTCCGCACCGCCTCCCACGGCTGGGACCCCAAGAACCAGCGCCCGGAACTGTGGAATCTCTACAATGCCCGCAAGAACAAGGGCGAGAGCATCCGCGTGTTCCCGATCAGCAACTGGACCGAGCTGGACATCTGGCAATATATCCACCTGAACAATGTGCCGATCGTGCCGCTCTATTTCGCCGACAAGCGCCCGACCGTGGAGCGCGACGGCATGCTGCTGATGGTCGATGACGAGCGTTTCCCGCTGCGCGAGGGCGAGGTTCCGGTCGAACGCTCGATCCGGTTCCGCACTTTGGGCTGCTATCCGCTGACCGGCGCGGTCGAAAGCACCGCGCAGACGCTGCCGGAGGTGATACAGGAAACGCTGCTGACCACCACGTCCGAACGGCAGGGCCGCGCCATCGACAAGGATGCTGGCGGCGCGGGCATGGAGAAGAAGAAGCAGGAAGGCTATTTCTGACAGAAGCCGACATCCCCGCGCAAGCCGGGATGTCGGGCCGTATCCTGAACCTTCGACAAAGATCACAACGATCCCAGCATTCGCTGGGATGACGGGACGGACATCATGACTGAAGTCACCGCAGACCCCATCTACAAGACCGACGCCCTCATCGCGGAGGATATCGACCAGTATCTCGAAACGCATCAGCACAAGACGATGCTGCGCTTCATCACCTGCGGGTCGGTGGACGATGGCAAATCGACGCTGATCGGCCGCCTGCTCTATGACAGCAAGATGATCTTCGAGGATCAGCTTGAAGCGTTGCAGTCGGATTCCAAGAAGGTCGGCACGCAGGGGCAGGAGATCGACTTCGCCCTGCTGGTCGACGGCCTTGCCGCGGAACGGGAACAGGGCATCACCATTGACGTCGCTTATCGCTTCTTCAACACCGAAAAGCGCAAGTTCATCGTCGCCGATACGCCGGGGCACGAACAATATACGCGCAACATGGTGACGGGCGCCTCGACCGCCGACCTGGCCGTCATCCTGATCGACGCGCGCAAGGGCGTGCTGGTGCAGACCCGCCGCCACAGCTATCTGGCGCATCTGATCGGCATCAAGAACATCGTGCTGGCTATCAACAAGATGGACTTGGTTGATTATGACCAGGCGATCTATGACGGCATCCTGAAGGATTATACCGAGTTCGCCAACTCGATCGGCATCAAGGCCTTCACGCCGATCCCGATTTCCGGCTTCAAGGGCGACAACATCACCGGCCCATCGGAAAATACCCCATGGTACACCGGCCCGGCCCTGATCGAACATCTGGAGACGGTGGAGGTCGACAGCGCCACCGACGCCGAAAAGCCCTTCCGCATGGCGGTGCAGTGGGTGAACCGTCCGAACCTCGACTTCCGCGGTTTTTCCGGCCAGATCGCCACCGGCACGGTACGTACGGGCGACGCGGTGCGCGTCCTGCCGTCGGGCAAGACCAGCACTGTGACACGCATCGTGACCCTGGGCGGCGACCTGGACGTCGCTGTGGCGGGCCAGTCGGTGACGCTCTGCTTTGCCGATGAGGTCGACTGTTCGCGTGGCGACGTCATCGCCTTGGCCGACAATCCCCCCCAGGTGGCCGACCAGTTCGAGGCGACGATCGTGTGGATGGCAGATGAGGAGATGCTGCCCGGCCGCCCATATTGGCTCAAGATCGGCACACAGACCGTCACTGCGACGGTGCAGCACCCGAAATACCAGGTCAACGTCAACACGATGGAGCATCTGGCGGCGAAAACGCTGGAGCTGAACGCCATCGGCGTCGCCAACCTGTCGACCGACAAGCAAATCGTGTTCGAACCCTATGAGGCGAACCGGACGCTTGGTGGCTTCATCCTGATCGACAAGATCACCAACGCCACCGTGGCGGCGGGGATGCTGCACTTCTCGCTGCGCCGGGCGCAGAATGTCCACTGGCAGGCGACCGACGTCAGCCGCGAGTTCCACGCGGGCCTCAAGAACCAGAAGCCCGCCGTGCTGTGGTTCACGGGGCTTTCGGGCGCGGGCAAGTCGACCATCGCCAACCTGGTCGAGAAGAAACTGGCCCGCATGAACCGCCACACCTTCCTGCTGGACGGCGACAATGTGCGCCATGGCCTGAACAAGGATCTGGGCTTCACCGATGCCGACCGGGTGGAAAATATCCGCCGCGTGGGCGAGGTGGCGAAGCTGATGACGGACGCTGGCCTCATCGTCATCTCCGCCTTCATCTCGCCCTTCCGGGCCGAGCGCGACATGGTGCGCTCGATGATGCAGCCGGGCGAGTTCGTCGAGGTGCATATCGACACGCCGCTGGCCGAAGCAGAGGCGCGCGACGTGAAGGGTCTCTACAAGAAGGCGAGGACCGGGGAGCTCAAGAACTTCACCGGGATCGACAGCCCCTATGAAGCCCCGCAGGATCCGGAAATCCGCATCGACACCACGGCGATGACGGCGGAAGAAGCAGCCGAGGCGATTGTCGCAAGGCTGATCCCTTGAGCGGCGCGGCTGATGTCGCAGCGATGAGCGACGCGGATCTCGCAGCGCATCTGGCGCAAGTGGCAGGCCGCATATTGGTGGAGGTCCGCGCCTCCGGCCTGTTCAGCGCGAAGGCGCTGGGCAAGGCCGGAGACCAGACCGCCAACCAGTTCCTGGTCCACGCGCTGCGCGAGGTAAGGGCCGACGACGGACTGCTGTCGGAAGAAGAGAAGGACAATCCGGTGCGGCTCGACAAGAGCCGCGTCTGGATTGTCGATCCGGTCGATGGCACCCGTGAATATGGTGAAGAACGCGCCGACTGGGCCGTCCATGTCGGCATGGCCGTGGATGGCGAGCCGGCGATCGGCGCGGTGGCCTTACCCGGGCTGGAGGGCGGAGTGGTGCTGCGCTCCGATCAGCCGCGCCCGCTGCCCGCAGCGCCGGAAAAGCTGCGCATGGTCGTCAGCCGCACCCGCCCTGCCGCCGAGGCGGTGGCGGTGGCCGAGAAGCTGGGCGCGGAACTGGTGCCGATGGGCAGTGCCGGGGCCAAGGCCATGGGCGTCATTCTGGGCCAGGCCGACATCTACCTCCACTCCGGCGGCCAGTATGAATGGGACAGCATGGCCCCGGTCGCTGTCGCGCAGGCGCACGGCCTTCATTGTTCGCGTATCGACGGATCGCCGCTAATCTACAACCAGAGCGACGTCTACCTGCCGGACCTGCTGATATGCCGGAAAGAACATGCCGAGCAGGTGCTGAAGCTCATCGCAGACGTGCAGATCGCCGCGCAGTAAAGTCCAGGCATCGTCGGGAAGGCTGCCAATTGGCAGCTTCTCTACGATGCTCTGACTATTGCCCGTTGTCGATCACGCTTGGCTGATCGTCGACGCCAGTTTCTAGCGGAGCAGATGCCACATCCTGAACATCCGCCATATGCAGGCCAGCGATATACCCAAAGGTCAGCGCCGGACCCAGCGTGATGCCGCCAGCAGGGTAGGTGCCGGCCAGGATCGAGTTCATGTCGTTGCCGCAGGCTTAAAGACCTTCGACGGGCGTTCCGTCGCTTGCCCGGACCCGCGCCTGCGTGTCGGTGCGCAAACCCCGCGTGGAACCAATATTGCCGGGAAATAGACGAACGGCATAGAAGGGCGCCGTGCGGATCGGACCGAGGCAGGGGTTGGGCCGATGGGCGGGATCGCCTAGAATTACAGTTGCATTTTAGATTTGATATGAGCTTGTCGTGCGGCGGCCTGATGGGCTCGTCTCCAGCATGACCAAGCGATGATGTAGGCGGGTTGGATACGACGCTGGGCAAGCTTGTTGGCGATCCTCCGGACTTCCTGGATCGACCAGCGGATCAGGTCCTGATGGTCGGCATTCTCGGTCTTTTTGGGGGCGTCGCGTCGTTGGCGCGATAACGGATTGCCGCCATCATGGCAAAGGCGAGCATCACGAGCGAGACGTGACGATGCCAGCCATGCCATGATCGCGTTTCGTTGTGATCGAGGCCAAGCTCATTCTTGGCCGTCTCGAAGCTGTCTTCGATTGCCCAGCGATGGCCTTCGACGGACACGAGCGTCTGGATGGCTGTCCCAGCGGGGCACCATGTGGTGAAGAAGGCGAGGTCGCCATCGCTGATGGTGCGGCGGATCAGCAGGCCGCGGGCCCAAAGACCCGATTTCGTTTCATCATATTCGTCGGCATCGAGGTCGGCGAGTTCACAGTAAGCCCAGTCATGAAGCCGTGCACCTTTGGTGCCTTCGCCCGCGGAGAGGCGCTGCCATGCATCGGGAGCAAGAGCATGAGCGATCTCCTCCGCTTTGCCGGCGACCATGGGTTTCCCCGCCCAGGAGCCGAAGTAATGATCGGATTTGACCCCGAGGACATAGCCTTTGCAGGCGCGCCGCAGCGCGCCTTCGATGTCGCCGACGCCATACACCGCATCTGCTGCTACCCATGAAAAGGGCACAAACGCTTGCGCTCACGGATCGCGGCAGTGCCCTCGTGCCGGATCTGGCCGCGCTTGCCGACCGCAACGACGCCGAATTCTTCGAATGTCTCACCACCTGTGAACGCGAAACGCTGGGGGGTCTCCTGAAGAGCTTGGTCCAACGCGGCAACATGACCGCAATCCCGATGGACTGAACGCGATCCAGTCCTACCACGGAGAAGCCGCTATGAATGAACAACAGAAAACCACGGCCCGGACCTGCCTTGAGGCAGCCGAGGGAAACACCATGACCTTTCCACAGATCGTGGGAACGTTGATGGAAACGGGCTTCGAAAGTTACGCGATCGACTTTCGGCGGGCGACCGCAACCTACTACCTGCCCAACGGTGAGAGCGTCGAGCTACCGGCCCACCGGGTCGACGCATCGATCGCACCGGCGTCCGACACAGCGCGCATGCAGGCGGCGATCCGGGAAGCACAGCAGCAGGTCCCTGGCTACACCTAGGGGGGGCTTCTGCGAGAAGGCGATTATGGCGGGCTGCGCCAGCTATATCGTGTCGTCGTTCTCCGGCCGCCGCGCTTTGTACCTCGGGCGCACCGCCGAAACCCACGTTGAGTACTTTCCAAATCAATAGGCGACGAGCCGCCACCTACTCAGATGATGGGGATGTGGCGGTCAGAAACTGGCGGGAGCAATCGAATCGGCTTCATCGAAGGAACTGACCGAACCCAGGCGATTCTGCTGCTCGCGTGCATCGATGACTACATTGCTTCAAATGGACTTGTCCGCGTCGGTCAGATAAAGGCCAGGGATGCGGCAAGGTCATCCTGCTTGAACGGCTTCGTCAGGTGCGGGAAGTCGGTGGAGATGCCCTTGCCTTCCGCATAGCCGGAAATGACCAATATCTGCATATCGGGTTTCATTTTCTTCACCCGTTCCGCCAGATCGGTGCCCGTCAGCCCCGGCATCAGGTGATCCGTCACCAGCACGTCGACATGAACGCCCTCAGCCAGCAGCAGAAGCGCCTTTTCGGCGGAATTGGCCTCCATGACGTCGTAACCCATCTCGCGCAGCATGTCGGCGGTGCTGGCCCGCACCAGTTCCTCATCATCGACGACCAGAACCTGACGATGTTCGGGCTGGGAATGGTGCAGGCGAATATGGGGCGTCGCAACCGTCCGGGGCCGTTCGCTGACGGGCAGCCACAAGCTGACGCGGGTGCCCTTGCCAACCATGCTGTCAATCGACAATGCGCCACCCAGTTGCGCCACCAGACCGTGCACCATGGACAGGCCAAGGCCTGTTCCCCGCCCGATCCCCTTTGTCGTGAAGAAGGGTTCGATGGCCTTTGTTATGGTTTCGTCGTTCATGCCGATACCTGTATCCGACACTCTCAGCCGGATATAATCCGCAGCGGCGAGCCCCAGATCATTGCCCTCCGTCACGGTCCTCCGGTCCAGATCGATCGAAAGCGTGCCCCCGTCGGGCATGGCGTCGCGCGCATTCACCGCCAGGTTGAGCAACGCCATTTCGATCTGGTTGCCGTCCGCTTCGGCCAGGGGCAACCCGTCCTCTATGGTGAGCTGCACCTGGATGCGCGGACCCACCGTACTGCCGATCAGATCCGTCATTTCCCGCACAAGATGGGCCAGATCGACCGCCGCGGCCTTCAGCGGTTGCCGACGCGCAAAGGCGAGCAGCCGTTGCACAAGGGTCTTGGCACGATCCGCCGACTGCAGCGCCCCGTCTATCAACCGGCGTTCGCGTTCGGTTCCGACGCCCCGGCGGCTGAGCAGGTCCAGAGAACCGAGGATCGGCGTCAGCAGATTGTTGAAATCATGGGCCACCCCTCCGGTCAACTGGCCCATGGATTCCAGTTTCTGGGACTGGCGCAACGCCTGCTGCGCATGTTCCAGTTCACGCGATCGTTCGGCGACACGTTCCTCCAGCGTTTCGTTGAGGCGCCGAAGCCGGTCTTCACTGGCGCGCAGGGCGGCTTCCATACGCCTGCGTTCGCTGATGTCGTTGAAGAGAACCGCCACCCGGCGGAATCCGGCATCCCCCACCCTGAAGGCGTGGACATCATACCAATATCCGCCCAGCGCTTCGGCCCCGTTTTCGAACCGAACGCTTTCGCCCGTCTTCGCCACCTTGCCATAGATGGTGAACCAATGTTCTTCATGGCCGGGGACCAGCGACTTCATCGTCCGGCCGACCGCATCGGCCAGACCGGTCTGGCGCACGAAAGCGGGATTGGTTTCCACGAAGCGATAGTCGACCGGCCTATCCTGTTCGTCGAAGATCATTTCGATAACGCAAAAGCCCGCCTCGATGGAATCGAACAGGGATCGATATCTTGCCGCGCCTTCCTGCAATTCTTCCAGGCGCGCCCGCGCCTCATATTGGCGGCGGCGCCCCCGCAGGGCCGACTGCGCCAGGCTGATGAGGGTCGTGGGATGAAATGGCCGCTCCAGGAAGGTGACGTTGCCCAGCATGTCGAGAAAGCGGCTGGCGGCCGGATTGCGTTCAAGACCGCCGCCGCGCTTGGTCAACAGGACAAAGGGAAAATCAGACCATTCCGGCTGATTCCTCAGCCAGGCGGAGAGGGGATTGAGGTTTGCCGTCAACAGGGACTCTTCGGTGACCAGGGCGAACCCCGCGCCTTGCTCCATTCCCTGCACCAGCCTGTCGACCATAGTGCAGATTTCCGTGCGCAAACCCGCTTCCTTCAGGATCGAAGCGGCAATATCCGCGTCCCGGCCAAGTGGGGCCAGGATCAGGGTTCGTTCGGAAAGATGGGGGATCACTTCCGCTCGTCTTCCAGCAGCCGGGGGGCTTCGCCCGTGAAGGTGGGGACGCCGCGTAACACGCCCTGGAAGCCCACGAGCGGTTCGCCCAGCCGGATACCCGAACTGCCGATCCGGAATTCGCGGATCGTGTCTTCATGTTCGCCGGTGCGTTTCTTGATGATGGATATCGCCCGGCGAACGCGGCCCTGCGCTTCGAAATAGCGCAGCAGGACCACTGTGTCGGCGAGATAGGTGACGTCGACGGGCGCCTTCATGTCGCCGACCAGCCCATGCTGGGCGACGGTAAGGAAGGTCGTCACGCCTTGCCGGTTCAGATATTGCAGCAACTCATGCATGTGAAGGATCAACGCATTCTCCTCCTGCATCGCAGTTTGATATCCGTTCAGGCTGTCGACGACGATCGTGCGCACGCCATGGGTTTCGACACAATGCCGCACGCGATGGGAGAACTCCCCAGGGGACAGTTCGGCTGCATCGACCTGTTCGATCAATAAACTGCCCTGATCGATCATCTTCTGCATGTCGATGCCCAGGCCCAGCGCCCGATTGATGAACAGGCTGATTTCTTCGTCGAAGATGAACATCGCCGCCCGTTCGCCGCGAGCGACCGCAGCGGCTATGAAGGTGAGAATCAGCAGCGACTTGCCCATGCCGGCCGGTCCCAGCACCAGGACGCTGGAACCCCGTTCCAGGCCGCCGCCCAGCAGGGCGTCGAGTTCGTCGGAGCCGCTTTTCACGACATCCCGCTCAAAACTGGTCTTGTGTTCGGCGGACACCAGCCGGGGGAAGATGCGCACGCCGCCGGTTTCGATGATGAAATCATGATAGCCGCCCCGGAAACGGCGGCCGCGATATTTGACGATCCGCGCGCGTCGCCGTTCCGGCCCATATTCGGGCGCCAGTTCCTCCAGCTTGATCACGCCATGCGCCACGCTGTGCACGGTCTTGTCGGCCATGTCGGCGGTCAGGTCGTCCAGCATGAGGACGGTGGCGTTCTGCGTCGAAAAGAAATGCTTGAGCGCCAGAATTTGCCGCCGGTAACGAAGGGAACTCTGCGCCAGCAAACGAATTTCGGAAAGGCTGTCCAATACGACGCGGTCCGGCTTCAACTGGTGGAAGGCGTCGAAAATGCGGCGCGTCGTTTCGCCCAGTTCAAGGTCGGACGAGTAAAGCAGGCTCTGCTGCTGCTTTTCGTCCAACAGGCTTTCCGGCGGGACCAGTTCGAACAGATCTATGCCGTTGAGATCCCAGCCGTGCGAATGCGCGCTTTCGCGCAATTCGTCTTCCGTTTCGGACAGGGTGATATAGAGGCACCGTTCCTTCCGCGCGACGCCTTCGATCAGGAACTGCATGGCCACGGTGGTCTTGCCCGTGCCGGGATTTCCTTCCAGCAGGAATACCCTGCCTCTGGTAAGGCCCCCGGACAGAACCTCATCCAGACCGGCGACGCCGGTGCGTGCGGAACTCGATGTTGCCATTGTTGCCATATAATCCTGTCGTTGAATCTTCTGGTCGGTAACAAAGCGTTACAAACCGATCCGGGTTCCATATATTGATGTGGATCAGGGCTGCCTGCTCCATCGCCGGGATGTGGCCCGGAAATGTCATTGATTAAAATCAGCCGCCTGCAACGCGGACCCGTGGCTTGCGTTACCTTCATGCAACCCGGCCCTACCCATAAACAGGATCACCATGTTTCCCTGGCATCACAGGTCTCAAAACCATCTCGAACAGGCGTTGCAGGCCCATATCACGGCGCCTGAATTCCCGTGCGTCGGGGCGAAGGCGGCGGTGGCGCGCGGCAAGCTCTCCGTCCTTGCATGCGACAGCATCGACAGCGCCTGGGACGATCTTCGCATTCACGAGTCTCTCCTGCGCTTCACTGGCGAATATCGGGAAGATCCCGGCCTTTACCGCAGCTTCGCGGCCATATTCGAGGGGCCGACCGACCTGACCGAAAAGGCGTTTGAGAAGGCCCTGTGGGAAAGAGTGCAGTCATTGAGCGACAAGGATGCCTGGCGCGGCCTCGACTATGACGACCGCGTAAGCGCCGATCCCGCCAACCCGCATTTTTCCCTCAGCTTCGGGGGAGAGGCCTATTTCATCGTCGGCCTCCACCCCCATGCAAGCCGTCCCGCCCGCCGCTTTTCGCATCCCACGCTCGTCTTCAATCTTCACGATCAGTTCGAGCAGCTTCGCGCCGGCAGCAAATATGAAGGCATGCGCGAGAAAATCATGATCCGCGACGAGGCGCTGGCGGGATCCCGCAATCCCATGCTGGAACGCTTCGGCGAAAATAGCGAGGCGCGGCAATATTCCGGCAGGGCGGTGGATGACGGGTGGCAGGCGCCCTTCGAATATCATGGCGACAAATCGTGAAGCGCAACGTCATTCCGGAGCGGTGCGGCACGGCATTCCGTCTTCCGCAGAATGCTGTCCTGACGGTGATCGATCCCAGAGGCGGGCAGGTGGCGGACCTGCTGGCCTATAGCGCGGACGACATTTGCGAAGTCCTCTCATCGGGCCGCACGCTGGACTATGCGGAGACGGTCAGCCTTTCCACCGGCCATCGCCTTTATTCCAACCGGTCGCGGGTCATGCTGACCATTGTCGAGGACATGGTCGGAAGGCATGATTTTCTGCTGACGCCCTGCTCCGTCGATACTTTCCGGCACTTTTACCCCGATCTTGAGCCGCATCGCGGCTGCTTCGGGAATTTTGTGGAAGCCCTTGCGCCCTTCGGCATCGAACCGGACGATATTCCGGTGGCGTTCAATTGCTTCATGAATGTCCCGATCGATCCATCCGGGAAGCTCCACGTGCTTCCACCGGTCAGCAAGGCGGGAGATCATATTCGATTCCGCGCCGAGATGGACCTGATCATCGGCCTGACCGCCTGCTCCGCACCGGCATCCAATGGCGGCACTTTCAAGCCGATCCACTATGAGATTTGCGGACCCTGAACCGCTTCGGCCATTGCGCGCCGCCGTTCGCGCCGCGCCTCCCGGCGTTCGGCGGACACCGCCTCCTGTTCCCATGCCTTGGCCGCCTTTCCGGCTACGGTGCGGACATTTTCCAGCGGTGCGTTGGTCGCGCGATGGCGATGATAGGCTGCTTGAACCCGGCATAAGATCGATGAGAGTTCCATGGACATCCTTTCCCAATGGGCGATCGATATTTCATGAATTGCTGTAATAGTCATATAGGATGATGGATAAATATTGCCATGCTATTTCCAGCCTTTATTTTGCCGATGGTGCCTGCTTTATAGCGGATTGTCGAAATCGTTGGCATTTCGACTGCCGAAAATCGTACTGACGCATGTTAAAATTTGGCCACGGTTCGGCTCCGGGTTCATCCTGGCTGGTTAAATCTCCACATTCGTCCAATCCTTGATCGGAGACATATCGTGGCCACAGCGAAGAATATTTCGAAAACCGCAACCAAGCCCGTGAAATCGTCCGATGCCGTCAGGCTGCTTGCGGCCTGCAAGGAAGAACTCATGGCGCAGGCCGTTCAGTAAAGGGGCTTGCCGGGGGCTGCGCCAGCTCCGGCATCCCATAACAGGTCTGGATATCGATGTCCGGTCATCATGATGATGTCGATTGCTTGATCGTCGGCGGCGGGCCAGCAGGCCTGACCGCCGCCATCTATATCGCGCGCTTCCATCTGTCGGCGGTCGTCGCCGATGCTGGCGACAGCCGCGCCGCCCTTATCCCATTGACCCGCAATCATGCCGGCTTTCCCGAAGGCATCAGCGGACCCGACCTGCTCGCCCGCATGCGGGTGCAGGCCGAACGCTATGGCGCGGCCGTGCGAGAGGGGCTGGTGACGGCGCTGGCGCGCCATGATGACGGCTTTCGCGCCGACACGACATTCGGACCAATCCGTGCGAAGACCGTCCTGCTGGCGACAGGGGTGGCCAATCGACGGCCCGGCGGGATGAACGGGGAAACGCATGATCGCGCCCTGGCCGCAGGGCTGCTGCGCTATTGCCCGATCTGCGACGGTTATGAGATGACCGACCGGCGCATCGCGGTGATCGGCACGGGCGAGCGCGGCTATGCCGAAGCACTGTTCCTGCGAAGCTATACGGCCGATGTGAGGCTCGTGGCTCCGGCGGGCGGCCATATATTGAGCGCGGCGCATCGGGCAGGTTTGAACGATGCCGGTATCGCGCTTTTGGGGCCGTGCGGCACCATCGCCATCGCCGGTCCGTCGATCGTCCTCACGATCGGCAGCGGGACGGCGGCGTTCGATACCCTCTATCCCGCGCTGGGTTCCGATGTCCGCTCGGAACTTGCCGGGCAAATCGGCGCGCATCGGTCGGAAGAGGGTTGCCTGACCGTCGACGCCCATCAGCGCACCGACATCCCTGGCCTCTATGCGGCGGGCGATGTCGTGCTGGGTCTGGACCAGATCAGCCATGCCATGGGCGAAGGCGGCGTCGCCGCGACCACGATCCGCAACGATCTGGCCCGGCGAACACCCCTTCGACGTTAGGTCACGCTTCGGGCTGTGCGTCCAGATCGACGGCCAGTTCGCGCGGCCAGTAGCGCAGGGAACGGCAGGCTGCGATGAACGGCTCCGCATCCGTCGCCGCGCCCAGCGGGAGGCAGGCTTCGTCCAGATCGTCGGCAATCCCCGCCTTGACGAAGATCGCCTCCGCCTCGGCGCTGATGCCGATATATTTGCAATGGGCGAAGGCGTCGGTCGCGAAATCCCTGGCCGCCGCATCCAGCGACAGCAGGGCCGCTCCTTCGTCCGAAACCAGGATCGCGACCGCATCGAACAATATGGACGGTCCCCCGTCGATCTTGTGTCTGGCGGCGACCGTCGTCCCGTCCGAAAGCGTGACGCCGCCGATCTTCGGCGCAATCACCTCATAGACGGCGCCCTCGGCATCGACGGCTTTCAACAGCGCCTGGAAGATATCCGCGTCCGCGCCGTCGCTCAGCAATATGCCCAGCTTGCGCCCCTTGAAGCTGTTCGGGCCATTTTTGACGATGCTCAGCTTGTCGGAAGCCGGCAGGTCGGTGATCGGTTCCCGCGCCGCCACGGCGGGATCGGGAAGCGCGAGGCCCAGGCCATCGGCCACTGTGGCGGCCAGCGTCCCGTCGATGTTGATCAGGTGCGATACGACGCGGGAACGGATGTCGGGCCGTTCCACCTTGGACAGTTCGAATACCAGCGCATCGCCGATATGCTTTTGTTCGATGGCCGTCTGGCTGACCAGGAATTGCCGCGCCTGACTGTAATGATCCGCGAAGCTTTCCGAACGCAAGCGCTGCTTGGGTCCGTCGGCATTTTCCGCGAAGCTGGTGAAGCCGCGCACCGGGTCTTCGCGCGGGCCGCCCTGCGCCGCGCCCCAGCTATTGGGTTCATAATTCACGCGGCCCACGGGATTGCGCATCGCCATATGCCCGTCCTGCTGGAAATGGGCCATGGGACATTTGGGCGCATTGATCGGAATATGGGTGAAATTGGGACCGCCCAGCCGCTTGATCTGCGTGTCGAGATAGGAGAAATTGCGGCCTTGCAGCAGCGGATCGTTCGAAAAGTCGATGCCCGGCGGCACATTCTGGGTGCAGAAAGCCACCTGCTCCGTCTCCGCGAAGAAATTGTCCACCACGCGGTCGAGCACCAGGCGCCCGACGATGCGGATCGGCACCAGTTCCTCCGGGATGATCTTCGTCGCGTCGAGCACATCGAAGTCGAAGCTGTCGGCGAATGCGTCGTCGAACAACTGGACGCCCAGTTCCCATTCGGGAAGATCGCCACCGTTGATCGCGTCCCACAGGTCGCGGCGGTGGAAGTCGGGGTCCGCGCCGTTGATCTTCACCGCCTCGTTCCACATCACCGACTGGAGGCCCTGCTTGGGTTTCCAGTGGAACTTGACGAAGGTCGACTGACCCTCCGCATCGACAAGGCGGAAGGTGTGGACGCCAAAGCCCTCCATCGTCCGGAAGGATCGCGGGATCGCCCGGTCGGACATGGTCCACATGACCATATGGAAGCTTTCCGGCGTCAGGCTGATGAAATCCCAGAAATTGTCGTGCGCGGTCTGCGCCTGCGGAAAGTTGCGATCCGGTTCCGGCTTAGCGGAGTGGATGAGGTCGGGGAATTTGATGGCATCCTGGATGAAGAAGACCGGGATATTGTTGCCCACCAGATCCCAGTTGCCCTCCTGCGTATAAAGCTTGACCGCGAAGCCGCGCACGTCGCGGGCAAGGTCGAACGAGCCCTTGGAACCCGCGACGGTCGAGAAGCGGACGAAGGCGGGCGTGCGTTCGCCGACGCGCTGGAAGATGTCGGCGCGGCTGACGTCGGCCAGACTGTCGGTCAGCTCGAAGAAACCATGCGCGCCATAGCCGCGCGCATGCACGACGCGCTCCGGGATGCGCTCATGATCGAAATGGAAGATCTTCTCGCGGAAATGGCTGTCCTCCAGCAAGGTGGGGCCGCGTGCGCCCTGCTTCAGGCTGTTCTGGTCGTCGGCGACCGGAATGCCCTGCTGGGTGGTCAGGGCCGCGACATCGCCGCCGGCGACCTGATGAGTCTCGCCGCCCGGCATTTGCGGTTCGTCGAAAGCGAAGGAAATGGCGGCGTCGGCGGGAAGGGGGGATGCCTTTCCGGGCGTCTCACCGGCAATATCGGCCAGGGCAGGGGGTGGGGGCGTTCTGGGGGGCTTTGCGGTCATATTGATCCTCCTCCGATGGGTTGGATGATGTTGCGGCTGGGCATGCGCCAGCGCGGAAATCCGTTTGCGGATAGTTGCTCGTAGAACCGGGGGGAGGGGTTCGCGGTTTCCCGTGCGTGAGGGAAATTAACCTGCGTCATCACGATTGCGCGTGAAAAGTGGGCAACGCCCAACCGGCTGGATCGTTACAGGCGTGCACAGAGTTGTTGCTGATGCATCTGTACCCAGGGAGATGGTCAGCGATGTTCACCGAACGTTTCCTGAGAGACAAGCGTGGCGCGGTGCTGGAGCCGGCGGAGCGTGAGCGGCTCGAACGAGCGGTCCGCCAGGTCCGGACGCTGTCGCCCAGAACGACCATATGTCGGGCGGGCGAGCCGCTGCATCAAAGCACGCTGCTGCTGGAAGGCATCATGTCGCGCTACATCGACGATCGCAACGGCCTGCGGCAACTGGTGGCGGTGCATGTGCCGGGGGATTTCATCGATCTGCATGCCTTTCCGTTGAAGCTTCTCGATCATGATGTCGCCACGATGACGGCCGCAACGGTGGCGATCGTCCCGCATGCGGAACTGGACGATATTGTGCGCACCATGCCGGAACTGACGCGCAAGCTGTGGTTTTCGACGCTGATCGACGCGGCGATCCATCGCGCCTGGCTGTTCCGGCTAGGACGTCTCGATGCTGTCGGGCGGATCGCGCATTTTCTGTGCGAAACCAATGCGCGGCTGGTTTCCGCCGGGCTGAGCGATGGACGCCGGTTCGCTCTGGGCCTTACCCAGACAGATTTGTCTGAAATCTGTGGTTTGACCAATGTTCATGTGAACAGGGTGTTGCGGCAATTGCGGGAAGAAAGGCTCTGCGTGTTTCGATCCTCGCTCGTCGAAATTCTCGATCCGTACAGGCTGGCGGCGCGCGGTCAGTTCCAGGGCGATTATCTCTATCTCCAATCTCAAGAGGATGTTTTTTCATCCTCCCATTCAGGGCATATTTCATGACAGAGCCTTTCCCCATTTTTCAGCCGCATGCCGAACCCGGCGTCGCCACCGCCGAAGACGGCGTCGTCCTTCTGGACGGACCCAATGGCATGGCCCTGACATTGACCCCTTATGCCGCGGCGCAGACCGGCCGAAACCTGATCGCCGCCGCGGAAATTGCCCAACGGCAAAATGGGTCGTCCGGGTCACGCGACGATGTTTGATGTCATCGACCGCTGGGTCCGCCTGATGGAGAGCGGCTTTTCCATGGCGCAGACCGGCATGCGCGCCATGGAAACACTGGGGTCCGGCAATGAGGTCATCGCCGCCCGCATGACGATCATCGGTGCTGCCATGCAATCGCCGCACAGGGCCGACTATGCGGAACTTGCGCGCATGATGCCGGAAAAGGTCGATGCCGTCTCCCGCGCGGGAGCCGCGACCGTCGCGGCCTGGTGGGCGGCGCAGGCCGCATGGGCGGGGCAGATGCAGCATCTGGGCATGATGGCGATGCGCGGAAGGCCGCCGACCAGGGAAGAGTTCGCCCATCTGGGCAACCGCGTGGCGACCGCCACGGTGGAGGCGATCGAGGCGCAGGCCAGGCTGGGCGCCAGGGCCTTGGCGCCGGTACATCGCAGGGCCACGTCCAATGCGCGAAGGCTCCGGCGCAGGACGAAGAAAAGCTGACCCCGGCAGGCTGAAGGAAGGCCGCCGATCCCGGCTATTGTCCTCAGGCGGTGACCGGCACATATTGGCCCTGCGATAAGTCCGGGGGCCGATGGATCACGCCGCATTGGTCCGGACTCCCAGATATTCGGTGCAAGGGCGGGAGAGATGATCGATGCCTGACTCCGCTCTCTACGAGCAGGTTCTGACCGGTCTCGGCGCGATCATTCTGATGACGGCGTGGGTTCCGATGGTCATGCGGAGGATGCCGCTATCCTTGCCGATCTTCTGTGTCGCGGCTGGCGCAGCCTTGTTCGCGCTGCCGGCCTTGCGGCCCTTTGCCGTTCATCCGCTGCAACATCCGATAGCCGTCGAACGGCTGAGCGAACTGGTCGTGGTGGTTTCGCTCATGGGCGCGGGACTGAAGATCGACAGGCGCGCCGGGTTTCGGCGTTGGGCCATCACATGGCGTCTCCTGGGCGTCGCGATGCCCATCACGATCCTGCTGGTTACTATCCTTGCCTCTTCCCTTCTTGGCCTGGGGATCGCGACCGCGCTGTTGATCGGATCCAGCCTGGCCCCAACCGACCCGGTGCTCGCCAGCGACGTTCAGGTCGGCGCGCCGGGGGAGGGCAAGGAAGACGAAGTCCGGTTCGCGCTCACCTCCGAAGCGGGGTTGAATGACGGGGCGGCCTTTCCCTTCGTCAATCTGGCGATTGCCCTGGCGGGGCTGTCCTTCGGAACCCGTGCGTTCGAACATTGGCTGTTGGTCGACGCGATCTGGAAACTGCTGGTCGGAATCGGCATGGGCTATGCCATAGGACGTGCGCTCGGCTATCTGACCTTCCACCTGCCCAACATAGCCAAGCTTTCCAGGACGGGCGATGGCTTTGTCGCCCTGGGTGCGGCGCTGCTGGCCTATGGACTGACGCAACTGGTCGGTGGATACGGCTTTCTTGCCGTCTTTGTCGCGGCGCTCGGCCTTCGCCACGCCAGCCGCGATCACCGATACCACCATCGGCTCCACGAATTTGCGGAGGAAGCCGAGCGCCTGCTGATGATGCTGCTCCTCGTGCTGTTCGGCGGCATGGTCCTGAATAGCGGCCTGCTGGCCTATTGGGATGGAAGGACCCTTCTATTCACGTTTCTCGTCATTCTGATCGTCCGTCCGTTCGCCGGTCTTGTCAGCCTTGGCGGATCGCGGACGCCGTGGCGGGAAAGGCTCGTCATCTCCTTCTTCGGCATCAGGGGGATGGGCACGATCTACTATCTGGCCTACGCCCTTAATCAAGCCGATTTCCCCGAACCGGAAAGGCTGTGGAGCATCGCGTCGCTGGTGGTTCTCATCTCGATCATGCTGCATGGCATTACCGCGACACCCTCTCTCCAACTTCTCGATCGGTGGGCAGCGCGTCATCGGTCAGCGCCATAGAAGAGCCGGGTCTGGAAAGTCGGCTACGCCGCGTCGCCGTCATGTGGTATCATGGCGCATCCCGGCTCGACTCATCCAGACATGCCGCGACTGAGAGACAATCGCGCTCCCGTTTGGCGAGGAGCATGACATGGCATATCCTGAACAGCCCCACGCATCTCTGTCCCTGCGACAGAAGGAGAGGCGCATCGGCGTGGAACGACAAGGGCTTGCCCTGGGCGCCGCACGGGAACGATCCCGTCTTGCGGTTCGCGCGCTGTATGATCGCGAGCAGCAGTCGGATCTCGCATTGGAGGATTGGGAAAATGAAGGAGGCCCAGTCGCTGGCTAAAAAAGGCGGCCCCTGGCCGCCTTTTCTTGGGATTTGAGAGCTATTTCTGCTGGTCGGGCTTCTTTGCCTGCTCGCCACCCTGCTGCTTCTTGCCGGCATCATCCTGTTGATGCTGTTGCTTTTCAGGCTGTTTGCCAGAACCTTCTTTCTTGTCGGGCATTTTTCATATCCTTTTCACACGCACCTTTGAGGTGCAATGAACGGAACCGACAGTTGTGGAACAAGTTTCCTAGACAAACCAAATCGAATTGATAGGATGATGTAAAGAGTGGCTTATTTGTTTTAAATGCCGAAAATGTAAATCGGACAGTGATGAAAATCGCCTGTTGAGTTGTCCGGATCAATTTGCGGTATCATCATGCATGGGAAGAACGGAGATCGGCCCGCGCTCCATTTCTCCACGATAGAAGTGGTCTGTGAAAATAATGACCGCCCTGGATGAATTCATACCGGTTTCGGATCGATATATGATATGATTGGTCATCACTCGATTTATGATCGTAAGCATCCTGTGGCAGAGACGTGACCGCTCCTGGGAGAATGACGGGGGCGGCCTGCTGGAAGCGAAAATCGTCATCCAGCGGGAATGCTGATCAAGGCGCCGTTCCTCGCCGTTTTGCGCATCGGCCCCCTTATCCTGAAGGAATTATCCAATGGCCAAAAGTCAGAAAAAATCGAACCGCGAAGTGCGTAAGCCCAAGGCCGCAAAGCCCAGCAAACACAATGCGTCAAATCCTTCGCAGAAGCCGACGGGATTGAGCATCGTGACGTTGAAAAGCTGATCCGTCTTCATCGCCGGACGGCGGGCCGTCCGGCGACATCTTATCCGTAGCTGCAAGGCGAAGGCGGAAGGATCGATGGCTCAGCCGCCTGCGCTATCGCCGCGTTCATGCGTCATCCTCTTCCGGGTGTTCCGGATGATCGAAATCGGTTTTGTCCGCAGCGGCGCGGGCCATTTCCTCATCCTCCTGCAGAAATTCCAGCGCGATCGCCGCATCCTGCGGGCTGAGCATGCCTCGCTCGCCGCTTTCCTGTGTTTCCGCTTCCATGGCCTGAACTTCCCAGGCGTTCGCGGCCGCGAGCGCGATCTTGCGTACCTTCTCGAGCGATGAGGCAGCCGCAACCTGCCGATGATGGGCCGCCTGCCGCCTGCACATGGCTGAACTGTTGAGCATGGCGTTTACCGCCTTCCGTCGGAGGGCGTGTTTCGCACCCAAAGGGAAACCCAACGCCCGCTTATGGGCGGGATGACGGCCGCTTGCACGACCTTTTGATCGCGTTCCCAGGCCGCATCCAGATGTGCGGGGTCGACCGGACGACGCTCGACGGCACGGCCGCCTTGGATGCGCAGCCTTGTCGCTGTCCAGCCAGGGGCCAGATGATCATCATCCTCCAGCACCTCCTCTTCCGTTTCCACTTCATAGATGCCCGCGGGAAGAGGCGATTCGAAGTCCGGCAATTGAAATGACCCGGAAAATATCACCGACTTATATAGGGTTCGGCTGATCATGACGACGGGCCGTCAACAGCATAAACCGCGGGCAAAGCGTCAGACATGGATGATCTCCCATTTGCAGGCGGGAGCACGATGGTCTCTCTGTCACGACATGCCTGCGGCACGATCAGGGTGATGGCCCCTTCTAGCATAGAGTCGACCCGGCGGTGGCACGATTTGTGAAGGATTGCCCGTCCCGAGCGAGGTTTACCGGCCCGGTTCGTCGATGACCTCGTTTTCGATGAAGCCGATACCGTCGATTTCGATCCTGACGCGATCGCCCGGCGCGAGGAATTTCGGCGGGTCATGGCGGCGCCAACGCCGCCGGGCGTTTGGTGACTGACGCTGGCCAGCATCTGAATCCTTCGCCGGCTATTGTCTTCGACAAAGAAGGCTGAAAGTTCTGGGAGCGTTGGAAGCGAAACTGGCGCGGCATAGGCCGCGCCAAGATTAAAGGGCGTCGATACGCGCCTTCTGCGCCAGGCCCGTGCCAAGGCCGGTGAGCACGGTCACTTATTGCGTGTCGCCCACCTTGTAGGAAATCGGCGGCGCCACGATCGGCGTGCCGGTCGCGAAGGACCATACCACTTTGCCCGTAGCCGCGTCATAGGCAGACTGCCCGCATAAGCGGGCAGAGTTGAGCTAAGCTGCCGCCGCATCGAGAAGGTGATGGGAAGGTGCGGGATCACAATATTCATCGATATGGTCGATAAGGCCGTCCTTGAACCTTATGATCATGCAGACGGGCACTTCGAATTCGCGGCCATCGTGGAGGCGGCCCCAAACGACATGCTGCTGCATGAGCAAGCCGGCGTCGGTTACGTCCCGTTGAACGTCCCTGTACTCGACGGCCGAGCAGATCGAAAAAAGCCCTGCAACCTGGCCAGATTCTCTGCGCGCCCCTGCACGATCCGATCATCATTGTGCCAGACGGTCGCGTCCGGCCCATAGGTGCTGACGAATCCGTCCGCATCGCGATCTGCGAAGGCCTGGGTGAACTGCGCGGCGATCTTCAACGCCACCGATTTTGCATCTTCCGCCATTGGCCTACCTCTCCAAAAAATGCGCCACGATTGTCATGTGCGCGAACGATCCGCTGCCGTGATGCTCGCGACCGTCAGCGCATCATCCCCGTTGCTCCATGTGCAGGGACAATGTCGCGATGGCCTCCGCTCCGTCAGCCTTCAATTTCATCGAAAGCGGGCCTGCTTCCCGGATATCCGCCAGATATTCTTCCAGTTGCGCCCGAACCTCGCCGCGCAAGGCGCCGACCAGCATCTCCAGCACAGCCTGCAACGTGTTATCGACGACGAAGCCTTCATCCACCGCGCCGACCAGCCAATCGTTGAGCGCGGCATATTCCAGATGCGCGATGTGGCGGGTCAGCCGGTCGAGGTCGACGTCGGCGGGCAGAAATTGCTGGCTATCCAGCCAGTCGCGGAAAAATCCCGCGCCGATGGCCAGCGTGACCGCGCGAACCTGCGCCGGTGCGGAAGGCGAGAAATGCAGCGAAACGATCGCGGTCATGTAATTGCGCAGTTGAAGGTTGCGCAATGTCGTCGCCGTCAATTTCCCCAGCGCGCCATCGAGGGTCGACACGTCGAAACGATTGGCCAGCGCTTGGTTGAACTCCTCGAAATAAAAGCGGATGGCGAGGGCCACCAGATTGTCGCGATTGCCGAAGGCATTGAATATCGTGCGCTGCGCGACCCCGGAGCGCTTGCTCAATTCCATCGTGCTGAAACCGCCTAGCCCCTGTTCCGCCAACATATGCTGCGTTTCGCGCAGGATACGGCGCCGACGTTCGAACATGGGCGCGCTGGCGCTGGTCATGCCCGCGACGGCATAGAGTTCCCGGTTGGAAATCTGCGCAGGGTCGGACGCGGGCAGGGTCGTCATGTCAGTGTCCGTCGGCCGTGGAACGCGGTGCGCAGACCTGGGCGGGACGCCGTTCCCGAAAGGCGGCGATCCCTTCCCGATGGCTGGGCGTCCGTCCCGCGTCGCGCTGGGCCACGCGCTCCACCCCTAGCTGCGCCGCATAGTCGTTCACCGCCGCGGCCCGCGCTATGCGTTTCACCATGCCCAATGTGTCCGTCGGCCCGCCCGCCAGCCGTTCGGCAATGTCATGGGCCTCTTTCATCAGACTTTCGCCTGCGGCTAGCCGACCGCAAGGCCGGTGTCCTGTCCGGTGGAGAGCAGCAGCAGCTCGCCATCGGCCGGGCGCTCGCGGGGCAGCCGCAACTCCTGCTGCTCGATGAGCCGACCGAAGGCATCCAGCCCAATATCGTGCAGCAGATCGAGGATGCCCTGCGCCGCGTGAGGACGGAACTCAACGTCGCGATCCTGATCGTCGAACAGAATCTGGACTTCGCCTGGAGCTTTGCCGACCGCTATCTGGTCATGCAGCGCGGGCGGATCGTGAAGGAAGGCAAGACCGCACAGGACAGCGCCGATACGGTCGCCCATCTGGTGCACGTCTGACATTCGCGATGGACAGCGATGTCACGGGACGGATTATTTCCTTTCCCCGACAAAGGCTTAGCACTGCACCTCCACCCCCGGAACTCTAAGCGAAGAAACCCCGACCGCCTTGCGGACCGGATAACGCTCCGGCTTGAAATATTTCTGGTAAACTTCGTTGAAAGTCGCCCACCGACCCATGTTTGTAAGGGTGGCTGGGGATCGCGCAATTCGCTAAGTCACTCCTGCAATCTTTATGCATATACATATATATTGGCTGCCAACAGCCTGTGTGATAGAATGTCGCGTTTGCGTTGCGGAACGGAATCGGATCAGTTTGTGGCAGGCATAGTTAATAAGGTAGACAAAATACAGGACCAGCCCGACGAACTGTCTCTCCACGATCGGATTCGTCAGGACATCGAAACGAAGATAATGTCCGGGGCGTGGGCGCCGGGTCATAGGATTCCATACGAACATGAATTGATGAAGCAGTATGACTGCTCCCGCATGACGATAAACAAGGCGCTCAGTACGCTTGTCGAACGAGGGTTGATCGAACGGCGCAAGCGTGCCGGATCGTTCGTTTCTGCGCCCAAATATCATCGCGCCTTTTTCGACCTTCCGGATTTGCGGTCGCAGATGATGAATGAGGGACGAAAATATGATTTCGACCTGACCGCGCGCATGATCCGTGAGGCCAGCGCGAGCGACAGATCCAATCTCAACATCGCGGGCGGGGAAGTGCTGGGGCTTAAATGCACTCATTTCGTGGATGGCAAAGCCTATAGCCTTGAGGACAGGATCATAAACCTGTCACAGGTGCCGGAGGCCCGCAGTGCTGAATTTGATCATGAGCCACCCAGTTCCTGGCTTTTCGGCCATGTCCCCTGGAGCGACGCTCGGCACCGGATTTCCGCCATTAACGCAGATGTCGAAATGGCCGAAGCGCTAGGTATTCGTCAGGATAGCGCTTGCATGGTTGTCGAACGATGGACGTGGCGTGTCGAACAGAAAATCACCTATGTCCGGAATGTTTATCCCGGCAATGAGTTCAGCATCGAGGCGCAGTTTCGGCCCTGACCGTCGCTGCGTCATGCGCCTCGACGAAATCGAGCCAGCGTCGATAGATATGATCGACGAATTGTGAGGGGGAAGGAATCACCCTGATCGGCGAATCTTCGGGCGGGGCGAACATATTCAATCATATCGCTTCGCCGCGATCGTCCGGGATGTTCCGCAAGGCGATCGTGCGGAGCGGGTCGCTCTGATATGGCTCCTTCGCCCCATTTTATGACGGCATTCCGCTCTCCAAGGCACAAGATGTCGGGCGGACGATATCTGCCATGACTGGATGCCCTGATCTGATGGATGCGTCCTGTCTGCGTTTGCTTTCCGCCGCGCAACTCGCCGATCCGCAGGCGCCGCTTCGGCCCGCGCTGTGACCGATGGCTTGTTCATGTGGCCGATGCTCGCGTTGAATCAGGCTTTGTCGAAATACACGAAAGTTTGGGGATTCGAATTTAACGACAGGCAGGCGCCGTTTCCGTTTCCTGCCGGATCATTCCCTTATGGTGCTGCCCACATTCTGGAAATGCAGTGAAGCGGAAGCTAGGCGATCAATTTCTGCAAGGTGACTGAATAAGCCCGGAGGATGGCCTCCCGCTTCACATGCCTGCCCCCGGTGACCACCCTTTCACCGCGGCGCCACACGCAATCTATGGCGGTCCGCCCGGACGCAAATATGAATGCATCCAGCATGGCGTCTGCCTTGCCCAGCAATGACGGATGTTCCATGTCGAGGCTGACAAGGTCGGCTGCGGCGCCCGGCGCAATCCCGGCCTTCACTCCCAGTGCGGCCGATCCGCCTGACAAGGCATGTTGATACAAGCTGGCACCCGTCGATTGCCCCGCTCCTTCGGCCATGATGTTGCGCCCGCGCAAAGTCAGGCGCTGGCCATATTCCAGCAAGCGCAATTCCTCGGTCGCGTCGATCAGCACATTTGAATCCGACCCGATACCATAGCGCCCCCCTGCGGCAACATAGTCAAGGGCGGGAAACAGGCCATCGCCCAGATTGGCTTCGGTGATCGGACAGAGACCGGCGACCGCCCCCGATTGCGCCAGGGAGAGGGTCTCCTTGGCCGTCAAGTGCGTGGCGTGGACAAGGCACCAATGCTCATCGACATCGGCATGGGACAGCAGCCATTCGACCGGGCGCTTTCCGCTCCAGGCCAGGCAGTCGTCCACTTCCTTCATCTGTTCGGCGATGTGGATGTGGATCGGGCCATGGGGTTGCATATCTCCTAGACTGGCAAGTTGCTCCGCGGACACGGCGCGCAGGCTATGGGGCGCCACGCCCACAATCGCATCGGGCAAGGCTTCGGCGATGCGGCGCGCTTCGTTGAGCAACCGGGCAAACTGGTCCATATCGTTCAAAAAGCGGCGTTGGCCTTGGATGGGAGGCTGCGCGCCAAAGCCCGAATGGGAATAAAGGACGGGCAGCAACGTCATACCAATGCCGCTGTCGGCTGCCGCGGCGATGATGGCGCCGCTCATCTCCGCGATCGCGGCGTAGCGCTGCCCATCCTGATCATGATGAAGATAATGAAATTCGCCGACGCGGGTGAAGCCGCCCTCCAGCATTTCCATGTACGCCAGCGCGGCGACCGCGCGCACATCATCCGGATTCATCCGATCGAGAAACCGATACATGATCTCGCGCCATGTCCAGAAACTGTTGCCGGCGGGACCGCGATGCTCCGCCATGCCCGCCATTGCGCGCTGGAAGGCGTGGCTGTGCAGGTTGGGCATGCCGGGCAGGGCGCAACTTTGGCGCTCTTCACCGGGGCGGGGCGTGCAATCCGCGTCGATGGAAGAGAATGTCCCGGACCGGATGGAGAGTCGCACATCTTTCGCCCATCCACCGGGTAAAAGCGCCCTGTCGAAAAACAGCGTGCGGACCGGGCTGTCATGTTCGACTTGCATTCATCGTCTCCGTAGGTATATTATGTCTATACATTTATCGAGCCGCTGATGCAATAACGGACCAAGGGGCGAGGATAAGCGAGATTCCCATGCGCTGCGATACAATCTGGAAAGATGCGAGGCTGGCGACCTTGGCCGGGCCAGGTCTGGGATCGATCGAAAATGGCGTTGTCGCGGCCTCTGACGGGTGCATCGTATATGCCGGACCAGAGGCCGATGCGCCTGCTATGGATGCTGCCCAGATTATCCTTTGCCAGGGCCGCTGGATCACGCCGGGCCTCATCGATTGTCACACGCATATCGTCCATGAAGGAAACCGGGCGGTTGAATGGGAGATGCGTCTGGCAGGCGCTTCCTATGAGGATATCGCACGCGCCGGCGGCGGCATAGTCTCTACGATGAACGCAACCCGATCGGCCAGTGAAGAGCAACTGATCGAGACCGCTTTACCGCGCGTGGATGCGCTGATCGCAGAAGGTGTCACCAGTATCGAGATCAAGTCGGGCTACGGCCTGGATCTGGAATCGGAAATCAGGATGCTGCGCGCGGCAAGGCGCATCGGTGTGGAACGCTCCGTCAATATCGCGACGACATTCCTCGGGGCGCATAGCTTGCCTCCTGAGTTCGCGGGCAATTCCGATGCTTATATCGATCTCATTTGCACGGAATGGCTACCGGAAATCGCAAGCCACGGCCTGGCCGATGCGGTCGATGCCTTTTGCGATGGGATAGGCTTTTCCCGTGCGCAGACGGAGAAAGTCTTTCAGGCCGCGGCGCGAATGGGACTGCCGGTAAAGCTGCACGCTGAACAGCTTTCCAACCTGCATGGCGCTGCGCTTGCGGCTGAATATGGGGCTTTGTCCGCCGATCATCTCGAATATCTCGACGATAGCGGGATAGCAGCGATGAAAGCGGCGGGCACCGTCGCCACTCTGTTGCCTGGCGCATTTTACTTTACGCGCGAAAGCAGGCTGCCGCCCATTGGCGGATTGCGTGATGCGGCTGTTCCCATAGCGCTGGCGACGGATTGCAACCCCGGCACATCACCGCTGACCTCGTTGCTTCTCACCATGAACATGGGCGCGACCCTGTTCCACCTGACGGTTGAAGAGTGCATCGCCGGGGTCACGCGCAACGCTGCGCGGGCGCTGGGGCGGCTGAAGGATATCGGCACACTGGAGGCGGGAAAACGCTGTGATCTGGCGATATGGGACATCGAAAGCCCCGCCGAACTTGTTTATCGCATGGGGTATAATCCGCTCCATGCCCGTGTCTGGAGCGGTCAATGAACGCAGTCGTCCTCGTCCCCGGCGAAGTGAAACTGTCGCAGTGGTGCGCCATTTATCAAGGTGCGCCGGTAAAGCTGGATGCCGCTTCCGCGCCCCGCATTGTCGCAGCAGCAGATGCTGTTGCGCGCATATTGGCGAAGGGAAAGCCGGTTTACGGCATCAATACCGGGTTCGGCAAACTCGCGAGCGTTCGCATAGACGACGAACAACTGGCGCAGTTGCAGCGGAATATCGTCCTCAGCCACGCGGCCGGCACCGGTGCGCCAAGCCCGGTTCCCGTCATCCGATTGATGATGGCGCTTAAGCTTGCAAGTCTGGCGCAGGGTGCATCGGGCGTGCGCCCCGAAACCATAGACTTGTTGGAAGCGATGCTTGCGCGCGGACTGACGCCGGTCGTTCCATGCCAGGGATCGGTGGGGGCGAGCGGCGATCTCGCGCCGTTGGCGCATATGGCGGCGACGATGATCGGCGTTGGTGACATCTTCGTCGATGGGGCGCGCCTTCCTGCCCGAACGGCTCTGGCCGCCGCCGGCTTGGCGCCCATGGAACTGGGTCCGAAAGAGGGTCTGGCTCTGCTCAACGGCACGCAATTTTCAACCGCAAACGCTCTTGCTGGCCTGTTCGGCGCGGACCTTCTGTTTCGCACCGCGCTCATCACTGGCGCGCTCTCGACAGAAGCAGCCAAAGGGACGGACGCGCCCTTCGATCCCCGCATCCATCAGCTTCGCCGTCATGCAGGCCAAATGGCGGTGGGCGAGGCGCTGCGTTCGCTGATGGCGGGGTCTGCGATCCGCGCGTCTCACCGGGAGGATGATCCGCGCGTGCAAGACCCCTATTGCCTGCGGTGCCAGCCGCAAGTGATGGGCGCTGTACTGGACGTGCTGCGATCGGCCGCCGCTATGCTGGAGACCGAGGCGAATGGCGTTTCCGACAATCCGCTTATCTTCCCCGACACGGATGAGGCGCTTTCGGGGGGCAATTTCCATGCCGAGCCGGTCGCCTTCGCGGCGGACATGATCGCCATGGCGCTATGCGAAATCGGATCTATCGCCGAACGGCGCATCGCCATGCTGGTCGATCCGGCCCTGTCCGGCTTGCCTGCGTTTCTGACGCCCAAGCCGGGTCTCAATTCCGGCTTCATGATACCGCAGGTGACAGCGGCAGCACTGGTCAGCGAGAATAAGCAACGCGCTTATCCGGCGAGCGTGGATTCGATCCCGACCTCCGCAAATCAGGAGGACCATGTCTCGATGGCGGCCCATGGCGCCCGCCGTTTGCTGGAAATGGTGACGAATGCCGAGGCGGTCATCGGCATCGAACTGCTGGCAGCCGCGCAAGGGTGCGATTTTCATGCCCCGCTCAAATCGTCGGAGGTGCTGGAAAATGCGCGGGCTTGTGTGCGGGCCAAGGTTCCGCATCTCGCTGATGACCGGCATTTTCACCCGGACCTGGAGACGGCTTGCGCACTCGTGCGATCCGGAGACATCGCATTGGCCGCGACCACGAGGCTTCCGGGAGTAGTACAGTGAGCTGGCTCCAGGTCGCCCGTGGGGATGCTCCCCTGATCGTGGCCTTCCCTCATACTGGAACCGATCTGGCCGATGTGGGCGATCAATTTCGCTCGCCATGGCTGGCACGGCGTGATGCCGACTGGTGGATCGACCAACTCTACGACTTCGCGCACGGATTGGGCGCGACGACCGTCAGGACGACGATGTCCCGCAGCGTGATCGACGTGAATCGCGATCCCTCCGGCACGTCGCTTTATCCCGGACAGGCGACGACGGAGTTGTGCCCGACCGCCACATTCGACGGCGAAGCATTATATGCCAGCGCTCCGCCCGATCAGGATGAGATCGAGCGGCGGCGTAGCAACTGGTTCACGCCCTATCATGGGGCATTGGCGGATGAAGTCTTGCGGCTGCGAAGCATGCATTCGAAAATCGTGATATATGATGCGCATTCGATCCGCAGCCGCATACCCCGCCTGTTCGAAGGCGAACTGCCGCATTTCAACATCGGCACCAACGGGGGCGCGACCTGTGATCCTGCGCTTGCCAATGCGGTAGAAGCGATCTGCGCGGCAAGCGGCCGATCTTATGTCCTCAATGGCCGCTTCAAGGGTGGCTGGACAACGCGCCACTATGGCATTCCTGAAAACGGCGTTCATGCCATCCAGATGGAACTCGCGATGCGGGGCTATTTGGATGAGCCGCTGGAACCCGGCGAAACCAATTGGCCACCCGGTTTCGATCCCGAATGTGCGGCCCCCTGCGCAACCATATTATCCGATATTCTCAAGGCGTGCCTTTCGTTCGCGCGCTTAATCCCTCTAAGGACCTATTGAAATGACCCGTATCGACAATGGTCGCATCATCAAAGCCGCAACCGGTACGACGCTGAGTGCAAAAAGCTGGCTGACCGAAGCCCCATTGCGAATGCTGATGAACAATCTGCACCCTGACGTTGCCGAGCGACCTGCAGAACTGGTCGTATATGGCGGCATCGGCCGTGCCGCGCGTGACTGGGAAAGCTATGACAAGATCGTCGAAACCCTGAAGCGGCTGGAGGATGACGAGACGCTGCTCGTCCAGTCGGGCAAGCCGGTGGGCGTGTTCAAGACCCATAAAGACGCGCCTCGCGTGCTGATCGCCAATTCCAACCTCGTCCCCAAATGGGCGACCTGGGAGCATTTCGACGAACTCGATCGCAAGGGTCTGGCGATGTACGGCCAGATGACCGCCGGTTCGTGGATCTACATCGGCACACAAGGGATCGTGCAGGGCACGTACGAGACCTTCGTGGAAATGGGACGGCAGCATTATAATGGCGACCTGTCCGGCCGCTGGCTGCTGACCGCAGGATTAGGCGGCATGGGTGGCGCGCAACCCCTGGCGGCGGTGATGGCGGGCGCGTCCTGCCTTGCGATCGAATGTCAGCAAAGCCGGATCGATATGCGACTTCGCACCGGCTATCTCGATAGAAGCGCAACCACGGTTGACGAAGCCCTGGCCATTATCACGCAGGCTCAAGCGGAGAAGAAGCCCGTGTCGGTGGGCTTGCTGGGCAACGCGGCCGAACTTTTGCCGGAAATGTTCGCACGCAGCATTCGCCCGGACCTGCTGACCGATCAGACGAGCGCGCACGATCCGGTCAACGGCTATCTTCCCGCCGGTTGGAGCGTCGAGCGCTGGATTGCCTCTCGCGAGCAGGACCCCGTCGGCGTTGCGGCGGCGGCAAAGGCATCCATGGCAATCCATGTCCAGGCGATGCTCGATTTTCAGGCTGCCGGCGTTCCGACAGTCGATTATGGCAACAACATCCGGCAAGTGGCCAGAGATGAAGGCGTGAGCGACGCATTTGCCTTCCCCGGTTTCGTGCCCGCTTATATCCGCCCGCTTTTCTGCCGTGGTATCGGGCCGTTCCGTTGGGCAGCACTGTCTGGCGATCCCGAAGATATCTACAAGACCGACGCCAAGGTGAAGGAGTTGTTGCCGGACGATGCGCATCTCCATCGCTGGCTGGATATGGCGCGAGAGAAAATCCAGTTTCAGGGTCTGCCCGCGCGTATTTGCTGGGTGGGGCTTGGCGACCGGCATCGGCTGGGCCTGGCCTTTAACGAGATGGTGGCAAAGGGCGAACTCAAGGCGCCGGTCGTCATCGGCCGCGATCATCTCGATTCCGGGTCAGTCGCTTCGCCCAACCGTGAGACCGAAGCGATGCGTGACGGATCGGACGCGGTGAGTGACTGGCCGCTGCTCAATGCGCTGCTCAACACGGCTAGCGGTGCGACATGGGTGTCGCTCCACCACGGTGGTGGCGTCGGCATGGGCTATTCCCAACATTCGGGCATGGTGATCGTCGCTGACGGCACGCCGGACGCGGCGGCGCGGCTTGGACGTGTGCTCTGGAACGACCCTGCGACCGGGGTGATGCGCCATGCCGATGCGGGTTATGAGATCGCAATGGATTGCGCGCGCGACAAAGGACTGGACCTGCCAGGCATATGGGGGTGACGTCCGCATAGCGATTGCCGGACAGCATTGCCCAATATTTGCCCCACTCGATGCGTTGCTGTTGACAGAAGATGACGAGCTACCTCCTGGCTTTAGCGGCTGTTTGATAAGACTTGATCACATTACTGCAAGCCATGCGTTTCCTGGTTTCCGGCAGAATGCATGATTCGCCAGTCAGCAGTCACCACTCAATTGGCAGTGAGGTCGTCAATCGCTGCCCGAGGCTTGGAGTATAGGTAACCGATTTGGAGCGGGAAAGCCGCGCACTCGGGATGCGTTGCAAAAGTTCATTAATGGCAACCCGCGCTTGCAGCCTCGCCAGTTGGCTGCCGATACAACTGTGACGACCAATTCCAAACGCAAGATGCTGTGCGGAATTTGTCCGCCGCAGGTCAAATTTACCAGGATTCTCAAATTGCTCTGCATCTAGCCCGGCGGCGTTGAGCATCACGAATACAGATGCCCCGGCTGGTATCTCGATGCCGCGGACCACGACAGCGGATTTTGTGGTGCGCAGGGCGCCAGGGGACGAGGGACGCATGCGCAAGGTCTCTTCGATTGCTTGGGGCACAAGCGACAGGTCATCCTGCAGAAGTTTCAACTGATCGGGATTGTCGCTCAGAAGACGGAAGGCTTGCCCTATGAGGTTTGCGGTCGTATCATGACCGGCCGCGATAAGGTTAGGAAAGTTCGCCACGGCGGATTCATTGGAAATCACGTTTCCGCCATCTGGCTTCTTTAGAGCGAGGACGTTCGAAAACACATTTTGTTCCGGATTAGTCCGAAGGCGTGCAACATATTCTTCGAAATATTTTTTAGCTCCCAGGATGTTGGTCCAGTGTTCCCGAACCTTTTCGGGTGGCAGCTGCTCATCGACCTTCGCATCTGCGGATCGTTTGAAAGTGAGCATACTCATGAAGTCATCGGTCCATCCGCGAAATAAAGCCGAGTCTTCCGCAGGCATACCGAATACTTGTACAATCGTGGCGAGTGTCAACGGGTAGCTGTACTGAGTCATCAGCTCACCCTCGCGATCGTCTATGAAGCTATCGATGAGTTTGTTGGCCGTTTCGCGAACCGTTTCTTCCATGTCCGAAATGAGCCGGTGTGTGAACACGCTGGCAAGCGGTTGCCGGAGGGTGGAGTGCTCGGGCGCGTCCATACCGACGAGAAGCTCATGATCCGTGAACACTTTGACCTTCGGGCCCAGGTCCGCAGGCGGGGGCAGAAACCCGAAGACCTTGTTCGAAAACGTCTCCGCGTCCTTGAGAGCGCGTTTGACGTCCGAATATTTGGTGATGAACCAGACATCCAACGGTCGATAGTAGAAAACCGGCGCGACGGTGTGCATCCGCGTTATCTGGCCAAGCGGATCGTGGATGTACGCCTGATCGAACGGGTTAAACCCTTCCAGCTCGGCGACTTCGATAGCACTGGCCGTCATGAAAAATGCTCCTGATCCTATAATATTTTGGCTTTTCTTAGTGTGGCGCGCTTTCAACGCTTAACACATGCTTGCGAACGGTTCTGATCTGCGCGTTCGGAAGCCGCCCGGATAGCGTCAACTGCGTTTGTATGAGAACGTGTTCGATATCACGCACGAGATAACGCCCAACCCGCCGATGCGCAACGGCAAAAGCGAATCTTCCTGCTCTACCGTACGGTTATGCTCCTATAGCTTGAATCCAACCATCGTGGTCGGGCGCCATGGAAAAGGTCGGGATTCCAATGTTGGTGCGATATGCTGACTTCACCAACTTCTCTAACGCCGAATGGCTGAGGCGCTCCTTGACAACCGCCCCTTATTTACTGCATCGCTAGAATATGTTTATATGTATAAACATGTGAAGACGGGTGGAAATCCTGTTTTGGCTGTCACAATTGCGGCAAACGCCGCTTTTCGGGCCAGAATTCATTGGCGGAACCGCGTGGCATGTGCAGGGAGTTGGAATCCACGATTTGTAGAGCGTAGTGCCCCCAGCGTTTCAGCGCATAGTGACTTACGAAAGCGGCGCGCCGATGCGGCAGGAAAAGGCGTGCACAGACCCGTTAGGCGCTTGGGTTCACGAGTGGGCTAGAACGAAGCACGCAGCCACGGCAACTGCGGCTTATAAAGGGAAAGGACATGTATGTCGGAATTGCGTTTCGATGGTAGGGTCGCGATCGTCACGGGAGCCGGACGAGGGATGGGCAGGGCGTTTGCCCTGTTACTCGCTTCGCGGGGCGCAAGTGTCGTCGTTAACGACCTCAAATCGGATTCAGGCGAACTACGGTCCGCGGCCGATGATGTGGTGGAGGAGATCAAGGCGTCTGGCGGCGAGGCTGTCGCGTCTTACGGCAGCGTCATCACGGCAGAGGGTGCCGAGTCGATCGTCAAGACGGCCATCGACAGTTTTGGTCGGGTCGACATACTCATAAACAATGCCGGCGTGAGCAACTGGACGCCGTTCGAAGACATCGGCTACGAGGAGTTCGAGCGGAACAGGTCGGTCCATTATGATGGGCCGTGGAGAGTGACGCGGGCGGCGTGGCCCTTTATGCGGCAGCAAAAATATGGCCGCATCCTGTTCATCACTTCGCACGTGGGTACTGCTGGCGCCAGGAATGTCGCCCATTATGGCTCCGCGAAGTGGGCCTCCGCCGGCATGGCACGCATGCTGTCCTTCGAGGGTGGCGATGCCGATATCCGGTCCAACGCTCTAGGCGTTCTCGGCTACACACGGCTTCTGACGGATACCTTCTTCACACCGGACGGAGCCGAAGCGCCGAGCATGGATAACATCGCAGGTGAGGAGGAGTGGTGGAAGGCCAATTTTAGCACCGACAAAGTCGCTCCGGTTGCAGCGTGGCTGGTGCATGAGAAGTGCCACCTTAATGGTGAGATTCTGGATACGGGCGGCGGGCATACGTTCCATCTGTTCTTCAGCGCCACAGAAGGCTTTGTGAAGCCCGATCTGACCCTGGAGGATGTGGATGAAAATATGCCAAAGATACTGGACGCCAGCCGCACGAACGTGTTCAGCAGCGTGGAAGCTGCCCTCAACAACCGTCTCGGGAAGCTGCAAGCCGCGGGCGTGAAGCCCGTGAACGCCAGGTAATTCCGCCAGCTAGGCTCCGGACCGGTTTCAGCCGCCGCCAGCCGGCGGAAGCACTGACGATGGCCCCCATGAAGGTTTGGATGTTGCAATCGAAACCTTCATGGTTGCTATCGTCGCTACGCCGCTGTTAGCCGAGAACTTCGACATCTACGGGGTGCAAGGTTTGGCGGCAGATGAACCGCAGGCTTAGGCATCGCCTGATGCACGGTGGAACCGCGAGTGCGCGATCTAGGTCTGCAAGGAGTGATCCGAGGCAAGCCGGTGCGCACGACGATCAGTAACAAGAGGGCTATTTGATCGCTGGCCTGCCCTTCTGTAAGATGCAGGAGCACAGGCCGGCCTTTGCCGTCACACACCACATGCAGCCTGTGGTCAGCCCTCCTCGCCTTGCTTGGCCAGTTCTGCCAAAATGTGGTTGAACACACCCAATCGGCTCCAGCGAATGAAGCGGTTGTAGATCGTCTTATGCGGTCCGTAAGCCCGTGGCGCATCCCGCCATCGCAAACCATTGCGGAACACAAACAGGATGCCGCTCAGCACCCGCCGATCATCGACGCGGGGAACACCGTGCGATGATGGAAAGCAGGCTCGATCCGGCGCATCTGCACATCGCTATCCCCCTCGTTCCAGATTTTTTATACGCGGCCGCATTCCGGCTTTCGTCCGCGCAACGGGCAAATCACGCAGGAGCGCAGGGGAACCCCGAAGCGCTCCTGGTCTGTGCCAGCCTGAATGTGGACGCTTATACAGGGGGGGGCCGAGAGGACTTCCATCCTCAAATGTCAATTTGCTTGCATTTAATGGTTGGGCAAGGTGCTGCAATATGGCTGATTATCCGGGGCGCCGATTTTTCACTCTGCCGCGATCGTTCAATCGAAGAAGCGCAGCTTTGATTCAGCATGTTAGACATGGCCAGCGGCCGCCGGAATCCAGGAGCCGCCGTATCGACCGAGAAAATACGATCAATATTCTTGACAAAATTATCGGCCAGGAACACATTGGCCCGAGTGCCTGGAAGCAAGGAGAGGACGTTGCCATGCCATCGCTGACCCATCCAATTTTGAAGGGTAATTACCGCAAACGTGAGGATGGGCTTGTCGAGGTGATTGCCCCAGACGGCACGACGGGCGTTTTCGATCATGATGGCAACTGGATCGAGGGCAAGCTGCGAACTGCCGATGCTGCGCTCTGCTACTGGATTGCCAAGGCTTCAGGCGCGACCCGGCCAAGCAACCTTGGCGGAACGTCGGAATAATAAAATAGTGCGAGAGGTTAGTTATGAATGAGACGGTTTCAATCCGCCGGCATGCAGGGCAGCCGTCGAGCTATGATGAAGCGCTGGACCGGGACAGTCGACCGGTTCCTTCGATCCTTCGGGAACGAGGTCAGACCGATGTTGGACCCCCGGCTATTCCTACCTCTTGGTACTTCG
Source organism: Sphingobium sp. JS3065 (assembly GCF_026427355.1). Classification (NCBI taxonomy): domain Bacteria; kingdom Pseudomonadati; phylum Pseudomonadota; class Alphaproteobacteria; order Sphingomonadales; family Sphingobiaceae; genus Sphingobium; species Sphingobium sp. JS3065. Next base: position 87,011 of record NZ_CP102665.1, read on the forward strand.
ACCGCGAAGTGGCCGAAATAGAGCGGGAGCGCATCTGGCGGCGCACGTGGCAGTTGGCCTGCCGCGAGGAAGATATTCCGGAGGTGGGTGACACCTTCCTCTATGAAGTGGCCGATCTCTCGATCGTGATCGTCAGATCAGGCCCGGACACCGTCAAAGGTTACTTTAATGCGTGCCTGCACCGCGGCGTTCCGCTGCGCAAGACGCCGGGTCGTGTCCGCTTCCTGCAGTGCCAGTTCCATGGGTTCACCTGGACCCTGAACGGCAAGTGCACGATGATGCCCCATGAAAATGAATTCTGTGCCGAGAAGAAGGATCTTTCGCTTCCCGAAGTACAGATAGGATTGTGGGATGGGTTTGTCTTCATCAATCCCGACAAGGACGCTCAGCCCTTCGATGAGCATTTTGCAGGTCTTTCACGCCACTTCGAGCGGATGGATTATTCCAATCGGGTAAAGACGGTCCATGTCGCCAAGATATTCCCCTGCAATTGGAAACTGCTGCATGAAGCCTTCATGGAGTCTTGGCATACGCCCTATACTCATCCACAATTTGGACAGGTCGTGAACGAGGATTGTTCGTTCCAGGATGCTTGGGGTAATTTCGCCCGCGGCATCGTCGCACAAGGGTTGGCGAGCGACGCGGTGGCAGAGACGCCCACGACACAGAAGATTCTCGAAGTGGCGCTGGGCAGGCTGGAAGACGATGAGCCGTTGCCACCGGTTCCTGAAGGCCTTTCCGGGCGGCAAGCCTATGCGGCCGCGTTGCGCAAGCAACTCGCTCCGGCTGTAGGGCCGATCATCGACGAGATGTCGGATTCAGAACTGATCGACATCTTCTATTATACCCTGTTCCCGAATATGGAGCTGTTCAGCGCATCCATGGGTGTAGCGCTCCGGTTCCGCCCGTACGGAGATACGCCGGACCAAAGCATCATGGACATCATGGTGATGACGCCGGTGCCGGAGAGCGGCGAGCGTCCTGCCTCGGCAACGATGAGGCTTCTTGACGCGGACGAGGATTTCACTGCGGCAACCGAGTTGTCATTCTTCGGTCCCTTCTTTTCGCAGGATATCGTCAATATGAACGCGATTCAGCGTGGGGTGCGGAACAATCAGCTCAAACGAACGATGTTCGCGAAGAAGCAGGAGCTCAAGATAAGGCATTTCTACAGCCTCTGGCAGGAGCTGACTGGTATTGAAAACCCTTACTCCTAAGCCCGTTTGGGGAAGCGGGCTTCGTCCTGATGCAGCTCTATTGATGTCATTTCGGGATCTGCGCCAGACGGGCCGATGAGTTTTTGATATCGGCAATGTGAGTGTGCTTCTGTCCTTGTGGGCGGAAGCACATTAAGCGCTCACGATGACTCATCGTGAGCAGTCCGCAGCCGAGCGTTCGGCTTGTGCTAGCGAACGCGAACTCATTTTTTGGGTCGATCACTCCGGACTGTGTTCTGACCCGACCTGCTCTGGCAAGATGGATCACGAAGACCCGAAGCCGTTAGGGGCCGTAGTCCTGAGGGGCAGGCTTCTGAGCCGGCCTCAGGCGACTTGCCGCGATGGGCGGTCTTCATCGCGGCAAGTCACCGATCTTACTACCAGGCGGTGGCACCGCCATCGATGATGATATCAGTGCCTGTAACCCAGGACGATTCGTCCGATGCGAGATAGACTGCGGCATAGGCGATGTCTTCGGGCTTGCCGAAGCGATTGAGAAGTGTCTTCTCCCGTATCGCGTCTTCAAAGCCCGGTATGTTGTCGAAGGCTCCCTGCGTTGCGGGCGTTACCACCAGGCCTGGAGAGAGCGAATTCGCCCGAATATTATGGACCGCGCCTTCCAACGCTATTTGCCGCGTCATTGCGAGAACCCCACCCTTGCCAGTTGCATGGGCGACCTGGGGGAGGCCCTTGACGCCGCCCCAGGCGGCAACCGATGCGAAGTTGATGATCGACCCGCCGCCTCGCTTCTGCATATGCGGCCATACGGCGCGCACGGGCAGAAAGACGATATCCAGTTCACCGGTCATCGTCGTTCGCCAGTCGGCGAGGGACATGTCCGCAACTGGGCCGAATGCGGCGCGCCCGGCGGCAGTCACGAGAATGTCGATGCCGCCATAAATGTCGGCTACATCGGCCATCAAGTCCTTAATCTGACCTTCGTCGAGGAAATCGATCGGCGAGCGATTGTCGATTTGCAACTGCTGCGCCTGCGCCATCGCCACCGTTTCCTCGGCGCCAGCGGTATTCAAGTCACAGCCGATAACCTTTGCGCCCTGCTGCGCGAACATCAGCGCGCATCCCCTGCCCAGGCCGCTGCCAAAGCCGGTAACGACCGCGATTTTTCCTTCAAGACGATTGTTCACTACCGTTTCTCCGTCAAACTAAACCTGCAAAATAATGTGTCATACACGCTGTTCTTAAGGACCGGCGTTTCCCCCTACGGCATCATTTGGCCGGTATCGGGGGCACACCCGGCTGCTGCGCCAGACGATTGAGCTGATATTGCAGAAAATCGACGGAGTTGGAGAAATCCCTGGTGCCTGCGGCGCGGGAGGTAAGCTGCTCCAGATTGTCTCTGATCGACTCCATCGTCAGGTTCAAATCGATGAATCCTTCCGTTATCGCGAAATATTCGTGGCAGATGCGACCTGCGGCCGTGTCGAAAATCTCGCCGGTAAACGGACATTCCTCATGCGCGAGATAGCCGATGGCGGGCGATGTGAGTTCCGGGCGAACATAAGTGCGCCACCAATCCTTTGCATCGCCCCCCGCCCCGATACTGGGCCGCGCGTCATCCGGATCCGCGAAGAATCCGTCCATCATTCGCGTGAGCGCCAACACGCCGACCGAATTGACCTTGATGCCGTGCTGGGCGCCATCAAGGGCCATGCCGCGCGCCAATCCAACCAGGCCGGTCTTCGCCGCCCCGTAATTGGCGTTATTTTCAAGACCGGCCAGTGCGGCCTGCGAGGTTATGAAGACGATGCGGCCATATTTCTGCGCCATCATGTGCGGCCAGGCTGCCCTGCTGACCAGGAACCCGCCATCCAGATGGACAGACATCACGCTGCGGTAATCTTCGTAGCTCATCTCGCCGAAGGGCGCGAAGCGCACGATGCCGGCGTTATGCACGACGATGTCGATACGGCCCCATTTTTCAACAGCCGCATGGACCATCGCCTGGGCGCCCTCGGGCGTTGAGACATCATTGTGATCGGCAATGGCCTCGCCACCCGCGTTCACGATTTCGCCGGCTACGGTTGCAGCCGGCGTGTCCACAGCGACGACGCCGTCCATCGCGACGCCGAAATCATTGACCACGACCTTCGCGCCACGTTCAGCCAGGAGGTGGCAGTGCGCGCGCCCCATGCCCCGGCCGCCGCCGGTCACCAAGGCGACCCGCCCATCAAATCTCATCATCTGTTCCATATCTTCCGGTCTCTCGTGGTCAATCGCAGGCCTGTGATCTGGTCTATTTCGTATCGGCGCTCTCAAGCGCGAGGCCGACCTCAACTTCCATTCGCCGGAGCGCGGCGATGCCTGAATGCTCGGCTGCGGCAGATGCTTCCGTCCAGCCATGCTCTAGTTCGATCAGACCGTCCGCTTTGCCGTCCCGGACGGCTTGCGCCAGGAAGCGGACCAGATCGAGCGTTCCTGTTCCGGGTGCGATCCGTCCAGGCATGTCGGCCAGTTGCACCGTGGAAACATAGTCGCGCGCCAATTCCCAGGCCGCGTGAATGTCGCCATCCATATCCTGGACATGGCCGGTGTCGAATATCAGGCGCACAGCCGGATGTCCGGTCTTCTCCAGGAAGCTGACCGCCGCCTCCGTCGTCCTCAGCAGCAGGTTAGGAAGCGCGATCATATGTTCGATCCCGATGACCAAACCGGCGGCAGCCGCGCGGTCGCCCGCCCGTCGCATATGCTCGGCGGCTGCCTTTTCCTGTTCAAGCCAGGGGAGATCGGGCGTTCCTTGCAGAACCACTTCAACCGTCTTGCTGCCGACCCTGTTCGCCAGGGCAATCGAACGATCCAGATTCCGTTCGATTTCGGTCCAGGCCGATCGCCCATCGCGCGCGAAAAGCGCGGTGAACATGACATCGAAAGGAGCGTAGGTGATACCTCCGCTTTCCAGGTCATGCTGGCGCAGGGCCGAGATCAGGTCCTCGATCTCCGCTTCCGGACGGCTGATCATCCAGGGGTCGAAGATCCCGGCAAATCCCTGTTGCGCGGCGAAGGCGATATGATCGGCCGGGTTGATGGTTCCGACGCTTTGCCGGAAAAGCGGTTCGGTCTGGGTGATATATCCCAGATGTGGCGCAAAGCGCAGAGATAGGTCGTTGCTCATGCGCGATCGTCCTCCAGGATCATGTTTGAGGCCTTTTCAGCGGCCATCATCACTGGGATATTCGTTCCTGCCGCCATGAGGGTGGGGAAGATGGAGGTGTCGACGACGCGCAGCCCGTCCACGCCGACCACGCGGCAGCGCGAGTCGGTGACGGTGGTGTCCTGGCCCGGATCGCCCATGCGGCAGGTTCCGGCGGAATGCCCGCCAGCGAGGGTGGACTGGGCCACCTGCGTTCTCACAGCCTCCGGATCGTCGATGATCTCCTTCAGGTCGCGTCCCGCCTTGGCAAGGAAGCGGTCGCGGAGCGGGCCGGGGGCGGACAGTCCGATTGCGCCCGCGACGCTGAGCATCTGTGCCTGCCAGTCATTCTGCATGAGCTTGAAAACCAGCGGCGAAGCGTAGTTGGGAAGGAAGCTGAGGTTCACCAGCCTGGCCACCGGCGCTGCATTCACGAGGTTCGCGACGAAGTGCAGGCTGCCGATCATGCGGTCCATGTCGCGCTGATCGCTCAGAAAATTGAAGTTTACGTCCAGATTGCCCGCGGGCTCAATCCTTACGGAGCCGGTCGAATAGACTTTGTTGAGGAGGATCATCAGGTTCGCCACCTGAGCGGCAAGGGGATCCCAGTTCAACTGGTTCGGTGTGCGTTCCCACACGTCCAGCATCATGTCGGTCGGTGGGCAGCCCGGCACCTTGGACGAATAGCGGACCAGCATGGGGCAGGGGTGGGGTACCGCACGGGTCTGCCGCCCCTCGGGCTTGAGATGGGCGCCGATGGTCAGGAAGGGGTGATTGATCAGGTTCGTGCCGACACCGCGCCGGTCCGCAACGACGGGAATACCCGCTGCTGTCAAATCGGCCGCGGGGCCGATCCCCGACTTCATCAGGAAAGCAGGCGAGTGGATCGCTCCCATGCAGACGATCGTCTCGGCAGCCATGATCCGGGTCACGCGCCCATTCTGCTCGACCTCAGCGCCGACGACGCGTCGCCCGTCGAACAGGAGCCGCTGCCCGGTCGTCTCGGTGCGGATCGACAGGTTAGGGCGCGCCCTGACCTGCGGCGTAAGATAGGCGTCGGCCGCCGATTGCCGTTGCGGACCGTCCGCGTTGAGGGGCACGGCGCCATAGCCGTCGCCCTGTTCGATGTTGAAGTCGGGAATTTCCTTGATCCCCCGACCCTCCAGCGCGGTGGCGATCGCCTGGCTCAGGCCGCTCCATTTCGTGGAATCGACGCGCCGGAGGTGCAAGGGACCGTCGCGGCCATGATCTTCCCCGTCAAAGTCATGATCGGTTTCCAGCTTCTTGAAAAAAGGCAGCACCTCTTCCCAGCTCCAGCCCGTCACGCCCAATTGCCGCCACTCGTCATAGTCGGACACGAGGCCGCGCAGGGCGTGCATGCCGTTGATCGACGATCCACCGCCCAGAACGCGCGCCGCCAGCAGCGGCAGGCCTGGCCCCGATGCGTTGGTCTTGGCGATCATGTTCGGCCAGAATAGCCGTGGGTTGCCCATGGTGCGGACGCGTGCGTCCCGCACGACCGCGCCGTCCGCATCGGGGCCGGGAGCATGGCCCGCTTCCACAAGGATAACGTCGGCGGAAACTTGTTCGCTCAGGCGGCTGGCGAGCACGCAACCCGCCGAACCGCCGCCCAAAACCAGATAATCACATGTCGCCTCGAATGTCGCGGCTTCCATTTCAACCTCTCCTGGCTGCGTTCATGCGCAGCCATATATAGTAGCGGCGGGGTCTTGCCCGTCTTGGATAACGTTGCGGCCCAGCCTGCCGAAGTGTCCGGGCGCTTGTGTGCCCGGCGCCACCTGTTGTTGAATTCAAGCGGGCCAGCTCCCTTCGAGGGGGGGACCCATATGGGCACCGGCGCCCTGTTGCGGCTTGCGGTCGGAGAGGATGGGGATGACGTCGCGGATGGCGCGGCGGATGCGGGTTTCCGGATCGGTCCACACGTCGAGTATGTAGCTGCCCTCGGCCGCGATCGCGCGCTCCAGGGCGGCGGGCAGGTCGGCCGGGTTGGTGACCCGCTCGCCCTCGACGCCCTGCGCCTTGGCCAGCGCCACGAAGTCGGTGCTTTCGGGCAGGTCCACCCACGGGTTCTGGATGCCCCACAGGCTCATGCCCTGGCGGTTGGCATAGAGGCAGTGATTATTGTCGATGATCACGATCAGCTTGATCTTGCGCTCGGCCAGCGTGGAAAGCTCCATGCAGTCATAGTAGAAGCCGCCGTCGCCATGATAGCTCACCACCGTCCGTTCAGGCGCCGCCAGCTTGGCCCCGATGGCGATGGGCAGGCCTGCGCCCAGCGACATGTAGCGCGAACCGAGCGGCATCGGGGTGACATTCTTGTAGTGGAAGGAGCGGTACAGCATGAAGGCCTGTCCGCCGCTGTCGCCGACGACGAGCGAGTTGTCGGGCAGCAGCTTGGACATCTGGTCGATCAGATAATATTGATTGACCTTCTTCTCCGATCCGCCGTCGCTGCACAGCTGCGCATGATAATCATACCATGACTGCTTGGATGCCGCGATGGCGTCGAGATCGGCCGCGCCGGCCCCCGGGGCGATGCTGTTCTTCTCGACGCTGTCGAGCAGTTGCTGGAGGACGATCCTGGCATGACCGGTGACGCCCAGGGTCGGCTGGAAGATCTTGCCGAGCTGGTTGGGATCGACATCGATCTGGATGACGTTCTTTGGCTTTTCGATGTTCCAGGCGCCGGTGGTCATCTGCGAGAAGGTGGTGCCAATGGCGATCCAGAGATCCGATTTCTGCACCAGTTCGTTGGCGCTGACCCAACCGAACGAGCCGACCACGCCCGCGAACAGGGGATGCTCGTCGGAAATGGCGCCACGGCCGCCCCAGGATGTCGACACCACGGGGATCTGCAAGGCTTCGGCAAAGGCCTGGAGTTCCGCAGTCGCGTCGGCGAGATGAATGCCGCCGCCCACGAAGAGTACGGGTGCGCTGGCCTTGCCGATCATGTCGAGGATGCGCAAGATCGTCGCCTCCGACGCGGCGGGCGGTTCGGGCAGGGTCAGCGGTTCCGCGACGCAGGCGGTCTCATGGGTCAGCGCCTGGAAGGCGATGTCGAGGACCGCCGAGCCCGGACGGCCGGTGCTGGCCGCCAGAACCGCCTGGCGCACCGCGAGCGGCAGGTCATCGGCGATGACCGCCTTGCGGGCCTGCTTGGCGATCGGCTTGAAGGCGGGCAACAGCTCGGCTGAATCCTGCAGCCCTTCGCGAAAGTCCAGAGAACTGTCCAGGTTGACGTCCATCATGAAGAAAGGCGTGCTGTCGGTCTTCGCTGCATAGACCACCGGGCTTGCGTGCAGCGCGCCGACGCAGTGGAACAGGCAGGCCGATGCCGCCCGGCCCTTGACCCGGTTGTAGCCATAGGAAATCCACGCGCCAGACAGTTCCGTGCGCGCATTCATGTTCGCCATGCCGCTCGTCGCAACATGATGGATCACCGCGCCCGTGCCACCACCCGAATAGCCGATCACCAGCTCCACGTTCGACGCATGAAGCGCCTCAACAACCGCCTGTCCACCCGATCGCGCCTCCTGGAAATGACCCATCGCCCGGTCGCTGGATGTGGTTTCTATTGTCTCGATACCCACGTGCTGAACTCTCCTGTCGCTTTCGACTCCCAATTAATACCTTACAGCGATAACTGTCAATTTACTTTCATATATTGGTCGCGATGACGGGTGAGCCTGCCGCCTCGATGATAGACCTAATTATGATATAAACGATTGTAATATAATAAATTTTGTGCATTTAATCCAATAGCATTGGCAAAATAAGCTTTTGCTTCGCCGAGTGTCGAGTGCAAACTTTCGTCGGCAAATGGACAAAGTGAGAGCCGTCAGCGGTTCATGTGCGCGCTGACTACGGACGCAAGGCTTCGCTTATCCGGCTCACACCATAGCTGGAAGGCGATGGCGACACCGTCGTCAGGGTTGTGCACACTCAAGGGTTGACGAGAGGTCCGGCCAAGGTCAATGTTAGAGTCCGCGTCCGTCCACTCCTCACGGGCCTGCAGTTCATGTGCAGCCAATGGCTTATCGCATCGACAATCCCATCGCCGCCAAGCGGAGGGAGTATGCAGGTTCGTCGCGAATAGGGGGGGGTGCAAAGACCTTGCAAAGACCTTCACGTCTTGCCTCCGAAACGGGTGAAGCTCTTCTCGGCTACGGGCGAAGTCGTTGCGTTCAAAAACAGGCGGTTCGCTTCGATGTCGAGCCGTTCTTCAGGCACGAAGCTGCTGAAGAAGGTCTTCACGGCACCCGCCTGCCATCGCGGCAGGGCGGCAAGCCGCTCGGCTAGAACGATAGCAGCTTCAAGAGGGCGATCCTCCACAAGGTCTGCAAGCCCGCAGGCTTGCGCCTCAGTCCCGGAAAGAGTGTCGATCCCCCAGCACAGGCGCCGCGCGGCGGGAACGCCGATGCGACTGATTATGGCGCCGATTCCCCAGGCGGGGAAGAGCCCTATCGGCACTTCGGGCATGCTCCACTTCGCGGCGGCGTCGGTGATGACGATATCGCAACTCGCCGCCAGCGTAAGCCCACCCCCGATCGCAAATCCATGCACCGCGGCTATCACAGGCTTGGCGCTTTGCCCGATCATTCGGGCCACTTGGCCGGAATCAGCCTCAAAGCGCTGGCGGTCGGCCGGCGACATAGCGGCAAGACCCGTCAAATCGCTACCGGCGCAAAAGCCCCGCCCTGTTCCCGTCAGGATGATCGCTCCAAGGTCATCATCATGGTCTGCATCGCGAACGGTCTCGATTAAAGACGATACCACCGCATCCGACATCGCATTGCGTTGTTCCGGTCTATCCAGAAAAATCGTCAGTACCGCTCCAAACCTCTCTGTCTTGATCATTCAAGTCCCTTTCCAACGGCAGATAATTGGCCGAACCGATGCATCCAAGGATCAGCCTTATCTCCGTTTTGAACGCTGGCAGCCGTCGGTAGGACGATGACCATGACTGCCGGTAATGGCGAAGGCGGCAACGCACATCGGGCTTGCAAGTCAGTTCAAAGAGGAAAATCAGGAGGTCACGTCACCAGCCCCATGACCGTATAATTCAAGCTGAATAGCCTCCGGTAATCGCGGGTCTCAGCCACGAATTAGGCCTATATCGATCAAAATGCTCTCAAGACACATAAAGCAGAACTGTATAGCGCTTGCTCTAACCTTCTAAGGCCTCGGCTTTAACGCGCTTGGAAGAAGAAGCTTTTGTTGAGCCGGGCTGCTTGGGTGCATTCTGCTGGGTTGAAGCGGGCAGCGCCTTCAAAATGGGCGGCTCGCCCCAGGCCCCCTCCAGAGCCTCATGGAACGCCTTCATCCGGCGTGCCCCAATCCTCCCCTCCAATTCCGCTTCAAGGGCCTTAAAGATCCGGGCGCATAGATCCTCCTCGTCATCCAGATCCTGCTTGAGCCGAGCGACGCGCGATCGGCGGTCTTCCGGGTTTTCAGTTACGACTATGATGTCACGCTGGCTGAGTTCAGCCAAAATTTGGCTGACCGCCTGCCGGGACACGCCCAAATTACGAGCGATGTTGCTGGCCTTCGTTTCGCCGGCCGCCATATTGGCAATGACGAGAGCCTCCGCCCGCGTCAAAGAGGGGCCGTCATTGGCCTCGAGCGCCTGCTGGAAAGCGTCATGAAACCAGTTGATTCGTTTCGTGAGGATCGAGATCAGAGACAAAAGAGGCACTTTCTCAAGTTGGACGTTAGCAAGAAAATAGACATTTGGTTGAGTTTCGCAAGCTTGGGGAGGTTTCTAACACGGTCATGCCTGAATGAGAAGGCAGGCCATGTTGGCTGCGAGGCCTAGCGCCTTGAAAATATACCTCGGCCTTGGCTGGGGAGGCAGCGTCAGGTTCGGCCGAATGCCGTTTCCCAAAGGAAAATACGCCATAAACTTGACATTCAAGTTAATTGCCATTCTGATGGAGGGCAATCAGCTAAGCGTGGAGAGATGCCGTGAAAGACGACAAGGTGGATGGTGCTGCCAGCGACCGGGCGATGGGTCATTTCCAGGAGGCGCGATCGGGTGGACAGGCGGTTGTTGAGGCGCTTCATGCGTCGAACGTGGAGCTGGTGATCGGCTATTCGGGTGGTGGCACGGGCGCGGTGATCCATCATGTTGCGACGAGCGGCATGGCGAACATGAATGCGCGCACGGAACTGTCTGGCGCGTGGATTTCCTATGGCTACAACCGGGTCAAGGGCCGGGCGGCATCGGCCTGCCTGTTCCACTGCGTCGGCGCGCTGCACGCAAGCCCGGTGGTCTATGCAGCGAAGACCGACAGCACGCCTTTCTTCATGATGGACGTCAACCTGGACAGTTCTCTGGACTTTCGCGAAGGGCTGCAGGATTCAGCCGAGCTGTTGCCCGCCTTCAAGCCGATCGCCAAGCAGGCCCGCAAGGCGGTCATCGCCGATGACCTGCCGCTCGCGGTGCGCCAGGCGGTTCTGGCGGCCAGCACCGGCCGTCCGGGCTCGGCGGTCCTCGACATCGCCTTCCAGGCGCTGACCCATGAGACCGCCTGCGTCGCGGAACCGCTGACCCTGCCCGAACCGCCCGCCGCGTCGGAGGCGACGATCTTGCGCATCCTCGACATGATCGGCAAGGCCAGCGCACCCGTACTCTTCGTGGGCGGCGGCATTCATCTCGCCGACGCGACTGCGGAACTCCAGGCCTTTGCCGAAGCCTTGCAGATCCCCGTGGTGTCGACATCCTGGGGCGGCCGTGGCGCCATTTCCGACGAGCATCCCCTGTTCGCGGGCGTGGTCGGCTCGTTCGGTTGGGTCAGCGCCAACGAACTGGTGCAGAAATCGGATCTCTGGATCGCCATTGGCACCACCTTCTCGCAGATGACCACCGGCGCCTGGAACATCGAAAAGCCAAAGAACGTCATCCAGATCGATGTCGATCCCAACCAGCTCGGCAAGATCTTCCAGCCGACCCTGGGCGTCACCGGTCATGCCAGGATCGTCCTCCAGCAACTGCTCGACAGCGTCGAGAAGAACAGCATCGCCCCGGGGGCCGGCGCGGCCGATCTCGACGCCATCGCGGCATCCAAGCAGTCATGGTATGATTATCATGCGCAGCTGTGCAGCGACGGCGGATCGGAGAAGAAGGTCAATCAATATTATCTGATCGACCAGATGTCCAAGCTGCTGCCCGACAACTCGCTCGTCGTCGGCGACAGCGGCGGACAGGCCTTCATGCTGTACCGCTCCTTCCACTACAAGAATGTCACCCCGATGCCGCTCGGTTCGCGCTACATGTCGCTGGGCGCAGGCCTGCCCATCGCCATCGGGGCCAAGCTGGCGGCGCCTGAACGGACGGTGGTGAGCTATCATGGCGACGGCGGCTTCTACTATGACTGCATGGAGCTTTCCACGCTGGCCGAGCGCAAGATCAAGCTGATCGTGATCATCGACAATAATCACTGCCTCTATGCCAACCGCCAGGGCATGAGCCTGTGGGGCATCCAGAACCCGTGGGTGGACCTGCCCGAAAGCACCGACTTCGTGGCGCTGGCCAAGGCGCAGGGCGTCGAGGGCGAGCGGGTCACCAACCCGGCCGACCTGCCCGCCGCCCTGGAGCGCGCGATCGCGGCCGAGGGCAGCTACATACTCGACGTGTGGACCGATCCGGAAACCCGCATCCGCCGCGCCATCCGCGACGTCATCCCCATCCTCTCCGACCGCAAGCCGCAACAGGGCGCCGGTGCCCATATGGGTCCCCCTCTCGAAGGGAGCTGGCCTGCTTGAATTCAACAACAGGTGGCGCCGGGCACACAAGCGCCCGGACACTCCGGCAACAAGGCCCAGGGCTCAGATTGAACAATCAGGCGGGTGACATAATGATTCTGTATGACTGTCGCGTGTGAGCGACGGCGTCTGTGTTTCTCGCCCAGCCTGAGATATATATTCTGGACGAACCTCTTACGACAAAGCGCCAGTTTCATCGCCCGGCCGATCGAATTGAATGAGGCAGTGCACCAATGAGCGACTTGAAGGGTAAAACGGCCATCGTCATCGGCGTATCGCAGGCGAATATCGGTCGCGCGATAGCGCAACATTTTATGGAGTTGGGCGCTGACGTCATCGTCGCGGGTCGCAACGAAGCGGATGTCGATCGGACGGGTCGCGAATTGGGCGTTCTGACGCGGCGATGCGACATCACATTGGAAGAGGATCTTGAGGATCTCACCCGATTTGCGATTGAGCGTTACGGCCATGTCGACGTTGCGGTCAATGCGGTGGGGGCGAATCTTGTTCGGCCTTTCCTTGAGGTGACACGGGCAGAGCTGGATGCCGTGGTGAAGACCCAGTTCATCGGGACGTTTCAATTCCTGCAGGCGATGATCCGCGCCATGGAGAGTAGTGGCGGCTCGATCATCCAGATCTCCTCTGTCACGTCCCAGGCACTTCTGCCCGATCATGCCGCCTATATGGCTTCCAAGGCGGCAGGCGATATGCTGGTGCGATCGGCCGCGTTCGATTTTGGGCACAGAAATATCCGCGTCAACAGCCTGTCGCCCGGCGCCACCCTGGATGCGCCCATGGCAAGCGAGATCATGCAGGATCGCACGGCTCGAGAGGAGATATGCGACATGATCCCGCTTGGCCGGATCGGTACGGCCCGGGATGTGGCGGACGCGGCCGCATGGCTGGCGGGCGATCACTGCTTCATGACCGGCGAAAATCTTCAGATCAACGGCGGTATCGCCATCCCCGCACTAAGCGCGCCGCCCTCCGGGAAAATGAGGACTTAGCCGGAGATCTCGGATTCAGTTCCTGGAGCCTGCAAATGGCGTTTCTCCACGCCTGGAAAGCGACATGTGCCCCGTTTCAAGGGTGACGGACATCACCATTTGACCTTGAGGCTTCGCAGAGAAGGAACGACCAGGCTTTCTGTGTATCTGAGCGGCGCCTGATCGTCCGCCAGCCGCAACCTGGGAAAGCGGTCGATCACCACGTCCAACGTCTTCCGCATCTCTAGCCTGGCCAGCGGCGCGCCGATGCACACTCGGCTGAGTGCACCGAAGGCCATGTGCCGGCTCAGGCGCTCGCGGCGGGGATCAAATTCATCGGCCCGATCAAACAGCGATTCATCGCGCGAGGCGGACCCCAGGTGAAGGCAAACCATCGCGCCTTGGGGAATAGTCACTCCTGAAAGCGTGACATCGCGTGCGGTTGTCCGGATTTCGCAGCGAACCGGCCCTCGCAACCGCAGCGTCTCTTCGATCACATTGGCGCGCAGTTCCGGAAGGGCGCGAACATCCTGCAATCGATCAGGGCTGCTGAGCAGGAGGTGCATCATCTGACCGATAGCGTTGGCAGTAGTATCGCTGCCGGCCGCCACCACGCCGATGGTGTTCGTCACGATCTCCCGGTCGCTTATCGGGGCGCCCTTGACCTGCTCGGCGATGAGGAAGGACGCGAAATCATCTCGCGGCTCCCGGCGCCTGTCGGCAATGAGCCGTTCGATATATTCCTCGAAATCGACAAAACCATGCCAGCAGGCCTCGGCATGTTCGGGAGAGAGTGCCGACGAGCCGGTCAGCTCGAACCACCCTTCGGCCCACCCCTTGAATTTCTCCGCATCCTCGTCGGCGGCGCCGATCAGGTGGGCCACGGTGCTCACGGTCAATGGCCAGGTGAGAACCTCTACAAGATCGGCCTCACCGCGATCTTCGAACGCGGAAACCAGCTCCTCGATCCTGCGGTCCAGCCAGGGGCCGATGCCGTCGACCGCACGGTCCAGAGCGGTTTTCCAGACGCGCTTGAGCGGCATGTGCGTCGGCTGATCGATGGTGTTGAGATTGCCATCTACCGGGAGCGCCCAATCACCTTTCCGATCCAGGATCGATTGGGGTCTCGGACAGCGTGGCTGATGTGCGACGGCATTGGAAAAGCTGGCTTGATCCTTATAGGCGGCCCATACATCTTCGTGCCGCGTGACGACCCACATGCCGTATTTTTCCATATAAAAGACCGGCTGCTCCGCGCGGGCCTGAGCAAGCTCGGCAAATGGATCTTCCAGTTGCCCCGGCGTGAGAGGATCGAATCCGGGGAAATGGGGGTACGCCCGAAGGTCGCCGATCAATGCCATAGCCAATCCTCTCATTCGACTTTTTGCGATCTGAAATTCCGTCGCTATCCGTTGCAGCTAAAAGCTGGCGCGCACATATGTCAATATAATTGACTGCTATAATAATCTCCAACCGACCGGAAATCGCGGCAAACGCTTCGCTCCGGCTGGCGGAGCCGACATCTAAATAAGGGGCGGTACGTGAAAAAAATGTAGTCTCCGCCATTTTGCGCAGTTCGTCGAATATGCTCAGACGCCTTCTTCCGACAGTGTAGCTACCGTGACATCAGCCTGGCTTTTACGACAATAGATAGCGAGCTTCGCTTCATGCGCGATCCAACGATCCGCAGCGGAGCGTGAGTCGACAAGTCTAATTTTATGAAAAATAATTGACAATATAAATTTTCCGAATAAGCGTTCTTGTGTATGAACATGTTCGGCATATAATATCCAAGAGAGAAGGGTAGCTATGTTGATCCGTATCAGATGCTTGGCCTCAGTGAGGTCTCGTGGCCGAATCCGGCCGGCGGCTCTCAACCAGGAACCCTCTGCGTGGCTCGCAAATCAGGAGTAGGTCTTTGTCAGGTTGGGATGCTTTGTCGCCGTCGGAGCTTCGGCATGGTGCTGAAAGCTGGTTACAGACGCTGGAACAAGCGCTGGCGGAGGGCGACTATGATCGCGCTGCGGCCCTTTTGAAGCCCGACGGCTATTGGCGGGATTTGCTGACGTTCGACTGGAAATTCACGACCGTTCACGGAACTGCTGAGATACGTAGCTGGCTGGGCGAGACTTTGCACCGAAGTCCGCCCCACAATCTGCGTGTCGAGGGTGCGCCCTATGTAAGCATGCTGGCCGACATCGCGCAGACGCTCGATTTCTTTTTCACCTTCGAGACGGAGATAGCGTTCGGGCGCGGTCATGTGAGATTGGTCCGCCCCGAGCATGGGTCGGACTCGCCGCGCGCCTTCACCATGTTCACCAGCATGAGAGACCTGAAGGCCTTCCCGGAAACCGCAGGTCGCAATCGGCTGCGCGAATATCCGGAGGAGAACCGTGGGGCTATAGGCACCGGTGAGGAGGGCGATCCCGACGTCATCATCGTGGGCGCCGGTCAGGCCGGTCTGATGCTCGGCGCGCGCCTGCGTCAACTCGATGTCAAGACGTTGATCGTCGAGCGCGCTGCGGCGGTGGGCGATACATGGCGCAAGCGGTATCGCACGCTGAAACTCCACAACGACATCAGCATGAATCACTTCCCATATCTTCCTTTTCCTGAAAACTGGCCGACCTATCTGCCGAAGGACAAGGTGGCGGACTGGCTGGAATTCTATGCCAAGGCCATGGACCTCGACATCTGGACCAGCACCAGTTTCCAGGATGCAGAGTTCGATCCCGTCGAGCGCGTGTGGACGGTGAGGTTGCAACTGGCCGACGGCAGCACCCGCATCATGAAGCCACGGCACATCGTCAGCGCGATGGGCGTGGCCGGTTTGCCGCGCATGCCCAATATTCCGGGTCTGGATGACTTTCGCGGCACCCTGCTTCATTCGAGTCAGCCGTTCGACGATATCGATGTGGATGGGAAAAAAGTCGTGGTCGTCGGCGCCGGCACGAGCGCGCACGACATCGCCCAGAATTTTTGCTCGCGCGGCGCGGATGTGACGATGATCCAGCGGTCATCGATCACGGTGCTGAGCCTGGAGCCGAGTGGCCAGCGCGTCTATCAATTATACCGTGACAATGACGGCGTGCGGCCGATCGTGGATACCGACATGATCGGCGCAGCGGTGCCCTATCCTCTGCTTGCCCGATTGCACCAGCCGCTGAGCCGGTCAATCCAGGAGGCGGACAGCGAATTGCTGGACGGGTTGCGCAAAGTCGGCTTCCTGTTGGACAATGGCGAAGACGATAGCGGCTTCTATCTCAAATTGCTGCGCTATCACGCCGGCTATTATCTGAACATCGGCGCGTCGGACATGATTGTCGAGGGCAGGATCCAGGTCAGGCCGGGCGTCGGTGTCGAACGCCTTACCGAAGCGCAGGTCGTCTTGAGCGACGGCAGCACCCTTGACGCAGAGATAGTTGTGTTCGCGACGGGTTATCAGCCGCTTCAGGAGCAGGTCCGCAAGCTGTTCGGCGATGCCGTGGCGGACAAGCTGGGCCCGATCTGGGGCATTGGCGAAGACCGTGAGCTGCGCAACATGTATGCGCCCACGGCACAAGAGAATTTTTATGTACTCGGCGGCGGCTTCCCGGCGGCGCGTTTCTACTCGAAGTTCACCGCGCTTTACATCAAGGCTGATCTGAACGGGATGGTGCCGCATGATCGCAAGGGAAAAGACGACCGAGCCGGCGCCGCCGCGCCGTCACGCGAGCTAGAACAGGCGCGGACCAGCTAGGCCATGCAAGAGTCTGCCCCATCGGCGACGGACCGGCAGCAGAAGCTGGCCGCATTCTATGAGCGGGCCGATCCCCACGGTCTGTCTCCCCTCTGGCTCGCGCTTGCGCGATTGGTGCCGGCACAACCGGAATCTCCCGCCCGGGCGTCCATCTGGCGGTATGACGAGGTCCGGCCGTTTCTTATCGAGGCATCGTCCCTGATCGGCACGGAGGAAGCCGAGCGGCGGGTGCTCATGCTCGAAAATGCGGGCATGCCGGGGGAGGCCAAGATCACGCGCAGCCTCTATGCCGGGTTGCAGATCATCCAACCGGGCGAATATGCACGCCGGCACCGGCACACGGCGGCAGCCCTCCGGTTCGTGATGGAGGGAACAGGTGGGTGGACCTCCGTCGATGGCGAGCGGACGTACATGGAACCGGGCGACTTTGTCGTCACCCCTTCCTGGACCTGGCACGAACATGGGAATGAAGGGTCGGGGCCGGTCGTGTGGATGGACGGACTCGACGTGCACATCGTCAATCTGCTCGACGCCGGTTTCCGCCAGGACCAATCAGAACACGCCGCCCCGGCTGAGCGGACGACTGGTGCTTCCAACTCCACGTTCGGCATGAACATGCTGCCGGTCGGCTGCGATCGCAATCGGGCCACGTCGCCTCTATTCAACTATCCCTACGCCAAGGCGCGCGAGGCGCTTCATGGCCTAACCAGGGACACGGCCGACGACCCCCATTTCGGCTTTCGTCTTCGCTATGCCAATCCGGTCAATGGGGACTGGGCGATCGCCACCATCGCCACGTGGATGCAACTTCTCCCGAAGGGCTTTAAAACACAAAATTACCGTTCGACAGATGGAACGGTGTTCGTCGTCGCGGAAGGCGCCGGACGATCGATCGTTGGCGGGCAATCGATAGACTGGACCAAGGGCGACATCTTCGTTGTGCCCAGTTGGTCCATGGCAAGCCACGAAGCGTCCGAAGAGGCGGTCCTGTTCGGCGCTTCTGATCGCGTCGTTCAAGAGAAGCTGGGTTTGTGGAGAGAGCATCGTCAAATCCCCATAGACGAGCACCTGGCATATTCATGATGAAGAAGGCGCTCAGGCCGCGATTGACAGGATATAAGGGCAAATGAAGATCGGCCGCTTCAACGACAATCTCGTAGGTTGGTAGAGGGCGATTACGCGATCTGATCTTCAACGTGCAAAAGCTTATCAGCTACGCGAGCAGCTATTATTCATTAAGCCCGGGTGATCTCATATTTACCGGAACGCCCGAGGGAGTAGGGCCGGTCGAACCCGGAGACCGCATGAGCTGCAGCATCGCCAATATCGGGACCGCAGAGGTCGATGTCCGCTTGAGAAGCTGAGCACATATGCTGATGAATCGTCAGAAATGGCGAGGGCGCGGCTTGTTCTGTCCGGGTGCGTACACCACCGCCAAGGCGACAGTTCTCCTGGTGAGCGGGATCAATCGCTTCGCTTGGCAAAACCTCCGCCGAAATCGTCAAACAGCCGGCCCATATCCGCAGCGCACCGCTTGAGCGCGCGCGCGGCGTTCTTTCCAAGCTCCTCATTGTAGCGGGCGGCGGGGATTGCGAAGTTTATTGATCCTATCGGGAAATCGTCTGGACCCGCTACAGCGACGCCCACCCCGACGATCCCCGAAGTCCATTCCTCGAACGAATAGGCAACACCGGTTTTTCTTACTTCCTCAAGCTGCTTTTCCAGAGCCGCCCGCCGAACGATCGTCGATTCCGTTGAGGCTTCCAGTTGCACTCGCTTATAATAATCGTTCCTGTAATCCTCCGGCATCAGCGCCAGCATGGCCTTGCCGCCCGACGTGGCATAAAGGGGCGCCACCTCGCCGACCTTCATATGGGTGGTAAGGCGATGACGGCCCGTGACGGTCGCGACAACCTCCTGCTGATCGTCGTGGAGCTGGTTGAATGCGCTGGTTTCCCCGATCTCACGGGTCGCCTGCTGGAGGAACGATGTCGCTTCCTTTGCCAGATCGCTGGCGATGCGGCCGATTCGGACCAGCTTCAGGAGCTGGGGACCAAGCTGATAGGAGCGGCCGTCCGCGCCCAGAATGACATAGCCGCGCAGGACCATGTTGCGGAGCAAGGGGGTGAGGCTGCTTTTCGGGATGCCGAGTCTATCCGCGATGTTGCTGTGGGACACGCCGCGGCTCGACCTCGATAGAAGCTCGAAAAGGTCGAGCACCCGATCGGCTGACTTAACTTGGGTGTTTTGTTCTGCTGCCATGTTATTCGTCTCGTCGTCCCGCCTGAGTTTGCGGCCCTTGTATATGACGAAAAGGGCATGTCACAATCCCAGACGCGCAACTTCTCACAGTGCGCATCTTTCTTGACAAATTCCCACGCCTCGACTTGACAGCGCTCTTATGTCGTGTGCATATGAGAACAAGTTTCTAAGAAGGAATTTGCGGTCCAATGACTTCCACCAATTTTCCGCATGACGACGGGATCGTATCGACCGTCAACCGGAAAGCCGAAGCGGGTCGGATGCCGTTTTACGACAAGGCGAACGCTCAAAATCTTGCGCCCTTGTGGCGCGTTCTCCATGGCCTTGTGCCCGACCAGCCCAAGCCGAACGCCCTTCCTGCGCATTGGAGCTATGCCGCCATCAGGCCCTATCTGATGGAAGCATGCGACATCATTTCGACAGAGGAGGCCGAGCGCAGGGTCATGATCCTGGAGAATCCGGGGTTGCGGGGTCAATCGCGTATCACCCCCAGCCTGTTTGCGGGCCTTCAGATCATTCTGCCCGGCGAGATCGCTCCTGCTCACCGTCATGTCGCATCTGCGCTGCGTTTCATCGTCGAAGGAAGCGGTGCCTACACCGCGGTCGCCGGAGAGAAGACGATGATGGAGCCGGGCGATTTCGTCATCACGCCGTCATGGACGTGGCATGATCATGGCAACCCCTCGCCCAATCCGATGGTGTGGCTCGACGGGCTCGACATGCACGTGGTCAACATTCTGAGCGCCAGTTTCCGCGAGTCGTATGACGGCAAGGAGCAACCGATCACGCGGGAGCAGGGCGCATCCTTCGCCGAAGCGGGATGCAACCTTCTGCCGGAAGATTATAAACAGGAATCGCTGACCTCGCCGCTTTTCAACTATCCTTATCGGATCAGCCGGGATGCGCTCGACCGTATGTCCCGTTCACGCGATCCCGACCGTCATCACGCCTTTAAGATGCTGTATATCAATCCCGTCAACGGCGGTCCGGCGATGCCGACGCTCACGACGGCCATCCAGCTTGTCCCCAAGAGCTTCACCACCACGCCGTACAAATCCACGGCCGGAACCGTCTTCTCGGTTGTGGAGGGTAAGGGCAGCGTGGTGATCGGCGACATGCGTTTCGAGTTCGAGCCAAGGGACCATTTCGTCGTGCCGAGTTGGGTGCCCTTCACCCTTTCGGCCGATCAGGATGCAGTATTGTTCAGCTATTCTGATCGGGTCATTCAAGAAAAACTGGATATCTTTCGGGAGATGCGCGGCAATGCGTAATGACGAGTATATTTTTGACGCTCCGCCGGTAGTCAGCGTCGCCGTCGAGGGTGAAGAGAAGCGGTTCCCTGTGCGTCGCATCTACTGCGTCGGCCGTAACTATGCCGAACATATCCGCGAGATGGGCGCCGACGAACGGCAAAGCCCCTTCTTCTTCCAGAAGCCTGCCGACGCGATCGTCGAGAATGGCGCGGCCGTCGCCTATCCGCCGTTCACCAAGGACTTCCAGTATGAAATCGAACTGGTCCTGGCCATCGGCAAGGGCGGTGTCGATATCGCAGTCGACGATGCCGCGAACCACATTTTCGGCGTCGCCGCCGGAATCGACCTGACCCGTCGCGACGTGCAGATCGAAGCGCGCAAGACCGGCCGCCCTTGGGAGATAGGAAAGTCGTTCGACGCATCGGCACCCATCGGCACAATCGTTCCGCTGAAGGAAGGTGTTCTGCCGGAAAAGGGCGCCCTGTCTCTTCGTGTCAACGACGAGATTCGCCAGCGGGCCGATATCGCCGACATGATCTGGAACTCGGCCGAGATCGTGTCCCAGCTTTCCAGGCAATATACCCTTGTCGCGGGTGACCTGATCTACACCGGCACGCCCGCCGGTGTTGGCCCGATCAACCCCGGTGATGAAGTCGTCGGTGAGATTGAGGGCGTCGGGACGATCCGCGTGACCATCACCGATCCGCGCTGAAGCGGCTGTACGGAGGATCTGGTCGTGAAGTCAGGATGCGTAGTGCGGGATATTCGGCGTGCGGAGGCCGGCGTCATCGACGGGCTTGCCGCCGCAGGGGTCTCCACGGTTCATGAAGCTCAGGGCCGATCCGGCCTGCTGGCGAGTGCCATCAGGCCCATTTACGCAGGCGCGCGTATCGCTGGATCGGCCGTCACCATTTCGGCCCCTCCGGGCGACAATTGGATGCTCCATGTCGCGATCGAGCAGTTGCAGCCAGGCGACATATTGGTTCTTCAACCCACCAGCCCGTGCGATGATGGATATTTTGGCGACCTGCTGGCGACATCTGCGCTGGCCAGAGGATGTCGCGGCCTGGTGATCAACGCCGGCGTCAGGGATGTTCGCGACCTCACGGCGATGGGATTTCCGGTCTGGTCCAAGACGATCTGCGCGCAAGGCACGGTGAAGGCCACTTTGGGGTCGGTCAATATTCCCATCATCTGTGCCGGTGCGTCGGTCGATCCCGGCGATGTCATCGTCGCGGATGACGATGGCGTGTGCGTCGTCAAGCGCGTAGACGCCGCCTCGGTGCTTGTCGCCGCCCAGGCCCGCGAAAAGAATGAGGAAGCCAAGCGCGCCCGGCTCGCTACCGGTGAACTGGGGCTCGACATCTATCGGATGCGGGAGACGCTGGCGGCCAAGGGACTCCGCTACGAATAGATAGCCGCTGCACCAAGGCGTCCACGATAAAAGGCATGCCGATGATCGCGCGTGTCGCGGAACATATGGGCGAGGCTCATTTTGCATCCGGCGCCGGTCATTCTGGTTGGGGACAATGCCGCCGTAAGCGCCCGGCACGTGCTGACCAATGCTGATCCGCGAGGAGGCGAACAAACGGGCCCGCTGCCGTCATCGCTGCCGCGCTTCACCATTCCAGCGGCACCGATGTCGTGAAGCGCAGCGGAAGGCCGGGCGCATATGTGATCGGCTCGGACGGCGTAAGACGGAAATCGGGCAGGCGGACGAGCAGTTCGGTAAGCGCCACGCGAGCCTGCATCCTTGCCAATTGGCTGCCGATGCAATTGTGGCGACCAAAACCGAAGGCCAGATGCTGACCGGCATTTGGGCGAGCCAGATCGAACGTGCCAGGCTTGTCGAACTGGTCAGCATCCATCCCGGCTCCGTTCAACATCGCGTAGACGATCGCTCCGGCTGGAATCTCCACGCCCCGGATGACGACATCGCGTTTCGCGCGGCGAAGATTGCCCAGGGCGGAACCCCTCATGCGCAGCGCTTCCTCAATTGCCTGGGGCACCAATGCCAGGTCATCCTGAAGCGCGCGCCGCTGTTCGGGATTGTCATTCAGCAGAATGACTGTCTGGCTGATGAGGTTGGCGGTCGTATCATGTCCCGCCGCGATCAGATTGGGAATGTTGACGACCGCACTGGCATCGGAAACCCGATGGTTTCCGTTCGTGTCTTTCAATGCCAGGAGGGCAGAGAACACGTCATTGGCCGGCGCGCGCCGCAGTCTGGCGACATATTCCTTGAAATAGGCCTTCGCCTCCAGCAGGTTCGTCCAATGTTCGCGCAACTCTTCGGGCGGCATGGGATGCGCCGCCGCCGGTTCTTCCTCCGGAGAGCGGCGGACCGACAGCATCGTCATGAAATCATCGCTCCACCCGCGGAACAGATCGGCATGATCGGCAGGCACGCCAAACACGTCGACGATGGTCGAAAGCGCGAGCGGGTAGCTATATTGGCTCATCAGTTCGCACCGACCATCGGCGATGAAGCCATCGATCAGCCGTTTCGCCCGCTCCCTGACCGCGGGTTCCAGATCCGCCACCAGCTTGTGCGTGAATAGGCTGGCGAGAGGCTGCCGCAAAGCGGTATGCTCGGGCTTGTCCATACCCAGCAGCAGCTCGTGATCGGTGAAATCCCGGACTTGCGGCGCAAGATCGGCCGGCGGTGGCAGGAAGCCGAAAACCTTGCTGGAAAATGTATCGGCGTCTTTCAGCACCGTCTTGACGTCATCATATTTGCTGACGATCCAAAGCGCCAAGGGTTCGTAGAAGAACACAGGCGCCGTCGCATGGATTCGCGCGACCGCGGGATAAGGATCGTGAATATAGGACGTATCGAACGGATTGAACCAGTTGAAGTCGGTTGCTTCAAGACTCGCATCGCGCATCGCACGTCCTCTTTATGATTTATCCCGATGCCACCAGCATCGTCATGGCCGCCGCTTGTGCGGCGGCGAACATTTTGCATCGGAAGAACCGATTGACCTATAGGCACAACCGCCAGATATTTGTTATTTTACGCCAAGCGAGGTTTTTATGCGGCGTGAGACATATCGCAAGATCAGCCTGTCCAACGTCAGCGTCAGGATCATGGGGGATATTCTTCGTGGTACCGGCCTGAATAGCGAAGCCGCATTTCGAGCGGCTGGTCTTTCGCCCGAAGTTGCCGAAACACTGGGCGCGACTGTTTCGGGCAGCGAGGAGTTGGGATTCCAACGCGCGTTCGCCGCCATGACGGCAGACCGGCCGGAATTGTGGATCGCCGCAGGATCGCGGTACAACCTCCTGACATTGGACAATATCGGGCTGGCGATGCTCAGCGCCCCGTGTCTGAAGAATATGCTCGACATCGTTCACCTGGGCGAATTGGAGTTCACCTTCTCCACCTTTGCTTCGGTGCCGGCAGAGTCAGGGCAGGCAGGGCTGGAAATGTTCCTGGATGAGGTGCCGGATGATCTGAAGCATTTTACCGTTTGCCGCGACGTCACCCTTGCGACCCGGGCGCTCGATCACATCTGGGGCGGGACGTTCCCCTTGACCGCCGTGGAACTTGAACTTCCGCAAGCCTATGCGGGCTTATTCTCATTCATACGCGCACCGCTTACGTTCGAAGCGCCTACGACGCGCTGGCTCTGGGCTCCCGAATTGTTGGACCGGCCCTTACCCCACGCCAACGAACTTCTTTACCGCTCCTATCTGGCCAGAGCCCGCGAAGGCATTGCACAACTGGAACTGGAGGGGGATATCGGAGAGCATGTCCTGCGCGTTCTTGTCGCGTCCTTCCCCGATATGCTTGCTCTTCCCGAGGTCGCAAAACGTCTGGGCAAGTCGCCCCGCGCCCTGCAACGGGCGTTGCAAGAGCGCCATCTGCAATTTCGCGACCTCGCCAATGAGGCGCGGATCGATCGCGCGCGGCAGCTTTTGCGCACGACGGCGCTTCCGGTGTCGGAGATATCGGTGCAGGTCGGCTATGGGGATCTGTCGAGCTTCAGCCATGCATTCAAGCGCGTGACAGGCATGACGCCCCGCGACTATCGGATGCACATGCCTGGCGCATCCTGATGCTGTCCGGTCGTCACCAGGCGCTGGCGCCGCCGTCCACGGTCAGGTCGGTGCCGGTGACCCAACTTGCCTCGTCCGAGCAAAGATAGACGAGCGCCCAGGCGACATCCTCCGCCGTTCCATGTCTGCGGATCATGGATTTGTTCAGGGCTGCATCCTTGAAGCCGGGGACGTGATCGAACGCCATCTGCCCCGATACAGTTTGAATGGCGCCTGGGGAGACGGTGTTGGCGCGGATGCCGTGCGGCGCGCCTTCAAAGGCGAGTTGCCGGGTGAAGGCAAGGATGCCGCCTTTGCCTGCGGCATGTGCAGCGGCCCCCAGGGAGGGCGTGGCGTTCCAGGCGGCCAGCGAAGCGAAATTGACGATGGAACCCCCGCCCTGGGCGACCATGTGCGGCCATGCTGCCGTCACCGGCAGGAAGACGATGTCCAGTTCACCCTTCATCGTCCTTTGCCATTGGGCGAGCGTCATGTCGCCGACCGGAGCGAATTCGACGAAGCCGGCCGCCGTGACGAGGCTGTCGATCCGACCGTGCCGGGCTATGACATGGTCCATCAGCGCCTTTGCGCCGGCTTCGCCGGTCAGGTCGAAGCTGACAGCCTCTATAGTCGTGCCATCGGTCTTTGCGCGCTTAACCGTCTCCGCCAAGCCCGCTTGGTCCAGGTCGACCGCCACGACGGTCGCCCCCTCCCTGGCGAAGAGCAAGGCGGCTCCTTGACCCAATCCTGTCGCCGCTCCGGTTATGACCGCAATTTTCCCTGCCAGCCGGTCCGCCATGTTCGTTCTTCCTCTTTCCTTGTCTGTGCAGGTTCAATGCAGCTCCGCGAGCGCTTCCCCCAGAGCGGGACCAATGACCTTCTGCCCATAGGCGCTGTCGAAATACTCTGCCACGCGCACGATCTTCGAGTCCGACAGGGTTATCCAGTGGGAGATGGTGTTCTTATACTCGTCGCCATTATGCAGCCTGGAGTCGGTCAGGGACTCAACCGCGACATAATCGCCTTCGCCGATCATGCGCAGAGGCGTGATGACCATCCCGCGCTCGTCGAAGATCTTTTGAAAGGCGGCGCTCAAATGCGGGAGCTGCGGCGTCACGTCGCCCATGCCGCAAATCCACCAGCAAAAATCGTCGCTGCCATATTCGCGGACTGCTTCCAGCATGCCCTTGGCGGAAACAGCGGCCAGGAAGGCGGCGACGAGCGCTTTGTTATCGTTCATATTTGCCTCGCTCATTGCAGCGATGTGCCTTGGGGAAATATCAGGCGCTGACCGCTTCCTGCCATTGCGCGGCGCATTCCGCGACATAATCGACATGGCTGCGGGGCGGGCGGCCAAGCAATTGGGTGAGGATTTCCAGTTCCTCAGCATTGCCAAGCATCCCGTGTACCTTGATTTCGTCCCACATGGCTCCCAGGTCATCGACGACCCACGGTTCAAGGTAGGGCTTTACGACCGCCTGCCACTGGCTGGTGTCGCCTTCATATTTTATGGGGCGGCCCAAGGCTCGTTCCCAGGTTTCCGCGCATTGCGGACCAGTCAGATTTTCGGGGCCGATAAGAGCGTAATTCTTTCCGCCATGGCGGTCCGAGGTGACGATCTTCGCTGCCGCGTCGGCGATGTCCCGCACGTCGACACGCCAGCAGCCCACAGTGCCGATGGGGTTCAGGTAGACGCCGTGGTTCATCAGCGCATAGCGCGAATATTCGTCATTCTGGAAGAAGTGATTGGGGCTGATGATCGTGTGGATCATTCCCGACGCTTTGACCGCCGCCTCGATCGCCAGCTTGGAGCCGAGATGGGGGAGGTGGTGCAGATGTCCGATGCTGTGGGTCGATTGATAGACGAAACGCTGTACGCCGGCTGCTTTCGCCATCGCGACCACCATCAGGCCTTCGACAGTTTCATATGTGGTCGCGGCATTCAGCATGAACACCGCTTCAATGCCGTGGAATGCGGGGCGAGCGCCATCGGGATCGCCGACGACATTGACGACCACTGCTTGCGCCTCAGCGGGTACAAGGCTGGCGCGATCCGCGTTGTGCACCAGCACCCGGACCGACTGGCCCTGATCGAGCAGGTTCCTGACCAGATGACTGCCGACATTTCCGGTGCCGCCAAGAACGAGAATGGTCATAGGCTTGATCCCCGATGATTGGATGGTTGGTCTAAAAGAAACCGCAGCATCAGCGCCGCCGTCTCTTCCGGCTGCTCGATGTTCGGACAATGGCCTCCATCTTCGAACAGGGCGAGTTGGGCGTCGGGGATCTGTCTGACAAGTTCATCGGCGTAGCCGGGCAGGCGCAGCTTGTCGCGCGCGCCAGCGATAATGAGCGTCGGCGCGGTGATGTTGCCGTAGGGAGTCGTGTCCACATTGCCGAATTCGCTACGCGGAGGCGCGGCGGGCGACCGGAAACGGGCTGCGGCGATGCTTTCCCATGCGCCTGGCGCGATGCTGATCGCGTGACGGCGCTTGATATAGGCCGGATCGCGATACCAGACCGGATTTTCGAAAATGGCCTCCAGCACCTCCGCCATCGACGCTTCGCTGCCGTCATAGTCGAGCAGACGCTGCCGATACGCATTGGCGGGCACGAAGCCGCCGCCGCTGATGGAAACCATGCGGTCAATGGGAAGGCGGCATGGCTGCTCGCTTGCCATTTGCAGCAGGAATGTGCCGCCCATCGAATTCCCGACGAAATGCGCCTTGTCGAGCGCCATCACCTCGACGAAGCGAGCGATATGCCAGAACATGCGCGCGCGCTTGCTTTCAAAGTCATGGACCTTCGCCGTTTCGCCGAACCCGAGCCAGTCTGGCGCGATGATCCGGAAGTGCGGCGCGAGAAGGGGGATCAGATATTCCCAGCATAGTTCGGCATTGCCGCCAAATTCTCCGCTGTGAAGCATCACTAGTGGCGGACCGTCACCGGCCTCCAGATAATGGGTGCGAATGCCATCGATCTCGATGAAGCGGCTATGATAGTGGCGCGTGACCGCTGGCACGGTGTAGGAGGTCATCGGTTCAAGTCCCTGTTTCTGTAAAGCAGGGCAACGCCCCGCCATGTTGATTTTGGAGGAAAGATACGTCCTGGAGATTCATAGGCCGTGCATCAGATCGTCCCGGCGGCATGGCCAGCCAACTCACCTGCCCGATTGATCTTTGGCGCCGCATTCATCTCATCTGTTCGGTCGATCACAAGCCATCTCCATCGGCCAGATTTTGCTGGCTTCGTATATTTTGCGCGAGCGGTCGGGCCTCTCGCGGGTTGGCGGCGCCTACGGAAAGCTTGCAATCCGTCCACTTGTCGCAGCATTGAAAACGTTCTTACATTGGAATATAATCCCATATGTGTACAGAATAGTCCGCGAACGTCGGCTGCGCAAGCGCAAAACATGCTGGCAGTCGCGGTCGATATGTCCGTGCGGGCCTATAAACCTGATCACATTAGGGCGGTGCAAGCCGCTTCGGAGATTGAAATCACTCACCACAGCGCCTTGAATATCACCGCTTGCCAGATGGCGCTCGGCTGCAACACGCTGGGCCATATCGATAGCGCACAGGCGCGGGAGATCCTGTTTACGGCGCTCGACCGGGGTGTGACGCTGTTCGACACGGCCGCCAGCTATGCGGGTGGCCGTTCCGAGGAAGAGCTTGGGCGCTGGCTGCCGCCCCACCCGCTGTCGAGCAGGATCATCACGAAATTCGGCCATCCCTCGTCGGCAAATGCGGAAACCGGCGCCGCTTCAGCCCATTTGGCGGGTATCGCGCTGGACCAGAGCCTGCGACGTCTGCGCCGGGAACGGATCGATATCTGGCTGATCCATTTTCCCGATGAAGCCACGCCCTTGACGGAGACGCTGGGCGTGATCGATCGGGCGATGCGGGCGGGAAAAGTGGGCGGCTACGGCGTGTCGAACCACGCGCCATCCCAATTGCGCGCGCTCCTGGCGACTGCCGCTTCGATGGCCATTGCCGGCCCCATGCTGGTGCAGGCGGAATATAATCTGCTGAACCGTGCCGTGGAGGAGGAGATGCTTCCGATGATCGAGCGGGAGAAGAGCATCGCCTTCGCGCCATATTTTCCGCTGGCAGGCGGCCTGCTTACGGGCAAATATAATGCCGAGCGGCCGGTTGCGGGCCGTTTGCGGAGCAAGACCGTCAATCGCTTCGAAGAGCGATTCTTCACCGCGCGCAACTGGGCGCGGCTGGACCGATTGAAGATGCTGTGCTCCGCGCATGACGTCTCATTGCCGCATCTGGCGCTGCAATGGCTGGCAACCCGGCCAGGGGTGATCTTGCCCATCGTGGGTGCATCGTCGGCATCGCAGGTCAACGAGAATTGCGAAATGATGGAGTCGCCTTTGGCCGAGCAGTTGCTGGCGGCGGCTTCCAAAATTCTCTCATCAGCGGAATGATGACCGCCGCAATGTTCCTATATGAGTACGCTATCGACGGCATTTTGTCGTGTAATGTGACCACAAGATTATGATAATGTGCAGGAAATTTCAGAAAAGACGGATATGGCCCATCTCTTGATAAGCCACTTGCCGAAAATTAGTTCTATATATAGAACATGTTCCCGCATAGTTGCGGGCGCGGAAATCCGGTTGGCCGGTTTGGCGGCTAAACCGCGCCAACTTTCGTCCTCCCACGGCTCAAAAGAGGTGAATTAATGTCAAATGGCGCAGAGCTTCATCCCATCACTGAAAGCGACGCGTTCATCGCCGACGCATTGCGCGAGGCGTCGATCCCCGCGCTCATGGCGTCCATGTCGCACTTGGTCGGGGATTTGCGAGTTTGGGACAAAGGGATTCGTCCCGCCTCCGCACCTTTCGGGCCAGTCGATAATGATGGTTTGACAGAGGAGCAGCGAGAAGCCGTGCGCGCAGAGGCGCTCGAATTGTTGAAGGACTATCGCGATCGCGGGTCGCCGGCCCTGCCGCCGCTCGATGGCGCCACTCTCCTGAAAATGATGCGTCTGGTGGCCGGCGACGCGGCGCCCGATTCCTATCTGCCGATGCTGCTGGCCGATGCCCGGATCGACGACAGCACGATCGCGCCGCGCGAATGGTCTGCCGAACTGAAGGAGAAGGCGGGGGATTTCCACGTCCTTATCGTCGGAGCAGGCATGTCGGGGATGCTGATGGCCATCCGCCTGCAGGAAGCGGGCATTCCCTATGTCATCATCGAAAAGAACAGCGATGTCGGTGGCACCTGGCTGCTGAACAGCTATCCTGGCTGCAGATGCGATGTCCCCAATTATTTCTACAGCTATTCCTTCGAGAGGCGGTCCGACTGGCCGCACCATTTTTCCGAACGCGACCGCATTTTGGAATATTTCCAGGGCATCGCGCGGAAATACGACATCGTCGACAAAGTCCAGTTCAACAGCGAAGTCACGCAAGCCGTCTGGTCGGAGGAGGAGTCGGCCTGGCATGTCAGCGTGCGCCGCGAGGATGGATCGGTCGATACGATCGTCACCAAGGCGTTCATTCCCGCCGTCGGCCAACTCAGCCGGCCCAAAATCCCCGACGTGCCTGGTGCCGAGCGTTTCAGGGGCATCACTTGCCATACCGGCGCCTATGACCGTTCCATCTCTTATGAAGGCAAGCGGGTTGCGGTCGTCGGTACGGCCGCAAGCGCGATCCAGGCCATTCCGGAAATCGCGGAAAAGGCGGATCAGCTTTTCGTTGTGCAGCGGACTGCCCATTGGCTGCTGCCATCGCCCAATCATTTGGCGGAAATCGCACCGGGTATGAAGTGGCTGCTCGGGCATGTACCTTTCTACTCGCATTGGTATCGCGCGCGCTATTCGTCCCGCTCGCTCTACGGTCTGAAGGTCGCCGCCGCGATCGATCCCTCCTGGCCGCATCAGGAGCGATCGGTCAGCGCGATCAACGACCAGGCGCGCGAGCGGCTGACGGATTATCTGAAAGGCGAGCTTGGCGATCATCCTGATCTGCTCGAAAAGCTCACGCCCAGATATCCGCCATTCGCCACGCGCATCATGCCCAATAACGGCAGCTATCTGCGTAGCCTGAAGAGCGATCATACGGAGTTGGTGACCGGGAACATCGCGGCGCTTGACGAAACCGGCATCATCATGGCCGACGGGCGTCACCTCGATGTCGACATCATCATTTACGCGACGGGATTCCAGGCGACGCGCTTCATGTATCCGATGCGGATCGTGGGCAGGGGCGGTGTTGTGCTGAGCGACTTCTGGGGTGAGGATGCGCGCGCCTATCTCGGCATAACCGTACCCGGTTTTCCTAATATGTTCATGGTCTTTGGACCGGGCACCGCCGTATTCAACGTCATCTTCCTGGCCGAATGCAACAGCCGCTACATCATGGACGCGATTCAAGGCATGATCGAGAATGATTGGGATTCGATCGAGTGCCGGCCTGAAGTCTATGCAGAATATGTCGAGCGGTATCGCAGAGAGGCCGCTGGGTTGGCAATCGCCAGCCCGTATGTGACAAGCTGGTACAAGAGCGCCAGCGGGAACGTCGTATCGAACCTTCCCTTCGAGGTGTCGGATTATTGGAACTGGACGCGAAAAGCGAACTTCGACGACTTCCTGACCAGCAGTGAGAACGAACACGGCGAGTCTTCGTCCGACCTGATCAGCTGTTAGGACAAAATGCCGTTGTTCAACGACATTTTCGGACTGTCGCATCAGGTCGCGGTTGTGACAGGCGCTGGCAGCGGGCTGGGCCGAATCTTTTCCTACGCTCTGGCGGAGGCCGGGGCGGATATCGTCATTATCGATATCAATCCAACTGGATTGGAAGAAACGGCCGCGCATGTCCGCTCGCTCGGTCGCCAAGTCCATTCCTTCACCGCAGATGTCGCGGATGAAGGGAAAGTCGCTGCCATATTTGCGGAGATCGAAAGGAATATCGGTCCGGTCGATATCCTGGTGAATAATGCCGGTATCGGCGAGGCATTCCGGGGGATGATCCACGAGTATCCGACAGAGGATTGGCAGCGGATGCTGAATATCAATCTGAACAGCGTATTCTACTGTTCCCGTGAAGTGCTGAAGGGAATGCATCTCCGGCGCAAGGGCAAGATCATCAACATCTCGTCCATATGGGGACTGGTGGGCGGCGGCTTCCTGAATGCTGGCGGTTATGCCACCACCAAAGGGGCCGTCGTCAATCTGACCCGCGAAATGGCGCTTGAATATGCGCCGCATAATATTCAGATCAACGCCATCTGTCCGGGCTTTCACCGGACGGGATTGGGCACGAACGATCCGGATTTCGTTCGCCTGATGGAAAGCCACACCCCGGCTGGACGCATCGCCGAACCCAGCGAACTGCAGGGCACGATACTCTATCTGGCCTCATCGGCGTCCGATTTCATGAGCGGCTCGATCATTGCCGTCGACGGCGGGTTTGTAGCGCAATAGCGCGGGCCGACGTGAGAAGTGGGATCAAGCGCAAGGATTCGCGGAAATTTTTGCAAGCGCTCAAGATCAACTGATTAAAGGACAGAAATTGGCTAACAAGATTGCACTTATCACGGGCGCAAGCCGTGGCCTCGGTCGCAACATGGCGCTTCATCTGGCGCGGCGCGGGGTCGATATTATCGGCACCTATCGCAGCAGCAGTGCCGAGGCGGAGGGTTTGAAGCAGGAAATTGAAGCCATCGGCGGGAACGCAGCAATGCTTGCGCTCGATGTCACGGACATTGCGCAGTTTCCGGCATTTGCCGATCATGTTGTCCAGACGCTGAAGGCACGCTTCGACCAGGAAAGGTTCGATTTTCTCGTCAACAACGCCGGCGTCGGTATCGCCGCCAATTTCGCGGATATCACGCCGGACGAGTTCGATACGCTGGTAGCGGCGCATTTGCGTGGGCCAGTCTTCCTGACTCAGCGGCTTCTGCCAAGGATCAAGGATGGCGGCCGCATTCTCAATGTCTCGTCAGGTTTCGCGCGTTTCACGTTGCCGGGATACAGCGTTTATGCGGCGTTGAAGGCAGCGATCGAGGTGATGAGCCGCTTCATGGCCGTCGAGCTTGGTGAGCGCCAAATCCGGGTGAATGCCATTGCGCCCGGCGCGATCGCGACCGATTTCGGCGGTGGCGCCGTGCGGGATAATGAGGCGGTAAACGCATTTGTGGCGCAGGGGATCGCCTTGGGCCGCGTAGGGTTGCCGGACGATATCGGCGGCGCCGTTGCGGCGATCCTGTCGGACGAAATGGGTTGGGCTAACGGCACGACATTCGACATATCGGGTGGGCAGATGCTCTGATCGATTTCATCGGCCTTCTGTGTTGCGCTGACATGGGGGCCCGGCGCGGCTTTCTGGTTGGGGCGGGAAGGCAAGAATCGCCTTGCACGGGCAGGATCTACCCGTTACATTTGTACTATAGGTAGAACTAGTTTGTACAAGAGAACTATAAATGGTCTGACGGCCGCAGAGGATAGGGTGAAGCCATGGAAGAATTGAGGTTCGATGGCCGTGTGGCGATCGTCACTGGTGCGGGGCGTGGTCTTGGTAGGGCGCATGCTCTCCTGCTTGCTTCGCGCGGCGCACGCGTCGTGGTCAACGACATCCGCTCGCCTCAGCGCGCGAACGAGGCCAGCGCTTCACCGGCGGACGATGTCGTGCAGGAGATTATCGCAGCGGGAGGCGACGCGGTTGCCTCCCATGACAGCGTCGCCACGCCCGAGGGTGCCGCAGCGATCGTCAAGACCGCGATCAACGCCTATGGCCGCGTCGACATTTTGATCAACAATGCCGGCATCTGTAACTGGGCACCGTTTCCCGAGATCTCGTATAGCGAATTTCAGGAGATGAGGCAGGTTCACTATGATGGGCCGTGGCTGATCACGCAGGCGGCCTGGCCGCACATGGTGAAGCAGAATTACGGTCGTATCCTGTTCATCACCTCGCATGTGGGTCTTGCCGGAATGCCGCATGGCGCCCATTACGGATCGGCGAAGTGGGCCGCCGCAGGCCTGTCGCGAATGCTTTCGTTCGAGGGTGGCTCGGCCGACATCAAGTCCAACGCCCTTGGCGTATTCGGCTATACACGATTGCTGATCGATGGCTTTTTCAAGCCGGAATCCGACAAGGATACGGGGCTTGAAAAGATGGAGGGCGAGCGCTGGTGGGAGCGTAACCTTCGGTGCGAGCAAGTCTCGCCGGTCGCGGCATGGCTGGTCCATGAGAGCTGCTATCTGAACGGCGACATGCTCGATACAGGCGCGGGCCACACATTCCGGCACATTCTTTCGACGACGGAGGGCTACACCAACCCCAAGCTGACGCTGGAGGATGTGAACGAACATATGGCGGACATCCTGGATGACCGACGCACCAATGTGTGGGGCAGCGTCAACGAAGCCCTGCAGAACCGGCTTCAGAAGCTGCAATTGGCGGGCGTCGAACCGATGGACACTGTCTATGCGGATTGAAGGGGGTGTCGCGGCCAAGGGGGATGAAGCTCTGGCCGCGCCGTCCTGTCGGCATGAGAGCCGCGAGGGTGCAGGGCGGGGTTGAGCATGGCCGCAAATATGAGCGGCTTTCAACGGTCGGCTGGACGCCGGGCCGGATGACCGAGTGGGATGAACGATGAACAACGAGACCGTTTCGGCCGGCAACGGGTCGGACATGTTTGACAAATGGTGCGCCTCATTCAACGCCGCGGTGGCCGCAGACGATAGCGCCGCGCTGGGCGCGCTGTTTGCGGAAGACAGCTATTGGCGGGACATGCTCACGCTCGACGAGCGTATCCAGACCGCCCATGGCCCTGCCGCCATCGCCGACATGTTCGCCGGCAGGGCCAGCCCGGCAACGTCCCTGCGTATCACTTCCCTGGGCGATGCCAGGAAGGAGAAGATCCCTGGGGTCGGCGATGTCGAGGGCAAGTTTGTCCGGTATGAGACAGACAGGGTCCTTGGGCATGGCTATCTCCGCCTGGGGTCTGGATTACAGCAGGCGTTCACACTCGTTACCGCAGTGCGCGAGTTGAAGGGATATCCCGAAAAATCGCTCACCCACCGTGACAGCGAATCTCATCGTTCGGGTCCGGAGGCCGTGAGCAACTGGCTCGACAAACGCGTCGAGCATCTGACGTACAAGGATCGCGATCCCCAGGTTTTGATCGTTGGCGCGGGCCATGCCGGCTTGACGGTGGCGGCGCGCCTGCAACATCTTGGCGTTGACGCGCTGATCATCGACCGGTCGGATCGGGTCGGCGACAATTGGCGCTCGCGCTATCATTCGCTGACGCTGCATAACGAGATTTGCTGCAATCACTTGCCCTACATGCCGTTCCCGGAAAGCTGGCCGGTCTTTCTTCCGAAGGACAAGCTTGCGGGGTGGCTGGAATATTATGCCGAAGCGATGGAGTTGAACGTCTGGAACCGGACGACATTCCTGAGCGGCGAATATGATGAGGCCGCAGGCCGCTGGACCGCGCGGGTGGAGATGGCCGACGGATCGGTTCGCACCATGCATCCCTCTCACGTCATCATGGCGATCGGCGTCAGCGGTATTCCGAACATTCCCGTCATTCCCGGTCAGGACGACTTCCGAGGCCAGATACTGCATTCCAGCGCTTTCAACAGCGATGTCGATGTCGCGGGCAAGGCGGTCGTGGTCGTGGGTGCCGGCACCAGCGCGCATGACATCGCCCAGGACGTCTATCTTCGCGGCGGCAAGCCGGTGCTGGTGCAGCGTTCGTCGGTGACGGTCGTGAGTGTTGAGCAATCCGGTCTGGCCTATGGCGCATTCCGCCGGTTCGAAGGGCAGCAATCGATCGAGGAAACCGACCTCATGGTCGCCAACCCGTTCGACCTGGTTCGTCGGGTGCATGGCGAATTGAGCAAGACCATGGCGGAGGGGGACGCGGACCTGCTGCGAAAGCTGGAGAAGGTCGGCTTCCTGCTGGACAATGGCGAGGACGATACCGGCTTCTTCATGAAGCTGATACGCAGTTTGAGCGGCTATTATCTGAATGTCGGCGCCTCCGACCTGATCATCGAGGGCAAGATCGGGCTGAGGGCCGGTGTCCGGCTGGAAAGCCTGGGCACGGATACCGCCATTCTCTCGGACGGCACGCAATTGGAGGCCGATCTGGTGGTCCTGGGTACGGGCTATCGTCCGCTCCAGGACGCGGTAGGTTCGATGTTCGGCCCGGAAGTCGCTGAAAAGGTCGGCCCGATCTGGGGGCTTGGCCCGGACAATGAAATGATGGGCATGTGGGCTCGTACTGGCCAGCCCGGCTTTTTCGTGGCGGGCGGCACCTTCACCATGTCGCGCTTCTATTCTCGCCTGACCGCTCTCCTCATCAAGAGTGATCTGGTCAAGAGCGAGCAGAACGGGGATCGCGAGCATCTCGTCGCGGCCTGACATGCGCAGGGCGGCCTGCGCCAATGCGACTGAATTTCACCCTTATGGCGGATTGCGTTTCTCATGGCTGACCCAGTGCTGCACGGATATTTCCGATCGACCGCTTCCTATCGCGTGCGGATTGCGCTCAATCTGAAGGAGGTCGCCTATGCCGACGCCTTCCACCATCTGCGCAAGGGCGAGCAGCGAGCGCCTGAATATCTGGCGCTGAATCCGCAAGGGTTGCTGCCCGCACTGGTAGTGGACGGCACGGTTCTGACGCAGAGCCTGGCGATCTGCGAATATCTCGACGAAACGGTCGCAGGGCCCAAGCTGTTGCCGGACGATGCGCAGCGGCGATCCAGGGTTCGGGCGGCGGCGCAGGTCATCGCCTGCGACATTCATCCCGTGCAGAATCTCAAGATCCTCGACCGGCTCCGCGGGTTGGGCCTTTCGGGCGAACAGGTGAATGAGTGGGCGCGGCAGGTGATCGAGGAGGGCCTCGACGCCTTCGACAGGCTGATCGCCGGGGAGAGCGGTCCCTATTGCTTTGGCGATCAGGTCACGCTGGCCGACATCTGCCTGGTGCCGCAATTGGTGAATGCACGACGTTTCGGCGTGGACATCCGCTGGCCGCGACTGGCGGCGGTGGAGAAGGCGTGCCTGGCGCTGGCCGCGTTCAGCAAGGCCGCCCCGGAAAATCAGCCGGACGCGGAATAAGCGGCGCTCCGGCCAGCTCGCGTTGGCGCAATGGCGCCGGGGATATGTCCCCGGCGCCGCTCCTTAACGGCGGCCCCACAGGCCGCGAGTGGTTTTGACAGGCTGTCCCGCCGCCTTCAGGTCGACCAGCGTTTCGATCGTCTTCGTCGCGGCGGCCAGGGGCAGGATCAACGGTACGCCGTCAATCTCCCTGACCCCGGCGGCCTCACCCACCAAGACGGAAACCAGCCCGCAACTGATGATGAGAACGTCCGCGCCGTCGCGAATGAAGCTCTGCGCAACAGGCTCCACGACCTCCATCAGCCGTTCGATCCGTCCTTCCAGAAACCAGCCGACCGCCTCATTCTCGGTCGTCGGGATGGCGCGTGCAGGAGCGGCGGATATGACACTATCCTGGAAGCCGTATGAACGGATCATGTCCTCCAGGATCGGGACATGGCGCTGCCCGATGGTCATGACGCCAATGCGGCGTCCCACGAATTTTGCGAGAGCCAGCGAGCTTTCCGCCAGTCCGACAACGGGAATGTCGAGCTTCTGACGGGCAGGCCATAGCGCGCTGTCGAAAAAGCAGGCGCTTACCAAGCCATCCATGCCGCCGGCGACAACGGTCTTCATATTTTCGAAGATGACGTCATCATTGTTGAACCGGTCGGACAGGTTCGCAAGAAGATCAATGTCTCGCAGACCCTTGACGGCAGGATACATGTCGAACTGCGTGTCGGGCCGTTTGACCTCTCCGATAACTTTACGAATTCGCGCCATCACCTGGCTGAAATGAGGGTCGTCGATATCATAATCGACCGGAACCTGATAAGCGATCTTCATTGTTCAATCCCTTATTTCATGAATATCGTTGACGGTGACTTGAATCAGTGCATGTGCAGCCCGCCGTTGATGTCGAGCGTGGTGCCTGTGACATAGGATGCGTCCTGTGAAACGAGAAAGGAGACGCCTGCCGCGATTTCCCGCGGATCGGCGAACCGCCCCATCGGCGTACCCTTGGCCAGCGCCGCGCGCGCTTCCTCGCTCGTCATCTTGAAAAATACGGGCGTGCCCACCGCGCCGGGCGACACCGCGTTGACGGTGATGTCGTGCGCTGCAAGCTCATACGCGGCCACGCGCGTCAGCCCCAGTACGGCCGCCTTGGTGGCGGCATAGGCTACGCCTGTGGGGTCGCCCGCCTGCTGTCCCGACCCGGAGGCAAAGGTGACGATCCGTGTATGGGGCAGGGGGTTCGCCAGCCGCTGGGCCGCGAACTTTCGTACGCAAAAGAATGTACCGGTGATGTTGAGCGCAAAGGTCTTGTCCCAGATCGCCGTCGGGAACTGGGCGATGTTCGGAACGTTCGCGGGGTCCACGAAAATCGCGCCTGCAACCACCACCAATATGGCCGCGGGAGATAATTCCTCGATGCGGTCCATGAGCGATTCAACCTGCGCCTCTTCGGTGACATCGGTCGCGAAGGCTTGATGGCCATCGCCTGGCAGCGCGTGGACCAGATCCCGCGCGCTTCCATGGTCCAGGTCCGCCAGCATGATCTTGTAGCCATCTGCTGCCAGCCGCTCGCAAACGCTTTTGCCGATGCCGTTAGCGCCGCCGATTATGATCGCCGTCCTTGTTACTGTCACTCTACAACTCCGCACAGGCGATAAGAAGCATCAACAGCTTGGTCGCCATTCCACAAAGGCAGACGGCAAGAAGACTGTGGAAGTCCTCCGCAATCTAAAAAGCCCCACGCCGCGCCGGGATATGGGCGGCGCAGGGCCGGGGGAGGAGCACGCACCGCTGCTCTCCCGCAATTTCAGCTCAAAGGCCGAAGGCGGCTTTCCAGCCCTCTACCGTAACACTACGTTCAAGCCGGGCCGTCTCGACAGGATCGGTCAGTTCGAGGAGAAATTTGCCCTCTACCCACAGTTCAAGAACGCTGAATCCGTCTTCTCCGGGGATACGGACGCTGGGATATGCGGGCCAACCCACTTCCTTGGCGATTTCCAGTATCTCTTCTTTCGGCATATCGACACAAATGCCGATGTGAACTTCTGAGTGGCGGGTAGGGGATTCCGCACGCGCGCCAAGGATCACTTCGTCGTTGTCGGGGATCAGGACGGTCCCCCGGGGCGTGCATTCGAGTTGTAGCGACTGGTCTTTCGACCACGCCATCCACG
Organism: Sphingobium sp. JS3065; assembly: GCF_026427355.1. Lineage (NCBI taxonomy): Bacteria > Pseudomonadati > Pseudomonadota > Alphaproteobacteria > Sphingomonadales > Sphingobiaceae > Sphingobium > Sphingobium sp. JS3065. The sequence goes on from NZ_CP102665.1 coordinate 125,701, forward strand.
CATCCGGCCCACCCGGCGGAAAGCGCGTCAGTTCACCTCCAAAGATGCGGCTAAGCGTTTCTGCCGCCTTCTTCGGATCATCGGCCGGTATCGAGCAATGCTGAAATTTCATAATCCCACTCCTTGCACTGGTAATTGGCGCTTGCTCAAACCTGACATTGGTCGGAACCGCGTTAATTCCACTATATGAACATGTTCTTATAAATGCACCAATCAAGGCCTCGCTGTCAAGGGCGGCGCCACGATCGTCAGTCTCGGGATGTTCACCCTTTTTGTCCAGGAAACCCCGGCGAACGCGCATATCCGGTCGAGGGCTGAAGCCGGTCCGAACATGCCTGCGCGTCAGGATATTTTGTACAGACCGCCGTCGACCACGATCGATTGTCCTGTGATGAACCCTGCATCTTCTCCCGCAAGGAAGGCTACCGGTGCCGCTATGTCTTCGGGCTGGGCAAAGCGCTTGATCGCCTGCATCTGCCAGCCTCCCGTCTTGCGATCCAGGGGCATGCCAGCCGTACCCGGCGTTTCGGTCAAAGCCGGAAGAACGGCGTTCACCGTGATGCCGTCAGCCGCAACCTCATTGGCCAGCCCACGCACAAAGCCGATCACGCCCATCTTGCTCGCTATATAATGGCTCAGCCCCAGCGCGACCAAGCCGATCGAATTGGACGAGATGTTGATGAAGCGTCCCCAACGATGCCGACGCATGAGTGGCAGGAATGCCTTCGCGCTGTAAAAGTGGGAATCAAGATTGACTGACATCGTCTTTTGCCAAAGCGCTTCGTCGACTTCATCGATGCTGGCAATAGGATAGATCCCCGCGTTGTTGACGACGATATCCGCGCGCCCATAGGCCGTGTCCATCACTTCAGCGAGTTCGCGCCATTGATCATAGTTTGATACATCCAATGTTCGTATCAAGGACTCGCCGCCGATCAACGCCGCCGTTTCCGTCGACGGTTCCAGGTCCGCCAGGACGACAGTGGCTCCATGCGCCGAAAGTTTAACGGCAATTGCACGGCCGATCCCCTGGGCAGCGCCCGTGACGACGGCGATTTTTCCAGCGAGACTCTGTTCCATATCTTCTCCTTTCTTGAGTGCGTTTGCGCGCGATCAAATTTGATGGCGGTGCGATAAATGCGATGCCTGTCTGAGCTCCTTGTGAAGGCAGCGTGGTGGAGGTCGAAATCCCCGCATGGAGCCAATATAAGGACTATATGCTAGCGAAACGCCTCCATATGACCGCTCTGACCACGGCGTGCCGCATCCTGCCAATCGTCGCTATCGGGCAGACTTGACACACCCTTCACGCCATGTCCATAAACACAAACTCGTTTTCAATACAGAATATTCTGTTGGCTGTCGCAACGGCTATGGCTCAAGCGGGAGGCTGTACGGGAACGCATTGGGAGAGGATCTGAAAGATATGGCCTTGGCGCGTGAAACCATGAGTGAGGCGGTAGACCGGCATTATAGAGCCGAAAATTCTTTCGATCTGGACGGGGTGATATCGACACTTCATCCGAGCGCGACATGCGCGTTACAGACCTTTGCACTGCGCATCTCCGTCATGGAAACGATCGCAGAACTGCATCGCCGAATGTTTGCGCTGTTTGCCGGGAGGGTGTCCGAGCCGACAAAAAGAAATGAATGGTACAAGGAGGGGGGACTTAGCGCCGAGTGGGAATACACATTGACGCAAGCGTCCGGAACGCAGGTCAGGGCCAAGAGGGTCACGCTATTCGAATTTACGGACGGGCTTATCCTGTCGAAACGATTGTTCATGGACGGGGCATATTCGGATTTGCTGCGAGAGGCTCTTGGCAGCGATTTTCTGGCGCTGCCTGGCGTGGAAAAGCTGGGCAAGTAGAATTGCTCGAAATGTAACCCGATCGTTTCATTTGGATCTGGCATGAACTCGTGGAGGTGACAGATGGGAAATCATCTGACTAAAGAGCAGATGCTCGAGATTTTGTTGCGGCACGACGCCGCTGAGGGAAGGGGTGACCTGGATGCCGTTATGGCGACCGTCTCGTCCAACCCATTTTACGAGTTCCACCCCGCCGGGATTACTCTTGATACGTTCGACGCTGTCAGGGAACTCTATCGCGCGGCATTGCCCGGCTATGTCCCGCTGCTCGCCAGTGCAAAGCAGCTTGATTTCTGGTATAACGACACCAGTTGCGCGGCAGAATTCGAGTTTTTGGTCCCGCTCGAATCGGGTGAGTTCCATCGCGCGCAGCTTTTCGTCATAATCGAGTTCGACGGCGAGCTTCTTCAGGCTGAGCGCGGCTATATCGATTTTATCTTCGAGAAGCATCATACAGCGGTCCTTGGTGCGGAATTGCTGAAGTTTCCGGGCGTTCGCGTGATCAATGCAGCCACCAGCAATTAAATAAGCGCGACGTCCAGTACCGGCGTGATCGCAGTGAAGCGGCATCGGAGATTGCCGCATTTGATCGGCGTAGAGCCTGCCGCCCGCGACGACTGGCCTAGATTCGCCCTATTGGACCCGTAAATCAAAGGAGTATTCCATGCCCAGTTCGCCAGCCGCCAATAGCCCTTCGAGCACGAACCGCACGGCGCGCGCCCTCTGGTTCGAGGCGAAACGCGTTGCGGCGTTAAGGACTGAACCACTGCTCGCGCCGACCGCCACTCAGATACAAGTGCGTGCCTTGCACTCGCTGGTGAGCGCCGGCACCGAACTCAGCCTCTATACGGGCAAAGGCGATCTACCGATTGAAATGATCCCCACCAACGAGGGAACCCGGCCTTTTCCGATCAAGTTCGGCTATCAGGTGGTCGGCGAAGTCATTGAGGCCGGTTCCGCGACGGACTTCGCCGTCGGAGACCTAGTTTACACAATGCAGCCGCATCAGGATTTGTTCAATATCGAGGCGGTCACTCCGTTCGTCACCAGAATACCGAAAGGCTCCGATCCTTTAAGAGCAGCTTTTTATGGCTTGTTCCTGGTGGCAATGCACAGTTTCCTGGAATGTCCGGTCCGGCCCGGCGAATGCGTGGCTGTGTCGGGCCTGGGCATAATAGGTCAGCTCGCCGCGTTCATTGCGCGTCGATCGGCGGGCAAGCTGGTTCTCGTCGCTCCACCGGGCGTGAAGACAGATATTGCGGAGTGGATCGGCGCTGACGCCATCGTCTCTCCCGAAGACGCGGCCGAGGCGATTGCCCAGTGCAGTGACGGCCGCGGCGCCGACCTGTATGTCGAGACGAGCGGAGCACCCGCAGCTTTGCAGACGGCGATCGAAAACACATGTGTTCTTGGGACAATCGCCGTTCCCGCCTGGTACGGATCAGGAAGCGTCAACCTGTCCCTGTCGTCGGAATTTCACCTGCGGAGCCAGAAATTGGTAAGTATACAGGTTCTCCACGTCGATACCGGCCGGGATTGGAGTTGGGCGCGACGAATGGCGGTCGCCGATCTTTTCCTGAAGCAGATCGATATCGAGACGCTTATCACGCATCGTTTCCCGTTCAGCGAGGCGCCCGAAGCATATAAGCTCCTTGATGAACAGGCATCGACAGCGCTCGGCGTCATTTTGGATTACCGCATCTAACGGGCGCTGATGGGGCAGGGGCTTTCCTCCGTGTTCACGGCCTAAGCGGGACTTAGGCCGTGAATGTCAGAGGAAGGCAGGGCTTTTTGCTGCGACGTGCGGAAGCCAGAAGAGGTCAGTGCCGTCGGTCATCCGTCGGCGCTGAACATCTGTTTGTCAGGCGGCAACCCTCGACAAGAAATCCAGTATCACCTCATTCACTTCGTCGGGACGCTCGATGTGCGGGCAATGGCCGGTTCCATGCACGACGTGCAGTTCGGAGGTGGGGATTTTATCCGCAAGTTCCCTTTCCCAGCCCGGAAGACGAAGTCTATCTTCGTCGCCGGCAATGATCAGGGTGGGCATATTGAGGTTCTCATAGGGTGTGTCATCCGCGCGACCGAAAAACTCCCGAACTGGAACCGTCGGATTTTTGAAGCGGGCTGCCGCGATGGTTTCCCAGGCGCCGGGCCGGAGGCTCAATTCCACCCTTCGCCGTAGATATTCGGGGTCCTCGCTCCACTTGGGATCATTGAACATCGCCCGCAGCATCGATTTCATGCTCTCCGTCGTGCCGTCATAACTCATCATCGCGCGGCGATGTTCGTTATCAGGATTGAACCCGCCACCCGCGATCAAGGTCAATGAACTTATGCGATAAGCGCCTGGATCGCTGGCAACCGTCCGGGAGAAGAGGCCCGCACCCATCGAGTTGCCGATGACGTGGCTTTCTTCCAGTTCCATGATTTGCATGAAACGACGCATATGCGTCATCATTCGTGCCTGCCCACCGCCGAAATCATATAATTTGTCTGTCTCGCCATAGCCAAGCCAGTCGGGCGCAATCACTCTGTAATGCTCCGCGAGCCGGGAAAGCGTGAATTCCCAGCTTAGCTCCGCACAAGCCCCGAACTCACCGCTATGCAGCAAGAGTACCGGCAGCCCTCTGCCCTCATCGAAATAATGTGTGCGGATACCGTCGATGTGCACAAATTTGCTGCTAAAGGTCACTGCCATCTCCCAACTATTCTTCATCACCATATGTCAGCTATGGTGGCAGATTGAGGTACCGTCGAAGGAGGCGCGCCCCTGATGGTATTGGGACCGATAGCCCGACGTGGCCCTGCTGCACAAGAATATTGTGCATGGATAGAACTATGTTCACCATATGGCACAAAATTTTTCGCATATGGTGACGGGGGGTGCGGGCTGGGCCAGGGCAAGCCACCCGCTTCTTGTCAAGAGAATATGTACTTGATAGTACGCCCGAATGTCTGAACCGAATGTACGCGCTGGCCGACGAGAACAACTTCGTCTTGAACGGCGGCAAAACATCGTTGATGCGGCATCCAAATCCTTCCTGGAAAACGGCTATGCCGGCACCTCGATGTCCGGGCTTTTGAACACGATAGGCGGCTCGAAGGCCACGCTCTGGAGCTATTTTCGGTCCAAGGAAGAGTTGTTCGCGGCCATATTGGAACCTGCAATTTCATCGATGCGGGTGGATGTAAGCCATACTCTCGATTCACGCGATTCGCTCGAAGCGGGCGTGGCTGACTTTTGCCGCCGTTTCATGCAGGCGAATGAACCGCCTGAGGCGCTCGGGTTATGGCGACTGATCGCGGCGGAGAGCGGCCGCTTCCCGGAGGTGGGACGGATTTTCCGCGAGCATGTGGTGTCTGTCACGGAGGACGAACTGGCAACCTACTTCAAACGCGGCGTCGAAAGCGGCATCCTGCGCGAGGAAGACTGCCACAGCATGGCGCGGGTCTTGCTCTCACTGTGCATCAGCCGCCTTGACCGGAAGCTTTGGAGTGACCCCACCGCCGGGCCGCTACTTTCGGTTGAGGCTGAGGCGGACTGGGTCACCTCCATCTTCCTGCGCGCTTTTGCCACACAGAATGATTGAGACTGGCGTTTCAGCTACCTGATCGCGCCATGCGGCTCTGTGCCCAAAAATAATGCGTCAAACCTCCGGTCTCAGGAGCCAGCAGATGCGCACGCGGTATGGATGGTCCGGCATCGGGCGAGCCGCCGAGATTAAGGTCATTCCGACGTGGCGCAGTTGATTGGACGGAGCGGTTCACCGGTTACCGGTTGATTATCGCTCCACAAATATGCCCATGGCGTCGAACCGTCCTGCTAGACATTATCGCGTGATTGCTCTGCAAATCGGGGGTTGCCAAGGAAGGGGTGGAGAAATTCGACATGGCTGAGGATGATGGCTGCGGTCCCGGCGAATGCCGAGCTTGAACGAAATTGCGCTCGCCGGGCCATTGGTTCGCAACCAATCCACCGCAGCCATAACCCATTCAGAAGATTTGCGACCTCAACCGAGTGCGGACGCCGACTGGAGTCATGCCTCCCGCACCGCGGCCGACCTCATGCGCTAAGCATCGGCAAGGTTCATCCTCCTGAGATAGTCATTCATCACATCGTAGATGCTCTTTTCCAGTGGCACCATGGGGCCAGCGCAATGATTTTTGGATAGGGTGGCGGCCTGAAGAGACTCAACCGCCTCATTGTCTTCAGTAGCTATATCATGCACATATTTGATATGCGCTTTAACGTCCTCATGGAAGTTTGGAAGCTTGGTAACTTCTTCCGGGAACAGTAGATAGGCAGTCAATTCTGACTTATCTACCGAAATGGGCCAAATTGTGATGATCAAAACCTGGTCAATGCGTTCAAATAAATGCATGTTGGGTGGGATACGACAGGACATAGCATAATCTTCCTCATACCCTTCCATCCACGGCAGTCGCGGGAAGCGGCTCTTGCCATCGGGCGTCAGCGGCAGTCCCTTATGCTTGGCTTCGATCCATCCAGAAGCTGAAACGATATTGTCAGGATTGATCTCAAAATGCTTGCCAAGAGTGTCCAAGTGTAAAACCTGGACATGATAAAAATCCAGAAGGTTTTCGACGCTAAACTTCCAATTGCATCCCTGGGGGATAAATTCCTTCGCACCTATGCGGCACCGGTCCAAATGAAGATGGCCAAAGCGCTTTTCCAATGATGCAGCGAATTCCTCGAAAGGGGGCGGTGACTTTGCGAAGTTGACGAAGATATTGCCACCCCAAATTCCTAGAGGGATGGTGGGAAGGCGGCAGTTGCCACGGTCAAATCCGGCATTCCGCGACGCGGTAGGAGCGCCAAGCAGCGTGCCGTCGAGCCGATACGTCCATCCATGATAGGGGCATGTGAAGAGTTTGGCGTTCCCGGTTCCAAACGCGACCTCTACGCCGCGGTGTCGACAAACATTTGCAAATGCGCCCAGGACACCATCCTTATCGCGGGTAAGCAATACCGGTTCATTAAAGATTCGGATGGCCTTGTAATCACCGGGATTTAAAAGCTCTTCCTCCCGGCCAACCATCAGCCATTCAGAAAGAAATATCTTTTCCTGTTCTTCCTTGAAATGTTCCGGGCTGCTGTAAATCCCCGCAGGAGCGTGCCAGGCCTGTTCGAATGACCGTTGCACGGGGCCGATATCGCCGACGGAAGGCGCCAAATCTGTCATATTTCTCTCTCCCAATTTGAGCTGCCGCTTCGCCACTGCCTCAGTGCTCGGACTCGCTCACTGTACCCATGGGTACACTTAATGTGGTCGCAGGCTGTTTTAATCTTGTCAATCGGAAATGCATTTGGCGTCGCAGCGTGACTGTCGAGCCGAACAGCGCGTCAGCCACAGGTAAGAAATTCCTCTTGGTCAACGGCAGAGGGCAGCAGATAGCGGGCCTATTAAGGCTTCCTCTCAATGGGGCGGCTTCCGACGACGGTTCGATCGGACTTACGTCCAGAGAATGGGATATTCAGCCCCTGGGGCATGCTCGTTTCAGGAGTCTCGACCCGCCGAAACTATTCGAGCGTGAGCTTCCGATGCCGCACTTGACACGCAATCACCATGAGTCCATATACTCGAACAGGTTTTCATAAGAGAAATCAGCATAAGTTTGAAGGGGTGAGGTTTGTCATGATAGCTATCAAATATCTGGGTCTGCTGGCATCGGGCGTTGCATTGACGGCGCTGCTGCCGGGAACTGCGCTGGCGCAACAGGCTGATACGCCAGGCGCTGGTGGGGCCGCGACTGCACAAGGCGGTGGTCTTGAAGATATCATCGTCACGGCGCAGCGTCGGTCCGAATCCGCGCAGACGGTTCCGATCGCCGTGGCCGCGTTTACCGCAGAGGGGCTGTCCGCTTCGCGTACCTTGTCGTCGGATGACTTGCCGAGCCTGGTCTCAGGCCTGACGATTGCGCCCAACGGCCCGCGTACTCCGCTTTATCTGCGCGGCGTCGGCAATAATAATGCGGCTGCCTCGCCAGCCGTGTTGACGTTCGTCGATGGCGTCTACATGCCGTTCAACATCGGTGCGCAAGGGTTCAACGACATTGCGTCCATGGAGATCGCGAAGGGGCCGCAAGGCACGCTCTTCGGTCGTAACGCTACCGGCGGCGTGATCCAGATCACGACGAAAGATCCGACATCGACCCCGTCGGCCGATATCGAACTGGGCTATGGGAACTATGAGACGGTCTCGGCAAAGGCCTATGTCGCAACGGGCTTGACCTCGAACTTGCGCGTCGGTGTTTCCGGTTTCTATGACAACCAGATGAATGGCTGGGGCAAGAACGATTTCAACGGGTCCGAAATCTTCCGCAGCAAGAAATATGGCGGGCGCGTCAAGTTTGTCCTTGACGTCTCAGAGGTTACGACGATCAAGTTGGCTGCGGACTATAGCTATGGTTTTGGACATCCCGGCTCGGTCATTACCCCGATCGCCGGTCAAGACTATGTGTACAACGCCATCACCGGAACGAAGCAGTTTCTGGATGACTATCATATCAACGCGGATTACCAGCCCTACTTCACATCTAAGGAGGGCGGCGCCAGCCTCACCGTGAATTCGGCGATCGGCGATCTGAATCTGCTGAGCATCACTTCCTGGCGGAAGAACAAGAATTACCTCAAGATCGATTATGACGGAACGCCGATCAGTTCCCTGAATATCGATCGTTATGCTGAAGACGAAGCGTTCACGCAGGAATTCCAGATCAGCTCACCGTCGACCGGGCCATTCAAGTGGGTCGCCGGACTTTTCTACTTCCGCGAACGCCCGAAGGTGAACCCGTTCACCTTCTCCGGGCCAAGCCTGCCGTTCGTGTTTCCCTTTGTGCCGGCAGGCAGCGAGACGTTGAATTCCTCGGCGTTCGACAAGGTCGACGCCTATGCAGGCTATGGACAGGCGTCGCTGGAGGTGCTTCCTGGCACCACGCTGACTCTCGGCGCCCGCTACACCATCGAAAAGCGCAAGCAAAGCGGCTTCAACGACGTGGATGGCGCCGTGCTCAGCGCCGGTGGGCAGTCCAGGACATTCAAGAAGCCGACCTTCCGGGCGTCGATCGATCATAAATTTTCGCCTGATCTGATGATATATGCTTCGTTCAATCGCGGTTTCAATTCGGGCTGGTTCAACACCCTGGCTCTTGGCGGTTTCTCTGCTACTGCCAATCCGGTTATCCTTCCCGAAACCATCGACGCCTATGAAGTCGGTTTTAAAAGTCAGTTGTTCGACCGGAAGCTGCGCGTGAACGTGTCGGCATTCCAATATGACTATACGAATCTGCAGCAGCAGTTCTTCGAATTTGGGGGACTGGTGACGAAAAACGCAGCGGCAGCCAGGATTCGCGGCGTTGATATTGATATACAGGCACGGCCGGTGCAAAATCTCGATCTGTCCGTTTCGGCAGAATTTCTCGATCCCAAGTTCACCGACTTCCCGAACGCGCCCTTTTATACATTGCTGCCCAGCGGGGAAATGCGGGCGGGTGTGGGGGATGCCAGCGGATTCTCGACGCCGCAGGCGCCGCATTTCAGTCTGAATGCAAGCGCCACCTACTCGCTGGAGACGGGCATCGGTACTTTCCAATCGACGGCTTCGGTGAATTACCGGGGTACGACTTATGCCGACACCGTTGAACAATTTCCGCTCAAGAAGCGCACCCTTGTCAATCTGACGGAGCGCTGGGAGTCCACGGATGGTCAGTTGTCCGCATCTCTGTGGGTGAGAAACCTCTTGGATGAGCGATATGATGAAGCGGCCAACCTTCTGGCTCCCGTCGGTCCGGCCGCGTCGGTAGGGGCGCCGCGCACTTACGGCATTACGCTGGGCTATAAATTCGGTAGTTAAGTTGCATAGCGGGCGGATCATGACAGTGATCCGCCCGCCATTTTTACTGAGCGGGCGAATTATTGGCAGATGGCGTAAATTTCCTCGGTCGTAATACCCGTCCGTGATCCTGTATAAGTCTGCGCCTGTCCGGCGGGTGCAGATGTTCGAACAGCGCAATGTTCACGTCTATTTTATAGTTGCAAAGCCTTCAGCTTATGCAGGACGCAGCAAGAGGTCCGTAATGTCTTATTTCTTGACCGAAGAGCAGGAAGCAATCCGCGATGTCGCTCGGCGTTTTACTGAAAAGGAGGTAAAGCCGCGCGCGCTGGAGATCGATGGACCCAATGGTCATGAGGTCATTCGCGACCTGGGAAAGAAGATGGGCGATCTCGGCTTCTTCAGGCTTTCGATGCCTGAAAGCGACGGAGGAATGGCTGCGGCCAAGACGACCGTCCTCCTGGTCTATGAAGAGCTTGCGAAGGAAAGCGCTGCGCTCGCCATCCATCTCGTACTCAACGGCGCCTTTTCCAGCGTGCTGCTCGGCCTGCCCCCAGCCAAGGAAAAATGGTTCGAAAAGGTGATGTCCGGCGATGCTTCCATGTCGGCATCGGGCACTGATCCGCGCGGTGCCGCAAACTACAGCGAATGGAGCGATCTTGCCGTCAAGGAAGGGGATCACTTCATTCTGAACGGTGCGAAAAGCTATTGCTCAGGCGCGCCCTACGCCGATCTCATCGTGGTCTTCGGCCTGTATCAGGGAAACATGTGGGCGTTCCCTATAGAATGCGGGACCGTCGGTTTTACGGTTGCCGAAGACAGGAAGATGGGCCTTGGAACGACGTTCGGCGCTCTAACATTGACGGATGTCAGGGTGCCTGTTTCGCACTGCCTGGAAGTGCCCGACTGGGTCAAGGACCGTAAACTGGTCGGGCCCACGGGGAAATCCGCTTACACCGTGCTGGACATTTCAGCCATGGCCCTGGGAATCGCGGAAGGTGTCTTCGAAAAGACGCTCGAATATGCGCGTGAACGCACGAACGCGGGTAGCCCGATCCTGTCGCTGGGCGCCATTCAGGTCAAGTTCGCGAAGATGAAGGCGCAGATCGAAGCCGTCCGCAATATGCTCTATAATGCGGTGCGCCTACTCGACGAAGGACGCGTGGATAAGATGCTGAACCATATGGTCAAACCCCTGGCCACCGAAATGGCCGTGGATGTCGCGCGCGATTGTATGCAGATTTACGGCGGTAGCGGCTATTGCATCGAGACCGGTATAGAACGCTATTTGCGCGACGCCATGGGCCTGACCATCGGCGAAGGCTCCAACGACATGCATTGGTCTACCGTTTCCGCCATGATGGATATGCCAGGTGCACGACCTGGCTCATTCTAACGGTATCGCCGCGTGAAAGGTTCGGTTGAGTATCGGCGCGGCGATCGTGTCCGAGCTCGGCACCGATCTGGAACATTTGATGGCGTATGCGGACGCGGCGCATCTCTGCGCCACACACCCGCGAAGTGAAGGTTCCGCCGATGTGATCCGGTATCACGAGACGGACCAAGGTGCCATCGACAAGGTCGGGCTCGATCATCGGCAGTGGCATGTTGCCCCACCCAATTCCCTCGCGCAGTAGCGCATGCTTGGCGCCTAAATCGGCGAGGCGCCAGGTCTTGGGACTCATCACCGAATAATCCTGCCCCTCGGTGAAGCGGGAGCGATCTGTCAGCACTTATTGGGTATGTTCGCGTCCGGCGCCGGGAGGGATGCGTTCTATCTGGCCAAGCGGATGGTCGGGTGCGGCGACCGGCACCATCGGGACCGAACCGGCGGCAATGCACTCGACGCCCTCGATGCCGGCTGCCAATGGCCCCGAGATCCCGATAGCCGCGCCCCGATCCAGCACCAAGGCCGTGATCGCGCCCAATGCCTCGACATGCAGGCGAAGCTGGACCGTCGGAAACTCCGTCGCGAAATTGCGGAGGACCTTCCCCAGCCGGCGCACGACTGCTGTTCCTGCCGCCCTACTCCCCCGACCTCAATCCGATCGAGCAGGTCTTCGCCAAGCTCAAGCTGCTCCTGTGAAAAGCCGCCGAACGATCCGTCGAGGCGGCGTGGCAGCGTATCGGAACCCTCCTCGACGCCTTCCCACCGCACGAATGCGCCAACTATCTCAGAAACTCCGGATACGCTTCAACCTAAATGAAAACGAGCCTAGTGGGATGAAATGGGTGATGACATTGGCAGGCGCTGCGAGCCCGTTGCTGGAAGGGCGGGGCGAGGTATCGCTGGAAGCAGGAGACCATCTTCTCATCCCCTTCGGCGTGGCGCATCTGGCGACCTACACCGCCGTTCCCACCATCTGGCTGGCGGTTCATATTGGTGAGGATTGATGCATGGACAGGATGTCTCGCGGGATTCTTTCGTCGTTCGGCCGCCTCGGTCTCGCGAACGGAAGATCCCGGTCGGGCCTGTCGATTAGTGAGAATGCCCTGCGAATTCGAATTTCGCTCGCAGCCGCAAGTCGCCTATCTTGCCCATTACGAAAGCGCTACCGGCATCGCTGTCGAAGCCGAAGCAGACAGTTTCGCCCTCTCGTGTTGGCGCTACCATTCTGTAGCGGAAGCGAGAAATGGGTCGCTCGTTCTCGATCTCCCCGGCAAGGCTTGTCGCAAGTAACGGCGCATGAACGATCAGGCGCTCGTCTTTCATGACATTGCGGCAATAATCTCTGTCGAAGTGGATGCGATGACTGTTCAGTGTCAGCGCCGAATATCGCTGTAACGCAACGTCATCGAACCTCTCAGTCAGAACAATGTCTCCCGGCGGTGGATCAATTGGCTGGCGGTCATGCAGTGTAATATCCGTGTAAACCAGATCCTGATCCTCAATGAGAATGGATTCACCTTCTCTGTGGTAATCATGTCTGATTGTCACAAACCATAATGTTCCGATGGATCCCTGTTTAGAATCTACTTTCGTGACACGGGAGTGCCGGATGATCCTGTCACCGACCATGATGGGTTGCAGGAATTGGATATCGCCGCCCGCCCACATGCGATTTTGCGCGGGGAGACGCGGAATGAAGGTGCCCAATTGTTCATGGCCATCCGGGCCGAGCTTGCTTCTGCGGATAGGGGAGATGCAGAACAGCCAGTGCCAAAGGGCCGGTAACGCTTCGCCCTGTTCCGGCGGGTTCCGATCCAGCAGGGCAGAAAGATGGTCCAGTCGGAGTTGATCGATCTGGTCGGATGAAATCTGAATATGGGTAGGGCCTTCCATGATGGTCTTCATTGCCTTGATGTTGCCGGGGTGACCGACGCAAGAATGACGCGAAACCGGAGCAGCATCCACAAGCAATAGGTCATGCTCCCCAGGACGAGCGCAGCAATGAAGAACAGGCTCACGCTAAGCCATAATCGGCGTTCCACAAGTTGCACGAGGACGGACAATAGGAGGAAGCTCGCCACGACGTCCGCAAGGACGAACCGTCCCCAGGGCATCGATAAAAGCGACAAGGTTTCCTTTACGATGTCGCCCGTGGCGAAGCCCAGCGCACACATGGTGATGAGCGCCAGCGCCGTGACGGCGATGAGGCCATGACAGGCTTTCCCCATAATTCCTCCCTTAACGAACGCGTGGCAAGCCAAGTCCTGTCTGCGCCACGATATCCCGCATCACTTCGTTGGCGCCCACACCGATCCGGTTGATCGGCGCTCTGCGGTACAGGATTTCTGTCCCACCGCGCATCGGCGCGCCGCTTTCTTCATGGCGCAGTAATCCGGGAAGGCCAAGCAACTGCATACCGAAATCGGCGATCCGTGTCCGCAGCTCGGAAGTGTGGATCTTGAGCCCCAGTGCCTGAGCATCGATATTCTCTCCCGCATCCTTGCGGCAGGCGATGTCCCAGCCCATCATTTCCGCCAGTTCCAGGTCGACGAGGAAATCGACCAGCGCCTCGCGAACGTCGGATCGGTTCGAAAGCTTCTCGCCCTCATGCGCCGTGTCCCGGCAATATTCCACCAGCTCGTCCAGAATGAGCCGCAGGGACGGCGCCAGTCCCAGAAAGCTGCGTTCACCCATGACCGCGTTCATCACGATCGACCATCCCTGCCCTTCTTCGCCGATCAGGCATTCGCCAGGCACGCGAACGTCTGCGAAGAACACGTCGTTGAAGACATGGTCGCCCCAGCTGTCAACGCGCTGAATTGCGACGCCCGGGGCATCCAGCGGCACGATGAACACGGAAAGGCCTTTGTGTCGGCCTCCGGCTTCGCCGGTACGCGCTAGAAGCCAGACATGGGTGGCGATGTGTCCTCGGCTATTCCAGCATTTCATGCCGTTGATCACCCAGCCGTCGCCGTCCCGCTGGGCCCGCGTGCGCAGGTTTGCAAGATCGGTTCCCGCTTCGGGTTCGGAATAGCCGATGGACAGTATCACACGTCCATTGACAACGTCGTCCAGCCATCGATCCTTGTTGGCCTTCGTGCCAAGCTTGGCAAGCGCAGGGACCAGCGACGTCACGGTGGCTCGCATGAAGCGCGGTGCGTTCGCATAGTCGATTTCGCTGATCAGCAGCATCTTGTCGATGGCCGGCATCTGTTTGCCGCCATATTCGGCAGGCAGGTCGGGTATTTGCCATCCTCGCTCGACCATGGCGGCATCGAAGGAGAGCACGTCGTCATCCCAGACTTCCTCGCCGATCGATTCACCTTCGTGAAGCAGACGGCACAGCCGTTCGGGGAGGCGTTCGGTCAGGAAGCGTCGAACATCGGCGCGCAGCCGCTGTTCCTTCTCGTTCAGGGAAAAGTCCATCGCTGTCTCGCCTCAAAATGCCAATTGCTTCAGCAGGGCCTGGCGGTGATAGTGCCGGGAACCGAAAGTGGCGTCCGTCACCTTGGCGCGTTCCGACCAGAGATACAGGCCGGTTTCGCGTGCATAACCCATCGATCCCCATAGCTGATGGGCGGAGATGGTGGCATCGGTGTAGAGCTTTCCGACGGCCAGCTTGGCCAAGGGGAGCGCACGGCTGACATCCTGTCCCTTCGCCTTCATCGACAGCGCCCGCAGGGCGGCTACCCGCGCTCCGGCGAGGGTGATGAAGATGTTCGCCAGCATATGCTGGGGCGCCTGATTGGCGCCGACGGGCTTCCCGAACACGATACGCTCCTTGACATATTCCGTCGTGCGGTCGAGCACTGCCTGGATACCGCCGATCATTTCCATGATCTGAAGACAGGCGGCCGATTCCTGGATGTCGGCAAATGCGGAAAGGGTGATAGCGATTGCGTCCTGCCCGCCCAGCAGCGCATCCTCGCCCAGTTCGACATCCTTCAGTGACAGTTCGTAGAATTTCTCTCCGCCGAAGGTGGACTGGAGGCGCGGCTGCAACTTGTCCTGCGGGACGGCGAATACGCCCCAGCCGGGATTTTCCCATGCATCGCGGATCGCGCAGACAATCAGGACGGTCTGACTGATCCCTG
The DNA here is from genome assembly GCF_026427355.1 of Sphingobium sp. JS3065. Taxonomy (NCBI): domain Bacteria; kingdom Pseudomonadati; phylum Pseudomonadota; class Alphaproteobacteria; order Sphingomonadales; family Sphingobiaceae; genus Sphingobium; species Sphingobium sp. JS3065. Next base: position 140,911 of record NZ_CP102665.1, read on the forward strand.
CGAAGGGAACAAAATATTTGTGCCCCGACAGGGACCATCCGGTCGACGTCCGGCGCGCCGCCGTATGCCATAGGGCGGGCGTGTCAGAGGCATGTGGCTCGGCACTGGCGACGCAGGCCAGGCTGCTGCCATCGAGCAGGGGCGGCAACAACGCGCTGGCCTGTTCGCGGGTGGCGAGGCAGTCGATCAGAAGGGCTGCGTGGACAGACGCATAAAAGCTTGCCGGAAGTAGGCGATAGCCCGCAGCCCGGTAGACCAGCCCCAGTTCGACAAGCCCCATTCCGCCGCCGCCAAATTCAGCGGGTGACGAAAATCCGATCCAGCCGGCGGAGGCCAGCATCCTGTGAAGGCGATCGTCATGGCCGCTGCCGTCTGGGCCCAGCGTCCTGATCGCTTCGCTGATCGGCCATTCCTGTTCAAGCACCTTCGCGCAATGCTGTTCAAGCGCCAGATCGTCGTTGCTGAGAAGTGTATCCATATTCCGTCTCTGCCATCACCGCTTTTTTCCGTGATACTCACCCCATCGGTAAACCCATGCTTGAGATGGACCTTCTGACATGCGCCGCCGTGACAGGGTGTCAGCGATGGCCGAGCAGGCGCATGGTGTCATGATCGACCATGGCGGCGTGATATCGTTCCGCGAAAGCGGCTAGCGTTTCGGCCGGCTGCATGTCCGACGGCGTCAGGAACCAGGACACATATCCATGGATGATGTCGCGGCGATAGGCGAGCCAGGCATCGTCCCGGTCGGGAGCCGCAACGCCGTGTCGGCTCAGTTCGACCAGATAATGTTGCAGCAGGTCGCGTTCCGCGCTGCGCCGGTCTTCGACAGTGAGCGCTCCGACAAGGAAATAGGCTACGTCATGCGCCCAATGACCGGTATGGACGACCTGCCAGTCCAGGAACCGGGGCGCGCCGTCCTGAGTGAAATAGATGTTCCCCAGATGAAGATCGCCATGCACGATGCATCTGCCCGATCCCTGGAGCCGCCAAAGCTGTTCAAGGGATTCGGTCACCTTTTCCCGGTCCGCGAGGATGCCGCCGGGCCTTGTGTGCTTGTTTCTTGCGAACTGGGCAGACCAGTGATCGTCAAGGAGCCAGCGCTTCAGGACGACCCTCAGGGAATCCTTCCAGTCGAATTTAGATAACTGCCGCTCGTCATCCCACCAGCGTGCGTGCAGCGCCGCCAGCAAGGTCAGCGCCGCACTCGCCTGGTCGAGGTTGATCGGCCGCGACGCATCGCCAAAACTGCATTGCGAAGCTTCCAGGTCCTCCATCAGTATCAGCGCCTGATGGCTCGTGCTGTCGATTCCCTCGAAATAGGTGCGGGGGAGCGCGATGGGCATGTCTCGGCCGAGTTGCCCATAGAACAGGGCTTCAGCGCGATAGGCGGCCCATACCCGCTTGCGCATGGCGGCGTCGAAGCCCCCCTTGAGAAGCATATGGCGTGGGAGGGGCAGCCCGGGCGGCAAGGCCGAATATTCGAGTGCCAGCGACAGCTTGGTCGCCGTGCCCCAATTGATCCTAGGTATCGTGACCGATGACACGACGACCCCGGGATGGCGCATGCCGAGAATTCTGGTCAGCCATGCGGCATCCACTTCCTCCACGGCGGTCGGCAGGTCGTTTAAGCGCAATTCAGGCGCGGCGACATGTTCGACAGCCAGCCCGGGATGTGAAGTTCTGCTGTCCATGGCGTTCCGAAACTCCATCTGGGAAACATGCAAGGTTGCGCCCGTCCGCCCCGTCGCCATGCCGCTCGCAAAAAAAGGAGGGGCCTGTCATGGCGTAGCACCATCGTGCCGGCCGGAATGATGCAGACCGTCACGGTGACTGGCAACAAAGGAATCGTGCTGCCAGACGATCAATACGGGCAAAGCACGCGCACATGGGTGTTGCTCGCATCGATCGGCGGATTTGCGATGTTGTCGGGCGTCGAAGTCAGAGCATCGTGGGCAAAAGTGTGTGCCGGTTTTGCACAAAAACGATCCGACAACAAAGAACTGGAGCGCGCGTCTTGCGTCCGATTTAACGCAGCATGCTCCAGGTTAGTGGGTGAGCTTTCCGAAGCTTTCCCGCTCGATCTGTATCTTCAATTCCCTTGGCGGCATCCCGAACCGGGCCTTGAACGCGCGGGAAAAGTGGCTGGGGCTGCTGAAGCCGCTGTCCAGCGCAATCTGAATGATGCTCTTGCAATTGCGCGCGTCACGGCCCGCAAGTACGAGATCTTCATGGGCGCGTGCAAGACGCCGCTCCCAGATCCATTTTTCGATTCGCGTACCAAGCAATCCGAAGCGCTCATCCAGATAGCGGCGACTGACATTTTGTGCCTCGGCTACGCGTTCCGCTGTCAGCCAGCTTTCTGCAAGATTGTTTTCGATAAAGGCCATTGCGCGTCGCATGCGCACACATGGTTCGGTGACGCCTCTGGCTTCGCGGAACGGCGAAGTCATGTGCGAAAGCGTCAACAGGGAATTCAACAAGGTGCCATATTCGTCCGGTCGGATCGAAGCGGCATTGTCCCAGATCTGCTGGATCATCTTGAAGAATATGTCATTGAAATTCTCGTCGACATTCGCCTTGAACAAGATGATCTTGTAAAAGTCGGATCGGATGAAGTTGGAATTCGGCATGCGTAAGAACAACTGCCTGAATTCGTCCGGATATGTCATCGTCAGCCGATTGGCTGCATCGAAAAAGGCGAACTCTCCCTCGTGTAGTTCAACCGTGCGATCATTTTGTGAGAGTGTGAGCACGCCGTTGAGGTTGATGACCACCATCGGTGCAAATCTTTTGCTGCAAGGCGTCGGCCGGATGATCTCCTGCGCTTGCGAATGGAGATAGTAGAGTTCAGCGCCGCCCAGTTCAAAAGACAGGAATTCCCCACCCATATCGTGGCACAGCGAGCGCTGTTGAATGCCGGAAACGGCATCGCACAAGCCATTCTGCCAACGCATCGATGCTTCAGGATCCAGTGATGGATCAGGCACCCGCGCCAAGACATTCACGCCCATTCCCTACTCCTCGATCTTTTATATTTGCCGGGAGGATATGGTGGTTTCGCATTCTGTCAACATGTCTGATGGAGATCGAGGAAGGGCCATGTGCGGCTTCCAGATCGGGACAGAAAGTTGCGATACTTCAGTAAAAAGCAAGATTTGCGCAGCGTCGAAGAGGAATCCGAATAGTCATGGTTTCACCAAAAGTTGCTGTCGTCACCGGCGCAAGCCGCGGGATCGGCAAAGGAATTGCCATTGCGCTGGGCGGGGCCGGTTACACCGTGTACCTTACCGGGCGCGCGGGATCGGAGGATGTTGCATCTACCCCGCTCCAGTCGGCTGCGGACGCGGTGACGAACGAGGGCGGCGAAGGCATTCCGGTCGTATGCGATCATGGTGACGACGCCCAGGTGCGCGCGCTCTTCGACCGGATCGAGGCGGAGCAAGAGGGGCTGGACCTTCTGGTCAACAACGCGACCTGCCTGCCACGGGCGCTGGTCGCACAGGGCGGTTTCTGGGAACGATCGCTGGAACTGGCGGATATGTTCAATGTCGGCCTTCGTTCGGCCTATGTGGCTAGTGCAATGGCCGTGCCCCTTATGCTGGACAGGCCGCAGGCCCTGATCGCGAGCGTTTCCTTCTTTGGCGCCGTCACCTATTTTCATGGTCCCGCCTATGGCGCGCAAAAAGCAGGGCTGGACAAGATGATGGCGGATATGGCGCTGGAACTGAAACCGCTTGGCATCGCAGCACTTTCGGTCTGGCCCGGGTTCGTCAAGACGGAAATGGTTCTGCAACGCTGGAGCGGAACGCCGGAGGGGGAGGAGCGTCTCAGAACATATGAGTCGCCTGCGTTGACTGGCCACGTCGTGACGACCCTTGCCCGCGATCCCGAATTGATGAGCTATGCCGGTCAACAGGTCATTGTCGCCGAATATGCGACTCTTCACGACATTCGCGAGCCAGACGGCAGCCAGCCGGTCTCGCTACGGGAGAAGATGGGCGATCCGCGACCGTTTCACATGACGCATTCCATCTGAAGCAAGCCGCGCAGCGCGATGGGGGTCAAGATGTCATCTGGCAGCAAGCGAAAAGGACGAATCGCGCGATGGGCATACTGGAAGACAAGGTTGTTCTCATTTCCGGCGGTGCTCGTGGGATGGGAAGCGAACATGTGCGCCGGATCGTGTCGGAAGGCGGCAAGGTCGTGTTCACCGATTTGCTGGATGAAGACGGTCCGGCGCTCGCTGCGGAGCTGGGTGCGAGTGCGGAATTCGTCAGGGCTGACGTTTCCAGCGAGGAAGACTGGGTGAAGGTCGTGGCGCTGGCCGAATCTCGCTTCGGAAAGCTGGATGGTCTGGTCAACAATGCCGGCATCGTGATCCGCGCGCCGTTCGAAAACTTCTCGGTCGACGACTACAGGAAGGTTGTTGAGGTGAACCAGGTCGGCACGTTTCTGGGCATGAAGGCGGTAATCCCCGCCATGCGTCGCGCCGGTGGCGGGTCGATCGTCAATATCTCGTCGATTGCCGGGTTGGTCGGCCGGGTGCAGACCGTAGCCTATTCGTCCTCCAAATTTGCCGTGCGGGGGCTGACAAAGGTCGGCGCCACCGAACTTGGCGAATATGGCATCCGGGTTAATTCCATTCATCCCGGCGCGGTCATGACCCCGATGTTGCAGGGGATGGACAAGTCTGTTGTCGATTCCCTTACCGGTGCTGTTCCGTTGAACCGGATTTGCCAGCCTGAGGAAGTGAGTTCGTTGATCGCATTTCTGCTGTCGAACCTGTCCAGCTATTGTTCCGGCGCGGAAATCACGATTGACGGCGGCATGACCGCCCATTGATCGGAGGCATCCGTCATGTTGACTCCGCTGGACGAAAGCCTGTTGCATCAGTGCGCGCTGCCGATGGCGCATGCACAAACCAGCGACCATCGCTTTTTCGATCGCTTCGTGTTCGGATGCATCCATCCCGATGGCGATCTTGCGATCGTCGCTGGGATGGGCGTTTACAAGAACATGAACGTTATCGACGGCTTTGTTTTCGTGCAATATCAGGACCGCCAATATAATGTCCGCTTCTCCAGGGCGCTGCATCCCATAGCCGATCCCTATGGATTGCGGATCGGACCCTTGCACCTTGATACGTTGCGCCCTTTCGAGTCGGTTCGTCTGACGCTGGAGCATGGGGATTTGCCCATCGCCTGCGAACTCGACTTTTCGGCGGTGCTGCCGGCGCGGTTGGAAAAGCCGCATCTTGCCCGCCTCGATGGCCGTATCACAAACGACTATCTGCGTTTTCACCAGCTTGGCAAATCATCCGGCTGGGTGGACTTGAATGGCGCTCGGCATCCGGCGGAAGACTGGTTTTCATGGAGGGACCATAGCTGGGGCGTAAGACCCAATGTGGGCGGGTTCGAACCGTTCACCGGGACGGCGTCGGCCTCCGGCCTGCCTTCGGCCTCTCGCGGCGGCGCGGGGACGTTGGTATGTTATGCCGGTTTCTGGAACGGCGAGATCGGCGGTCATTTCCAGTTCATCGACAATGGCGATGGGCTGCGCCTCTATACGGATGGCGAGATCGTCTATCCTGACGGCCGCCATGTTGAGATCGCCACCCTGACGCCGCGGATCCGCTTCCACGAAGGGACGCGCATCATAGATTTCATGGAGGTCACGATGGGGCTGGCGGACGGCAGCGCCATCGAGCTTGAAGTCGACACGCTGGGGCGGCCGTTTGTGTATAAGGGCGGCGGATATAATGGAGGTTTCGCCGACGGCCGTGGCCATGGTGTGTTCCGCAGCGAATCCCTGTTGATCGAGCAGGACGTCTATGATGTCGGCCATGTCGAGAATGTAGCTTTTGCCGATGGGTCCGTGGGCAGGCCGGTCCACCGCGAGCAGTTTGCCCGCGCCATGCTGGGCGGCAGGCCGGGTTACGCCTACGCCCCCTGCATCGTCGTGGGAAGCCACCCGCGCTTCGGATTTGAATAGCACAGGATTTGTAATGCAATTTGAACGATATATGCTTTCGGTGGCTGCTGCTGTCCACAATGATGTGGTCCCTGTCGTTACGGAAAACTACCCCCGGCACCGGGTGGAACTGGCCGAAACCATGCTGTTGCGGCTGGCTGCCGATGCAGCGGGGGGATTTGGCAAGGAGTTTGTTGCGGAAATCGCAAAGCTGCCCGGCGGGATGGTTGGGGCACAGGCGCCACAAGCGCTTGGCGAAGCCTTGGACGCTTTGGCGCAACTCGCTCCTTCGGACGAAACCGCGATCGAAAAGGGTCGCGTCAGGCTGGCCCGGACCTTGGCGGAGAACAGCCAGGCCATCGATCGGTCGCTGGTCCTCAGGCTGACCGGCGCAATCGCGAAGGCCGAAAATGCAAGCCGTGTCGCTCGCGAATCCGCCATTGCCGAAATGGCCTCCAGACTGGGCCACAAGGCCGGTTCGGCCGAGGAGCTGGCGGTCAGCGCCGATCAGATGAGCGATTATCTGAGGCGTCGGTTCGGCCGGGAGGACTGCCGAGCCATGACGGTCAAACCCATTCCGGGCGGACGTTCAAAGGGAACCATTTTGCTGGACGCACGGATCGGTCAGGAAACGCATTCCTTCGTCATTCGCAAGGATTTCTCGAAAAATTTCATGGGCAGCATGGTGAAGGATGAATTTCCCGTGATCCGGGCGGCGTTTGACGCCGGGATCAAGGTTCCCGAACCACTCTGGCTGGAGGAAGATGCAGGGATATTGAACGGACAGTTCATCGTCTTCGAACGGATAGCAGGGGGACCGGCCGGCACAATGTTCGACATCATGGCCGGACCCGGCGTCATTCGCGACTATGCAGGACAGTTGGCACGCATGCACCGGATCGACGTCGCTGCGACGGGCCTCGACCAGCAGCTCAAATTCGGTGACAGCGAGGCACCCGTCGCGGAGATGGTGCGCCAATCCTACGCCAAGCATCGTGCCAATACCCCTGACGAATTGTTGCTGGAAGTCGCGCACCAATGGCTGCTGGCCAACCTGGACTGCGTTTCGCAGCGGCGGGCGCTGGTCCATGGCGATGCGGGATTCCACAATGTGCTCTACGATGGCGACCGCATGACCGGGCTGCTGGACTGGGAGTTGGCCCATGTCGGCGACGCGGCCGAGGACCTCATGAAATGCAGGGCCGCCGCTTCGCAAGTCATCCCGTGGGAAGAGTTCATGCAAATCTACACCGATCATGGCGGTGAGCCGACGACGCCCCTGCGCGACAAGTTCTTTACGGTCTGGCGGCTGGTCGATTTCTCGCTCTATGCGGCGGATGCGCGCGCGATGTTCGAATCCGGGGAGGATAGCGACCTGCGTCTTGCTGCCGTCGGCTACAATACGTTCAGCCGGTTGCAGGGCGCTCTTGCCGCCGCGCTCGCCCGCGATTGATGCATGAACGCCATGGTCCCCGGCAATCGCGTCGCGGCGTTTGATCCTTCCTCGCTCACGTTGAGGATCGAACAGCGCGATCGACCCGCGCCGGGGCAGGGGCAGATAGTGATGGCCGTCAAGCGGTGCGGCATTTGCAGTTCGGACCTGCAATGGACTCGTACCGCCGGTCGCCTGCCGCCCGGTGTCGTGCTGGGGCACGAATTGTCCGGAATAGTCGTGGCCCTGGGCGAAGGCGTCGATCATCTGGCCGACGGCGACAAGGTCAGTTTCATGCCGTTTACCGGGTGCGGTCGTTGCGACTGGTGCGCGCGGGGGCTGTTCCTGCATTGTCCCGAAAAGCGCTCCCAATGGGGAGGGTTTGGTGAATATGCTATTGCCGATGCCCGATCCTGCGTGAAACTCGACCCTACCTTGTCGTTCGCTCAAGGGGCAATGATCGAGCCATTCGCCTGCGGATTGCGCGCGGCACGCCGAAGTGGTCTTGGCGCAGGCGACAGGGCCATAATTTTTGGCGCGGGGCCGATCGGGCTGGCGAGCTGCTACTGGCTGAGCAACATGGGCGTCGACGTCTGGTTGGTGGCGCGCAGCGACCGCCGTAGCGCCATCGCCATGAAAATGGGCGCCAGCCGGTTCATCGCCGGAGAAGCGGGTGCGGACGATGCCGGTTCAAGGATGATATTCGAATGCAGTGGCGCCCCCGGCATGTTGGAACATGCCTGCCGCATCGCTCCCGGGCTTTCGACCGTCATTGTGGCCGGCATGGCGGCCGGCGAGGCAAGCATAGATCCGGCGTCTTGCCTGACGAAGGAAGTGAGCCTTGCATTTTGCGCTGCATATGGACTGCAGGATTTCGCCGACACGGCAGATCATTTCGCGGGCGGCGATATCCGCCCGCTGGACCTGATCGACCAGGAGGTATCGCTGGATGAATTGCCCGGTCTGTTTGAACGAATGTTGGCAGACAATCCCTATTGCAAGGCGCAGCTGGTCCTTCCCTGATTCTGGTCGGCCTCCTTCAGGATGCCAGTATTGAATTGAGGCCAAGTTCGATGTGGCCAAGGCCGGTGCGCCCTGTGCGCAAGTCCGTGATGGGGCAAAGATGCTCCATGATCTCGTACACCGGCCCGCTTTCCCGCTTTTCCGATGTGAACGGCATGACGGCGATGCTTTTCCCGAGGTCCGCTTCGATCAGATAGCTGTCCCCTGCCACGCTTTCCAGCGTGAAGCGTACAGTGGAAAAGGCGTCGGCCGCACGCATTACGTCCACGGCAATCTCCGTGAGCACACGCGCGCCCCGCGCATCATCGACATAGCCTTCCCGTGCTTCCACGCCCTGTCGGCTGAGCATCTGGCTAGTCTTCACGCCGATCACCATGTCGTCGAACAACAGGCCGCACCAGCTGTGTTTCGCGATGAGGCTGTCTGCGCGCATGCAGTAGCTGTGATCGCGATAGCCAAGCCCCTGAATCCGGCGTTCGCTCGCGCCATCGGCAACCCGCAGCCTGCCCTCGACCGTCAGAGCTTGCTGATGGTGGTCGTGCGGGAGGTTCGTTCCCAATGTCATCTGTTCGCGGAAGGTCACCTGATGGGGTGCGCTCGCGCGGCACGCGGCGAAATCGAATGTCGGATGGGTTGCGGAAAATTCGAACTCCGTGTCGATCTCCTCCGTCTTGACGGTCAGCCGGAAGCGGTGGCCCGGCTCGACAAAGTCGATGCGCACGACGCCGTCGGTCAAACTACGGTCGAAGGCGGAAATGCCCTCAAAAGGGCGCTCGTTCGAATATTTGTACCTTTTCCCGTCCAGCACCATGTTGAAGGTGAAGCGCGCGCGATCGAAGGCCGCCTCGGTGTTGACATGGCACAGCGCATAGCATCCCTGTTCGGGCGCCATGACGACAAAAAGCCAGTTTTCCTTCCATCGCAGCTTCGCAATGTCGGGTACTGGATGAGGCAGGTCGTCAATGGGTAGCGCCACGATCAATACCCCGCTTCATGAGTTCGTTCGATTCTTTCATTGTCCGATGGAGAAAGTGGGCCTGCCTCCACGGCGGCAAGCGCGTCCTTCATATGGGCCACTTCCGAAAAGCCGCCGATGACGGTGGCGACGCGCGGCTGTTGCAGGATATATTGATACGCCGCCTGGGCGATCGGCTGTTCCGGCAATCGATTGAGAAAATCATAGCGTCTGGCAAGCCGGATCATGGGCTCGTGAACCTGCGGCATCATGCGGAAGTAACCACGCGAAAGGTCGTGGATCCCTTCCAGTCCATGTTCCAGCACCGGCCCGACGAGGGCGCCGCCTGCCAGCGGGCGGACCACCGAAATCCAGGCGTCATGCCGTTCCGCTGCTTCGAACAGGCCGCTGAAATCTATCGCGGCCGGCACGCCGGCAAAGGGGCGGGCTGCCGATGGATTGGCGAGGTTGTAGGTGAGGTTGATCATTGAAAATGCGCCGGTATCCAGCACCTGAATCACCTGATCCGCTTCGGATTCGTCGCACGCCAGTCCCAGCATGCGGCATTTGCCAGCCTCTTTCGCCTTCAAGAGGGCGGGCAACGCTTCATGGATGACTTCCGCCGGGGTGATCGCCCTGATCAGCGGATTTTCCGGGTTGATGGCATGACGAATGGGATTGTGCAGAAGCAGGATGTCGACATGGTCGCGGCGCAGCCGAAACAGGCTGTCTTCCAGGCTTTCTGTTACCTTTTCGCCGATGCGGGCGAAATCATGGGGAGGAATGAATGCCTTGGTGGTGACATGGGCATCCTTCGCGCCCAGGTCGGCCAAGACACGGCCGATGTTAACCTCGGCCGCTCCCTTGCCGTAAGCGGCTGAAGTGTCGAACAAATTGATGCCGTTTTCGAGGGCGAACTCGACCAGTGCGATCTGGTCCCGCGAACTGCCGTGGACCATCGTTCCGGCGTTGTCGCCGGTGCCGAAGGCGATCTCCGACAGTTTAAGAGGGTCTTTCCCGATAGAACGATATCGCATGTGCAGGCCTGATCCTTGTTGTGACGCGCATGAAGGTGCCCTCGTCTGCGTCCTGTGTCTTGACCAATGTAGAACTCCGCTTGTCCGCGTCGCCGGTGCGCACGGTTAAACCAATGCATCCATGTCAGGCAGTACCGGCGCGCGTTGCTGGGCTATTTATGCGGCATCAAGGCGCGACGCGTTTGATGCCAACTGACGACGGATTTCATCATGCTCAATTCTGCCGACAATGAACTGATCACCCGCGTGGAGGGTGATGCCCCCATGGGGCGTTTCCTCCGCGAAAATTTCTGGTTTCCCGCTGGCCTGTCGGTCATGCTCAAGGGAGGAGGGGCGCCTCAGCGCGTGGAATTGCTTGGCAGGCACTATGTCGCTTTTCGCAGCGATGATGGTCGCGTCGGCTTCTTCAACGAAGCCTGCCCGCACCGGGGCGCTTCGCTTGCGCTGGCCCGCAACGAGGACAATGCGCTGCGCTGCATTTTTCATGGCTGGAAATTCGGCGTCGATGGTGAGGTTAAGGAAGTTCCCACCCAGCCGATCAATCATGGCGAGTTCTGCAAGCGCGTCCCGCTCCAGGCTTATCCGGTGCGCGAGGCGGCCGGTATGTTCTGGGTCTGGCTCGGCGGCGGCGAACCGGGCCGGTTCCCGGAATTCGACTTTACCGAATATAAGGAGCCGAATGTCCGGGCGATCCGGCAGGAACTGAAATTCAACTGGATCCAGAGCATCGAGGGTCTCGTCGATTCCGCCCATGTGTCGATCCTGCACCAGGGCTGGTTGCAGACGGCTGGCGACAGCAAGAAGGGCCTCGCTTCGGCAGGACAGGATACCGCCCCTGTTTATGAATTCGAGGATCATTCCGGGGGGTTCCGCTATGCGGCCATTCGCAAGCAGGATGGCGGTAACCGCTATATCCGCGTCACCAACTACACGGCGCCCTTCTACTGTTTCATTCCGTTCAACACGGGCAATTGCGTTATTTCGGTTCCCATAAACGACCGTCGCACGGCGCTTTATTTCGTCCATTACAATGCCGATGGACCGATCCCGCCCTCCGCCTATGATCCTCCGGCCGAGCCGTGGAACTGGCCGCCCTATCTGAGCGGCGATGCTTTGACCCATTGGGGGCAGGATCGCGATGCGATGAAGAAGGGCAGTTTCACCGGCTTCACAGACCATTTTATGCTGGAGGATTTTGCGGTCGCCGCCAGTCAGGGCGAAATCGCGGATCGTTCGCACGAATGGCTCAACGAGGGCGACCGCGCAATCATGAAGTTCCGCAAGCTGATGCTGGACAGCGTCAGGGCGTTCGACTGCGGCGAGAAGCCTGCCATCGCGCAGCTCGATGCGGTTCTGTTCCCCAATATCCGGGCAGAGGCGGAAATCCTTTCGCAGGACACCGATTGGCGAAGTCATTTTTCCATGGCGAAGTGATGACCGGCAGAAGAACAATATAGAGGATGCGCTGAATGGTGGAATTGGCATCACTGGGGTTTGGACGAAAGATATTCCGGGACGACCACGAAGCGTTTCGTGAAACCGCGCGGAACTTCTTCCGCAGCGAAGTCGAACCGAACGTCAGGCAATGGGAAAAGGACGGTTTTTATCCCGCCGAACTGTTCAAGGTCGCCGCCCGATATGGTCTTCTATGCGCCGGCATCCCCGAAGAATATGGCGGCGGCGGCGGCGATGTCCTGCACCATATGATCCTTCACGAGGAGCATGGATATAGTCCGGGCGGCGTGTCGCTGGAAGCCGGGCTGGGCACCGACCTGACGGCCTATGTCCTGTTCAATGGAGGAACGGAGGAGCAGAAGCGGGAGTGGCTACCCTTCTTCGCGCAGGGGAACGGCATTGCGGAAGTGGGGCTGAGCGAGCCCGGTGCAGGCAGCGACGCCCGGGGGATCAAGACCTATGCCCGTCGCGATGGTGACGACTGGATACTGAACGGGCAGAAGATGTGGATGTCGAACGGTCCGCTGATGACCGTGCTGTTTGTCGTGGCCAAGACGGATGAGGGTGGTCGCGAAGGCACGACCATGTTCATCGTGCCCATGGACAGCAAGGGCATTACACGGTCGCAGCCTACCGACCTCATGATGAAGAGCTGCGGCGGGGTGTGCGAGGTCTTTTTCGACGATGTTCGCATCCCGGCGTCGAACGTGCTGGGCGGGCCTGATGGTGTCGGGCGGGGATTGCGCATAGCCCTTTCGACCCTCGATCTTGGTCGTGCATCTGTCGGGGTGCGCGCGATCGCGGCCAGCGAACTCGCGCTGGCGGTTACGACGGACTATACCAGAACGCGGCAGGCCTTCGGGCAATCCGTTTTCGATTTCCAGAACACGCAGTTCAAGCTGGCTTCGGTCGCGACTGAGATCGCGGCTGGTCGGGCGTTCGTCGACTCCTGCCTTGAAAAGCTGGTGGAGGGTGGGTTGCGTCCACAGGACATGGCCATGCTCAAGCTGTTTTGCAGCGAAGTCGAGGGCCGGGTCATGGATGAATGCCTGCAACTCCACGGCGGCGCCGGCTTCAGCAACGAATATCTTATCTCGAAACTATACGCTCACGCGCGCGTACACCGGATTTACGTGGGTACATCTGAAATCATGAAGCAGATCATTGCGCGTTCTCTCTAAAAATTAGCGGGGGTTTATATGTTCAAACTAATCGGACTCCTGAAAAAGAGGGGCGACGTAGACTTTGAATATTTCAAGGATTATTATGAAAACAAGCATGCGCCATATGCTTCCGAAGTCCTTCCGGTCGGCAGGGATTATCGCCGTAATTATGTGAAACGTTTACGCGTCAACGGCGTCGAAGTCGACGACGCGTTTGAATATGACGTGGTTACGGAGATGTGGTTCGACGACGAAGCGGGATACGAAAAGTTCGCCGCTGCAATGGCCAATGATGAAATTCGCAGAAATATCATATCAGACGAAGAGAAATTTCTCGATCGTTCAAAGTCGGTCATCATGATCGTAGAAGAATGCGGATCGAAATAGGCGCAAATAATAAGAATGGTGGAGGGGATTTATGGCTATTTATCATCGATATATTTTCGGTATGGTGTCGTCACTCGCAGTAATGGCATCTTTTTCGTTTGCCGCTGCCCAGACGGAGAGCACGCCGCAGGCGGAAGGCAGTGCGCGCGAGACGGAAGGTCTGCATGACATCGTCGTGACGGCGCAGCGACGCGAACAGAGGCTTCAGGACGTGCCGGTCGCCGTCTCGACAGTGGATACGGAGGCGCTGGCCGCAGGCGGCATCGTCAGCACCGACGGTCTGGAGCAGTCGGTGCCGGCGGTCAGCATGACCCGGCAGCTTTCCGGCGCGACTCCTTATATCCGCGGTGTCGGCACACAGTCCGTCTCCGCCGGCAACGAGCCTGCCGTGGCATTCTATGTCGATGGTGTCTACTATGCGTCGCCCTATGCGAACATCTTCAATTTCAACAATATCGAGCAGGTTGAAGTCCTGCGCGGGCCACAAGGCACGTTGTTCGGCCGCAACGCGACCGGTGGCCTGGTGCATGTCCGCACGCGCGATCCCCAGGCGGAACCGATGATGCGTGCCAGCGTGTCCTATGGAAACTACGGGACGCTGCAATCCTCAGTCTATGCATCGGCAGGAACCGACAAGATTGCGTTCGATATTGCGGGTTCGATCGTTTATCAGAGCGACGGCTACGGAAAGAACCTGTTCACGGGTGCTGATGTCAATTACCGTCGTGAACGCGGCATCAGGTCCAAGATCAAGTTCACGCCGACAGATAATTTGTCCATCGTCCTGTCCGGTGACTATTCTCTGCTTCAATCTGACCTGGGCGTCATTCTCCAGTCGCAACCGAATACAGCGGTTAAGGCGCTGGGTGGTGGACGTTTCGACAGTATCGCAAATCTCGCTCAGGGGGTCCACACCCAATATTATGGCGGCAGTGCTGCCATAGAACTTGATCTGGGCGGCGCCACGCTGAAGTCACTGACTGCGCTGCGCAAACTAGATACGCTTATCCGGTTCGACCAGGATGCGACTCCGATCGCCTATGCGGACATCTATCTCAATGAGACCGACCGCTATTTCCAGCAGGAAGTGACCTTGCAGGGCAATCTGGGCGATCTTGTCTACACGGCGGGCGTCTTCTATTTCGACGGCTATGGGCGATACGATCCACTGGGTGTCCGTTCGATTTCGCCGACGTCCAATATCGACATTTATTCGCCGCAGACGACCAGGTCGCTCGCAGGGTTCGTCCAGGGCGATTACAGCTTTGGCAACACTACGGTTACGGCCGGGTTTCGTTACACTCGCGACAAGCGTACCAATACGCCGAATCTGGTTGTACCCGGTGGCGACCAGAATGATCCCAATGATGTCATCGCCGCGTTCCCGACCAAGTCGGCAACATTTTCCAAGCCCACCTGGCGCCTTGCCGTTGCGCAGAAATTCAGCCAGGATGTGATGGTCTATGCAAGCTACAACCGGGGGTTCAAAAGCGGCGCCTATTCCGCCTCATCGCCGACAGCAGCCCCGGTCAGCCCGGAGACGCTTGACGCCTACGAAGTCGGTCTGCGTTCCGAGCTGTTCGGCAGGTCGCTCCGCTTCAACCTCACCGGATTCTACTACACCTACAAGAATATTCAGCTAAACCGTATCGTGAATGGCGCCGGTCTGCTGTTCAACGCGGCCAAGGGTGAGCTTTACGGCGCTGAAGTCGAAACGGCTTATTTCAAGCGGATTGGGGCTGGTGAACTGAATCTGTCGGCGAACCTCTCGTTCCTCCATGCCAACTACACATCTTTCCCGAACGGTCCTATCCTGACGCCGGTCCCGGGCGGGTTCAATGCGCTCACCGCCGGGGATCTCAGCGGACACCGCATGATCCATGCGCCGAAATTTTCCGGATCGGTTGCGGCCAGCTACAAGGTGCCCGTGGGTGACACTACCAGTCTCGAACTGGGCGTGAACTATTTCCACAGTGCCAGCTTCTTCTGGGAGCCGGACAATCGCGTCTCCCAACCGTCGGTTGACGTCGTCAACGCATCAGCGGGTCTGAGCTTTGCAGATGGCAAGTTCAAGCTTCGCGCCTTCGTCAAGAATCTGACCAAAGCAGAATATTACGCCTATTTCACCGAGAGCACGCTCGGAGACAAGGGCGGTCCTGCCGATCCTCGCACTTATGGTGTCGGCTTCGATGTAGCGTTCTGAAAAAATGAGAGGGGGGCATGTCCGATGAACCCGGAGATTGATTTCAGCAAATTTGATATATTGGGAGAGGATATCACACCCCTCTTCAATGATCTTGCCAACAAACCGGCGGTGCACTGGAACGAAAGCAGCCAGGTCTGGGTTGCGGGTCACCATGATGCCGTGGTCGAAGGCTTCAGCGGCAAGCTCCCTCTATCGGCGGAACGCCATCTCATAGCCATTGGCGTGTTCCCGGAGGAGGAACACGCTATCAAGGCCGCCAATATCGCAAAATATTTCCCGCATTTCGTCACCAACGTCGAGCCGCCGGAACATTCGCGCCTGCGCAAACTGCTCATGGCGGCTTTCAGCAAGCGCATAGCGGAAGGATATAGGGAGGTCGTCCGCGAAATCGTCGGACGCACCGTTGAACAACTGGGTAACGCCACCCAGATCGATTTTGTGGCGCAGTTCGCCAGACCCGTCACGGTCAGCACGATCCTGCATGTGATGGGCCTGAGCCCAGATTTTTATGCCGACACGGAGCGATGGGCCCGCGCCCTCAATGAAGGACTGGCTGGCGTGCCCGACCCGGAACGTATCCAGAAGGCCGATAAAGCGATCGGAGAGATGGCCGGGCGCTTCGTTCCCGTCATTCGCGAGCGGCGCGCAAGCGGATCCCAGGTGCGCGACTTTCTGGGTGAACTCATCCTTGCGGGGGAAGATGGCGACCGATTGTCGGATGAAGAGATCGC
The DNA here is from genome assembly GCF_026427355.1 of Sphingobium sp. JS3065. Classification (NCBI taxonomy): domain Bacteria; kingdom Pseudomonadati; phylum Pseudomonadota; class Alphaproteobacteria; order Sphingomonadales; family Sphingobiaceae; genus Sphingobium; species Sphingobium sp. JS3065. The sequence goes on from NZ_CP102665.1 coordinate 157,273, forward strand.
GGCGCAAATGATGCTTGTGATCGTCGCAGGTCACGACACGACCCTGAACACCATGGCGTTGACGATCGCAAAGTTAAGCAGGCATCAGGAAGTGGCCGAATATATGCGGCGAAATCCAGATAATTTCGAACAGTGCATCATGGAATTGATGCGCGTCGTGAACATGTCGACGTTGATGAGCCGCATCGTGACGGCTGATTTCACCTGGCATGGGCAGGATCTGAAGGCCGGTCAGATCGTATTCCTCCTTATCGCCGGTGCGAATCGGGATCCATCGGTGTTCGCACAGCCGGACAAGATCGACCTGGATCGCAGTAATCAGGCCCGCAACATGACCTTCGCCCCCGGCCGGCATTTCTGCATCGGCCACTGGTTCGCCAAGATGATCATGTCGGAGGCCTTGCCCGCCTTCATGGGCCGTTTCGAAAGTTGGCAAGTCCCGGTGGAGAGACTGGAGTTCAGCAATTCGATAGGTTTTCGCGGGCTCGTCACATTGCCGCTTCAGTTGACCCCGATGCGTGTGGAGGCCTGGTGAAGAACCGGACGATCGCCCGGGGACGACTAGCTTTTTCCCGCATGAGACGCCGTTCCGCCGCATTCCGGCATGCCTCCGGCTACCCGATGACCGGAGACAAGCCGCGCCATCCAGACCGGTAAAGCTGCGACCCGGGCGGTGCGATAGAGCCACAGGACAGGGCCGATCAATTGATCGCCGAAGCGCATTTGGAGGCAAGCTTGATAAGCGAAGAAGAAGATTTCAAGCTGATGGACGGCGCGCTCTTTGCGCAAGGCTATCCATATGACCTGTTCAGGAAGATGCGGGACGAAGACCCGCTTCATTGGACCAAGGGCAAGTTCGGCAGGGATTACTGGTCTGTTTCGCGGCACGCCGACGTTCAGAAGATTCTTGGCGATACGGAACGCTTCAGTTCTCAGCGTTGGGGAGTGTCGTTGCCTACCTCTGCTGAAATGGTCGATCCCAGCAAATCGGAACATGCAAGATTGCAGCAGGCGGGCGCCATGCTGCCGACGCTTGATCCGCCGCGCCATACGGTGGCACGCGGCAAGTTCACCTCGCGTTTCTCTCCCAAGGCGATCAATCAGCTTGAGGACAAGGTCCGGCAAGTCGCATCGGAAATCCTGGATTCGGTGGACCCGGCGAAGCAGATCGACTTCGTACTCGATGTCGCGGCCCGGTTGCCCACGTCGATGATCTTCACGATCATGGATATCCCGCGCGAAGACTGGCCGATGCTGTTTCACTACACCAACATGCATACTTGCCCGGAGGAGCCGGAATTTTCGATCGGCACGCCGCTTGAAACACGGCAGAAGGGGGTGCAGGGCAGCATCAACTATTGTCGGGAACTGGGTTTGCGGCGCCGAGAGGGCGGCGGTTCGGACCTGATCACCCAGATCGCGCAGATCGAGATTGACGGCAAGCTGCTGAGCGATGACGAACTGGGCTTTCTGGGCCATATGTTCATTGTCGGCGGGCAGGAGACGACGCGCAATTCGCTTTCTGCGGGGATGCTGGAACTTGCGCGCAATCCGGCGGAATATCAGCGGTTGCGTAACGACCGGTCCCTGCTCAAGACCCTGCCGGATGAATTCATCCGCTGGGCGACGCCCGTCGCGCACCTGATGCGCACCGCCAAATGCGATTTTGAAATGCACGGCAAGACCATCAGGGAAGGCGATTGGGTCGTTTCCTGGATGGCGTCGGCAAATCGCGACGAGCGGGCTTTCAACGACCCGGAAACGTTCGATGTCGGGCGGCGACAGAACCCGCATGTGAGCTTCGGCTATGGCCCCCATTTCTGCCTGGGCGCCTGGCTTGGGCGATTGCAGATTCGCACCATCATGGGTCTGATACTCGACCGGTTCGAGACAATCGAATTGCGCGGCGAACCTGAAAGTGTAGCGTCGATCCAGTTCTGCGGCATGAAACACCTGCCGTTTGCATTGTATGAGCGCGCCTGAAGGGATGCCCGATGGCAACTGAAGCTATTGTCGCCCTACTGTCCGCAATTGGCGAACCATTACGCCTGACGAACGCGCAGATTGCTGATCCACGCGCCGACGAATTGCTGGTCAAGATTGCCGGGACGGGCATTTGCCACACCGATCTGACGGTGCAGCACGGCCGCTTTCCCTCCCCAGTCCCCATAATATTGGGGCATGAAGGGTCCGGCGTGGTCGTCGCGGTGGGTGACGATGTCGGTGACATAGCGGTGGACGACAATGTCGTGCTGACGTTCATGTCCTGTGGCGTCTGTTCATCCTGCCGGTCGGACGATCCCGCCTATTGCGAGAAATTCGGCCAGCTGAACATGGGCGGATATCGCGAGGACGGGAGCAGTGCGACCTGCTGTAACGGGCATGAAGTCGCCGGTCATTTCTTCGGCCAGTCGTCCTTCGCGACATATGCGCTGGTGAACCGGCGTAACGCGGTGAAGGTCCGCCCCGATGCGCCCATTCACATGCTGGGGCCGCTGGGGTGTGGATTGCAGACAGGGGCAGGGACCATCCTCAACGCCCTCAAGCCGGAAAAAGGCAGCAGCTGCGTGATATTCGGCGGCGGGGGTGTCGGGCTCAGCGCCGTCATGGCGGCCCGGCTGGTCGGCTGCGACCCGATCATCCTGTGCGAACCGGTCGAAAGCCGCCGGGCGCTGGGTCTGGAACTGGGGGCGACGATCGCCATCGATCCCCGCGCGGAAGGCGATATTTCCGCACGGCTGATGGAATTGTGCGGGGGCGGGGTCGATGTCATTTGCGACACGACCGGCATTCCCGCCATGATCGAGGCGGCGGTTCAGGCGCTGGGCATCGGCGGCAAGCTGGGCCTCGTGGGCATGAATTCGATGGATGCCATGGCGACGCTGTCCGTCGTTTCGATATTGAGCAAGGGTTTGACGATCAAGGGCGTGATCGAGGGTGACAGTAATCCCAGGATATTCATCCCCTATCTGGTCGACCTGTTCATGGCCGGGGAATTTCCCCTGGACCGGCTGATTTCCTTCTTTGATATTTCGCAGATCAATGAAGCATTCGCGGCCCAAGAGAAAGGTGCCGCGATCAAGCCAATCCTGACTTTCGCGTCATGAACCGCGCCTGCGTCAGTTGTAACGCGCATCCGCGCCTGCCAGCTGCAAGATTGTGCGAACCAGGGACAATTGCCCGCAGACCGACATCGTCGTACAGGCGATCGCGTTCTCGCACTGTAGTTTTTCGAGGAACAAGAGAGCATCATCATGCAGTCTTCCCCATTCGCCGATCCTTCAAGAATCATGGTCGATCACATGCTTGGCGACAACCATATCGCTTACAGGCAACGTCTCGATGAATGTCTTGAAGATGCAGGTGTGACGGGCTCCGGTTCCGTGCTGGGACGAGCCGCTGCGACTGGATTGCTGGCTGGTCAGGACGGCGATCTGTTGAAGTTGGCATTGGTGGCGGAAGCTTCGGCGGGCCGGCCTGCATTGCAATGCCTTGCCAGCGACCGATACAGCCTGCTGGCAAGTATGTTTGGCAGCGTCGAGCAGAAATCCGTCATCTTCGCGCCGTCACCGCCGATGCAGGCGCTATGCATCGCCGATCGGGCATTGGTGATCGAAGCAGCCCCGGACGGGTTCGTTGCGAGTGGCACGATCCATTCGGTCCGCGCCGCAGCAAATGCCGAATGGCTGTACCTCGCCCTCTTCGAAGAAGGAGGGCGGGCCTGTTACCTCGTTTCTGCTGCATCCAGGGGCGTGAACCGGAAGAATGCTATCGCGACCGGCTCGGCGGATGTGGAACTCGACCGCGTCTCACTTACCCCGGGTCAGCGTCTGACTGCGAAGCCGGAGGAACTGGATCGGCTGTTGGCTGTGATCGGCCTGTTCGACGGGCTTGAGGCTCTGGCCGCGGGTCAGCGTCTTTGTGATGAAAGCGTCGCCACGGCCAAGAGCAGGCCAGCCGGTTCGGCAACCGGATTCGACGATCAGGACGTCCAGTTCCGTTTGGCTTCCGCTCAGGCGCGCCTGATGATCGCTTCGGGCTATCGCACCGCAATATTTCGCGACCTGATGTCGGAGAGGATCGATCCGTTCAGGGCGGCAGTGGCGAAACTGTGGCTGAGCGAGTGCGCCGAGGAGGTGGCACGCGTTTCGGTCATGGCCGGGCTGGGGCCACGGAACGGAACTTCGGAAGTCATTACCACGATGCTGGCGGACGCCATGCGGGGCAACCTGCTTCGCGACCTGGTCGCCGAGCAATTTTGATGCCGCCATCAAGACAGGCGGAAAGAGGATAGCGTATGCGCACAACGGCACGGCTGAGAATCGACGGGCATGATTTCAACGAAGAAATCTTCAGCAGCGAACATGAGATGTTCCGCGAAACCGCGCGTCGCTTCATTCAGAAGGAACTCGAACCCCACTATCTGGAGTGGGAGCATACGGAAATCGGATATCCGCGGGAAATCTGGCAGAAGGCAGCGGACGCCGGCCTGGTGGGACTGGCCATTCCCGAGGCTTATGGCGGGCCGGGTGCCGACCTGCTCTTCAAGATGATCCTTGCCGAGGAAATGGGCAAGTCGGTTGCGGGCGTCAGCACTGGCGCGACCCTGTTCAGCGCCGACCTGATGACCTCCATGCTTGTGGAACAGGGGACCGAGGAGCAGAAGCAGCGCTATTGCCCGGGCATTCTGGCCGGGACCACGATTTCATGCGCCGGCATATCCGAACCCGCGGCGGGCAGCGACGTCAACGCCATGCAGACCCGGGCGCGCCGCGACGGCAGCGATTATCTGATCAGCGGGCAGAAAGTCTATATCAGCAACGGCATGCATGCCGACCTGTGCTATCTGGTCGCCCGGACCGACGAAGACATAGAGAAGGGGCGGGGGGCCCTCACCATGTTCCTGGTCGACATGGATACGCCTGGCATGGAAAGGCGGCGCATGTCGACCCTGGGCGAACGGGCGGGTTCCGTTGCCGAACTGTTCATGGAAGACATGCGCGTCCCGGAAACGGCCATATTGGGCAAGCCGGGAATGGCGTTGCGGGAAAATCTCGCCTTCCTGTTCACCGCGGACCGTGTCGGCCTGGCACTGCGCGCCATTTCGGTCTGTCGGCTGGCCTACGACCTGACTGTCCAGCACACCAGCGAGCGCCGGGTGTTCGGGCGGCGCGTGATCGATTTCGGCAACACGCGCGCCAAGCTGGCTTCCATCCGCGCCGATATAGAGGTGATGGAAGGTTTCAAGGACACATTGCTACGGCAATTCAAGGCCGGCCTGCTGGATCCGCTGACATCGTCCAGCGCGAAATACTGGATCTGTTCCAAGGAGTTCGAGATCGCCAATGAGTGCCTGCAATTGCATGGCGGCTACGGCTATATCACCGAATCCCCCATATCGCGGATTTTTACCTTTGCCAGGCTCGAAACCATTTACGCCGGAACGAATGAAATCCAGCTCGGCACGATAGGCCGGCTGATATGAAACCGGCCTGTCGCGCAGGATCGTTCAGGACGGCTTGACGGGTTTGCCGAGCAGGACGTCCGCGATGATCCTCTGCTGGATTTCGGACGTGCCCTCGAAGATCTTGGTGAGTCGGGTGTCGCGCCAGTGGCGCTCGACAGCGTGCAGGGTCGTGTAGCCCGCGCCCCCAAATATCTGCAAGGCCTCGCTTGTCACCCGCTCGGACATTTCGGATGCGAAATATTTGACCATGGAGATTTCTGCCCGGGCCGGGCGGCCGGCGTCGAGTTCCGTGCATACATGATACATGAGCTGGCGCGCAGCCTCGACCTCGGTCGCCATCGTCGCGATCTTGAACCGGATCGCCTGGAAGTTGGAGATGGGTTCGCCGAACTGGACACGTTCCCTGGCATAGGCAATCGCATCCTCCAGAGCAGCCTGCGCAAGGCCGATCGAAAGGGCCGCGGTATGGGCGCGCGCAAGCCCGAGCGAAGCGGCGGCGTCCTCGAAACCCTTGCCCGATCCGCTATCGTCCCTTGCCGGGACGCGCAGTTCTTCGAACCGCAGTCCCAGGTTTTCCAGCCGTGGTAGCCAATCTTGGGGATCGGGCTTCCGCTCAGCCCGTTCGGAAAAGTGCCGCGCGGCTTGTCGACGATGAGGTTGGTCGTGCGGGGGCGACCGCCTTCTGTCGCGCCCGGATCGTCGATCCGGCACAGCACGCTGATGAAATCGGCGCGATCGGCGAAGGTGCACCAATATTTGTTGCCGGTTATCACCCATTCGTCGCCGTCATGGCGCGCGCGACAACTGATACCGGAAAGATCAGAACCAGTGCCCGGTTCCGACAGCGCGGCAGCGCCAAGATATTTGCCCGCCATCATCGCTGTGATCTTTTCGCGTCGTTCCGCTTCGTCGCCGGAAATGGCGCGGTAAAAGGCGTTTCCGCCGCTCGGGAGTGAGATAGGGTGAAACGATATGATCGGTCATGGCTGTTCCTGTTGGAACCGTAGCGTGCATATGGCGCGCCCTTCAAGGCTTGCCTGCAGTCGTCGGAAAGGATCGTGCTGGAAATAAATCGCCACGAACAGAGCCGGCATTGATGCGGGAGCCAGATTCTGCGCGACGATTTGCGGTAGCGTGTACGACCTCGCGATGAAGAAGAAGCGATGATCGTTACTGGGAGGGGCGAGGAGAGGAATCGCGACCGCCGACATAAGCTGGGCCTTCATAAGATCATCCCCTCTTAAGACTTTGATTCACCATATTTTCTACAAAGGCCGACAGGGCCCAGCAACATATGATGCGAGAGCATTACGGATGCGATCATGTTGCGCACCATTTGTTCTGATTGTGCCAAAAAAGGGCGGTTATGAAGGGCCGGCTGAACGGGAACCGGGACGGATGCGTATGGCTGCGGCCAAGGCGCGTCGGGGAGGCGCATCGATCGTGTCCCGTTCAGGTCGCCGGCAACAGTCCAAACGCAAAGATGAAGGCAGCAAGCTCCCGGTTCAGACCAGACTGTGATGCTTCCCGGCGACTTCTTTATTCGATGGGCATTCTGGTCCATGTAATCTGAAAACAGGACTGGGACGGGAGAGTTTGGCGCGTGGGCGATGTTGGCAACCGCAGTGAAAATGCGACGGGGAAGGCGGCTTTTGCCGACCTGCGGGTGGTCGATCTTGGCGCGGGGATGTCTGCAGCACTCGTGGCGAAGCAGCTTGGGGAACTCGGCGCTCGCGTGGATCGCATAAAGCCTCCAGCTGGCGATCCGTTTTACGATGTCTATCCTGCCTATCGCTTCTGGCATCGTCACGCCGTCCTGAACGGTTCGGAAAAGGTCGCGGATCTGCTCGGCCGGGCGGACATCTGCATCGTGGGTGGAGAGGATTATCCGGGATTCCATCCTCAATTTCCAAGCGCGGAGGCGCTCAGCCAAGCCTTTCCCAGACTGGTCGTCCTGCAACTGGTGGGCGATCCCGTGTTGCGGGACAGCAGCCATCCTGCCGTCGATTTGCTTGTCCAGGCAAGGCTGGGAATTGTCCATGAACAATATTCGGCCAAACCGAATGTGCAGTCATTTCCCATGCCCAGTTACGGGGCCGCCCTGCTTGGGCTGATCGGAACCCTCACCTGCCTGGTGGAGCGAGAAAGAAGCGGGCGAGGGCAGGTCGTTACCGCATCGCTCTTGGCCGGCGGCGCGATGTATTGGGGGCCGTTTTGGATGACGGCGGAAAGGCCGGATCAGGGGTTTCGCAGCATCACGCCGCGCGACGTACGACATCTGACTCTGCGCTGTGCAGATGCGGCATTCGTCCAGATCACGATGGCTGTTCCTGGAGCCGTCGCAGGCGTGTACAGCGCGCTGAAAATCGATGGTGAGGTGTGCGAAGCCGATCGGGGCATGCCGGACCAGTCGCGCGGACCGGCCGCATTCTTCGGCGATGTCGAGCTTTATGATCGTCATGCCCGTGCGTTCGACCGGGTAACGCTGGTTCAGTCTTTGCGCGGCAATGGGGTGCCGGTAGAAGCCGTTCTCGACCCCGGCAAATGCTGGGACGATGAACAGCTTCGGCTGAATGGCCTGATCCAAGTCGATCCCGAAGGGTGGGAATATGTGGGTAACCCTATACGCGGCGACTTCGTACCTGCATCGTTCGGGGTTCAGCCGGCAAGGCCGATCGAGCCTGATCCATGCGGACCTCCGCTCGCCGGTTTCCGGGTCATGGACTGCGGCATTTTCGTGGCGGGCCCTTATACGGCGAAACTGCTGGGCGATTATGGCGCCGACGTCATTCGCGTCGAACCCCCGTCCGGTCCGGCGACCCTGAGCGGGGAAAGGACGATCATTTCCGCGAACATCGGCAAGCGTTCGATCCGCATCGACGCAAAAACGCCGGATGGCCGAACGGTGATCTCCCGTCTTTGCCAGAGAGCCGACATCGCCATGAACAATTTTCGGCCGGGGGTCAGCAGCCGCCTGGGCTTGGACCAGCAAACGCTGCGCGGCGTAAATCCACACATCATCACCCTTGAAACGACCGCTTACGGACCGGAAGGGCCAAAGGCTTCGGCACCGGGATTCGACATGGTGATACAGGCGCATTGCGGCTTGCAGGTCCGGGCCGGCGGGGCGGGGAACCCGCCGCTCTGCACCAGGACGCCGATCGTCGATTTCACCGCGGGCGCCGTGGGAGCCATCGCCGTGCTCGCTGCGCTGTACGAGCGGGAGAAGACGGGTCGGGTCATGGCGGTCGAAACCAACCTGCTCAACATCGGTGCATGGATGATGTCGGAACTTGTCCGCTCGCCAACGGGCGAGAATTGCGGCGCGGAAGTGTTGAACAGCGCGCAGACCGGATTTCATCCGTGGGAATGCCTGTATCAGACATCGGACGGCTGGATTGCGGTGGCCGCCCGTTCGGATGCCATGGCCGCAGAGTTTGCCGCAGCCCTTGGCGTGGAGGCGCCCTTGTACAGGCGGGATTGGGGAGATGTTGAACAGGACAGGCTGGCTGACAGGATCATGACGGGAACCACGCAGCAGCAGTTGCGCCGGCTGAAGGCTGCGGGCGTTTGGGCGGAGGCCTGCGTTCGCGACGGGTGGCAGGAGGAGCTTCGGGCCAGCGGCATCCTGCAAGGGCTTGACGACGCCGATTATGGTCAGGTGCAACATTGCATCGGGCCGCTGCTCCGGTTTTCGCGAAGCAGGACCGTTGCGAAACGGCGCCTGTCGGGAACGGTTGGCGTGGACAGCAACGAAATCCTCAGGGAGTTGGGCTTTTCACCCGAAGAACGCACCCGGATGATCGAAAATGGAACTGTCATCTAGCGTTTTCTAAGCAGATGATGCCTTTTGCTTTGAAAATGCTTCAGAAGAACCGGGCCATCGTCTTCTTCTGCACCTCGCTGGTGCCGGCATAGATGGACGCCAGCCGGGTCGCGGTGAATATCTGCGAAATGGGTGCGTCGGTCATATAGCCATAGCCGCCGTGGAGTTGCAGGCATTCGTTGGCGGTATGGAATGCGCGGTCGGCGAACCATATCTTCGCGGCTGAGGCTGTCTCATCGTCAAGCGTGCCGTGGTCCAGCTTGTTTAGGACGGAATCGAGGAACGCCTGTCCGGCAAGGATATCCGCGCGGATTTCGGCCAGCTTGAACTGTGTGTTCTGATATTCGATCAATGTCCTGCCGGAAATCTTCCGATCCTTCGCATGTGCGACGGTCAGGTCGAAGGCCAGTTGCATGGCGCCGAAGGATCGGGCCGCGGAAAGCGCGCGATCCGGGGGGAACAGGAGGCGCAGGTTGTCGGACAGCCCGCACCCCTGCCTTCCCACGATGGCGGAGGCCGGGACGCGCACATCGTCAAGGAAAAGCTCCGCCACGCCCTGCGCCTTCATGCCGAGGGTGTCCATGCGCTGCCGGGTGAAGTTTTTTGCATCGCCTTCTACAAGGAACATCGTCATTGCATGGCGAGGACCGTCGCAATCCTCCTGGGTGCGGGCGAGAATGTAGAAAAGGTCGGCATTGCAGCCATTGCTGATGTAAACTTTCTGGCCGCTGATCCGGTAATCGCCCCCATCCTTTCGCGCAGTGCTGCGAAGCGACAGGACGTCGGAGCCGGCTTCCGCTTCCGTAAGTCCCAGAGCCTGATTGACATCGCCTGCCAGAATCGCCGGGAACCAGCGGTCCTTCTGTTCACGCGACCCGAATTCCACCAGCATTTCGGTCAGCATGTCGTTCTCGAAGATGCCGCCTACCCAGGCGCCCGCCAGCGAACGGCCCATTTCCTGCGCATGGACGATGCTGAAGAGTTGCGTGCCGCCCGGACCGCCCCACGCCTCTGGAACGAGCGTGCCGACAAGACCGAGCCGGGCAGCCTTCTTCCAGATTTCCCGCGGCACACCACCTGCGGCAGGATCGCACCACGCGCGATAGTAAGGGTCGATTTCGTCGCGGATGAAACGACGCAGCGTGTCGCGAAAAAGTTCATGTTCCAAACTGAAGGGCGTGAATGGGGAAGATCCGTCTGCACTTTTCGACATCGCACTTGTCCTGACGCGCTGCGTTTCCTGATGGCTCGTGCGCCAGCGTTCAGGAGGTGACCGGGCTTGGCTTGCCCAAACTGGATGCTTGTTGTTGGACTATTCGAATTGATCATGTCCAGTCCGCTTCCGGTTTGTTCCGGCCCCGGGGATGTCTGTTGTCCATTATCATGCGGGCCGAACGTCTGGAAGGAATGGAAATTGGGAACGTTCGTGCTCGTTCATGGGGCATGTCACGGCGCCTGGGCGCCCTGACCTGATCGTCAAATGTCTTGTCGATCCGGCAACCCGGCGGCCCAGTGGATAGAAAGTGGAATTGATCGTTTCGGCGCTTCGGTGCGTAATCTTGATCCATTTGAGTCAATCGCCGACGCCGATAATTTGGTGAAAGAAGAAAAGGTACGAATGCACGTGACGCTGACGTCCGGAAAACTGGCGGCAGGTTTGGTTCGGGAGAGGGATATGAAATTGAAATATGCCATGCTGGCGTCGATAGCCGCGATGGCACCGGCTCATGCCGCAATCGCGCAGCAAGCTGACGATGCGAGCAACGGACAGGGATCGGCCGTGGCCAGTGGAGGTCTGGCCGACATCATCGTTACCGCGCAACGTCGTTCGCAGAGCCAGCAGTCGGTGCCGATCGCCATCACGACGATCAGCGCGGACACGCTGGGAGCGACGGGTATATCCGCTACCGACGATCTGGTGCAGATGACGCCGGGCCTCACCTTCACGCGGCAGTTGAAAGGCGCGACGCCCTATATTCGCGGCGTGGGCACGCAGTCGGTCGCCGCAGGCGTCGAAAGCCCGATAGCGACCTATATCGATGGCGTCTATTACATGTCGGCCGTCGGAAACGTATTTTCTTTCAACAATATCGAGCGGGTTGAGGTTCTGAAGGGGCCGCAGGGCACGTTGTTCGGACGCAACGCCACCGGCGGCCTGATAAATGTGATCACGCGAAAACCAAGTTACGACACGTCCCTCGAAGGTAGCCTATCATTTGACAATTACTCGACGCTTGAAGGAAAGGCTTATACGACGACGGGTCTGACCGATAATCTGGCGATGGATCTGGCCGTACAATATGAACGGCAATATGATGGCTTCGGCAGGTATATCGCGACGGGGAACGATGCGCTCTATCGCAGAAGCGGGGGGCTGCGTTCGAAGATCCAGTGGGAACCGACGTCCGATGATCGCTTCACCCTGTCGGCCGATTGGTCGCGCGACAATAGTGACCTGGGCGCCACGCGCGACGTCGTGACAGGCACCGTTTCGGCGCTCGGTATCGGCCCTACCGGTGGATTCTATGATATGCAAGGGGACTATGAAACAAAGGTCCGTACCGATTACTGGGGTGTGAGCCTGCAATATGAACGCCAGTTGGGAAGTGGTTCTCTCACGATATTGAATGCATTTCGGCAACTGAAGTCCCAGGTCAACATTGATCTGGATTCGACCGCGGTTCCATTTCTCGTTGCCCAGATTCACGAAAGCAACCGCACCTGGCAGACCGAAATTCTTTACAACGGCTCATTACCGAATTTCGAATACACAGTAGGGGCTTTCTACTTTAATGCTCGTTCTGCTTATGATCCTCTGACGATCACAAGCGAGGTTGTCCGGAGCCAGAATTATAGTACCTATCCTGTTCAGGATACAACGTCCTATGCGGGCTACGCCCAGGGGACCTATGATATCGGGCAGGCAACGCAGCTCACCGCCGGCCTGCGTTTCACGAACGACGCCCGGGAATTTTCGGCCCAGCGATATGCGCTGGCGCCCAATCCGGCGGGGGCAGGAGCCATTTTGTTGACGCGGGCCCGCACCAAGGCGAATTATAGCAAGCTGACCTGGCGCCTGGCGCTCAACCAGCAGCTTGCCGATCATGTTATGGCGTATGTGAGCTATGATCGAGGATTCAAGAGCGGTGTTTTCAACTCGGCACAAGAGTTGCAGCCGCCTGTCAGGCCCGAAACGCTCGATGCTTATGCGATCGGGCTGAAGTCGGAGCTGATTGACAGAACGCTGCGACTCAACATCTCGGGATTCCATTATGATTATAAGGACATCCAGCTCGCACGACTTGAAAATGGCACTCTGTTCCTCTTGAACGCCGCGCAAGGTCGCATCAATGGTGCGGAAGTCGAAGCTGTATTTTCACCTCATCTTGCGAATGGTCGTCTGGATATCAACTTTGGCGCAACTTACCTCGATGCCAAGTACAAGTCGTTTCCCAATGGCCCGTCACTCGTTCCCGCGCCCGGCGTATGCACGCCGACACCAAACTCTACCGGAATGCCAACAGGCGGCAATGTTCCCTGTTCAGCCGACCTGAGCGGCAACCGGATGGTGCGGTCGCCGAAATTCGCCTTCAACGTTGGGGGAACCTATGCTTTCCCGGTGGGGCAGAGCGAACTTGCGCTGACCGTAAACTATGCGTGGACCGGCAAATATTTCTGGGAAGCCGACAATCGCATGGTCCAGGACAGCTATGACCTGCTGAATGCCACCGCAAGGCTCGGCTTCGGCCCGGATCAACGGTTCGGCATCAGCCTCTTTGGCAAGAACCTGACCAACAGCCATTACAGTTCCTACCAGACGCAAAGTGCGTTGGGCGATACGCAATCGCCGGCCCCGCCCCGAACCTATGGCGCGGCCATCGATTTCAAGTTCTGAACCTGAAAATGCCCCGTTTCGTATTGAAACGGGGCATTTTCACACTTGATGGAATGCCGTTGGCCGAGGCTTCAGTCCGGTCGGCTTCAGAACTCCAGCGGCAATCCGATCACATCCTGGAAAATATGGTCGCGATGCGCGATCAGACGGTCGCTGAGTACGCCGGCTACGCGGGGTTCGTATGTGTCATACATCGCGCGCTGATAGGCGGGAATATGATCGGCGAGATGGTCCGGGACATCGAACATGATCGAGAATGAGGCCCAGTAGAGGTCGGCTGCCGTCGGTCTGTCGCCTACCAGATAACGGTTCCCCAGCGAATGTTGTGCGGCAAGCCTCTGGTCCAGGCCGGACAATATCTGGAAGAGCCTTTCGGGCGCGCTGGCCGCGGTGTCCGGCGCGAAGCCATATTGATCGCGCAATCTTTGCGACCCGCTGGTCTTGGCCGGGCCGCTCAATGTCCACATCGAAATGCGCCGACACCAGCCAAGACCCCAGAAGCCACAGATTTCCGCAGCGATGCCGAGGCAGATCTGGCGATCTTCGGCATGGTCGGGCAGCAGCGACGGCCCCCGACCCAGCCTTTCGGCGAGGAAAAGGATTTCGAGCCACCCGCTGCAAGGCGGTTCGTCGTCCAGCACGGCGATAGGCGCGTTGCGCATCCCGGTCCATTCGACCAGCTCGTCATTGGCTTCGCCTGCCATTTGGGCGACGGGCAGATAGTCGACGGACCGAAAGCCGAGCACCGCCTTTGCCGCCTGCCCCCATGGACCCGGTACATGGGCGGTCAGCACCAGCCGAAGGCCCGGTGAATTGCGTGCCTCGTTCACCGACAGATATTCCATGTGCTTTCCTCTCCTGCTCCATACGGACATGGCATGGGCAGGACGAAAACTATGTCCGCGTCCCCTTGCCCGCAATGGGATCGCCCGCCACGCATGCGCGAACAGCCAGTTCGATCAAGCGCGCGGTGGTGAGAGAGGTCAGTTTGCCACTGATTGAAATGGAGAGTTTCGTTGGGCAGATTGTCGGGAAAGGTGGCCGTCATAACCGGCGGAGCCAAGGGACTGGGTGCCGCGGATGCGCGGTTGTTCGTGGAGGAGGGCGCATTCGTGGCCATTGCCGATACGGATGCGGACGAGGGCGAGGCGCTGGCCGCGTCGCTGGGCGGGATGGCGCAGTTTCTTCGCGCCGACGTCAGCGTAGAGGCGGAGGCGGCGCAACTGGTCGATAGCGTGATGTCGTGCCATGGCCGGTTGGATGTTTTCGTCAACAACGCCGGAATATCACTGCCCGGCACGCCCGTCAGCCTTGTGGAGCCGGACTATCGGGCGGTCATGGCCGCCAGCATCGACGCGACTGTATTCTGCTGCAAGCACGCCCTGCGCTTGATGCGGCAGGGCGTGATCGTCAACATGTCGTCGATCGCGTCCATCCAGGGTGTGCCCTATTCTGCCGCCTACTCCGCAGCAAAGGGAGCGATAGAGGCCTATACCCGCAGCGTCGCAGTCTATTGCAAGGTCAATGCGATAGACGTGCGCTGCAATTCTGTGCATCCTAGTGCATTCGACACGCCGATGTTCCAGGAAAGCATCGAGGCGATGGGCAGAACGCTCGAACCGGAAGTGGCGGCGCAGTTTCGGGCGCGGGCTGCGAGAGGCGCTGGCGATCCCCGCGATGTGGCCAATCTGGTTCTGTTCCTCGCATGCGATGAGTCACGCTATATCAACGGGCAACGGTTTGTGATCGACAATGGCGGCATTGTGACGCCGCTGGGAGTGGGAGGATGACGCAATCCGGCAAATCCGATCGAGTCGAGAATCCGGTGGCACAGTCCCACGGGGCAACCATGGGACGCCTGATCTGCACATCCATTGCCCGTTATGGCCCGCGCATCGCGCTGGTCGACGACAGGGTCAGTTGGACATATGCCGAACTGGGCGAGCAGATCGGAAAGGCCATGGATGTCTTGCGGTCCAGCGGGCTGGAAAGAGGGCAGGGCATTGCCATACTCTCGGCTAATCGCTGCGAACTGGTGGCGGTCGAATATGCGGCGATGCTGCTGGGGCTGAGTTACACCGCGCTTCATCCGATGGCGGCGCAGGACACGCATGAATTCATTCTGGCGGACTCCGGCGTCCGCATGCTGCTGGTCGATGCGGACGTGCTGAAATGGCCGCTGCGGGGGGTACGGGAGCGCATCCCCTCGCTCCGCAAGGTTTTCGCCTTGGGGGCGGTTGACGGCGCGGAGGATTTTGCCGCCGCCATGGCCGGCGCCACGGTCGCGCCCTTGCGCGACGAGGCTAAGGCCGACGATGTCGTTCGCTTGTTCTACACAGGCGGCACCACCGGCAAGCCCAAGGGCGTTATGTGGCCGCACCGGGTCATGCTGGCGGTGACGGTGCTTCAGGGCATCGATTGGGAATTGTCCGCCCAACCCCGTTTCCTGGCCGTGACGCCTGTCAGCCATGCGAGCGGTGCAGTCATCCCGACGGTGTTGAGTCGTGGTGGATCGGTGCGGCTGACCAAGGGATTTTCGGCCGAAGGCTTCTGCGCGCTGGTAAGGGAGGAGGGCATCGACAGCACTTTCCTGGTGCCCACGATGATCTACCTCCTGCTCGATCACCTGAAGCGGACGGGAGAGCGGCTGGAGGGCCTGGACACCATCATGTATGGCGCGGCGCCCATGTCGCCTGATCGCCTTCGCGAAGGCATGGAGAGGTTGGGACCGATCTTCTGCCAGCTCTATGGCCAGACGGAAGCGCCGATGTGCATCACCACCTTGCGCAAGGGCGACCACGACCCGAACAATGCGCAAATACTCGCGTCATGCGGATATCCCACACCGCTTGTCAGCGTCGTCTTGCTGGACGAAGAAAACAGGCCGGTCGAGCCGGGGCGTCCCGGCGAGTTGTGCGTGCGCGGGCCGCTTGTCTCGAATGGCTACTGGAACCGGCCCGATGCCAATGAGAAAAGCTTTTCCGGCGGCTGGCTGCATACCGGCGATGTCGCGGTGCGGTCGCCCGAAGGCTATTACACTATTGTCGACAGGACGAGCGACCTCATCATCACCGGCGGCTTCAATGTGTATCCGAGCGAAGTGGAAGATGTGCTGAACGCCGATCCCGCCGTCGCTCTTTCCGCCGTGACGGGTGTTCCCGACCCCAAATGGGGTGAAGCGGTGACTGCGTTTCTGGTCGTGAAGCCCAGTGAAAGCGTGGACCTGGAGGCGTTGCGCGCCCGGATCCGCACTGCGCGGGGCGCTATCTGGGTGCCGAAGGAATTTCATATCGTCGATGAAATTCCGTTGACCGCGATCGGCAAGATCGATCGGAAGGCGCTGGGCAGCCTGCTGTCCCGCAAGCGGGAAGTGACGGACGGAGCAAATGGTGACTAAGCCCGATACACTGCGGAGCATGGACGCGCGCCTATATTGTGACGCCGATATTTTCGAGCGTGAACGGTCAGCGATCTTCCAGCGTTCCTGGCAACTGGTCTGTCTTCACGATGCGGTGGCTGCGCCGGGGGCCTGTCTTCCGGTCACGATCGGCGGAGCTGCCCTCATTCTGTTACGGGGCGATGATGGCATATTGCGTGCCTTTCGCAATGCCTGCCCGCATCGCGGTGCCCGGCTGGTGGAGGAAACGCGCGATTGCGTCGACGAACTGCAATGCCCTTATCATGGCTGGAAATTCGATACGCGCGGGTCGCTGACCGACATGCCCTGGTTCGGGCAGCCGTCCCCTCTGGACCCGGCCCTCTACCCGCTGTCGAAAGTCGGCATCGCCGAATGGCGCGGGCTGATCTTTGTCGCGATCGATCCCATCGAGCCGCTTGAGCGTCAACTGGGCGATCTGCCCGATCTGCTGGAACCCGTTCCGCTGGAAAACATGGCGACGCTGGGCCGCAGCACATTTGCTGCCGACGTGAACTGGAAATGCTATTTCGACCAGTTCACGGAAAATTACCACGTCCCCATAGTCCACGCGCCTGACAAAAGCGTCGAAATCTGGAACTATACGGTGATGACCGGGGACAACACCGTCACCCTGGCGGCTCCGGGCGACGGCATGCATTTCGGCGGGCGGTGGGTGTGGATCTGGCCGAGCTGCACATTTTCGACCTTTCCGGGAGGCGCCAAGCTGAGCCGCATCGAACCAACCGGCCCGATGTCCTTTGGAATCCACTATCAATATCTGTTCGAACGCTCCGCGCCGCTGGACGAGAATGCAAGGCAAAGGGTCATCCAGTCGACCGAGGCGATCTTTCGAGATGACGTGATGGCCTGCAAGCTTGTCCAGGGCAATTACGCTAGCGGGAGCTTTCAGTCAGGTCCGCTGCGGGCCGATCTCGAAAACGGAACCGCCTATTTTCAATCCAGGATTCTGGATGCGCTGGGCATGGCGCGATGATCAAATTTCCTGCCCCAGATCGCGTCTCAATGCGACCTCGTCGACATTGTGCCAGCTTTCCACGATCCTGCCGTCGCAGAATCGGAAGAAATCCACGGCGTTGATCCTCACGTTGCGGCCGCTTGCAGGAATGCCGAGATAGTTGCCATTGTGGGTGCCGCTGGTGATCGACCGGCACACCACAAGGTCATCTTTGCCGAACAGCAGTTCGATCTCGACCGTGGCGTCGGGGAATGCGCCGCGAAACCCGGTGAGGGTCGCCTTCGCCAGTGTGCCGCCGGTGACCGCGCCATGCAGGTGCCGCTTGCAAGTGGGCGATAATATCCGGTCGAGAATGTCGGGCTGGTTCCTGCCCCATCCCTCCATCAGATATTCTCTGGCCAGAGCCTCATTACGTGCGACTTCCTCATTCATGTCGATGCATCCCGTGCCTGCGTGCAGGCTGTGACGATATGGCAGGAACAGAGCGATTCCCGGCTGATCGGAATCGACAGTTGGCCAGCAAATCGCTCCTCCCGTTCAGTCGAGTTTCACGAAGACGGACTTTGTTGAAAGATAGGGATCAAGCCCCTCGCGCCCCAGTTCTCCGCCCCAGCCCGATTGCTTGTGTCCGGCGATCGGAAGGGACGTGTCGGTCACGAATGCGCAGTTGGCCCAGACGACGCCGGCATCGATCCGCTTCGCCATTCTGTGGATTTTTCCGGCATCGCGCGACCAGATCGCGGACGCAAGGCCATATTCGGTGCTGTTGGCGATCCGGGCGATATCCTCTATGTCGTCGAACGGCGAC
Source organism: Sphingobium sp. JS3065 (assembly GCF_026427355.1). Taxonomy (NCBI): domain Bacteria; kingdom Pseudomonadati; phylum Pseudomonadota; class Alphaproteobacteria; order Sphingomonadales; family Sphingobiaceae; genus Sphingobium; species Sphingobium sp. JS3065. The sequence continues at coordinate 175,663 of NZ_CP102665.1, forward strand.
GCGCACAGAACGGGACCGAAAATCTCTTCGCGGACCACGCGCGCGTCGGGATTCGGATTGGCCAATATCGTCGGTTCGAAGAAGAAGCCCGGGCGGTCGGAAACCATCCTCCCGCCGGTCACTATTTCCGCGCCGTCGCCTGGCCCGGTTTCGACCAGCGATTTCACCCGCTGCAATTGCTTGTCGGAAATGATCGGGCCGATCTGCGTGTCGGATGCAAACTGGTCGCCGATCTTCATGCTGCCGGCGATAGCGGCAATGCCTTCGACCACCTTGTCGAAAGACTTGCGCTGTACATAAAGGCGCGACCCGGCCACGCAGACTTGGCCGCTGCGCACGAATATGCCGGTCGCCACCCCCTGTATGGCGGCGTCGAGATCGGCATCGTCAAAGACCACGACCGGGGATTTGCCGCCCAGTTCGAGCGTAATCCGCTTGAGATTTCCTGCTGCCGCCTTGACGATTTCCTTGCCCACCATCGTCGATCCGGTGAAGGCGACCTTGGCGATGCCGGGATGGGCGGCTATGGCCGCACCGGCTTCGATGCCATAGCCGGTCATGACGTTCAGGACGCCTTCCGGCAGGCCCGCTTCCAGCGCCAGTTCGGCAAGGCGCAGGGAAGAAAAGGGCGTTTCCTCCGACGGCTTGAGCACACAGGTGCAACCGGCCGCGAGCGCCGGGGCGATCTTGATCATGGCGATCGACATGGGAAAGTTCCATGGCGTCACGAAACCGCACACGCCGATCGGCTGCTTCAAGGTATAGGCATGAAACTCGCCGGTTGCAGGGCTCGATATTTCGCTGGTTACGCCGTGGATCTTGGTCGCCCAGCCTTCATAGTAGCGCAGATAGGAAACGACTTCGCCCACCATGCGCAGCGCCATGCCGTGCAGCATGCCGCTGTTCAGGGATTCGATGAACGCCAGTTCTTCGGCATGTTGTTCGACTAGATCGGCATAGCGCGACATGATGCGGGCGCGGTCGGCGGCGCTCGTCCTTGCCCACGGGCCGTCCGTGAATGCACGATGGGCGGCGTCGACCGCCGCATCGACATCTTCCGCCGTGCCGCGCGGAACCGATCCGATCGTCTTGCCAGTGCCGGGGTCGCGGATGGCCATGGTGGCTCCGGCCTGCGCAGGCACCGGCCGCCCTCCGATCAGCATCAGATGCTCACCAATTGTCCGTTCATTGAAGTCGATCGTTTTTGCGGCTTTTATCATCTCTTCCCCGAAATTTCCTTCATTGTCCCTCGACTTCATGGCCGACAGAATATCGTGGCAAGTTCAAGATGCTACCGACCTCATTTCGGCCGGAATAAGGATCCAGTTCGAGCGCACATTAGCATATTGCCATGTCAAGTCATCAGCATGACGTGGATGTGCAAGTTGAATGCTCCATCTGGGCCAAGTGCCATCCGTCAATTGACGTTACGTAATCCGAACAAAAAAATGTATAATTGGGAGATGGGGGGTGAAGACATTACGCTTTCATTATATGGCTGCGGTAACGGCGATAGCGATTTACCAGATGGCTTCGCTGGCCCATGCGCAAAACACGAGTGGCGCTGACAACGCGACAATAGGCGACATCATCGTCACGGCCCAGAAGCGCGAGGAACGACTTCAGGACGTTCCGATATCGATCAATGCGATAACTGCAAGCGACGCGCTGGAAGCAGGGATCAAGACGACAACGGACCTTTCCATCGCCGCGCCGGCCGTGAACATCGTCCGAATAACGCAGGCGCCGATCGTGTATATCCGCGGGGTAGGAACCGACAACGGCGCCGCCGGGGAAGAGGGGAGTAATCCCATCTATCTCGATGGTTTCTACAATCCTTCTATTGCAGGTTCCTATTTTTCGCTGAACAACATAGAGCGCATCGAAGTACTCAAGGGACCGCAAGGTACGCTCTTCGGCCGCAATTCGACCGGTGGCGCAATCAATGTCATCACCAGGATGCCGAGCCACACCGCCACCGCGAAACTGTCGTTGGGCTATGGCAATTATGATACGGTCGAAGCCAGCGCCTATGCTTCAGGTAGCCTTACGAGCACTATTGCGGCCGACATCGCGCTCTATTCGATCCAGCAGCACGACGGCTGGGGCAAGAACCTGGCTAACGGTCGCGACGTGTTCCGACAGAATGAAAAGGCGGTCCGCACCAAGTTTCTGATCGAGCCGTCGACTAGCACGAGAATCACGATTGCTGGCGATTATTCGGTCAACCGTTCGGATACGGGCATTCCATGGCAGTCCATTCCTGGCGCCTTCACGCCTGTAGTGCTGCAGGGTTATTCCGGCACCCCCTATGTCATCACGAACAATTTGCAGCCCAAGAACAATGTCTGGCAATGGGGTATCAACGGCAGGATCGAACAGTCGTTGGGAGGTCTCGAACTGGTAAGCATGACCAGTTACCGCAAGTTGCGTGCGGACTATGAATTCGATCAGGACGCCAGTGGTTTTTCCCTCGTCAACGCATTTTTCCATTCCGGGACCAGAAGTTTCACGCAGGAATTGCAACTTCAGTCGTCCTCGACCAGTCCGATCCAGTGGATCGTCGGCGCTTTCTATCTGAACACCACCACCGATGCCGACCCGCTGTTGCTGACAGGCGCTGCCTTTGCCCGCGTCGGCTTTAGTGACGAGCGGTTCGGGTCAGTCGCGACAAAGTCGCTTGCCGGATATGCGCAGGCGACGATCCCGCTGGGTGAGAAGACCGATATCACCGCAGGCATTCGCTATACACATGACAAGAAATCCGCCAGATTCGAGGAGAATTTCGGTAATGGCGTGTCGATCGACTGGCCGGACAAGCACGGAAGCTGGTCCGAGTTGACCTGGCGCGGGGCCGTCAGCCACAGATTTTCCGAGGTGATCAATGTCTTTGCCAGCGTGAGCAAGGGTTATAAATCGGGCCAGATTTCGATCGTCAATCCGGCAAATGACATCATCGACCCGGAGACACTGATCGCTTATGAGGCGGGTTTCAAGAGCGACCTCTTCGATCGGCACGTCCGGCTGAACGCATCGGTTTTTCACTATCGATACAAAGATATCCAGTTGCAGACGATCATTCAGGGAACCCAGTTCCTGCTCAACGCTGCCAAAGCCCAGGTCACGGGGCTGGACACCGACCTGATCGTCAGTCCCAGTTCACGTCTCTCGATCACCGCGAGCGGATCCTATCTGTTCAAGCATGAATATACCGACTTTCCCAATGCACCGGGCAAGGTGCGCTATCCCTTGCCACCGTTGTGTAATCCGGCCATTCCGGTAACCGGACCTTGCGGTGGCAACTCGACGGTGACCATTGCCAATGCCGCTGGAAACAAAATGATCCGATCACCCCGTTTCCAGGGATCGATCAATGCATCCTATGAAATTCCGCTGGACGACAATTCCCTCACCATCGGCGGCACTGCCGTCTACAACAGCGGTTTCTTCTGGGAACCGGACAATCGAATCCGGCAGGAACGATATACAATCCTGAACGGTAATCTGACCTATAAATTCGCTGACGACAGTATGCGGCTGCGTTTCTGGGGCCGCAACCTGACAAACAAACATTATGCGATCTTCTTCAGTTCTTCCGTGTCGGACTCTGCATCTCCTGCAGCGCCGCGAACATACGGCCTGACCTTTGAGGCGGCTATCAAATAAGGGATTGGAAAGGTTTCCGGTTGTATGCGGATCGGAAACCTTTCCGTTTCCTTATTTGTTCGTGATCGTGCGGTCTGGCGATCGACGGGACCGATCAGACCGGATCGGTCCTACAGACGGCGGCGGGACTGATAGTGGCGGACACGCACCAGTCGTTCCTCACTGCGTTTCTCCACGCTGAGACGATGGGTCGAGGAGGGCAGGGCGGCCGTCAAGTCCGCCCGCTTCACGCGCCGGACTGTCGGAAGGCCCACTTCCGAGGCTTCATTCCATCGCCACATCATCGCGCCCCGGGTCCATCCGCCGGTTTCCAGCCAGTTCGCGACGCCCGGATCGTCGACCGACACCACTATGCGCACCTTGCCGTCGGGATCGACGTGAAGCTGGTCGCCGTTGCGCGCGGAAAATCGGGATACAATATCGATCCCGGCGAAAAAGGGATCGACAAGTTGCACGCTCCAGTAGTTCACCGTGTGCGGCATGTCGCTTTCCAGAATCAGAACCTCGTCCTCGTCAAATTCGAAGGCGCTCTGGAAATAGACCTGCTTGGCGATACCCCCGAAACCGCGCCAGGCTTCACCGGCAAATGCGTTGACCAGCCCTTCGTCGAGCAATTTCCTGACGCATCCGATCAGGAAGGTATTTTGCCTTTCGACATGTCGATGGAGCATGCGCATCCTGTCCATCGGGGTCGGGGCGGCGATGTCGCCCGGTGCAGGCGTGTCGAGACGTTCGATAGTCCAGACTCCGTCGCGCTGATCGGCGCGGGACGTCACCTGGCGCGCGATGACCGATGTGGCGTCTTCGGGGATGTCGAAACGCGGCTCCGCGCCTGTGTCCGCCACCCCCCCGAGCCGGATGGAGAACCGACTGCCTTCCCCGCCCAGCGCTGTCAGGTCGATTTCGCCCAACGTGGCGCCATGGACTTCACCGGTATTCGTTCCGCCCTTGCGGAACATCAGGGATGCGACGCTTTCATCGCCGAGAATTCCACTGACGCGATAGGAGCCGCGAGCATCGATCGGCGCAAAGCGGTAGATCGTATCATGGTTCGGCACGCCCCATGGAAACAGATATCCGGTGTGCGGAACCCAGTCGGGCGCATGGTCTCGTGTCGCGAACAGTTGCACATAGCCCTGCGCCACGAGGTTGAGCACGTGGACGTGATAGGCATCGCGCAAAGCGGGCGGGGGATAGCCCAGCGCAGCGGCGGAGGCGTCAGCCACCTTGAAGATGTCGGCGAGGCTGTCGGCAACGCTGCCGGTCGCGGGCATATTTATCTCAGGGTTCACAGGGAGAAACCTCCATCGATGGGAAGATTGATGCCGGTAACGTAGCTGGCTTCGTCCGATACCAGCCACAAAAGTCCTTGCGCGAGTTCTTCGGCGCCGCCGATACGCCCCATGGGTATTGCCGCTGCAAGCTGTTCTTCGCCCAGTTGTGCTACCGTGCCCCGGCGTAGCATGTCGGTCATGATCGCGCCGGGTGCGAGGCAATTGACCCGGATCAGGTCTGGCGCATGTTCGAGCGCGGCTACCCGCGTGAGGCCGAGAAGCCCATGTTTGCTGGCGACATAGGCCGTCATGCCCTTCATCGCTCGGGTTGCGCTGGCGGACGTGGTGTTGACGATCGCGCCGCCGGTGCCCTGTGCGAGCATGACCCGCAATTGCTGTTGCATCGCCACGAAAATCCCGCGGAGATTGACCGAGCAAATGGCATCGAAACTGTCCAGTGGCAGATCGATCAGCCTGTCGCGCGCGGAATTGTCGCCCGCATTGTTGACGGCTATGTCCAGCCCGCCAAGCTGATCGACGGCGCTCTGGATACCGGCGACGATCGATCCGGGGTCGGTGAGGTCGATCGGCGCGACGCCTGCCCGCCCGCCTTGCAAGCCTATCTCCGCAGCAAGTTGCTCAAGCGCGGCGATATCGCGGGAGCACAGGATCACATGAGCGCCGGCGCGCGCCATGATTCTGGCGCATTCGGCCCCGATCCCGCGGCTGGCCCCGACGAGGATCGCGCGCTTTCCGACCAGCCTGCCTGCGATCGATCCTGCCATCATGCTCTCCAAATGTTGATCGAGTGCCTCTGTTCCTCGCCTCGTCACCATGTCCCCGATGCGGACCGGTCGGCTTTTCCGGCAATGTCCTGAATGCACGGTTCGGTACGGCGTGATCGTCGTCAACGCCAAATGCCGCTATCCCGGCGCGCCAGAAATCTGCACCGCCAGTTGAAGCAAGCGCGATGATGCAAAAGGGGCTGTTGCAAGGGGATGTCGACAGCCAAGGAGGCCCGGATGTCAGCACTGTTCGATGCCAAGGAATTGCAGGATGTGTCGCTCCAGATGGCGGGAGCCGGGCGTTTCCAGGACATGCGGTTCCAGGACGGGTTCGAACGGCTTATCGCTTCGGTCAATCAGGAAGCCCGGATCGGCGACGCGGCGGCGCTGCGCGAACGCTATTTGCGGCTTCTGTCCAACCGGTTGAGGTTTGAGCGCGACCTATCGGCTGAGCCAGGCATCCTCGAAGAGCGGCTGGCTCCTCCGCTAGTCATTATCGGCCTGCCCCGGGTGGGTTCGACCAAGTTGCAAAGGCTGCTGGGGGCAAGCGGCGATTTTCAGGATCTGTTGTTCTGGCAGACCTTCAACGCCGGCCCGGCGAACAGGGGAGAGGGGCCGGAGGCCCGCATTGCCGATGCGATGCGGTTCCTGCGATGGCGATCGGCGGCCAATCCGAAGGTGGATGCGGCTCATCATCTGGCGGCCACGGCACCGGAAGAGGAAATGTACCTGAAGGAATTGTCCTTCACGATCAGTTGGCCAATGGCTTATCTGAATGTTCCCTCCTTTATCGATTGGCTGCGCGGCGCCGATCACGACTATGTCTTTGAAGAATTGCGCCGCCTCCTCCAATATCATCAGTGGCAATTCCATCGCGGGGGCAAGCGGCCCTATATTCTGAAGGCGCCGCCCAATCTGGGTTTCGAGGAAGAGATCAGTCGCCATTTTCCGGATGCGCGCTTCATCATGCTGCACAGGGACCCGGTCGACGTCATTCCTTCGCTCGGCGCCTTGTCCGCGCAGGTTCGGTGCCTGTACAGCGCTGGCGAACCCGATGTTGCATCCGTCACCCGCTGGTGGTTCGATGAGTTCGACATGGCGATGCAACGGCATCTTCGCTGGCGGGACCGGAAGCCGCAAAGCGCTGTCCTCGATGTTGGCTATCAGGAATTGCTTCAGGATGACCTGGGCGTCGTGCGGCGAATATATGCGTTCCTTGGTATGGAACTGGGAGAGCAGCACTGCGTCACGCTCATGCGCGCTTCCAGCAGCAACCAGCAACATGCCCAGGGGCGGCATGAATATTCCCTTGCCACCGGCGGGGTTGGCAGGGACGAAATCGCGGAGGCGTTCAGCGTTTATTCGCAGCGATTTGCCGACTATCTTTAGCCATTGCCGTCATGGCGTCGGCGGCATTTTCGCGAACATGCCCCTTCGCCTGGACAGGATGTAGCGTCCGTTTCGCGGGGAGGGCAGGCGAGGGGGTCGCCCCGCGCGCCCCTTCCCAGCCCTTAACCGTCGATTTTCAGGTCCTTCACCAGAAAGGCATTGGCTTCGCCCCGCACCGGGACATGGCTGGTCGCGCGGATATCATGCCCGTCGATCACAAAGCCGTGGCCGATGCCGTGAACATTGCGCAGGGGCCCCCGGTCCCCGGCATAGTTGAGCCCCATGGCCTGCCGCGCCTGGCTGGCGACAATGGGGCGCCCTTGCGTGTCGACCGGGCTGACCGCATCGATGCCCGTGCTTTTCAGGCGCTTCAACAGGTCGTGGGTTTCGATGGAAGCGATCTTGGCCGCGATTTGCTCCATAACGGGCTGTGACCAGTCATTCGGATCGCCAAGGTCGAACATCTCTGCCAGTGCCCGCTTTTCGCCGGCGGTTCGGGCCGCAAGAGCGACCCAGCCGTCGCTGGTCCGGTAGACATGTTCGTTGGCGGTGTAGCCCCGGCGGTCCTTCATGAGTTCCACCGGGCCGACAAGCGAGCCGTCGGGCGCGAACACGATGTCCGACATGATCATCCAGGGCGAGTTGAGGAGCGGCACTTCCATGGCGGCGCCGCGACCCGTGCGTTCCCGGAAGACCAGCGCGAGGAGAATGGCTATTTCGCCCAGCAAACCGCCGACGGTGTCGATCGGCATCGTGCGGGTCAGTGCGGGGAGGTTGTCGGTACCGCCCGCGCGCAGTTCCAGACCGCTCAATGCCTGCATCATAGGATCGAATGCGGGTAGGTCGGACATGGGGCCGGTGGACCCGAAGCCGGAATTGAACAGCACGATCTTTGCCGGATCGGCATCCAGCAGAGTTGCGCCGTCAATGCCCATGCGTTCCGCCACGCCGACCTTGAAATTGCTGCACACGATATCGGCGCTTTCGATCAGGCGCTGCGCCATGACCCGGCCCTGATCGGCCTTCATGTCGATCGTGACGGAACGCATGCCCCGGTTGGCGGCGGCGAAGAATTTGGCCGATCCGCGCATCGGATCGCCCTTCTCATTCTCGACCTTGAAAGTTTCGGCTCCCAGGTCCCGGAGGTGCAGGCTTGCCGTCGGTCCCGCGACATAGGCCCCGAAATTGACTGCGCGAACACCCGCGAGAGGTTTTTCGCCTGAATGTCCGTCCCGGTCCCTGCGCTCGCCCTTCGTCGCTGCGGGAGCGAAGCGGATCAGCAGGCCTGGCTGTCGAAATCCTCCTTCATATTCGCGGATGATCCCGTTGTGCTGCACCTGGGGCAGGCGCGTAGCCTGTTCATAGGACAGCACCGGGCCGGCGACGATCTTTTCTCGGCCCAACGCTGCCAGCAGGTCGTCGCTGCTCCACCGGGTGATATGTTCCGAAATGAGAGGTATGTCGCCGAAATACTGGTCGTCCGGCAACGATGGATCGGGCAGGCCGGGGTCTGACGGATCGAGATCGGCTTCGATTCCCAGCACCTTGTAAAGACGGTATTTAGCACCCAGCGATCCCAACACGACATGGACGAAATTTCCATCGCTGCAACGCGCGATGATGGGGCGCGCGGCGCGGGGGATATTGAAGCTGAACCAAAGGGGTTCCTCGTCCGCCCAGGACCATAGCGGAGAGAATGTCGTAAGGGCGCTTTCGACGAGGCCCACCCTGACCGATGCGACCTTGCCGTGGCGTTCCCGCATGAATAGCGCGGTGCCGATGGCGACCAGCGCCTGAAGGCAACCACCAAGGCCGGATGTCGAATATCCCAGCATCGCTGGTTCTTCGAGGCCGGTTTCGTACATCATGCCGCTGATCGCCTGGATCAGCAGGTCCGACGAAGGCGCCGCTGACCCTTCGTCCAGCGACAGCCCTTCATCGCTGAGACCGGGTTGGATTTCGGCCAGGATGTAATTGCGAGGTTGTTGCGAAACCGGTACTTCGGGCGGTTGGAGACCCGCCAGTCGCTCACCTCCGACAAGGACGATGTCCGCCGATGCCAGCGCGGCGGAAATTCGGTCCGGCGTTGCCCGTTCGACTTCAGACAGGGCGCTACGCCAGGCGCGATATGCCGGGTAGATATCGTAAAAGGGATCGCCCTGCTCGGGTTCCAGACGCACGACCCTGGCGCCGCAGTCGGCGAGGAATTTGGCGGTCAGTGCTGCGGCGTGCCCAAAGCCCAGGTCGACGACTTCTATCCCATGAAGCGGCAGTTCCTGTTCGTGCTGCATATGTTCATCCTGTTGACGGCGTCAGTGCATCTTCACTGAATTTGCAAGGACGCAACATAGGTGCCTGCGGGATCATAACTGTTCTCATATGGAAAGGACGATTTGACATTGCCGGGTGCCCGGCGGGAACAGCCGCCATGACCGGCGGCCTGCGGAACGCCCGCTCATCCATGTCAAGCAAGCCAAGCTTGCCCCGAACGCTTACCCAAAGCCCACGTGCAATTCGCCATCAGTCAGTCATGCAGGTATCCGAATGATCATTGATTCACATGCCCATCTCGTGACTCCGCTTTCGCTTCTGGGGATCAGGGCGGGACTTGAGGTATCGGGGGGACAGCACTCACTGAAATGGTTGCAGGCCATGCTGCCGCAGTCCGACCTCGATGCTGCCATGGAAAAGAACATCGCCACGATGGACGATGTCGGCACGGACATGCAGATCATCTCTCCGCGTCCGTTCACGCTCATGCACTCGCATAACCGTTTCGATGACGTTGATATGTGGATCCGGCTCCAGAACGACATCATCCATGCCAATGTGGAAAAATATCCCAAGCGCTTCCGTGGTATGGCCGCCTTGCCGCAGGTCAATGGCATGCCGATCGAGACGGCGTTCGCGGAACTAGATCGTTGCATCAACGAACTGGGCTTCGTTGGCATCCTCCTCAATCCCGACCCGAGCGAAGGGAAGGGCGATTCTCCGCACATTGGCGAGGAATATTGGTATCCGCTGTGGGAAAAGCTGGCCGAGATGGACGTGCCTGCCTTGATCCACAGCGCCGGATGCTGCGGCCGGGAAACCTATGACGAGCATTTCGCGACCGAAGAGAGCATGGCGATCACCAAGCTGTCGCACACCGACATTTTCGAGCGGCATCCAGGACTGAAGATCATTGTTTCGCACGGCGGCGGCGCCATTCCTTACCAAATCGGCCGCTGGCGTTCGCACTGGCTCATGACGCAGGCTTCCGAAAACCCAGCCATCGCAGCCTTCTTCAAGGATCTTCAGGCGGCGGCAAAGGCTGGAAGGCCGCTTCCGCAGGCGCCCGACGAACTGGTGATCTTCGACGATGTGCTGAAGAAATTCTACTTCGACACGGATGTGCACGACCCTGAATCGATGAAGCTGCTGTTCGGGAAAGTCGGCGTGGATCGTTGCCTGTTCGGCACCGAACGGCCGGGCAGCGGTGGCGGGATCGACCTTAAGACGGGTCGTCCCATGGATGACCTGAAGTTCACGATCGACAATCTCGACACCCTGACCGACGAGGACCGGCGCAAGCTCTATCAGGACAATGCGCTCAAGGTGTTCACGCGGATTCCGCGGGAAATCGTGGAAGGACGTCTCGATGGCTGAGATCGTACTGGGCATCTGTACATCTCACTCGCCGCTGCTGACCTTCGATGCCCGGACATGGTGCGAACGCGCCGAGGATGACAAGCGCAACCCGGAACTGACCTTGTCCGACGGGCGATCGGTCTCCTACGACCAGCTTTTGCTGGAACGCGGCCCCCGCCATGCGGCGGAAGCGGGTATCGCCAATCTGGAAGTTCAGGCTGCGAAAACCGGCCCTGCGCTCGACAGGCTGGCGGCGGAGATACAGGCGGTCCGGCCGGATGTGGTCCTGATCATCGGGGACGATCAGGAGGAATTGTACAAGGCCGGAAATACGCCTGCCATCGCGATCTATTATGGCGACGAGGTGGTCATGAGACCGCTTGGGGAACTGGTGAGCCAGCCGCCCGCCTGGATGGAACAGGCCATTGGCGGCTATGCCATGGAAACGTCTAACCGCTTCCCTTGCGCGCCGGACTTTTCCCTGCGGCTGGTGGAAGGGCTGATGGATGCGGGCGTCGACCTGGGCGTTGCATCCAGGGTCGATGATCCTTCGAAAGCGGCCTTTGGGCATGCCTTCGGCTTTGTCGCCCGCCGGCTGCTCGACGAAGGCAAGGTGCCTGTCGTTCCCGTGCTGCTCAACACCTATTATCCGCCCAATGTTATCCGGCCCGACCGATGCTATCATATCGGCGAACTGATGAGGCGGGTCATAGAGGCGATGCCCGCTTCGCTTCGCGTCGCGGTGGTGGCGTCGGGCGGACTGAGCCATTTCGTTACCGACGAGGCGCTCGACCTGCGAGTGTTGGAGGCGCTTCGGCAGCATGATCGCGATGCGCTCGGTTCAGTCCCGATGGACGCTTTGCGTGCGGGTTCGTCCGAAATCCTGTGCTGGATCATGGCCGGAGGGGCGTTCAGTCATCTGCGCCACGACTGGTCGGAATATTTGCCGGTGTACAGGACCGAAGCGGGCACCGGCATCGGGCTGGGTTTCGGGGTTTGGAAATGAAGCGGGGCATCTGCATCGCCGAAGAAACCGTCGATCGGCATTTCCTCAAGCTTACAGGGCCAGGCTATCGTGACTTTTGACTATGATTCCGCGACCGGCCTTTCCAGCGCCACGGTGCATGAGGCGAGCGGCAAGATCGGTGCGTTGCCATCCTGCATCAAGCCGGTGGCGCCGGGCCTGACGCTATCGGGCCCCGCATTCCCGGTCCAGTCGCCGCCGGGGGACAATCTGTTTCTTCATCATGCCATTTATGCGGCGCCTTCCGGCGCGGTGCTGGTGATTGACTGCGGCGACGCGGCCGAGTTCGGCCACTGGGGTGAAGTCATGGCGGTTGCCGCCCAGTCCGTTGGGATCCGGGGGCTGGTCATTCACGGCGGCGTGCGCGATGCCGCCAGGATGGCCGAAATCGGCTTTCCGGTCTTTGCGTCGAACATATGCATCCGGGGCACTGGAAAGGACCCCCAAGGCAAGGGCCAGATCGGCGGCGTGGTGACGATCGGCGACATCTCGGTTCACGCCGGTGATCTTGTCATTGCCGATGAAGACGGCGTCATGATCGTCCCGGCCGACAGGGCGGCGGCGGTCGTCGCCGAAAGTCGAGCCCGCGACGAGGCCGAACAGGATTATTTCCGCAGGCTGCGCGCTGGAGAAACGACGCTGGCCATATACGGCCTGCCGGACATCGTGGGGAAATGAGGATGACCGACGGTGGAGGGGTGAAACCGGCGCCGACGCACGCCACCTTCCTCTCATGCCGGGATCATCGAGATATTTCTGCATCTGCCTTCGCTGAGGCAAAAAGGTAAATTTGATGAAATTGAACATTATCTCTCGCAACGGAGAGACAAAGGCGATCGAAGCTGAAGAAGGCGTCACGCTGATGGAAGCCATTCGCAATTCCGGGTTCGACGAGATGCTGGCGCTGTGCGGCGGATGCTGCTCCTGTTCTACCTGCCAGATCTATATCGACGATAAGCAAATCGCGCTGTTAGAGCCGATGCAGTCGGATGAGGATGATCTGCTGGACAGTTCCGACCATCGGCAATCCAACTCCAGGCTGGCCTGTCAGGTCGTGCTGAAGGCGGAAATGGCCGGTCTCAACGCCATCATTGCTCCTGAAGATTGAGGGTTTCCCCATGACGCAACAGTCTCGCGCTGATGATCTGGCCCGCCTGGCGAGGCTGGATTGCTGTGCAGTATCCGACGCCCTCGACGCCCTGGGCATTTCCGGGCTTGCGCAAGGGCTGAGTGCATTCAGCACGCAGGAGAAAGTCACCGGCAGGGTGATCACCGTGCAACTCTGCGAAGACGATGGAAGGGCCAGCAAACGGCATCTGGGAACATCTGCGGTAGATGCCGCCGGCCCTGACGATGTGATCGTCGTGGCCCATGGAGGCCGTCTCGATGTTGCGGGCTGGGGAGGTATATTGGCCCTGGGCGCGAAGCGGCAGGGCGTGAGGGGCGTGGTGATCCATGGCGCCTGCCGGGACATCGACGAAGCAAGGGAAATGGGCCTGCCGGTCTATGCGTCCGGGACGACCGCCAGAACCGCGCGGGGCCGCGTCATCGAACAGGACTGGAACGTGCAGGTCACCATTGCCGACGTGACGGTTTCGCCAGCCGACCTCGTCATCGCCGATGGCAGCGGCGTTGCCTTCATTCCTTCCGGCCGGGTCGAGGAGGTCCTTGAAAGAGCCGAGATGATCGTCCGCAAGGAACAGCTCATGGCCGATGCAGTGCGATCCGGGAAGCCGCTCGTCGAAGTGATGGGCGCCGATTACGAAACCATGTTGAAGAAGGGTTGAAGCACGTGTCTTCCTCAGTCGCACACAGCCTAGGCTCGCTCAGTTGCACCGATCTGAGCGATGCAATGGATCGCCTTGGAATAGCCTGCCAATGCGCGGGAATCATGCCCCTGGATCGTAGCTTCAGCCTGGTCGGTCAGGCGTGGACATTGCGTTATGCGCCAATCGGCCATGAAGGAGGAACCGTCGGCGATTTCATCGACGATATCGGGGAAGGTTCGGTGGTCGTCATCGACAATGCCGGGCGAACCGATGTCACGGTCTGGGGCGATCTGTTGACGGCGACGGCATCGCGGCGTGGTATTTCCGGGACCGTTATCGATGGAATCTGTCGTGACGTGGATCGCGCCATGGCTCTTAATTACCCGCTGTTCGCCCGCGGGAACTGGATGCGCACAGGCAAGGATCGAGTCCGGCTGGAGGTCACGCAGGAACCCGTCCAGATCGGCGGCATTCGCGTCCGTCCCGGTGACTGGTTGCGGGGCGATGGCGACGGGATCGTGGTCGTTCCCCAGGTCTCTCTGGACGCCGTGCTGGAAGTTGCGAGCGAAATCCACGAAGCGGAGGAAGCGATCCGCACCGCAGTCGAAAATGGCGCGGACCTGCGTGCGGCAAGGGCGCAATATAATTATCATGCGTTGCAGACGCGGCGCTGACGGCAGTCGCAAGGCCGGGTTGCGGCATTGTTTTTAGCAAGGGGAGAAAAACCGTGCCTGATCGTGCGGGAGAACTGTTGCGTTCGGACTTTTTTATGCCCGAAGAGGTCAAGGCCGTGCGCGAGGAGGTACGACGCCTTTGCGAAAGCGAGCTGCGCCCCATTGCTCACGACCTCAACGGCGCGATTGAGAGCCGCGCCAGCTTCCCGCACGGGATGTTGCAGGTGTTCGCCAAGGCCGGGATACTGGGCATTCCCTTCGCTCGCGACATAGGTGGTCGCGGACTTGAGCACCCGACCTTGTCCCTGCTTGTCGCCATCGAGGAGGTCGCCTATTTCTCGTCAGGCATCGCTTCCGCACTGCTGGATGCGCCCCTCATTCTGGTCGGACAGACGCTGGACCGCGCCAGCCCGGCTTTGCGCGAGCGATATTTGCCACGGATGATCCGTGGTGAGATCGTGTGCAGCTTTGCCACCAGCGAACCTGCCGCGTCTACGGACCTGTCGCCTGGCGCCATGCAAACCGTGGCCAGCAAGGTCGATGGGGGATGGCGCATCAGCGGGAAAAAGCGCTGGATAACCAACGCCGTTGCCGCCGACTATATGCTGGTGCTCGCCCGGACCGGGGATCATTCGCAAACGCTTTTTCTTGTCGATATGCATGACAATTCCGTGTTGGTCGCCGATCCCGATCAGAAGATGGGCAACCGCCCTCAACTGACCTCGGACGTCAGTTTTGATGGCAGTTTCGTGGGCGATGATCATGTGGTCGGCGCGGTGGGCGGTGGCTTGCGATCCGCTTTGGGTGCATTGATGCTCGGTAGAATGGGCATTGGCGCTGTGGGGATCGGCATGGCGCAAGCCGCGTTCGACATCGCGTGCGACCATATGCAGACGCGTGAAGTCTTCGGACAGAAGCTGGGCGGCTTTCAACACTGGCAAATGACCTTTGCCGATCACGCCATTGCGATCGAGCAGGCGCGCTCGCTGTATGAAAAGGCCGGCGCGATGTTCGATGCCGGACAGAATGTGGAGACGTTGGCCGCGATGGCAAAGGTTGCCGGATCGCGTCTCGCCGTCGATGTCGTTCGCGATGCCATACAGGTGAGCGGAGCCTATGGCTTCGTCAGGACGATGGGCGGCACCGGAGAGGAAAAGGCGCTCGAGGCGATCTATCGCGATGCCAAGATTGGCGAAATCTACGAAGGCGCCAACGAAATTCAGAAATGGATTATCGCGCGACGGTTCCTGGGCAGGCAGATTACCGGCTGAGAGAAAGGGCTGGCGCAACCTTGCACCGGCTTGACTGCCACTGTCTTTCCATCGGTATGTGCCAGATTTCCCTCATCTCCGATCCAGTCGGGCTTCATCCTTCACAATAATGTCTGCGGCCTTTTCGCCGATCATCATGCTCGCCGCGTTCGTGTTTCCGCTGACCATCGATGGGAATATCGATGCGTCGGCGACGCGCAGGCTCGCAACGCCACAGACGCGCAATCGGGAATCCACGACGGCGTCGTCGCCACCCATGCGACAGGTTCCTGCCGGATGATAGATGATGTTCGAATTGGCGCGCAGGAGATCGCGCAGTTCATTGTCCGTTCTTGTGTCGGCTACCTCGTCAGACCCTGTGACGACGTCCTTGAGCGCGGGCGTCGAAAATAGCTGCTCCGCCAGACGCATGCCGCGCAACAGGGTTTCAAGGTCGGCGGGGTTGTCGAACATTTTCGGGAAGATGGCCGGCGCGTCGAAGGGGTCGGCGGAACGCAGTTCGATATGGCCACGGCTTTCGGGACGGCCGACATTGACGCACATCATCACACCGTCCGTGTCCGCAAGCCGCACCTTGCCGCCAGCGAATGTGTAGGCGCTGCTGCTGAAAGTGATCTGCACGTCCGGGTAGGGCAAAGAAGGCAGGGTTCGGGCAAATGCCAGCCCCTGCGATGCGATGGCAGTGGCTGGCCCGACTGAAATGTCAGCCAGCGGGCCGCATTCCAGAGCCAGCGTAGTCCTTTCCCTTCGCGGTTGAGGGAGGACATGGAAACCTGATGCGCCATGACGCACGCCGGGTGATCCATCAGGTTCGCGCTGACATTTCGGTTGTCATGGACAATCGGGATGTCATGCCGGGCAAGCGATGCGGCCGGCCCGACCCCCGGACAGCATGAGAAGGTGAGGGGAGCCGATGGCCCCGCAGGCCAATATGACTTCGCGTTTGCAATAGAGCCGATGGCGCTTTCCGCCAGATTGATATTCGACGCCGACCGCCTTTTTCCCTTCGAACAGGATGCGCGTTGCGTGCACCCGTTTCATCATGCGCAGGTTCCGGCGCTTCAGCGCGGGGCGAAGATAGGCGCGTGCCACGCCGTCCCGGCGGCCGTGACGGACATTCGCCTGGCAGGGGCCGACGCCCTCCTGACTGATGCCGTTATAGTCCGTCGTTCTCTTGATCTGGACGCTTTCGCACGCGTCGATGAACCGTGGGTGGCTTCCGGAATATGCCACGCCTCCACGACATTCACCGGGCCATCACGGCCCCTCGTCGCGTCGTCGCCCAATCTTGTCTGTTCGCTGCGCTTGAAGAAGGGGAGGACGTCGCGATAGGACCAGCCTTCGGCTCCAGCCTTCTCCCAATCGTCGAAGTCCGCCTGCTGCCCCCGCACGAACACCATGCCATTGATGGACGTACTGCCGCCGACGATTTTTCCTCTTGGCCAATGTTCGGTCCGGCCGCAGCGCGTGGGGTCAGGCTCGGAATGAAATCCCCAGTCGAACCGGGGCGTGGCGAGCGCATACATGACGGCGCCCGGCACGCTGATCCACCCGCATCGGCTTGCCGTGGCGCGAACGGCAGGGGTTGCCGATAGGCAGCTTCCAGGGACGCGATGGGCGGAAACGGAAAGTCGGTTCGTTGCTCAGCACGAGCGCGGCTGCCGTTGGCCGCAACTTCCTCGGACCAGCCGTGGCGCATCTCGCCCGGCGGGAGGTCATCTATCAGGAAGCCGGGGCACTGATCGACCGACAGCGTCTCTACAGCAATCTGCTGAGTTCGATGCCGCTGGCATTCAACCTGTTTGCGCCGCTTCGTTTCGATCTGGCGCTCGCGGCAAAGGTGATGCGAGCGGTCGCACCGGCCATCGACATCGCCGCCATTCGTCATGTCTGGTTCGAACATTCTCCGGGACGGAGGGAAGGCATGTATCTGTCGCGAAGCGATGATAGCTGCCGCCCTCACTGAACGCTGCCTGCATTTCACAATCGGCATGGTTCCAAGCGTCCCAACGCCTCTCGCTCTCTTCCAGCCGGAGAACGTATGGGTCTGGCGAGGGAGAACCATTCGCCTGACGTGCAGACCCAAGCTGTTGATTGCCGTTGAGAAGTGACCCGGGAAGGGCCCAAATTTTCACTGAGAAGTGACCCATGTTGAACTCACCCCTGACTTTGACGAGCGAGGGGTCATGGAGTGTTGGACATGGCGTTATTGAGCGTTATCCGGCGCTGGCATTTCCGCGATCATCTTTCGATCCGCGAGATTGCGCGGCGTACCGGGCTGTCACGTAATAGGATCCGTAAATATCTACGTTCGGACACGATCGATCCGCGGTTCAAGGTGCCCGATCGGCCGAGCAAACTGGACCCGTTCGCGGAGCGGCTGTCAGCCTGGCTGAGACGGGAGATGGGTCGGACCCGCAAGCAGAAGCGGACGATGAAGCAGTTGCATGCTGATCTGGTCAGCCTGGGCTATGATGGCTCCTACAATCGGGTGGCGGCCTTTGCCCGGGACTGGCGCGATGATTATCGTCGTGAGCAACAGATGAGCGGGCGCGGGACATTCGTGCCGCTGTCCTTCGCACCAGGGCAAGCATTCCAGTTCGATTGGAGCGAGGATTGGGCGATCATCGGCGGCGTGCGCACCAAGCTGCAGGTCGCCCACTTCAAGCTCAGCTACAGCCGCGCCTTTCTCGTGCGGGCCTATTTGCTCCAGACCCACGAGATGCTGTTCGATGCCCATAATCATGCGTTCCGCGTGTTGGGCGGCGTTCCGCGCCGCGGGATCTATGACAATATGCGCACCGCCGTCGACAAGGTCGGGCGCGGCAAGGAGCGCAACGTCAACAACCGCTTCCTCACCATGGTCAGTCATTATCTGTTCGAGGCCGAGTTCTGTAATCCGGCAGCGGGCTGGGAAAAGGGCCAGGTCGAGAAGAACGTCCAGGATGCCCGGCATCGGCTATGGCAACCCACGCCGCAGGCGGAAAGCCTGGATGCTCTCAACCTATGGCTGGAGGAGCGCTGCAAGGAGCTGTGGCAGGATATCCCGCACGGGATCGAACCGGGTTCGGTCGCCGATGCCTGGGCCGATGAAGTGGAAAGCCTGATGCCGATGGGCAGACCGTTCGATGGCTTTGTCGAATATGGGAAACGGGTCTCGCCAACCTGCCTGATCCACCTGGAACGCAACCGTTACAGCGTGCCGGCGTCGTTCGCCAATCGGCCCGTCAGCCTGCGGGTCTATCCCGATCGCTTCCTGGCCGTCGCCGAAGGGCAAGTCATATGCGAGCATCAGCGCATCATCGACCGATCCCATGATGGGCCGGGGCACACCGTCTATGACTGGCGTCATTATCTGGCAGTGGTTCAGCGAAAGCCCGGCGCCCTGCGCAACGGCGCGCCGTTCCTCGAACTGCCCGAGGCCTTCCAGCGGCTGCAACGGCATCTGCTGCGCAATCCCGGCGGCGACAGGGAAATGGTCGAGATCCTTGCCCTGGTCCTGCACCATGACGAAGAGGCCGTGCTGACCGCCGTCGCCCTGGCGCTGGACGCCGGCGTGCCCACCAAAACCCATATCCTCAACCTGTTGCACAGGCTGCTCGATGGAAAACCACTCTCGACGCCGCCGGTGACGGCGCCACAGGCGTTGAGGCTGGTCAGTGAGCCGATGGCCAATGTCGAACGCTACGATGCGTTGCGCGGGGAGAACCGTCATGCGTCATGATCCCGCTACCGGCGCCCTCGTCGTGATGCTGCGCGGCCTGAAAATGCCCGGCATGGCCCAGGCCGTGACCGACCTCATGCAGCAGGGATCGCCCGCCTTCGAGGCGGCGGTGCCAATCCTCTCCCAGTTGCTGAAAGCCGAGACGGCCGAACGCGAGGTGCGATCCGTAGCCTATCAGCTCAAGGTTGCGCGGTTCCCGGCCTATCGTGATCTGGCAGGCTTCGACTTTGCCAGCAGCGAGGTGAATGAGGCGCTGGTGCGCCAGTTGCACCGCTGCGACTTCATCGACGTCGCCGACAATATCGTGCTGGTCGGCGGCCCGGGCACCGGGAAAACCCATGTCGCCACGGCGCTGGGCGTTCAGGCCATCGAGCATCATCGAAAGCGGGTCCGCTTCTTCTCCACGGTCGAACTGGTCAATGCCCTGGAACAGGAAAAGGCCCAGGGGCGCGCCGGGCAGATCGCCAACCGGCTCGTCCACTCGGACCTCGTCGTGTTGGACGAACTGGGCTATCTGCCGTTCAGTCCCTCCGGCGGCGCGCTGCTCTTCCACCTGCTGAGCAAATTATACGAGCGCACCAGCGTCATCATAACCACCAACCTGAGCTTCAGCGAGTGGGCCACCGTCTTCGGCGACGCGAAGATGACCACCGCGCTCCTCGATCGGCTCACCCATCACTGCCACATCCTGGAGACCGGCAACGACAGCTTCCGGTTCAAGAACAGCTCAGCCCAGCAGGCCAGACCCAGAAAGGAGAAACCCGCACCTTGACCCACATATGACATCCGAAACATAACCATCAGGCGGGTCACTTCTCGGTGGAAATCCCGGGTCACTTCTCAACGGCAATCAACAACCAAAGATCAAGTGGACTGCTACAACTCCCTACAGGTGTTCCACGCACATCGCTTCGTTGTCGATCCAGCGGGAAAGTTTGATCTGGTGGAGGAAATGATTGCTGAACGTGAAGCGGTGGCCGTAAAAGGTGAAGATAATAGCCTTTTTTAAGGCAATTATGACCGTGCGTGGAGGGCCGCATGAATTCAAAGAGCATTTTCAAGTCTGGATGGTTTTCCTGCTTCTTAGTTACATTCATTCTGTATGCCCTCCAGAAAATGGATGGTCCTGGCCTCTTGCTCTCGTTCCTAAGTGCAGAGCTTTGGTCCATTCTCTTCATCAATCTCGGCTTCATACTGATGGGTTGGCGCGCCTACTCTCAAGCTGGGCCTCGTTGGATGAAGGTCGTTCCTGCGGTGTGGTTTGGGGGCTATTTTGTGGTAGCTCTCATCAGTCATTTGTTTGCTTATCAGTTTTACCGGCAGATAGACGCATGGAACGCTGAGCAAAAAATCCAATGGGATCGCAATAGTGATATTGTCGCTCTTGCCCATAGCTGGTCAGATGAAAATCGAGCCGTTGTGTTCTCAGCAAAAGGTTTGATTGAGAATTACGGCATCGATCAAGCACTTGATGGGGCGGCATACCAAAACAGCGATTCCTCTTCGACATATCGACGGTTGTCGTTGGTGCAAGAAGGATGCGGTATGCGCGGCTCTCAAGCCCAAACCAATTGGTCATTCATCACGCGAGGTGGCTTACACCAACCATTTCAGCGCGCTGCCAATCTATGTCTATTATCTCGGACAGAATATCCATCAAGCCGCGTCATCAGCTTTGTGAACGGTGGCATTACGAAAACCGATCTTATCCTTGACCGCGAAGTGGAGGAAATCACCGTATCGGTATCAGATACCGTAACTTACCATCTCAAAGCAGCTTGGACACAACCTTTGACGTGGTTCCCTCAGCCTATTTTGGGGTGTATTCGCCCTGGCTTCTCACCTGCAAGTTGGTGTGGGTTCAAGTTTGGACGGGAAAACGCCCGTGAAGCTGGGCGCACTCCTGAGAAAGTTATTACCTCTGCCCTTGGACTATCGCCTGTTACGTTGGAATCTCGCTTCCCTAACCTGCGATGGGAGGAGTCCCCATCAATAATTCCGCGATCACGTGGAGGCAGTTGAAACCGACACCACATGATGCCGATGATTTCTGACCTGTCCCGCTTAGAAACGGCCATTTCGGGTCGTTTCTGCGACCAGTATGTCAGGTAGATAGTTGGGTAGATAACTCGCCCTTGGCTATCTCAACGAACTGGTGGAGGTGTTTTCCCATAGCTGTTCGATGGGCTCTCGTGACCTCTGGCGGAATGTCGTTTTCGTCGTAGTGGAAAAAGTCCTGCTGCCATTCACCGAACTTCACCTTAAAGGCATCTGAGAGGATGAGGACGCTGTTATCGTATAGCTCTTTAGTGGCACGATACCGCTTCCATAGCTCGTCGTTCTCCTCGTTGAAACTTGATGATTGGAAATAGTCTTCGGGGTCGTTTGGCCCATTGAAGAAGCCATCATACATTTTATCGACTGACTTATCCAAGGCGGTCAATCCAGAGACGATGGCCGTGTAGGCGTCTTTTCGCGCATCCCACAAACGGTCCTGAGCATATTTGTGCCTGTCGATCTCTGCCAACTGGATTGCGGTTTGTAGGGCGCTTTTGCGATTGAGGTATGCGCCAAACCAGACGCCGCCAAAACCAACAATCAGCGTTCCGCCCGTGCCAATCAGTGCTGCGACAAGATCACTCGCCAAGTTCGCCCCCATTACTCTTTCATTTCGCTAAATAGGTGAAACGGAGAGAGTGTTGAATGGCGAAAATCAATTGGGCTAAAACAAATCCTATCGGCAAGAAGATGGAACTTGCCGCTTTACCCAAAAAGCAAAAACCAAAGGGCGGCTGGACACACGTTAAGCGTCAACCAGTGCGTGTCTATACCCAAGAGGAAATCGCGGCGTTTATGAGCGGGAGCGATTGAGTGTGATGCCTTGGTATATGGATATCAAATCTGATTCAGAGTTTGCGCTTTTCTGTTGATTGCCGTTGAGAAGTGACCCGGGAAGGGCCCAAATTTTCACTGAGAAGTGACCCATGTTGAACTCACCCCTGACTTTGACGAGCGAGGGGTCATGGAGTGTTGGACATGGCGTTATTGAGCGTTATCCGGCGCTGGCATTTCCGCGATCATCTTTCGATCCGCGAGATTGCGCGGCGTACCGGGCTGTCACGTAATAGGATCCGTAAATATCTACGTTCGGACACGATCGATCCGCGGTTCAAGGTGCCCGATCGGCCGAGCAAACTGGACCCGTTCGCGGAGCGGCTGTCAGCCTGGCTGAGACGGGAGATGGGTCGGACCCGCAAGCAGAAGCGGACGATGAAGCAGTTGCATGCTGATCTGGTCAGCCTGGGCTATGATGGCTCCTACAATCGGGTGGCGGCCTTTGCCCGGGACTGGCGCGATGATTATCGTCGTGAGCAACAGATGAGCGGGCGCGGGACATTCGTGCCGCTGTCCTTCGCACCAGGGCAAGCATTCCAGTTCGATTGGAGCGAGGATTGGGCGATCATCGGCGGCGTGCGCACCAAGCTGCAGGTCGCCCACTTCAAGCTCAGCTACAGCCGCGCCTTTCTCGTGCGGGCCTATTTGCTCCAGACCCACGAGATGCTGTTCGATGCCCATAATCATGCGTTCCGCGTGTTGGGCGGCGTTCCGCGCCGCGGGATCTATGACAATATGCGCACCGCCGTCGACAAGGTCGGGCGCGGCAAGGAGCGCAACGTCAACAACCGCTTCCTCACCATGGTCAGTCATTATCTGTTCGAGGCCGAGTTCTGTAATCCGGCAGCGGGCTGGGAAAAGGGCCAGGTCGAGAAGAACGTCCAGGATGCCCGGCATCGGCTATGGCAACCCACGCCGCAGGCGGAAAGCCTGGATGCTCTCAACCTATGGCTGGAGGAGCGCTGCAAGGAGCTGTGGCAGGATATCCCGCACGGGATCGAACCGGGTTCGGTCGCCGATGCCTGGGCCGATGAAGTGGAAAGCCTGATGCCGATGGGCAGACCGTTCGATGGCTTTGTCGAATATGGGAAACGGGTCTCGCCAACCTGCCTGATCCACCTGGAACGCAACCGTTACAGCGTGCCGGCGTCGTTCGCCAATCGGCCCGTCAGCCTGCGGGTCTATCCCGATCGCTTCCTGGCCGTCGCCGAAGGGCAAGTCATATGCGAGCATCAGCGCATCATCGACCGATCCCATGATGGGCCGGGGCACACCGTCTATGACTGGCGTCATTATCTGGCAGTGGTTCAGCGAAAGCCCGGCGCCCTGCGCAACGGCGCGCCGTTCCTCGAACTGCCCGAGGCCTTCCAGCGGCTGCAACGGCATCTGCTGCGCAATCCCGGCGGCGACAGGGAAATGGTCGAGATCCTTGCCCTGGTCCTGCACCATGACGAAGAGGCCGTGCTGACCGCCGTCGCCCTGGCGCTGGACGCCGGCGTGCCCACCAAAACCCATCTCCTCAACCTGTTGCACAGGCTGCTCGATGGAAAGCCGCTCTCGACGCCGCCGGTGACGGCGCCACAGGCGTTGAGGCTGGTCAGTGAGCCGATGGCCAATGTCGAACGCTACGATGCGTTGCGCGGGGAGAACCGTCATGCGTCATGATCCCGCTACCGGCGCCCTCGTCGTGATGCTGCGCGGCCTGAAAATGCCCGGCATGGCCCAGGCCGTGACCGACCTCATGCAGCAGGGATCGCCCGCCTTCGAGGCGGCGGTGCCAATCCTCTCCCAGTTGCTGAAAGCCGAGACGGCCGAACGCGAGGTGCGATCCGTAGCCTATCAGCTCAAGGTTGCGCGGTTCCCGGCCTATCGCGATCTCGCCGGCTTCGACTTTGCCAGCAGCGAGGTGAATGAGGCGCTGGTGCGCCAGTTGCACCGCTGCGACTTCATCGACGTCGCCGACAATATCGTGCTGGTCGGCGGCCCGGGCACCGGGAAAACCCATGTCGCCACGGCGCTGGGCGTTCAGGCCATCGAGCATCATCGAAAGCGGGTCCGCTTCTTCTCCACGGTCGAACTGGTCAATGCCCTGGAACAGGAAAAGGCCCAGGGGCGCGCCGGGCAGATCGCCAACCGGCTCGTCCACTCGGACCTCGTCGTGTTGGACGAACTGGGTTATCTGCCGTTCAGTCCCTCCGGCGGCGCGCTGCTCTTCCACCTGCTGAGCAAATTATACGAGCGCACCAGCGTCATCATAACCATGAACCTTAGCTTCAGCGAGTGGGCCACCGTGTTCGGCGACGCGAAGATGACCACCGCGCCCCTCGATCGGCTCACCCATCACTGCCACATCCTGGAGACCGGCAACGACAGCTTCCGGTTCAAAAACAGCTCGGCCCAGCAGGCCAGACCCAGAAAGGAGAAACCCGCACCTTGACCCACATATGACATCCGAAACATAACCATCAGGCGGGTCACTTCTCGGTGGAAATCCCGGGTCACTTCTCAACGGCAATCAACAGACGCTGTATCGTGCGCGACGACAGGCGTCCGACATCACGGTCGCGGGTCTGCTCCACGATTTTCTGTGCTGTCAGGCCGCGAAATTCCGGAGCCTTGCTGTAATTGGCAGGAAGGTCCTCCAAAAGCGCCTTGAAGCGAGCCGCATCGGGGCGGACATAATGGCTCAAGGGCCGATCACCGGCGAAATCGCGAAATAGCGCATAGCTGGCGCGCGCCTGTGAGTAGGTCTGGTTCTCCCAAATCTTGCGCCGCAGTTGCGCCTCCCTGAATGTTTCGGCGGCCTCGGAAAATATGGGACCGGCGATAACCGGCGGCGTTTCGACGTGCACGATAGGGGGCATTGAAGAAGGCTCCGGCCTCTCGCGAAGGGCCTCCACGAGCAGCTTGTCGCGCGGCTCATAGTTGAAATCTCCCTCTGCCCTTGCGCGCAGCGTTTCGGCCACCTCGACACCAGCGCGAAGCATCGCTTGGCCGACCTTCCGAACGCTCAGCTTGTCGAACTTCGCGTCCAGGCCATAGCGGCGCGCCAACATGACGGAGGTGATCTGCCGCACAGTTCCATAGGCGTTCTCGGCGAGATGTTCCCTCGCGCTGTCCGCGAGCTTTCGATAATCCTCCGCTCACTCCTTCCGAAACCGGTCGGGCATATCAGCCATCAGGCGACGATTATCGTCCTGCGCTAGAATCGTGGTGTAAAAATCCTTCACCAACGCCGCGATATCCTCATCACTCAGCATGGACGCGTTTTCGAGCACAGCGAACAATTCCTCCGACCGCAGATACAGGCAGCGCGACAGGACCCGCGCCTCTCCTGCTTGATGAGTATGGAGGCTGCATGTCAATTCGCTGCGTGCCAGCCGTACCCGCAGTCCCACGGGGACCGCCCGCCGGAAGTGATAGACGCCCCCGCGTCGTACCGTATTCAGGATGCCTCCCATGCCCACAAAGTCCCAACTTTGTAGCAGGGTTCTGTAGCAGACGCCCCACCACGGTTCCGGCGTCGTCCGAAAAGCCAGGTTTGGTAGTATGTTGGGAAAAACTTGGCTGGGGCGGCAGGAAATGCAGCATCAACCGTTAACCAACCAAGTCCCTGTTTTTGCTTGTTCAGCAATCGGGCCTATTATCGACTATCGCCAATCACCTGTCACATGCAATAGCATTCCATTTTGCCTATCCACAGGTGCCGACCAACGTGTCATTCTTCACCGATCGGCGGAATTTTTGCAAGGCCGCTCGTCCCGAGAACGCCCCCGGACCATCTTGCTCAACCATCGATTTTCGATTAACTTTTAATCATCTGGATTGGGAGTGATTGAAATGGCGGCAGCAACGAGAGTCCTAACGGCCCATGTGCCGGAGGGCTTGGCCGATAAAGTGGATGCTCTGGCAGCACGCATCGAGCGCTCACGAGGCTGGATCATGAAGCAAGCCTTGGCGGCATGGATCGATCAGGAGGAAGAGCGGCACAAGATGACGCTCGAAGCTCTGGCCGACGTCGATGCGGGCCGGGTGATCGATCATCAGAGCATCCAGGCATGGGCAGACAGCCTGTCCACGGATAGCCCGTTACCCTCGCCGACCGCATGAAAATCCAATGGACCAGCAAAGCGTCATCGGATCTTTTACGCCTGCACGAACATCTTCGACCAGTCGCGCCCGAGGCAGCCGCTCGCGTCGTACAGCAACTCGCCCATGCGCCTAACCGCCTGCTCGACTATCCCCGCCTCGGCGAGAAACTGGAAGCCTTCGAGCCGCGTGAGGTTCGGCGGATCATCGTGGGCAACTATGAAATGCGATACGAGATCGCGAGCGGCACCATCTTCATCCTGCGCCTCTGGCACTGCCGCGAGAACCGGAGCTTCGAGTCCGAGCATTGAGCGTGGATGGGTAGCGGGATCGATTGTTTACCCCGCTCCTCACTTATAACGATCTTTGCTGGGACTGGATCGCCTCCATACGCCGCAGGCGCTCGGCAACCTCTTTGAGCGCCTCATCCGTCCCGTTGAGTATCTGCTGCTGGTTTTGGGGAAGGGATTTGCGCGTCTGTTCGACCAGATCGTCGAGTGCGTCCACTTCATCGTTGAGCTTCATAATGCGCATGCTGGTGTCGGCCTGATCGCGGAACGTGCGATCGATCAGTTTAAGTATCGTTGCCGCCCATTCAGGCGGGCGATTGCGATCGTCCGCTTGACAGCGTCAGATGCGGGACGTGGGCGCCCGTCAATCTGCCGCGCCATATGGAAATAGCCATCGTCCCGAAGGCTGCCGATGAGCGATCCATCCGCGCTTCCAATCACGACCTTCATCCAGTCACGTTGCGCCTGTTCGCGCTCCTCTGCTGCCGCCTCGATTTCCCTCGCTGCCGACGCCTGTTGCTGGATAGCCGCTTCACGCGGCTCCAACGCATTTTCCCGCGCAGCAATGACCTGTTCGCGCTTAGCCAACTGATCCCTGGCCAAAGCCATGGCGGCATCCTGCTCGGCGTGGCGTTGCTCCAGGCGCTGGGCCGATATTGCCTGCTGGCGATCCCGCTCGATGGTGGCAGCCTCCCGCCGTGCCAGTTCCTTCTCCTGAACCATCATGCGCCCCTCACGACGTAAAAGATCGGCAGTGAGACGGCGGATCCGCTGAAGCGCGAGGGCAAGCTGGTGGCCAATTCGAAGCGCACCCGCAGTCCACGGCGTCTTATAGACCAGTTTTTCTTTCTCGGTCATCACATCCGCCTTCATGGTGAAAGCCTGTTCGTGCGGACGCAGGTCCAGCCCATTGCTGTCGTCGGCACCTCGCGCAAGCAGTTCGATTTCCGCATCCTGCCTTTTCTGCTGGGCTTTCAGCGCGGCCTGATCCTGCGCAAGCGCTTCGCGGTCGCGAGCGATGGCATCACGTTCGGCAGCCGCTGCCTGTCGTTCCTGCTCGGCACGTCGGGCGACATCTTGCGCTTCATGGCGCGCGCGCTGGAGCACTACATGATCTTCTTCGGCTCGCGCCAGTGCGTTTCCCAGTGCCCGGCGATCCTCTTCCAGTTTCTGGCGCTGCTGATCCGCGATTTGGCGCGCTTCGCTTAGCCGGTTTCGCTCGCGCTCCGCATCGCGCGCGGCAGCATCCGCATTCTCATGACGTTCGGCTGCCATCCGCAGTTCATGGGCGACGTCCTGTGCCTGCCGCTCCGCTTCAGCCTGCGCTGCGGCCAACGCCGCGCGATCCGTCGCGGCTTGCTTTCGATCTTCCTCGGCCGCGTGAACCAGCGCTTCCGCTTCGGCGCGCAGACGCTTAACGGCCGCTCGCCCTTCCGCCGGTGTCATTGACCGCCGTGGCCGGGCCGATCCGTCCGCGTTACGGCCGCGCGACAGTTCGAGCGCGGATATGGTCAGTTCGTCACCGAGCTCGATTTCGATATCGTCGCGCTGCACCTCACCCCGCTCAAGGCCCAAATGCTTGACCGCGGCATGATAGGCATCCTGCTCTTCCGAAAGCCGCTGATTTTTCCCGCCAAGGATATCGTGATAGGACAATGTCCATTTCATCGGGGCTTCGGCCTTGCGCCGCTCATAGTCGGCGAGCTTGACGGGATCGGTCGGCTTCTTGCCGCGGGGCAGCGCACGCTTCTCGACCACCGGTATCGCGACGAAGTGTATATGCCATACCTCTTCATCCAGATGCAGTTTGGCGGAAAGCAGGCCCTTGCCGAATTTCTTCTTGGCCCATTCGACATTCGTCCTGAGCCATTCCTGCTTCTCCGCCTCGCTGGCCTTGTCGAACCACGCCTTGCTGGCGGTGGTGACCGTCTCGACCGCGATGACCTTGTCCTTGGTGGATTGCATATCGATCCCAAGGTCCCGGAGGCGACCGCGGGCGGACGCGACGAAATCGTCGCTGCCCTCCTCCAGCAGTTCTAAAGGAGGCGGCGCATCGTCGCGGATATTCTCGCCGGCAATGGTGCGGATATTATGCTGACAGACGCGATCGAGCGCTGCGAACGATTTGATCTTGGCATAGCGCATGATGGCGTAGAGCTTGCGCGGGGTGGTGGTGTCGGGCATGGTCAGTCTCAGCCAGGCGGGCGGTAGAGGCCCGTTTTCGTAAATGGGTGGACTCACTCCGGGTATTTACTGCGCAAATACCCCCGTGAGCCAAGGGGCGAGCCCCCTGGACCCCCATGCAGCCCTTCACGTCGTTCCGGTCTGCGCGCTTCTCCGCAGAGAAGCGCAAGGGGCAAGGAGCGGAAGGAAAAGGTGCGTGGCATGAATGCGACGCACCCTTCCGCCAGTCATTACGACGGCAGAACCGGCGCCTCCGGTTGCTCTCCATCGAACAACCGCGGTTGCGATGTCACCGCCGCCAGCGCATCGGCCAGTTCCTGGCCGGGCGCTCCGCGTGCCTTAGCTGCGCCACTTTCGCCTGCATTGGCCAGCGTTTCACCGGCGTCGCGTCCGGCTTCCGCTGCTGCCATTTCGCGCATGGGTGCGGCCTGGATCCGATCGATCTGCGCAAAGGCGCTTTCAAGCGCCTCCAGTTTCCCTTGAAGCCGCGCCTCGCGCAGGCGAATCTCTTCCACCTCTCCGCGCAGTGCCTCCGCCTGCGCGACTGCGGCTTCGCGCTCAGTCTCGATCTCTTCGTTGAGCGAGAGCGCTTCGTCGAGTTCCGCGCGGATACGTTCCGCTTCAACGGCCGCCGCCGCGCCACGCTTGCGCTCCTCTTCGTGGATGCGATCCGACACTTTATGGATCAGAGCAGTCACAGCGGCGGTGACAGACGCCATGCTGTCTGCCGTGAGTTCTGGTCCCGCCACGGCCGGGCGGGACTGGCTGCGCCACCGATTGATGGGCGATGATGGTGGACAGGCTCCCAGTGCCGGTTTCTTCCCGGATGGCGCCAGCAGAAATATCGTCAGGTTTGAAACCTTGGCTGACCAGACCGTCGGCAATGGCCGACACAACTTCAAATTGAATGCCACGCTTCTTGGACACTGTATAACTCCCGTATCCCTACGCACATATTCATATGTACGTACAGTTGATGAACGGGGTTCGGCATTATGATGGGACCGAACCATCTCTGCGGAAGCAAAGATGGTAGGTTATTGGATCGTTTGCGTATTTCGCCAACTAAATTTCTGAAGAACAGGGCGACTGTTGTTATCCTGCAACGCTTTTCTCATTTTTGGGCGCGGCTAGGATTATTATCCGATTTTGGCAAGCAACAATCGACACCATGCAAATTATCTTCGAGCGCACCAAAACCAGCCGTCTCGATCCTTTGACGACGGAATGATCGCGCCATGACAGCCGGTCGGCCACAATGCTGACGATCGAGCGCAGATCACCGATCGACGAGCAACAGTATCGTCCGCCGTCACCTTATCGGATCGGTCTTACCCAGCCGCCCAGGGAACGACCGGAAATCGCAGACTGCAGGGGACCGACTGGCCATCGGCATGGGCGAATGACAGTACATGCTGTTAGATATTGCCATGTCTGCAGCATGGAAAAGACGCCGAAGGCGGGAAGCCGCAGATGGGCGGAAGGATGAAGGTCCGGGAAGAAGGAAAATAAAGTGGGCGCAAGCCTGCGCTTCGGACCGGCCTTCATTCGCTGACCGGTTCAGCCGGTAATTCAAGCCTGCACATGATCACCCCACCGTCCCAAGGCGGTGTGCGATCGTGCGCCCATCGGAGACCACCATGCTCCCCTCCCATACCATCACCGCATTTACTCCCGTCACCATCAATGCCGGTCATCCGACCGCCAGTGGCGACATTGCGGTCGGCGCTGCCGCGCTGACCGTGACAGTCGTCGCCGGACAGGTCAGCTTCGACCTGTCCTCCTTCATCCTGCGACCCAATCAACCTCCGCAGGAGCTGCTAGCGTGGATCGATGATCGCCTCAGCGACGATCAGGCTACCCTGTCAATGTACGGGCCGGGCCGCGTCGTCGAATTGCTCAGCCAACTGCCGGACGTCGTCTATTCTTCGGGATTCCGCAGCCTGGCCGGTGGAGGTAACCAGCCCATCATTCGCCTCCAGGTCGAAGATCGAAGGCGCTTCATCTCCCTTCATAAGGCCTGCGCTCAGGCCCAAATTGCCTGCGCATCGACCGATCCGGCTGAGCGCTCCGTCGCCTGGATCAAGGGCGACATCGACCAGATTGCGGTGGATGCCGAGATCGACGCTATAGCGACATGGCGGATGACCGTCGCCGCGATGGAACGCAAGAGCGGTCTTGGCCGGGAGCTGGCGACGATCCTCCACCGCCATCTGGTCCAATGGCTGCGCGACACCGATCGCGCCTCCACCCGCGCGCATGAGCGCAATCTCACTCCCATCGCTGGCTGACCCGCCCGCCGCGCCTGCGGGCACAACCTAATCAAAAGGATATTTTCATGGAATTGATCGATCTCTCGATCACGCATCGGGGCTTTGCGCCCCATAGCATAGCCATCAGCTTGCGCACCGCAGGCTGCTGTCACGGCATGCGCCACCGCCCGGATTGCCGGATATTAGCTGGAATCGGCCTGCTCTCGGTCCAGCCGGACATCGACGGCGGTTTCAGCATCGAAGCCCATGCAACTTACCTTCAGCCAGGAGACATCGTCACTGATCTGCTGGACTGGCTGAATGATCGGGTGCCGGACGATGGCGCAATCGTCACCTGGGACAAATGGTGGCCAGCGGCACGGCGTCAGGCCCGCGCGCTACCGGTACCCTGCATCTGCGATGCTGGCGTTCAGGTCGCGGACTGCCACTCGACGGTGCCCTTGTCGCTGTTGCCGGATGCCGAGATCGCGATCCCGCAACTGAAACAGGAAGCGATCGCTGGCTGGCTGGCCTGGGCGAGGCAGTTTGCCGACTTCGATGTGGATCCTATCGCAGCGCGGGCAGTGCGCGCGCTGGAGGCATGGCGGGCGACCGCGCCGACTTCTGACCACGATTGATCGTCGACTGACGATTTTCACTGCCCCCGGGACCATGCCGGGAGTCTTCCAGCCTCATCGTTTCGCGCACCGATGGCTGAGCTTCAGCCGCTGCCGATCAGCTTCGGCCTCCTGTCAGCGCACCCCATCTTTTGGAGAATATCCCATGCATATCGATCCCGCCCGTGTCTTCAAGGCCGCCGCGCCCCGGTTCATCGTCGTCCTGGATGGCGAATTTACCTATGATACCGCCGCCCATGCGCGCTACCAGGCGACCGAACGGTTCGCGCCAGACGATCGGCCCACAGCCAAACCCGCAGACGCATCGAACGATCCCCGCGTGACACCGCGATGGCCGTTCCTCCGCCTCGTCACCCTCTCCTGGCTGGTCCTGTCCGATGCGGGCGATGGCCTGCGTCCCCTTCGCCTCGAAAGCCGAGGCCTGCCGGAGCAGGATGAGGCCGCGATCTTAACGGAATTCTTTAACGACATGCAGCAGCTTGGCGCGGTTGAACTCGTCACCTGGGGCGGTTTCCATGTCGATCTGCCGCGCATGCTGATGTCTGCCATGACGTCAGGCCTGCGCGTGCCTGACGCCCTCAAGGGCCTGCTCTCGCCATGGCGACGGCACGAATCCGGCCATCGCGACCTGATGAGCGAAGTGTGCGCCGGAGCCGGATCCGTCCATCTCGCCGAAGTGGCCGCGCGGCTGTCCATTCCGGTCAAGACGGTCTGCCGCGCCGACCTGGTGTCGCGGCTGATGGAACATGGTAAATGGTCGTCTGTCCGCGCGGTGGCGGAGGGCGACACGTTAACCACGTGCATGATCCTCATGCTCTGGCGCGACATGGCGGGCGAAGGCGCCTCGGCGCTCGAAGCGAAAATGCGGCTCACAAACTTCATCGCCGAAAACTGCACGCACCGTCCCTATCATCGGGACTGGCTCGCCTACCGCGACGACACCCTGCGCACCGCCTTCGCGGCCGAAACCGCGCGCATCGGCGCGCTCGCACCAACCATCGGGAATGAAGAGAAATGCCGCCTTGAAAGGGGCGGAAAAAAAGGAAGATCAGGCGGCAGGCCGCGTGGTTAACCATTATTCTCTTGATGAGGACAGATGACATGATCGAACTGACCGCACAGCAGCTTGCCGCCCACTACATGGCCGCGACCGCCCAACTCCTGACCGGCGAGCCCGGCCGCGAAATGGATCTGGACCGGACTGTCGCCATCTCCTTCGGCGCGCCGAAAAGCACATCCGACCTACTCAGCTTCGCCCTGCAGCACGTCGTCGATCGGCCGTGCATGTATCTCGCGTTCGACATCAAACGCATGGCCATCGACCATGTGGCCCTTATCCTTGTACATCAGCACAAGTTGACCATCTTCGAAGGTTGCGGGCTCTGGCTGCCGAAGAACGGCGGCCGCGCCTCACTTATTCCAGGCACCAAGGGCTTAGGCGCCTACCGGGTCGGCTCCGACCTCATCCTGCAGCATGATCGGCAACTGCCCTTCAGAAGCCGCAAAACGCACATCGAAGGATTTGGACGCGCCGACGATCGCATCCACAGCATCGTCTCCGCCCGGGTCCTGTCCGGGGTTGAGCTCAACCTGCCAGAAGAAATCCAGCTGGCAGCGTAAGCCGGGCTCATGTGCGTCGGCTTTGCGCCGGCGCACCTCCCTGCTTCAACCAGCAGCAATTGAAGAACAAGGGAGAAAGGAAAAAAAGAAGGGCTTCGCTAAAGCGAGTAGGGTTCGGCTCTTACCGAACCGTTAAAGCACAAGGCGGATTTGCGCTTTTTTTCCGAACGATGCATTCGGGACACAGGACCTGCGCGTCCTGTTTCTTTCTTTTTTTCCTTTCTCCTGTTGACCTCATCATGCTGCCAGCATGGAAAAGGAGGGGGCTTGGTTAATGAAATTTTCAGCTCGCGACCCGTCCCGGCCGTTCAGCGCCCAATTTTTGATTGCCAGGTGCGGAAGGGCGGCTTTCGATCTTGGGTGTCCGGGATGGGCCAATAGGCAAATGTCAGTTTCGGGGCCGGTATATGGAATAGCTGCCGTTCGCACAGCATCGCTCACGACTAAGTTGAGTATTCACGGACACCGCCATGACCGTCCGGTTTAGATGGAAACTCCCGATAATCGCCAAATGCCGCAGACAAATGACCCGACCAGAAACTGGCCGGGTCAAGGTCAGGAAACCTTTAAAGCTTCCTTGGGTCGCGCTTCGGGTCATGAGCGACGACACTCGTTTTCTCCATCCGGGTTTTTCCCGGTGTTCAGCAAGGGCCATTATTTCGGACCTCGTTTTGGCTAACGTAGCTAGCGCCTTGATCTCACTACAGTCCGCCTTTGGCAGCTTACGCACGATGCGCCGACCTGTCCCTTTTCTGATTAGAGGCAAAAAGGGGGAAGAGTCTACCGACCCTTCCCCAAGTTGGACGTCTGTTCTGACAGGGCTTAAGTGTCAGAACCGGACGTTGATGCCTCCGCGGGCTTCGGCACCCTTTTGCGACCCGCCGAAGTTCACACCGCCCTGAACGAACAGTCCGATGCGATCATGGAAGAGCGCATTGATGCCCGCGTCGAGTGACCCGTAGCCCTTGGGATCAACCCCCTTCAGAATGAAGGGCGTGCCACCCGCAGCATAGGTGAAGGCACGGCTGGAGCCGATGTCACCCTGGAAGGTGTAGCTGAGCTTACCGAACGGACGGATGGCCATCGCTTCCGTCGCCGCCAGCGTGGTGGCGAGACGGACACCGACTTCAGGCACGAACACCGTCTTGGAGTCGCGGCCTGAGCTGACGCCGATACCGGCGCCGCCTTCCTCGGTGAAGCCACCCAGCGACCAGTGACGCAGCGCCACCTTGGCATAGGGCATGACGGAGGCGTTGCTGCCTTCGGTCACGTCATAGCCGAGTTCGGCATTGGCGTTCCACTCGCGGCCCTTGAAGGACGCGTTCATCGTGCGGTCAAGTAGGGTCAGCTCACGCGTCACGTCGAAGTCGGAGAAGCCATAGACGAACTGTGCACCGGCATGGAGCGGACCGAAGCTGTGCTTCCAGTCCAGACCCAGCGAGTAGGTCCGTGCCTTGGCCGATTCCGGCGTACCGCGAGCGGCGATGTCATGCTCGGCATAGGCGAAACCGATGCCCAGCGTGCCTTCATCCGAGTAGCCCAGGTTGAAGCCGAAGGCCCCGCCATAGCTGTTGTCGCGGATCTTAGACGCGCCCGAGGAGGTGCCGCCATAACGGGCGAAACGACCGACCGGGTTGATCCAGAAGCCGAAACCGGACTTGCCGGTGGCACCCACGACCGCTGCGCTCTCGAAGCTCTCGGTCAGGGCCGAGTTCTGTTCGATCGCTGCCAGCGAGCCGTAGATTTCGGCCGAGGACAGTTCGTTGAACACCTGCTGCGCGCCGGTCAGCGTCAGACGCCAGTCGAGACCCGAGATGATGTTCGCCGCATCCTGCACCAGACCCATTTCGTTCACCGAGGTGAACACCGCGCCGCCATTGGCGTCCTGCGCGATCTTCGTGGTGATGACCGGGATCAGCGCGTCGAGGGCGCCCGCAGCCGAAGCGGCATTGGGGTTGGTTGCCGCCGAGGCGTAGCTGGTGCGCTTGGCCGCGATGCTGACGGTCTTGGCAGCCGTGTCGTTCTTCAGCTCGAAGCTGACGAAGGGCGAGCTGATCGACTGCGACACGGTGGCGCTGACTGCGCTGGCCGCATCGGTGTAGGAGAACAGCGTGTAGCCGTCGCCATTCGAGTAGATCGCATCCCGCGTCACGTCGACCACCAGCTTGCCGGCCAGGTTCAACTTGCCGGTCACGTCGATGCGCGACGGACTGGACTGGACCGAGGAGCCGTTGGCCGCGGTGGTGAAGTAGGGCACATTTGCACCGGCCTGGATCGGGCCGAGCACTTCGGTGCCACCATTGCTGGTGCCCACCGAAACCGCGCCGGCGCGGACCAGCGACGGGCTGACGCCGACGACCGTGGTGCCGGTGGCGGTCTGGGTATAGTCGCCGGTCAGTGCGACCTTGACGCCCGTGATCGTCTCCGTGCCCTCGGTGGTCAGGCTGTTGCCGATCGTGTCCGCACCGATCAGGGTGCGGCGACCGACGACCAGCGTGCCGCCGTCGACATTGATGTTGCCCTTGATGCCGATGAAATCGCCATCCGCATCGGTCGGATCATAGGCCGGGCCGGTGAGCTGGATTTCACCCGCCTTGACGTTAATCGCGCCGACATCCGCGCTCCAACCCGGCTGGAGACCCGGAGCATCCGGAGCGATATAGGGCGCGAGGTCGAGCACGAAGGTGCCCGCATCGGCCTTGTTCACAGCTTCGACGCCGAGGATACGGACCGAACCGGTCGAACCGGTGCCAAAGCCCAGATCCTGCGCTTCCTTCGACAGCACCGCTTCGGGCGAGTAAACGGCCGAGGTCGGGGTCTTCAGGTTCAGCTTGTCCGCACCCAGATAGCCCGAACCGTTGAGGTTAAGCGTGGTGTTGGTCAGGCGGTTGCCGTCTTCGTCCTGCTGCGCAACAATGCTGCCCAGCGTGACGGAACCATTGTTGAGGTTGACCGTCGCCGAGACGTTGCTGGTCTTGACGTCGGGCTCATCGGCCCGGCCGAACGGATCGCTGACCGTCGCGCCACTCACATAGAC
The DNA here is from genome assembly GCF_026427355.1 of Sphingobium sp. JS3065. Taxonomy (NCBI): domain Bacteria; kingdom Pseudomonadati; phylum Pseudomonadota; class Alphaproteobacteria; order Sphingomonadales; family Sphingobiaceae; genus Sphingobium; species Sphingobium sp. JS3065. Next base: position 211,874 of record NZ_CP102665.1, read on the forward strand.
GCCACCGCCCAGGAAGTTGTTCTGGTTGATGGTGTAGTTCTGCGCCGTCAGTGCCGCCGCCGGCGTCACGGTCTGGACCGTGTCGGTGACGGTGTCGGTCTGAGTCGTCGTGTAGTTGGCGACCTCATCACCGGCATAGATGCTGCCCGCGATACCGCCGCTGTTGGTGACGGTGCCGGTGCCGGCCGCGATGGTGACGTCGCCGCCGATGGTCGCGCCCGATGCGTTGGTGACCGAAGCCGTGCCGCCGACGCCAGTCAGCGTCTGGACCGAAACATCCTGACGCAGCGCTGCATTGTCGAGGTTGGTCGAGGTCAGGCTGCCGCTGCCGACGGAATTGAGCGACAGGGCGTAAACGCTGCCCTCGATCGCGCCAGCGTTGCTGACCGATGCCGACTTGTTGCCGCTGGCATAGGCTTCGCCACCGACTTCGCTCTTGGCACCCACGCTGATCGAGGCGTCGCCGCCTGCCAGAGTGGAGCTGCCGACGATGGTTTCGTCGGTCTGGACGCCGCTGTCATTGTAGAGGCGGGTCTGCGTGTAGCTGTAGTTGGTGTAGTTCGATTCAGCCGACAGATCGCCGCCGACCTTTGAACCGGCCGCGATGGTGACCGAAGCCGCCGTCACGCCTTCCGCATCGACATCGTCCGCAACGCCAAGAGCGCCAAGGTTCTTGAGTGCCGCATCGGTGTTGACGACCACCGACGCGGTGCCGCCGACCTGCGTCGAGCTTTCGGTATAGACCTGCTTGACGATAGCGGGACTGGTGCTGCTGTCTGCAATCTCACCGGCATAGTCGGTCGTCGTGCTGGTGGCATAGTTGTTGCCGGAGGCATAGGCCCGCGCATCGTCGCCGACGGTGCCGGTAACGGTGGTGGTGGCATTGCCGCGGCTCGACGAAGCTTCGGCGTCGCCGCTGACTGTTCCGGCAATGGCGACGGTGGCGTCGCCCACGCCATCGCTGACGGTATAGCTGTAGCCGCTGGTCGAAGTGGTGGTGCCGGTTTGCGCCGCCGGATCGCGCGTGAACGTGCTTTCCGAAGTCGACAGATAGTCGGTGCCGCTGGCGCTGGCATAGACGCTGGCGAAATTGTTGGTGCCGCCGACGCTGGCGTCCTTGGCCACCGTGACAGAAGCGCCGGTGCGGCCATAGGCCTCAACGTCACCGCCATTGATGGCAGCCTTGCCCGAACCGGTCAGGTCGACGCTGGCCGAACCGCCAACAGCCATCTGCTCGTTCGAGCTGCTCTGGACGATGCTGTCCGTGCGATAGACGCCGCCCGTGACCGTTTCAGAAGAAGCATAGCTGCTCTGATAGTGGTAGTCGGTTGCCGAGGCGTTGGACTCCACATCGCCGGCAACGCTGCCGGAAATGGTGACGGCGCTGTTGCCGGTCGCGCTCGAGTAGAGCGATGGCGTGCCGCCGACGCTGCCTTCGACCAGCTTGCCGCTTACAGTGACGGTGCTGTCGCCGCCAGCGTTGGTCGTGGTGGTTTCGTCGTCGCTGCTGGTGATCGTCCGCGTACCGTCGCCGGCCGTGTCGAGAACCGTGACCGTCTTGTCTTGGTCAAGCTCGGTGGAATTGGACGAACCCGCATAAGAATTCAGGCTGCCATAGACGGTGCCGGTGACAGTCGCCTTGCTGGCCTTGTCAGCTTCCTGCGTGATCGAACCATCACCCGAAACGAAGTTCAGCGTGCCGTTAGAGCCGGAATAAGTGCCGGTAACGTTACCGCCCGTTGCCGTTTCGGCGTAATCGTAGACGGTTTCGTTGGTCGAGGTCGTGACGTTCAGCGCCGGCGGCGTGGCGATGGCGGTCGAGCTGCTGTTGTTGTAGGTATATTTATAGTCGCTGTCCGAACCGGTGCTGCGCGCATCGGTGCTGCCGAACACGGCGCCCTTGTTGTCGACGGTGACATCGCCCAGAGCGTTGATGGACACATCGCCCTGCACCTGACCGGTCGCCGCATTGGCGAAGCTCGCTGCGCCGCCTGCCTGCTTGTAATGATATTCGTCGATTTCCTGGTTGCTGCTTTCGACCAGCGTCGGGCTGCTCGACGAGGACGAGCTGTAGGTTTCGCTGTAGTTCGTCGGCAGCGAACGGTTCGAGTTGGCGATGACATCGCCCTCGATCGTGCCGGCGTTCGACAGCGTCACGCCGCCATCGGCGCTGGCGATCAGGTCGCCGCCGATCGATCCGGTCGCACCGACCGAGCCGGTCGCCGCGCCGCCAGCTGCGCTATAATCATAGCTATAGCCGCTCGTGCCGGCCGCATAATCGCTGTTGCTCTGATAATCGTAATTGGTCGCTTGCGACGTCAGTTCGACATCGCCGTCGACTGCACCGTTGATGGTACCGGTCGCACCGCCATTGCCGGAGGCAATCGCATCGCCAGCGACTTCGCCAGACTGACCGACCGTAACCGATGCGGTCTTGCCCGCGGCGGTCTGGGTATAGTGATAGCTGTCGCTGACGGGCGTTGCGCCATCGTCGACCGAAACGGAGGTGTTCGTGCTCGAATAGCCGTCCGCATAAGCCTGTGCGCTGCCATCGACAGAACCGTCGACCGAAACGGAGGCTCCGCCCACGCTCGACGCATAGGCCGAGTTCACATCACCCGTCTGCGTGATCGCAACCGATGCGGCGCCACCGCCGAGAATGTTGTCCGAACGCGAGGTGGTCGTGACCACGGTGCCTGCGGTGGCGGAGCTGGTGCCCGATACCGTCTGCACGGTGCCGCCTGCATAGGCAGCCGCTTCGTCCGCCTTGCCGCCGACGGTCACCGATGCGCCGTTCAGCGCCTCTGCCGTCACATCGCCGCGCGCCGTGTCGGTCTGGTTGGCAACGTCGCCCTGCTGGTCGACCGTAGCCGTGCCGCTGGCATAATCCGTGGTGGTGATGCCGCCGACCGTGGCCGAGGTCGCTGTGGTGATGCTGTCCGCAGACACGTCGCCCGAACGGACCAGGCCGGCCGCCGTGCTTGCCACCGACACGTCGCCATAGCTCGAGGCAGCTACGCCGTTATACACGGTGCCCGAATTGGTGATGCCGACATTGCCGCCGAAGCCGAATGCGTTCAGGCCACCGGAAACCAGACCGCCATTGGTGGCGCTGAAGGTGTTTGCCGCAGCCGCATTGCCCACGCCGTAGAAGGTCGCACCAGCGGTGTCCGTCACCGCGCCAGCGGTGTCGACCGCGCCAAGCGCGCCATTGTTCACGAAGGAGATCGCACCGTCGCCCTGGCCCGCGCTGGGGGTGAGGCCGATGGAGCCGCCGGTGATCGAGCCCGTCGCAGCGACGGTCAGGTTCAGATCAGAATCGGGAACTGCGATCGCAGTGTTGATGGCCGTCTGGACATCGGCTGCCGTCTGCGCGGTCGATACGGTGACATCACCGGCGTGCGCTGTCGCGGAGAAGCCCGCTGACAAGGCTGTAGAGAGCAATAGCGCTCTCTGCAAATTGATCCTTTTCTTCATTCTTGAACCTTTCTTATGGGTCGCTTTTTGGAGGTTGCAGGTCGCCGTTCCGTGAACCGAAGTTCACAGATGGCGACAGAAACCTGTTCTCAGAAATTACTTCACGCTAATTTGGTAGGTATTTGACAGACGATCGGCCCCATCCAATCATTTCTTTTGCCATAATTCGCTCGTTTCTGAGCATCGGAGAACGAATTCCTTATCTGGATTGCGTTAAGGAAATCTCCGAATGATGCCTCGTCTATCCAGATGTTTGTCACAAACCGAGCATTTAAATGTATACTTTTTATATATATTTCATGGTTGATCTCGGTCAGTTTGTGGGTCAGTAGAAACCCGGGGTTGATCGGTGTTGATTGACGGGCGTTACGCGCCCCCACATCGGTTTTGCATCCTTGGGTCGCACCAAAAATTAGTTTGTTGGTGACAAGTCCTGGGGATTGTCTGTGCGTGATGGTTTGAAAATCAGCGAAATTCTTCAGATGGAACAATGCTTCAAGAAGAATTTTGGCTTCAATCTGATGAAGCCAGAGGCAAAAATCATTTTGATTCTCAAGCAAAAAAGGTCGCTTTCCATCAAGGAGGCGATGACATTTCTCGATTTGTCATATCGAGGTTTCTATATTCTCGTGAGAAAGCTCGAAAATAGTGGCGTTATCTATTTGAAAGATGATCCGCATGACAAAAGAGTAAAGCGGATATTTCTGAGCAACGGCGACCTACCTGTCTTGCATTTTTCCTGAATTATCCAATTTTATTACTGTATAGTAATAGACGAACGAAAATCTGTAATTTTTAAGAAGAAAGTCATCAAATCCGCAAGATATGATCCAAAATGGCGGATTTTTATAAGTTCAAGGTTGCACAGGATGGAAATCGTTATGATCTCATCCATATTCTACGGACAAATTCGTCGGGAAGATATCGCCTTCCTGACGGTGATGATCAATGGCTGGATCGATCGACACGGTATCTGGCAAATGCGTTCGGCAACCCGACGGACCGTGGCATTTCAAGCCGCTCCTCAGTCTGAGGAGATCGATGTCGACGCTATCCGGAAAATTCCCTGATATTAGAGTTCCTACCCCGGAAATTGCGACGGGCCTGCCCGACATCGCCCCCCGGGCGCCTTTGGGCCATTTCGGGTGAATCATGAGCATCCGGCTCTTGTGGGCTTCAGGGCGGGCATGACGACAAGGGGGATCAGCCCATATCGCGGCTGAGGCTGATGTGGGCGTCTGGTCGATATTCTTGCGCCTCCTCACGGAGTTAACGGCGCCTGCACAGGAGGTTCCGGGTTTTTTCCGGCTTTTATCAGGCGGCAAGCGCTGCCAGATGGCGGTAATGACCTGTGTACCCCCTCCCATGCTGCGCCTGCGGAATCGTCGTCGACGGTGGATACCTGATCAACTTCAGCTGGCGTTGCTGGCTGCCTATGCAGCAGGATTTGCGATCGCGCATTGGATGGCCGCGGCCTGGGGCGGGGCCGGTTTCTATTCTGTCTGGTATCCGGCGGCCGGGCTGCGGCTCGCGCTGCTATGGTATGCGGGCGCCTGGTTGACGCCTTTCATCGCCCTCGTCGAGATCATGGTCGACGTTGCGAAAGGCATTTTTTCTTTCAGAATGCCGGACTGGCCGATCATCCTGTTCGGGATCGTCCGGCCGGTTTTCGCCTATGGCGCGACCGTCGCGGCGATCCGCTGGCTGGCCAGCGGTTCGCGTGCCACGATCCTGATCCCGCCCATGCCATTTGGGCTCGCGGCGGTGGCGGCTCCGAACGTGGCGGCTCTGTCCGCCTTGCCGGAGTCGCTTTTGCGTCCCGACATGACCCGCGTGCAGAGCGCCCACGAGGTCATCACATCCCTCTCCGCATTCGCTGTTGGCGATCTGCTGGGCGTGCTGATTCTTGCGCCACCTTTGCTGTGGGTGGCTGAGCTGCTGACGCGCCGCCACCGTCCGGGCATGCGGATCGGCGCCAGAATGCGCTGGCCCGAGCTAGCGGAAAGCAGCATCCTGTTGCTCAGCGGCATCGCCATAACCGAAGCGCTGCGCCGCGTCGGCTTGGGTGCTCAGCCCATGCCCGTCATCTTCGCCGTTGCCTGGATCGGCCTGCGTTTCGGGCGAACCGCCGCCTGGGCGGCGCTGGCCATTGCGACCCTCCTCATGCTGCCGCAGACGGCGCAGGACATGACTACGGCCGCCCGGCTGCAATTGCATCTGGGATTGGCGACCGTGGTGGTGGTCGGCTATCTCGCCGGCAGCTTTGCCGATGCGCAGCGGCAGGCGCGTATCGATATCGAGCGGCGCGACCGAATGCTTTTTCAGGCAGAACGGCTGAAGACCCTGCGAGCCATGTCGGTCGCCGTTATTCATGAGATCAGCCAGCCACTGTCCACGCTGGCGATTGAAGCCAGGCACCTCCACGCCATCACCGGAATATCCGACCCGGAAATCGCTGAAAGCGCCGCGCTGATCGATCGCAAGGCGGCGACCCTGTCCAATCTGGTGCGGCGCCTGCGCCGATATGGCGGTCGCGCGGTGGACGAGCCGACGCCGCTGCCGGTGTCGGCCCTGGTAGAGAGCGTCGCCGCACTGGCCGCGCCCGAGGCAAAAAGCGAGGGCGTGACGCTGAAGGTCGATCCGATCGACCCCGATCTCGTCGTGCTCGCGCAGGAGGTGGAACTGGGGCAGGCGGTGGTCAACCTATTGCGCAACGCCATTCAGGGCGCTGGGGATGCGCAGGTCGGACTCGCCGCCATGAGGGTGGACGACCGGGTGCAGATCATCGTGTCGAACCGTCGGGGCGCCGACCAGCTTCCCAATGGCGGCATGGGCGTGGGCACGCTGGTTGCTCGCGCCATTGTCGAGGCCCATGGCGGCACCCTTTCGCGCGACATATCTGCGTATGGCGATGTCCGCGCCACCATTTCCCTGCCCGTGACCGGAGGATTGGCATGATGAACGATGCTGCGAAGATTTACGTGGTGGATGACGACCGCGATCTGGGCGCCAGCGTTGCCCGACTGCTGCGCCGTCACGGCTTCGATGCGCAGCCTTTTCTCGATCCCGCTCCCTTGCTGGACGTCTATGCCGGTGCGCCCGCCGACTGCATCGTCACCGATGTGATGATGGGGGATCTGGACGGCTTCGCCTTCGCCGACCGGATCAGGGAGATCGATCCGTCCTCCGCGATCATCTTCATGACCGCCTGGCCGACCACGGCCAATGCGGTGGATTCGGTGCGGCGCTATGGGGGCCTCGATTATCTGGAAAAGCCGCTGGATGAGGAGCGCCTGCTCGCGGCCGTGGAGGAAGGGGTCAGCTGGTCCAGCGGGCGACGCCAGCAACTGGCCCGCACCGCCAGCCTGACACCGCGCGAGCGGCAGGTTTTCGATCTCCTCACCCAAGGATATAGCAACAAAGTGATTGCGGCGATGCTGAGCCTGAGTTCTAGAACAGTCGAAGACCACCGCGCCTCTGTTATGTTTAAAACCGGAGCAAATGGGCTAGCGCAGTTAATCGCCCTGGCCCGCTAAATGCTCGTCCGACATCTGGGAATTGATCGCCATCACCATAGCCCGAAGATAGTGAATTGTCAGCTCTGTTACAGTGCGAACAGGGTAGGTCCGATTTGGCGGCAGAGAATGGCGTCGCCCCGTAATCGTTGCGGCGCTGTGGAGTCCGCTTCCAAGCAGAGCCAATCGAGCATACAGTGCGGACAGTGACGGGTGGCGGCCCGTCTACTGCCATTAGCCTATGCGCTGCGAGCGGCAGCTATACTCGAGCGCGTCTTCAGAAGCCGACCGTCTCGAAGGTCCCCGAGGCCGCCGTTTAAATCTCTTCGCTTGTCTCTCCAACCTTGGACGCTTTGCTATTCCGAAGGACTCCGGCATCATCAACAATCACGCTTTCGGCGAGCGCCGGGCGGGACGGGGTGCACGCTTTTCAGCTGGAAGCAAGCGAATGGTCGCTGGTTTAAGCCTATCGGTTACCTTCGGGATCTGGTCCACGGCCTCCTTCAACCGCACGAGGCGAGCAACTTTCGAATATCGCCCCGCCGTTTCGCCGGGCATCGCATGACCGATCAGGTCGGCGCGTGTTTCCAGGAACACCTGCTGATGCTTCAACTCGGTCGTCACGGTATGGCGGAATGAGTGGAGCGCCTGGCCCGCCTCGATAAATTCGAGGCGCTTAGCCAGCTTGATCCACCAGCTCTTATAGTAGACGTCGCCATAATTCCGGTTCTTCGCTTCGGTCCGCAACTCTGGAAACAGCATGGTTTCGCCGGCCGCGCGCAGCGCTTCAACATAGGCCGGAAGACCCAACCGGATAAGCTCCTCGGCGAAGGGGACATCCCGCTTTGATGCCAGATTCTTGACCCGCCCGCCATTCTCGTCGGTCACGGTGAAATACCGGATGCCCTCGCTATGCCCGATGTCGGCCAGCGTCAGCTGACAGATTTCTTCACGACGGCAGCCGCTGTACCAGGCGATCAACGGCACCCAGTAGCCTGCATCGTGGTAAATCTCGCTGCCGATCTCCAGCCGCCGCGCCACGGACCGGGAACCGATCCAGATCGGCAACCGGAACAGAGCGCGCCCCTCTTCCTCGGTATAGGCCTCGCGCTGTTCGCGGGCGTCCCGCTGATCCTCGTAGATGAAGTCGGCCCAATCGATCGCCGCCATAGTCGGCACCTGCTTGGCGAACCACGTCGTCAATTCCTTGAGGAAAAGAAAGTGACGGTTGGTGGTCGTGGCGCCCAGGCCGATCGTTTCGGGCGATCGTTTCTTGGCCGCGATCTCCGCTGCCGCCTCGGCGCAGATTTCCTCCAGCGTCATGTACTGATGGCGGGAGGATTTATGGTGGCTGGTCGGCAGGCGGCTGAAATGATCGTTCAGCGCGACGATGGACCCGCGGGTCAGAAACCGGAGAGGCTGAGCGCCATAGCTTTTTTCCAGCAGTCGCGCGGCGGCCTCGAACTGGCTGCGCGTCTTGTCGGTCCATCGCGCCTTGCGCTTCGCGTCGCCAAGGATCTTGGGGTTCTCTGCAATGAAGCGGGCCGCCGCCTGGGTCGGCGTCATGGAGGCCCACGGCTCATCAACAGCTGCTTCGATTGCCACCGGGGTTGCGACAACCGGCACATGGGCAGGAACGACGGGCTGCGGCACCGAGAATTGCGACCACATGCTCATCGGGTCAGCAAGCCGCCGCCGGAATTCCATGGCCCCGGCCAGTCGCCCCTCCAGCATGACCTTGCGCGCGATGGCCAGACTCGCGTCCGTCCGCTCAACCTTGAACAGATCCAGCGCGCGGCCTGCGCCCTCCAGCACTTCCGCGCTCCACTCGGGCTTCATCTCGAACAGATCGACCACCGCCTGACGCTGGTCATCCGACAGATCGGCGAAGCGTTCATTGACATGGTCCCGCGACCCCGCGTTAGCCGGGATGCCATGGACGATGAATTCCTTCATCATCGCCTCGCAAATGCCGATATAGCCCTCGATCAGATAGGTCGCGTTGTCGGGCTCATCGCTCTGGAACTGGACATGATTGCGGTCCAGCTCGTCCCGCATATTCTCCAGCGCCCTGCGGAAAATCTCCGCCTTCTGCTCCGCGGTCAGCGTGGCAGTGCGGTCGGCGTGGGTCAGCGTCATCTTCAGCGTCTCGCTCTTCGCCGTCAGCGCGCAGGCCAGGCGGCGCGCGACGGTCTGATTGGTCGTTCTGAGCGACAGCCGTACGGTGAAAGGCTTACCATCGAGGAAACGCACAGTGCGGCGCCAGTAATAAACGGCGCCCCGGCGTTCGACATTCTGAATCGCGGGCAACGGGCTCTCCACAGGGAGTCGTCACACCCACCAGCCCAATCTGGCGGATGAAGCCTGATTACCTCAACAAAACAATGGCTTAGATCGAAAACTGGCTGGGGCGGCAGGATTCGAACCTGCGCATGGCGGCATCAAAAGCCGCTGCCTTACCGCTTGGCGACGCCCCAGCATTGGCCGGACATCGCCGGCGCGGACCGCCATATAACGTCTGTTGCGTGAAAGGAAAGCCTAGTCATTATTTTCCGGACACGCCAATATATGTCCCGTCCCTTTCCTTCAGCCTGGAACCGCCCGGCATGTCCGCTCCCAATTCTCCATCAGCCGTCTCACCCTCCCAGATCGCGCCTGCTTCGCCGCTGTTTCTGCGTGAGGATGAAATCCGCCGGGGCATAGAGATGCTCTATTTCGGCTATTCCGCGCTGACCCGGTCGATCGACGAAGGACTCGCCGCGCAGGGGCTGGGGCGGGCGCATCACCGCGCGCTCTATTTCATCTCGCGCCAGCCCGACCTTACCGTCAAGGATCTGCTGCGCCTGTTGGCGATCACCAAGCAATCGCTGGGACGGGTACTCAATGACCTTATCGAGCAGGGCTATATCGAAACCCGCCAGGGCGCCAATGACCGGCGGCAGAAATTGCTGCGGCTGAGCCAGGCGGGCGTGGCGCTGGAGGCGGAACTGTTCCGCGCCCTGCGGGAAAAGATGGCGGCCGCCTATGCCCAGGCGGGGCAGGGGTCCGTCACCGGATTCTGGCGCGTGCTGGAGGGGCTGATTCCCGACCAGGACCGATCCATGGTGTTCGGCCTGCGCGGCCGCTGAAGCGGTGGTGGCCTGCGTGATTCACGCTCTGCCGGTGGGGGAGGGGATGGCGCATCCTCGCACAGGGCGCAGAGCGCATTACGCGAAAATCCGCTGAGCGGGGGAGCATGCCTCCCGCTCAGCGGACATCGTCAATGGCGAAGGATGATCGGCAGGGGTGCCGATCTTCCGTCAATGCAGCCCTGAACCGCCGCCTGCCAGTTCCTTGGCGATGGTGCCGACCATGTCCTTGGCGTCGCCGAACAGCATCTGGGTGTTGCTGTTATAGTAGATCGGATTGTCGATCCCGGCGAAGCCCGCGTTCATGGAGCGCTTGATGACGAACACCGACTTGGCGCGATCCGCCTCGATGATCGGCATGCCTGCGATGGCGCTGTTCGGGTCGTCGCGGGCCGACGGGTTGATCGTGTCGTTCGCGCCGATGATCAGCGCCACGTCCGCCTGCGGCAGTTCCGGGTTGATGTCGTCCAGCTCGATCAACTGCTCATAGGGCACGTTCGCTTCGGCCAGCAGCACGTTCATATGCCCCGGCATGCGGCCCGCCACGGGGTGGATCGCGAACTTGACGTCCACGCCCTTCTTGGTGAGCGCCTGATAAAGTTCGCTGACCTTGTGCTGCGCCTGCGCCACGGCCATGCCATAGCCCGGAATGATCACGACGCTGCTGGCGTTTTCAAGCTGCATCGCCGCTTCCTCCGCCGATGCCGACCGCACCACCCGGTCGTCCTTGCCGCCCGCCGCGCCTGCCACGACCTTGCCGAAGCCGCCGAACATGACGTTGGCGAAGCTGCGGTTCATCGCCTTGCACATGATGACCGCCAGGATGAAGCCGGAAGCCCCGTCCAGCGCGCCCGCCACGATCAGCAGCTTGTTGCCCAGCGCAAAGCCCATGGCGCTCGCCGCCAGACCCGCATAGCTGTTGAGCAGGGCGATGACCGTCGGCATGTCCGCGCCGCCGATGGGGATCACCAGCAGCACGCCGAACAGCAGCGCCAGCGCCACGAAGGCCGGGAACAGCCAGGTCTGCGTCGGGTCAAGCGCGAGCATCGTGCCCACGACCACCGCCGCCAGAGCCACGCCGCCATTCACCACCCGCTGTCCCACGAAGGACACGGGGCGGCTGCCCATCAACTCCTGCAACTTGGCGAAGGCGATGACGGATGCGGTGCAGGTCAGGAAACCCAGCAGGATTTCGAACATCAGCGCCCACATGATGAAGCCGCCGGCATATTCGGCATGGGCATGCTTGTAATATTCCGCCGCGCCGATCAGGCCCACCGCTAGCGCGCCGAAGGCGTGACTGATCGCGGTCCGCTGCGGGATCGCCGTCATCGGCATCAGCAGCGCCATCGGAATGCCGACGGCGGCGCCTGCGACCATGGCGATGAGGATCAGGTTGTAATCGACCACCTCATGCTGGACCAGCGCGCCGATAATGGCGACGGCCATGCCGATTTCACCGGCGCGCACGCCCCGGCGCGCCGTCGTGGGATGGCTCATCCACATCAGCGCCAGAATGAAGAGGACGGACGAAAGGATCGCCGCAAAGGGTACGAATGCGTTCATCTCACTTCCCCCGCGGCTTGAACATCTTGAGCATGCGGTCGGTGATCATGAAACCGCTGACCAGGTTCACCGTGGCGCAGAACACCGCGACGAAGCCCAGCGTCTTGGCCAGCGGCGTCGCGCCTTCCTCGCCCGTGATGCTGATTGCGCCCACGATCACGACCGCCGCGATCGCGTTGGTCAGCGACATCAAGGGCGAATGCAGCAGCGGCGACACCTTCTTGATCAATTGGAAGCCGACAAAGGCCGCCAGGATGAACACGAACAGATAATCGGGATTGAGCGAACTCATTGCATAGCCCCCGTCAATTGAAGCAGCCTCTCGCTGACGACTTTCCCACCCTGCGTCACGCGGATGGCGTTGCCGATTTCCTCGTCCAGCACCGGCGCATTCCGGTCCTTGTTCCAGAAGGCGGAGAGGAAATTATAAAGGTTGCGCGCAAACAGCGCCGACGCATCGGCGGCAAGGCGAGAGGGCACGTTCTTGTGCCCGACGATCTTGACGCCGTGCCGCTCGACCACCTGGCCCAGCACCGCGCCCTCGACATTGCCGCCCTGTTCGACGGCCAGATCCACGATCACGCTGCCCGGCTTCATCGACGCGATCTGCGCGTCCGAAATCAGGCGGGGAGCGGCCTTGCCGGGGATCAGCGCGGTGGTGATGACGATATCCTGCCTGGCGATATGGCCGGAAACCAGTTCCGCCTGCGCCTTTTGATATTCCTCGGACATTTCGGTGGCATAGCCGCCCTTGCCCTCACCCTCGATGCCAGCGACGCTCTCCACGAAGATCGCCTTGGCGCCCAGGCTCTCAATCTGTTCCCTGGTGGCGGAGCGCACGTCGGTCGCGGAGACCTGCGCGCCCAGGCGCCTGGCGGTCGCGATCGCCTGCAAGCCAGCGACTCCGACGCCCATGATGAAGGCCTTGGCCGGGGTTACCGTGCCCGCCGCCGTCATCATCATCGGGAACGCACGGCCATATTCGGCGGCGGCGTCCAGCACCGCCTTGTAGCCGGAAAGGTTCGACTGCGACGAAAGGATGTCCATCGACTGGGCGCGGGTGATGCGCGGCATGAACTCCATGGCCAGCGCCTCGAACTCCGCAGCCGCATAGGCATCGATCCGCGCCCGCTCGACAAAGGGATTGAGGCCTGCGACGATCCATGCGCCCGGCCTGGCGCCCGCGATGCTGGCCGGGTCCGGACCCTGCACGCCCAGGATGATGTCCGCGTCCGCCACCGTCGCGGCGCGATCCGCCACCGTGGCGCCCATGGCGGCATAGTCGGCGTCGGAGATGGCGGCGGTCAGGCCCGCGCCCGTCTCCACCGCGACATCGGCCCCGAGAGCCTTGAATTTCTTGACCGTTTCCGGCGTGCCGGAAACACGGCGCTCATCGGGCGCCATCTCTTTGATTATGCCGATCTTCACTACATCCACCCTCGTCCTGCGTTGGCAAGGCCCTGGTTCGACGAAGCCGCCTACCATTCCCGCCTTTAATGTGCCCATTATCGACGGAGATGAGTCGCAATAATGTCAAAACCGAAAGAATCAAACGATTAATATGCGTGTTATAGAAGGGGTCGCGCTAGGAGTGCCTTTTTGCGGGGAAATTCGCTATTGGCGGTCCGACGCCAAACGAGGAGCATGATGAGAATTCGCAAGCAAAATTCCCGCGAAGGACTGGTCACGGCGGCGGTGGCGAAGCTGCGGGACATGATCGTCGCCCAGCCTCCCGAAGCGCAGATCGGATCGTTGCCGGATCTGGCGAAGGCGCTGGGCGTGGGCATCGTCACCGTACAGCAGGCCGCGCGCGTGCTGGAGCATGAAGGCTTTCTGAAGGTTCGTCGCGGGCCTGGCGGCGGCTATTACGGGACGCGGCCCGATGCGGAGGGGTTGAGTCAGGCCATTTCCGGCTTCCTGGCGCTGCATCAATCGGCGCATCCGGAGGCGATCGATATCATCACCTTGCTTGACTGCGAACTCATGGCAGCGGCGGCCCGCGCGACGAATGAGGCGCTTCGGCAGGAACTCGCGGCGCTCGTCGAATCGATCGACGACCGCAATACGGCGCGCCAGCGGGGGGCGTTCGATCAAAGCCTGCTGGATATTCTATATCTGATGGTCGACCGCCCGCTCATGGAACTGCTTTCCCGCGTGGCCGTGCACCATTATGCCGAATATCCCCGCGGGCCGGTTTATGGCGGCAGCGCGGGCAAGCAGCGCTGGAAGCGGGAAAGGCGGGCCATCATCTCCGCGATACTGGATGGAGACCCGGAGCGCGCCCGGTTCGAAGCGCTGCGGCGACGGCGGGAGATCATGCGGCAACTCGACGCGGCGATCTGAGGAAATCGGGCAGGCGGCGAGCCATGGAGGAAATGCCGGTCGTCACGCGGCGGGCGATTCGCCTGCCCAGGCGCGGGTAAGGAGCGCCAGCACGCCCGCATGGATGACGGGCCGCGGCTTCCAATAGGGATCGCTCGACGCGGCTTCGGCGGCGGCGATGCCGGATTCGGGCATGCCGATGTCCCGGAGCGCCCGCGCTATGCCCAATTTTCCGGCGAAGTCGAACAATGCCGATGCGCCCGGCTCGCCGCCCATGACCCGCCCAAGGACCGCGCCGACCTTTGGAGCGGCTTCGGCATTATAGGCGACCGCATGGGGCAGCACGGTGGAATGGGTTTCGGCGTGCGGCAGGTTGAACATGCCGCCCAGCACATGGCAAAGCTTGTGATGCAGCGCCATTCCGGCGGTGCCCAGGCAGACGCCGCTCAACCACGCGCCGTAGAGAGCGTCGGACCGGGCGTCGGCGTCGTCGGGCTGCTCGACGATGCGGGGCAGCGCCGATGCGAGCCATGGCGTTCATGCCCGAAGTGGCGGAGAGCGCTGCCGGAAGACTCAAGGTGAGATCGACGTGGAACCGCCGCCGATGGCGATGGTGCCGTCGACATCGCCGGAGGCGATCATCTTCAGGGCGGCCTCCGTCACGTCGACCGGCGTATGGATGGTCGCGCCAGCGAAGATGCCCGCGCAATTTTCAGGGATTCTGTCGCGGATGGCTTCGGCTTCGCCGATCTGCTGAGGGGTCGCCAGAACCAGCAGGCGCTTCAGCTTCATGCGCTCGATCTCCGCGCCCAGCTTCGCGACCGTACCCCGGCCAAAGATCACTCGTGATGGAAGGCCGTCGTAGATAAAATCGTCCAAAGAGCCGGAAGCGAACCAGCGCCGGGCATCGGCTTTCCGCTGGCGTCGCGGGCGAGTATGCCGTCGGTGAGGATGCCGAGCTTGCGCGATGCGTGCATCAGCTTGACCGCATGGGGTCGCCGTTCGGATTCATAGCTGTCAATCCCGAAATGCATGCCGGGCGGGGAGGGAGGAGCAGATGCAGGTGATGACGATGAGGTCGGCCAGCTTTGCCCATCACGGCGCGGGCTTCCTCCAGGGGCTGGGATTCAGCAACGATGCCCGGCCCGAACCTGAGGGCAATGGCCTGGGCGATGTCGGCGTTGCGGACCATCTCGTCGGAGATGGCGTTGTAGATGTCGGTGGACATTGCCAATGAATGGCACCGTGCGAATATATTTAACATAAGATATATTATCAGCTTTTTTCCATGTAAGCGCCGGATAGAAATGACACCCCTCTGCTAGATAGAAATGACACCCTCGGGCGTCCTTAGCAGAGTCCGGTGGCATGGTCCTCCTGGCAGTTCGGGAGGACGCGCTTATGACGGTGGTGGCGATGAGCCATGGCGAGCTTTCGCGGTTTGACACATTGTCGCGCGTGGACCGCGGCGAACTTCGGGTTGAGGATGCGGCGACGTTGCTGGGCTTGAAGCGCCGGCAGATTTTCCGGTTGCTTGAACGTCTCCGAGTTGAAGGCGCTTCAGGCCTGGTGTCGCGCAAACGTGGTCGGCCGAGCAACCGACGTCACAGCAATGCCTTTCGCGAGCGGATCCTGTCACTGGTCCGCGAGCATTATGCGGATTTTGGACCGACCCTGGCGCGTGAGTATCTGGCGGAGCGCCACGATATCGCGGTGGGCTGTGAGACATTGCGGCAGATGATGATTGAGGCTGGTCTGTGGCAGGATCGCGCAGCTCGCCGGTCTCGCCCATATCAACCGCGCCACCGCAGGGAGTGTCGTGGCGAGCTGATCCAGATCGACGGCTCGGATCATGAATGGTTTGAGGATCGCGGACCGCGATGCACGCTGCTCGTCTACATAGACGACGCGACCAGCGAGTTGATGCACCTCAAGATGGTCGAGAGCGAAAGCACCTTTTCCTACATGGAAGCGACGCGCGAATATATCGAGCGGCACGGCAAGCCGGTGGCCTTTTATTCCGACAAGCACACGGTCTTCCGCAACGCTAAAGCGACCGCCAAGGGTGACGGCATGACGCATTTCGGGCGCGCGCTCGATGCGCTGAACATCGAGATCATTTGCGCCAACTCACCCCAAGCCAAGGGCCGGGTCGAGCGGGCGAACGGCACATTGCAGGACCGCCTGATCAAAGCGATGCGCCTGGAAGGTATCTCGTCGATCGAAGAAGCGAACGTCTTTCTGCCGAGCTACATGGTTGGGCACAATGCGCGCTTCGCTCGTCCGGCCGCAGACAGTCGTGATCTACACCGCCCTCTGGCACTGCGGGATGATCTGCACTCCGTCATGGTCTGGCGCGAACAGCGGACGGTCACGGCCGCGCTGACGCTGCACTATAACAAAGTGCTGTTCCTTCTGGAGCCGAACCCGATCAGTAAGGAACTGGTGCGCAAGCGCGTGGATGTCTGTGAATATCCTGACGGCACAGTCGAGATCCGCCACGAGGGGCGCTCCCTTCCCTATAGCCTGTTCGACAAGATGCCCCGGATCAATCAACCTGCCATCGTCGATAACAAGCATCTCGACGCGGCACTGGCGCTAGCAAAAGAGATCCAAGCGGTCGCGCCGCATCATCGGCAGCGGAACAACTATGCCCCTGCTCGCCGCGACCAGCCAATGCATCTGTTCCCGGAACCGGAGGTGCCGGTGAAGATCGATGGGCGTCGGTTGGGTGGGGCCAAGCTCAAGCGCGGCCCCCGGCTCAGCCAGGCGGAATTACGGGCGCGCGGCACGCTCGAGTTCGTGAAGGCGCGCTAAAGCGGCGCTGACCGAGCCCGCTGCCTGCGCAGCGGGTCCGTGCCCTTCCCCACCACTGTTACGCCATCAGCAGGGTCTGCGCTGCGCTATCCCGAGGGCTCCACGCAGCCCCTGCTGTGATCAAGAGGTGTCATTTCTATCGGGGCCAGATAGTGTCTTCTCTATCCGGTGCGAACATTGAACGCAAACGGGACGTTTGAAATCAAAAGCTTATCCAGCCTGAGCGTCATGCTCGAAATGCACGACGAAAACTCTTAAAGGATAGCCTCCCTCAAACCCCCGGCACCCCCAAAATCCGAGCCTCGTCCCTGATCCGTCCGGCCTGCGCCGGATTGGCCGCTTTCGCCGCTGCATAGGCTGCCGCCGCCTTCGCCGTCTCCCCCAGCGTCATGCGGCTGCGCATGAGCATGATCCAGCCATCCACATTGCCCGGATTCGCCTTCAACTTCGCCTCAAGCCCGGAAACCATCCCCTCGACCATCGCATCCTGCTGCCCCTTGGGAAGCTGCGCCGCCGCCTGCATCTGCTCCCGGCTAGGCCCCGGAATCGCCGCTGCCGCCACCGACATGCCGTCCCCCATAGGCGGATGCGGCGCGACCGGCTTCACCGCCGCCAGCCGCCCGGCCACATCGATCCCGTTGATCTTCCCGACCTGTTCAATGGTCCGGCGCAGATCGGCCTCCCACGGCGCACCGGGCGGCGTATCCCCCAACAACGCCAGCCAGTCGCGGATCGCGCCCTCATGATCCTTTGCCAGATCCCTGCGCACCGCCAGGAAATAACGCGCCCGCGGGTCTTTCGGATCGAGCGAGATCGCCTTGTCGAATGCGTCAGCCGCTTCCTTTGGCATCGGATCACGCTCGCTCGCCATCACCGCCGCCTCGCCGAGCGACGACCAGAAGGTCGCATTGCCCGGCGCCAGCTTCGTCGCATGGCGATAGGCGCGCACGGCATCGGCATGACGGCCGCTTTCGAAATAGGCCCAGCCCAGCCTTTGCCAGCCTTCGGCATCGTTGGGATTGGCGCCGACCCGGTCCTGAAGTCCGCGAATGACGGCTTCCGGATCGTTCGCCCGATTGTCCATCAGCGGGGAAGGAGCGGCCGGGGCTTTCGCCTCGTCGGGCATGCGCATCATATTATAGCCGACCGATACGGCGGCAATGCCGATCGCGCCCATCAACACGACCCGCCCCCAACTCCAACCCATTATTCTTTCACTCCCCGGCTGATACCCGCCGATCCTCTCTAGCGTGACGCTGCGGAAATGATAGAGTGCCGCCCCGGGACAGGCATCCGGCAAGATCCGGGGCACAGGGGTATTTGGGGGATAATCATTGGCTGACCGCGTGCGTATCGCGATCGTCGGATCGGGGCCGGCGGGGCTGAGTGCGGCCGCGCGCGCCGTCCAATTGGGGCTTTCCCACCTGCTGATCGAGAAGACGGACCATCTGTCCGACACCATCTTCAAATATCAGAAGGGCAAGCATGTGATGGCGACGCCCAGCCAGCTCGTGCTGCGTTCCGACTGCGATTTCGAGGCGGGCAAGCGCGAATCGATTCTGGACCGCTGGAACGCGCAGGCGGCGGAGCAAGGCATCAACGTCGCCTATAATGCGGAGGTGAAGGCCATCGTCGGCACCGGCGATCCCATAACCGGCAGCATCCACAAGATCGTGGAACGCAAGCGCGACGGCACCACCGACACCAGGGAAATCCAGCGCCTGGCCCCGCCCTATCGCCTGAGCTTGAGCGATGGCCGGGAAGTCATCGCCGATGCGGTGATCATGGCCATCGGCACGCAGGGCAACCCCAATCTGATGCGCGTGCCGGGCGCCGATCTTCCTCATGTGCAATATCAGCTTGATGATCCAGCCGCTTATAATGATGAGCATATCTTCGTCGTCGGCACTGGCGACGCGGGCATCGAAAACGCCATCGGCCTTGCCGCCGACGAGGCGCAGGGCAATGCCGTCACCATCCTCAACCGATCGACCGAATTCGCCAGCGCCAAGGCCGCCAACGTCAAGGCGCTGATGGCCGCCGCCGAAGCGGGCCGCCTTTCCATCATGACCGAGACGACCACCGCGAAGATCGAGTCGGGCTTCATCACGCTCGACAGCCGCGATGGCGAGGTGAAGCTGAAATGCGATCGCATCATCGCGCGCATGGGTTCCGCCCCGCCCCGCGCCTTCGTGGAAAGTTGCGGCATCGAATTCACCAGCGGCGACCGGCTGGCCTTCCCGAAATTGTCGCCGGTCTTCGAAAGCACCGCCCCCGGCATCTTCGTGATTGGCGCGCTGGCGGGCTATCCGCTGATCAAGCATTGCATGAATCAGGGCTATGACGTCGTCGAATATATCAATGGCAATCGCGATCTGAAGCCTGCGGACGAACCGATACTGGCCGCCAAATTCGCGGGTCTGCCGGAAAGGAAGAGCGTCGCGGAGTGGCTGGAGTTCCTCCGCGGCAATGTCTCGATCCTGGAGGGCCTCTCCCCCCTCCAGATGCGCGAGTTCATGCTCGACAGCGAAGTGCGGGCCTATCGCAAGGGCGATCTGATCTTCGAGCGTTACGACCCCGGTTCCTCCCTCTTCGGCGTGGCGCAGGGCCAGGCGCTGGTGGAGGTCAGCCCTACCCTCGACGTCCCCATCGACCGGGGATCGATCTTCGGGGAGGTCGGCCTGATCTCCGGCCGCCGCCGTGGCGCGACGGTGCGGGCGGGTGCGGACTCGATCATGGTGGAGGTGTCGCGCACGGCGGCGCTGAAACTCATGTCCTCCAACCCCCCGGCCAAGCGCGCCATCACCCGCATCTCGACCGAGCGGCAATTGCTGCAACTCTTCGGCGCGGGCCTGACCCCGGCGGACCTGGCCGAAGTCCTCGACACCGTCGAAATCCAGACCGTCAAGGCGGGCGAGCCGATCATCACCGAAGGCGACATCGGCAACGACATCTATGTGATCCGCGTCGGCTCCATGATCGTGGAGAAGAAGATCGGGGGGAAGAACGTCTTCCTCTCCTACCTCCCCGCCGGCAGCTATGTGGGCGAAATGGCGCTGATCGCGGGCGGACCCCGCACCGCCACGGTCAAGGCGACGGTCAAGTCCGAAGTCATCAAGCTGAACGGCGAGGCGTTCGCCCGGCTGATGGCCGCCAAGCCCGCCCTGCTGGAGCGCGCGCGCCGCGACATGGCTGCCCGGCAGGACGTCAACGCCTTCATCGAAAGCCGCAAGGACAGCTTCTCGACCGTCGTCGACATGTATTCGGAGACGGCCAAGTTCCTGGTCGACAACGGCATCGGCGAAGCGACCGACGTGCTGCTGATCGACGAGCATCTGTGCGTCGGCTGCGATAATTGCGAAAAGGCCTGCGCCGACAGCCATGACGGCCTTTCCCGCCTCGACCGGGAAGCGGGGCGCACCTATGCCCACCTGCATGTGCCCACAAGCTGCCGCCATTGCGAGCATCCGCACTGCATGGCCGACTGCCCGCCCAACGCCATCCATCGCGGCCCGGACGGCGAAGTCTTCATCGACGATAGCTGCATCGGCTGCGGCAATTGCCAGCGCAACTGCCCCTATGGCGTCATCCGCATGGACAGCGTGCCGCCGAAGAAGCCGGGGCTGCTAAGCTGGATGCTCCTTGGGCAAGGCCCCGGCCCCGGCGAACCGTCGAAGAAATGGCGCGCCAAAAATGCCGAACCCGGCGTCGAAAAGCCCAAAAAGGCCATCAAATGCGACATGTGCTCCGGCATTGACGGCGGCCCCGCTTGCGTCCGGGCCTGCCCGACCGGCGCCGCGATCCGCGTCGCGCCGGAGGATTTCCTGACCGTCGCCCGCCTTGATGGGGATGCGCGCTGATGGCCACCCGCCTTTCCGACCGATCCGTCCCCCGCGCCCGCCGTGCCAAGGGTGAAGTGCTGCATGACGGCTTCCTGCGCCACGCCGGATTCCGCTGGCTGAAGATCGCCGCGCTGATCAGCGTCCTTGCCATCGTCAGCTATATGCTGGTCGACGTCACGCCGCATCATAATGGCGGTAGCTGGTACGGATACGCCATGGGCACGGTCGGCGTGCTGCTGATCCTCTGGCTGACGCTGCTCGGCCTGCGCAAGCGGGCGATGACGCGGGGCCGCTGGTCGCTGAAGGCCTGGTCCTCCGCCCATGTCTATCTCGGCCTCAGCCTGATCGTCATCGCCACGCTGCACACGGGTTTCCAGCTTGGCTGGAACGTCCACACGCTGGCCTATGCGCTGATGATGCTGGTGATCCTTTCCGGCCTGTTCGGCATCATCGTCTACGCGACCCTGCCCGCCGCGCTCAGCAACAACCGCGCCGAAATGACGCAAGTGCAGATGCTGGACGCCGTGCGCGCCATCGACCGCCAACTGCACGACGCCGCCCAACCCCTGCCCCATGACAAGGCCGCCCTGGTCCGCCAGTCGCTGGAACAAGACCCGTTCGGCGGCAGCCTGCTCAACCGCCTGTCCGGCCGCTATCCACGCTGCGCCACCGCCAGGGCACAGGCCGCGCTCCGCCACTGGACCGGGGACAAGCCTGACACCGGGAACGATCCGCTGGAACGGATCGACGCCCTGCTGGAACGCAAGCAGGCCATGCTCGCGCGTCTGAGGCGGCACCTGAAAATCAAGGCGCTGCTGGAAATCTGGCTCTACGTCCATATACCCGCCACCTTTGCCCTGCTGGCCGCGCTGACCGCGCACATCGTCAGCGTCTTCTTCTACTGGTGAGCGCGTCATGAGCTTCCTAGTCCGCCAGATCAGCCTCACCGCCGATGGCCGGGAGATCGTCCGCGCCGCCACCCTGCCCAAGCCGCAGCTTTCGCTGGGCAGGGCGGCGGAAAACGACATCCACCTCCCCGACCTCGCGCTGGAGCCGGACCATGCCCGGATCGAGCAGGTCGATGAGCGCACGATCCGCGTCCGCGCCACCGGAACGCTAGGCTTCGACCTTGAGGGCCGTACGGTCCTGCGCGCCGAAATCGACCCCGCCAAGGGCGCGGAACTGCGCTTCGGCGGTCATCGCATCACCGTGTCGCGGGCCGAAGACGGCGCGGCCATCCTCTCCATCCGCCGGGTCGACGCCGTGTCGGAGGCTTCGGAGGAAAAGGAGGAGGCCAGGGTCTTCTCCCTGCGCGGGCTGCTGCCGGGCAAGCGGCTGACGGCCTGGAGCATGGCGCTGGCGATCCTGATCGGTTTCCTTGCCATCCCGATCTGGAGCTACGCCAGCCGCCCGGCGAACGACACGCGCAACATCCACGAGGTCATGGGCGACAAGAGCTGGTCTTCCGGACCCCTCAGCCAGGCCCACCACGCCCTGGAAGGCCGCTGCGAAACCTGCCACGAAAAGGCCTTCGTCTCGGTCCGCGATAGTGCCTGCCAGACCTGTCACAAGGACGTCCACGACCATGCGCCTGCCGCTCGCATCGCCATGGCGCGTGCCGAACCGGGCCTTGGCGGCAAGTTCCTGGCAGGGGTGGCATCGGCCTTCGGCAAGCCGCCCGAAGGCGCTTGCGTCGACTGCCACCGCGAGCATGAAGGCGCAGGCCCGATGCAGCCTGCCCCGCAGGCTTTCTGCACCGATTGCCACGGCACGCTGAAGGACCGGCTGAAGGACACCAAACTCGGCAATGCCGCCGATTTCGGCACCAGCCACCCGCAATTCTCGGCCCTTGTCCAAACAATGCCCGGCAAGCATCCCCGCTTTACCCGCGCCTCGCTCGACGGCAAGCCGATGGATGACGGCGGACTCAAATTCCCGCATGACATCCACTTGTCGGCCACGGGCGGTGTCGCCAAGATGGCGCGGACGATGAAGACGCAATATGGTTTCGGCGATAGGCTGGCCTGCCAGGATTGCCACAAGCCTACCGCCGACGGCGTGCGTTTCCTGCCGGTGAACATGGAGCGCGATTGCCAGATGTGCCACAGCCTCGCCTTCGAGACGATCGGCGGAACGGTGCGTACGCTACGCCACGGCCAGCCCGATCAGGTGATCGCCGACCTGCGCGCCTATTACCGCTCAACCGGCCCGGCCCAACCCATGGCGTTGGGCGGCATGGCGCGGCGGCGGCCCGGCGACTATGCGCAGGGGCGGATCTATCACGCCTATTTCGGTGCGGCGGCGGCGCGTCCCTCCCGCGCCGACGATGCCATAAGGGCGGTCTTCTCCGAGGGCGGCGCCTGCTATGACTGCCACACGGTCACACCGCCCGGCGCGAACGGCAATGCGAGCTGGCAGGTGCTGCCGGTGCATCAGCCGATGCGCTATATGATGAACGGCTGGTTCGACCATGCCGCGCACCGCACGGAAAAATGCGAAAGCTGCCACGCCGCGCCCAGATCGCATGATGCGAAACAGTTGCTGCTGCCCGGCATCGACAGTTGCCGCACCTGCCATGGTGGGGAAAAGTCCAAGGCGGACGTGCCATCGGGCTGCGCCATGTGCCATAGCTATCATGTCGGTGATGGAGCGCCCTGGGCACCGGCTGACCGGATGAAAAAAGTTGGCAATTCAGGCTCGCTGCGTGTTCCTGCGAAGGCAGGAACCCAGTCCCGCCTTCAGAACGGGACTCCTGCCCCCGCAGGAACACGTGGTTTGGACACATAAAGGGGGGAGCAAAGGCCATGCTGATCGCACAGGTCACGGACATCCATCTGGGTTTCGACCCCGACAACCCCGCCGAGTTCAACCGCAAGCGGCTGGACCAGGTGCTCCGCGCCCTGAACGATGGCCCCAACCGCCCCGACCTTTTGCTGGCGACCGGCGACCTGACAGATCGGGGAGACGCGGACAGTTACCGCCGCCTCGCCAACGCCTTCAGCCAATGCGATTTTCCGGTCTGGCCCTGCATGGGCAATCATGACGACCGTGCCCAATTCGCCCAATATTTCCCGCACATCCCTCAGGAAGACGGCTTCGTCCACTATGTGATCCCGCTGGAGGACCGGCGGATCATCATGCTCGACACGCTGGAGCCGGACCGGCACGGCGGCGCCTTCTGCGAACGCCGCGCCGCGTGGCTCTCCGCCCGGCTGGATGAGGATGCGGAAACCCCGACGCTGATCGTCATGCACCATCCTCCGGTCGAGGTCGGCATAGACTGGATGAACACCCACCCGGAAGAAGCATGGGTCCAACGCTTCACCGCCGCCATCGCAGGTCGTCCGAACATCCAGGCGATCCTCTGCGGCCACATCCACCGCGCCATCACCGCCCCATGGCAGGGCACCACCATCGCCATCTGCTCCTCAACCGCCCCCCAACTGGCGCTCGACATGCGCCCCATGGACCCGGAAACCCCCGACAACCGCCCGATGATCGTCGCAGACCCGCCCGCCTATGCGCTGCATCGCTGGACGGACCATGGCCTGATCACCCATTTCGCGACAGCCGACGATCATGTGATGCTGGCCAAGTTCGACGCAGGAATGCAACCGCTGGTGCGAATGCTGATCGATGAGCGTCCGGTTTCCAGTTCCGTTCGCCCTGAATAGGGCCTGAGCGTCGGAAATAGTCCTATGCCTGTTGCGACCTTGGTAGGCAGTCGAAGGAACCACTCAGATGAACGCGGAGAAGGGTGGAGGGGAAGATTCGGAGGTTGTGCCATTTCCCCTCCACCACGCTTCGCGCGGTCCCCCTCCCCACGCTGCGCGCAGGGAGGATTTTAACGTCGCTATTGCCCGAAATCCGCCGCAAATTTCACAAATCCTACTGACCCAACGGAACCTTGAGCGGCGGCCTCCAGCCCTTCATGTCCACCTCATCGCTGACCTTGTAGGGTATTCCCTTGGAGGTCAGGAACAGCCGCTCCATCTCCGGCCGGGTAAAGGGCCGCGAACCCAAGCGCCCGAACACCGCGATCTGCCCGCCCGTCTCGTCCACCGCACGGTCGCGGTCCAGCCCCTTGGACAGGGCCAGCGCCGGTGAGGGCGTCCGCGCCCAGGCGATCAGTTCCGGCTTGGGCGCGGGTGAGAAGCCGTAGAAATTCGGCTGGCTGGCCGGGCTGGTGAGCTGGATCACCTTCATGCCCGCCCGCCCATCCGCGACATAGGCGAACAGCGACGCATTGGTCGTGCCGACGATCACATCCTCCACATCGGTCATCTGGCCGCCGAAGCTTTCTTTCCTGTAGATGCTAGGCCGCAGCGGATTGGTGATGTCGATGATCGCCAGCCCCTCCGCCTTGGCGGCGACATAGGCATAGGTGCGCGCCAGATAGATGCGCCGCGCATCGGCCAGCTTCACGGTCGCGGACGGCACCGCCACCGGATCGGTCAGGCGCGACACGTCGAACAGCTTCAACCCCTCCGCATCCGTGACCCAGAGATAACGGAACTGGATCGCACTCGCCCGGGCATCCTTCAAAGGCCGCACGGCGGCCAGGCGCGGATGCAGCGGATCGGCCAGATCGACCACCACCAGCCCCACATCGGCGGTGATATAGGCGATCTGCCCCGCCAACTGGATATGCCGCGCCCCGTTCAGCACGCCATCGGGGTTCCAGGTGACGGCCCGTTTCAGGAAATTGTTGCGGAACTCGCCGTCGGCCATGGTCTCGATATTGACCATGATCAACCCCTCGACGCTGTCCGTCACCGCCGCATAGCTGTAGATCGGCAGGAACGGTTGTTCCTGGTTGATCTCCCGCAATTCCTTCGTGTTGCGCAATGGATTGATCGGCTGGTTCGTCGGCAGCGCCATGCAGGTCGCATTCTTCGACGCCACGCCGCTATTGTGGCCGAGTTTCGAGAAGGGGCCGCTCACTATCGGCTCGGAAAAGCCCTTGTTCGCGATGGGCGCCACGTCATAGACGCGGAAACCGCCCTTCCCTTCGGCCACATACATATATTCGCCGCGCAGTTGCAGGCATCCGACACGTCCCGCCGTACCCTTCACGACATTGCGGAATTCCTCCACGGCCTGGGTTTCGCCCGAAGCCTTCTTGTCGAAGAACTTGCCGCGCACCCAATTCTTCAACTCGCGCTTGTTCTGATCGACATGCAGCTTCCAATAGTCGGGATAGGCATATTTATGGAGATAGCTGCCGATCACGGCCTGGGGTTCGTCCCATTCGGTGACGCGGATCGCCTCGAAGCCCCCTTCCAGGCCGGTCCAGGCGTTCATCCCCACGAAGTTCACGAAATTGGTGCCGAGCAGCAGCAGTTGCGACATGATCGCATTATTGTCGTCCTTCGCCGACAAATGACAGTCGGAACAGGTCTTCGTCTCCGTCCTGCGCACCGTATGCGGGAAATGCGGCGCGAACGCCTGCGACGAAAAGCCGATGCCGGACACAGGCGGCTGCTGAATATAGATGCGCTCGCGATTGATATTGGTGGAGGACAGGACCAGCGCCGAAGTCGACCGCACCGGCGCGGTTTCATTGCCCTTGGTGGTCATATGCTTGCCGAGCTGGAACATTTCATCCCGCGCCACCTGCGGGTTATAGGTCGCGAAGTTGCGCGTCTCCTCCCCGTCATAATGGTGGAGCGACGTCTTCCAGTTCGCCTCGATGGGCAGGTGGCAACCGCCGCAACTGGTCGTCCAACTGAGGTGACAGGTGAAGCAGGCCATATTGTCGTCGCCATGCGCCCGGTCCGCCTGCGCCACGCCGGGTCCGAAGGCGAAACTGCCATCCTCCGCGCCCGACCGGCTCATCAGCTTGGCCCGCGCCGCCTTGGCGTTGAAGTGCGGATTGACCGGATCGACGCTATCCTTCACCAGCGACACTTCCCATTCCAGCTTCGGATCAACGATGGAGCGCTGGATCAGCCGCTGCCGCCCGCTGGCGTCATAATACCATTCGAACCGCCGCTTGCCGTCCGGATTGCGCAGCAGAGCCAGGTTCGTCCCCTTGGGCGGCGCGGCGGGGCCGGACGTCAGCAGCGTCGGATAGGCGTCGGCCGTCCCATGGCAATCCTTGCACCCGATCTCGATGGCGTTCGCCACTTCGCCATAGATGAAGCCGTTGCCATGGCTATCCTGCGCGAAATGGCAGTCCGCGCATTGCAGCCCCTTTTCGGCGTGAATGTCCATCAGATGCACCGACTTGCCCGGATTGGTGCCGGGCTGGACGAACTTGTCCTCACCCTTCCTCCGCCATTTTTCCGGATCGTCGGGCGAGACGATCTTGCCGTCCGCGTCGAGCAGATTGCCCTCCCGGTCGCGCTTGAAGACGCCGCGGAAGTTCCAGCCATGGCCGTGATAGTCCGCGAATTGCGTGTCCTTCGCCTTGTCGTTCAGGTCGTAGACGTTGCGCAGGAAATCCAGATCCGCCCATTTCCCTCGCGGGCTGGCCCCTTCCGGATTGCGTTCCAGCGTCTGGTGCGTCTCGGCGGCGGTCGGATATTTCTGCTTCTCCGGCCACATCAGAGGGGCGTCGGACTCATAGTCCCACATGGTGTAGCCCAGATAGCTGTTCAGGAAGATATTGGGCTGGTGCATGTGGCAGTTCATGCATTGCGCGGTCGGGATGGCGCGGGTGAAGGCATGGCGGATCGGGTGGCCGCTCTCCTTGACGGCGGCGACCGGATGATCCGGCTTGACGGTCTCGCCATGCGGACCTTTCAACCCGCCATGGCTCGTCTTGGCCGCGATGGTGGGATCGACCGTGGCGGACTGCCCGTCGCGGCCATATTGGGCGTAGACCAGGCTGTGGCGCGGCTCGCGGTCATTGGCATAGACGACATGGCAGCCCGAACAGCCCGAATGGCGATAGTCGCCAGGCTGGTCGTTGGTGCCCATGAACCACATATAGGGATCGTTGAGCCGGGTCTTGTGGATGTTGAGCGCCGGGATCGCCACGCGCAAACCAGTGCCGGGGCCGCGATTGGATTGCTTGAGGTCGGGCCGTCCCGGTTCCTCCAGCCGCTGGATCGAGCCTGTCGGATTGGGCAGGCCGATTTCCGGGAATTGCGTGGCGATATTGCGCCCGCCGCGCTCGAACACGCGGAAGACGTCGCCCGGCGGGATCACCTGCCAGGTCGGCAGCGGGTAGAGTTCCGCCAGCGCGCCCCGTGCCTTCTGCTCAGGCGTGAGCGTGCCCGGAGAACTGCCGGGCGAGACGATCTTCGCGGGCTTGCCGTCCTTGGTATAGGCTTCCCCGAAGATGTAGTTCTTGAAGGGGACGATGCCGTTATTATAGGCCGCCCCGCCCCACAGCATCGCGCCCGACGCCATCAGCGAACGCTCCGCCGCTTCGATGACCTGCATGTGGCATGATCCGCAGGCGTCCCGCGCCACGCGATAGTCGCTGGGGTTGACGAAGCGGACGAACTCCGGCGCTTCGCGGTTGAGCAGCGTGTAGGTGCGCTGTGGGTTCGCGGAGGAGGGATAGTGCCAGCTCTTGGGATAGCGCGGCAGGACATGCGCCTTTTCCCGTGCCGCGACATAGGCGGGGTCTTCGAAACCCAGTTCAGGATGGCCGCGCACCGCCGCATTGCCGCCATGGCAGTCGGTGCAGCCCAGCATGACCGCAGGTGTCGCATGCATGGACGGCTCGTCGGTCTTGGTGTGGCAGCTATAGCAACCGTCCGATTTGGCCGCGACCTGTTCGGCGGTCTGGCTCATCGGCGCGGGTGGCGCGGGGGTGTAGTGGCGCTCGACCGGCTTTTCTGCGTCCGAGGCATGAAGGATAGCGACAGGGATGAGGAGCGCTGCGATCAGCAACAATCCCGTCATTCCCGCGAAAGCGGGAATCCATTTCCGAACCTCCCGACCGGATGCAGCGTTGGAGATGGGTTCCCGCTTTCGCGGGAATGACGGGTAGAGAAGCCAGCGCATCAGTAACTCAAGATCACATTGGCGAGGACCGAATAATAATTCCGGTTTCGCTCGCTATTGGTGAAGAGGTCGCGAAATCCCGCTCCTGGCAGCAAAGTCGCACCCGACAGGCGGAACACGATATTCTGCGTCGCATGCGGCCTCCAGATTGCCGCCGTCGAAAGATCCCAACCGATCGATTTTGGAATGCTGCCTTCATTGCGCAGCGCCTGAAGCGTGGCCGTATTCTGGAACCAGAGATGGTTGGCGTTGGCCGACAGGCGCAGTTCCGGCATCAGGTCGAAATCCGCCCCCGCCCCCAGCAGCATCGTGCCGGGATTGTTGAAGTTCGACTGCCCCTGCTCCTTCGACGAACGCAGCGAGTTCAGGATGCCGTTGCGCCCGTTGATGCCGATCACGCGCCCGCCGCCTGCAAAGGGAATGGTCTGTCTGATCCAATAGCTGGTGTCGGCGCCCGCAAAGACCGGATTCTCGAAAATCGCATCGAACCCGTTCTCGCGATTGTCATAGGGATCGCCATCGCCGCTGGCATAGAGACCCGACAGGCGAAATCGCATCCAATCCTTGTCGACACTTGCCTCCGCAGCGGCAAAAAAAGCGCGAATTTGCGCGGGTTTCGACGTGAAGAAACTGTTCCGGTCCTCCCCCAGCGCGCCATAGAGCGCCGCTGTCAGGTTCACCCGCCCGACCCGTCCATCGGCATTATAGCCAAGATAGACGACATCATATTCCCGCCCCCGTAAGTCGCCAAGCAGCGCCGGGCGCACCGGAAAGCCGTTATCGTCTATCTCCACGTCCCGCTTCTCACGGTTCATATTGTAGACGGCGGTGATCTGGCTGGTGAGGCCGGGGATCAGGAAGTCCTGGCGATAGAGATTGGCGATAAACACCCAGTCGTTGCGCGGCGACCGCACGACCGAATTCAACCCGCTATTGGTATCCTTCTCCAGCCGCCAGAAAGCGGCCAGATTGAACTGGAATCGATTATTGTCGCGATTGCCGAACAATCGGATGCCAAGCTGCTGATCGTTGAACAGAAAGCCGCGAAAATCCGACTGGAATGGCTGGATACCCACCCGAACCGACCGGAAATCATAGCGATCCGACGTGTTGGCAAGGTGATAGTCGACAAAGGCTTCCTGCACCCCCAGAAAATGGTCGGTGCGGTGCGACGGCCTGGACGGCTCCACGAACAGCACGCGCCGTTCCGGCACATTCACATGATTGACGTTGAGCGCCAGCGTCAGCCGATATTCGATCTCCGGCGGCTTGAAGGCGGTCGCTCCCTTGATCAACGCCACGCCGCCGATGAAGGTCTGGCTGAACACGACACTCGCATCCTTGCCGAAGACGTTCAGATTGCCGGGCCGCTCGGTCGTCTGCACGCCGACCGGGATGGGGAAGGTGCGCGGCTCCAGCACCGTGTCGCTCACCGCATTGGCGACGAAGAACCAGTCCTCACCCTTGATCGGCAGCCACTTCACCTTCTCACGGTCCAGAGGACGGTCGCCTTTCAGCGTGTTCTGGCCATAGGGATCGAACCAGCGCTCCTTCACCACGCCCAGGCTCTCGATCAGCCGCCAGCGATCCGGGATCGGCACCTGATCGGTAGGGAATGCTTCGGGCGGAGGGGCGCGGACGGCGCCCTTATTGTCCTGCGTCACCGCTTCGGGCAGCGGCGCTTCATAGCCGGGGCGGCGGCGGCCTTCGATGGACTGCCGGTCGGCGTCCAAAATCTCCTGCCAGTTTTCCGGCGGAGGCGGCGGCACCGGCTCACCGGGCTGGGCCAGTGCGAATAGCGGCAGGAGCGAGACCAGACCCATTCCTTACAGCCCTGCACAGACATTTTGCGATCCACTGTCGAGGAACGGCGCAAAGGGGCAGTTCACATAGCGCAGCCGCACGGACGCATTGCCCAGGTCGACAACGATCTGGTCCGACCGGATCGCCGCGGGCGCATTGCCGATGCCCCCAACCCGCGTCCCGGCATTGTTGAGGCCAAGGAAGCCAATCATATCGTCCTGATCGATGCCGTCGCCCGACACGCCGATGGCGCCCACCAGCACATTGCCGCGATAGATGGGTACGGAACCGGGGAATATCTGGATGCCGTTCTGCACCCGGTTCCGGTTGGAGACGGTCGGCACCGCCGAGCAACGCTGCGGCGTATCGACCGCGCTGGCGCCCGTCACATAAGCGAGATGCGCGGCGAGATCGCCCACCACCAGCGCCGATTGCAGGCCGGTCGAGAAGGGATTGAACTGCGCGATGGGCCGGGAGAAGGGGCCATTGGGCCGCCCGACCTCGCCATCGGGGAAATAGGGTCGCGACAGATTGCCGTTGGCGCGGTCGGTAAAGGCATGCCGACCGGTCAGCGCGGAAGGATCGTTGAGGAACGTCCGCGCCTTGCCCACGAAGGCCGCGACATCGGCGCTGCCGCTCGCCAGCAGGTCCGACGCGGCATGGGAATTGGAGAAGAACGCCGCTGTTCGCGCCTTCTGCAAGCTGACATCCGTGCCGAAGATCGGCGCGTCGGGCGAGCGGACGATGCCCAGCGCCTGCCCCCGCGTATCGACCAGGCTGATCGTCACTTGCGCCCGGCTGTCGAGCGGCTGGCGTATCTGCGCCCGCGCCCGGCTCATGATGGCGAAGGCTTCTTCCAGGATGGCGGTGGCTTCCGCCGCCGTCAGCGGCTGCGCCACGTCGCCCGCGTCGGTCCCGGCGCGGATCGGGAAACGGTCATTGCCCGACCCGTCGCTCAGCACGAAGGCGTCGGTCTTGGAAAATTCGGCGGTTCGCGCTCGTCGCACGCCGGACGCTTCGGTGCCGTAGGCAATCCCCGCCAGGATCGTCGGCGCAGGATCGCCATAATAGCCGCGCACCGCGACCAGCGAGCCTCCGCTCCCGTTGATGGCGGCGAAGCTCACCGCGCCCGTCGCGAGCAGGCCGGAATAAGCCGCATCGGAATAGCGCAACGATGTGCCGTCCACGGTGATGCGATTGGCGCGGACGCCCTCCGGCGCTTCGAACCCCAGCGTCCCCGCGAGCGCGATATATTCCTCAGGATCATTGTCATCGTCGAGGATATTGCCGTCGGAGCCATAGACCCCGTCCGCCATCACGCCGATGCCGCCGACCACCACGCCGTTCTTGTAAAGCGGAAACCCGCCCGGATCGGCCGCCAGCCCCAGGGGCGAACGCTTTGGCCCGATCATCGCCGTCGCCCCGGAAGAAACGAAACGCGCCGACAGGTCCGAACAGGGCAACTGGCTGAACTGCACGCCGAACAGCGGGCCGCTCTCCAACCCCGCCGTGGTCGGCGCGGGCGGGAAATGCTGCTGCACGATCATGCTCGCCGTGCGGGTGGAAAAGGCGTTGCCGCCGCTCGACAGATAGGCCCCCGTGATCGCCTTGGCGATGGCCCCCGCCTCCGCCGGGACGGTCAGGTTCTGCGCGTCGATATTGTCGCCATTGGGCGCGGCGCTGGTGGTGGCGCTCGCCCGCGCTCCGGCCATGCGGAACACCGCCAGCACATTGCCCACCCGGTCGGTCACGGCGATGACGGCGGGCAGGCTCCGCGCCTGCGCCTCCGCCACGGCATGGGCGACGACCGACTCCACATCCGCCACCGTCAGCGCTTCCTGCGCGGGTGCGGCATAAAGGCTGGTCGGTGTTGGCGTAGGCGTCGGGCTGGGCGTCGGCGTGCCACTGCCCTCTTCTCCCCCGCCGCCGCAGGAGGACAGGATCAGCGCCGCGCTCGCCGTCAGCGCGCTCAGCCGGTGGTGCCGCCCTCTCATTGGAGCGCCCCGATACTGCGCGCCGCGCTGCCAAGGGCCGAACGAAACTCGCCGGGGCGATAGCCGTTCGGTTCCTTCACCGCCGCATAGGCGCGATTGACGTCCGCCCGGATGCCCGCCGCCGCGCCCACGGTCACGCGGCCCGATTTGACCATGCCGTTGAGCAGCGTGTCGACCGCCATCACCGCCTGCACCGATCCTTCATAATCGGTGAAGCGCGACGATATGGCGCTGCCCGCAATCTCTCGCACGATGGCGAAGGCCATGTCGCCCCGCATCCCGCCCGCCGCAAAGGCGTCGGCCAAGGCGCGAGTACTCCCCGCCAGCTTGCCCGCCGCCGCGACCGCCGCGGGCCGATCCCGCGCTATCGCCGCATGGAACGCCCGGCTGTCGGCATCGAAGCGCCCGGCCAGCACCGGCGCGGCAACCCGCGCCGCCGCCGAAAGCATGATCATATTCTCGTCATTGAAGGGCGGCATGCCCGCCGGGATCGGCCGCCCCGGATTGGTTTCCCAAGTCTTGCTGCGTTCCGCCTGATCATAGATGCGGCGATGGCAACTCTGGCAGTCGAAGAAGTAAAATTCGGGGAAAGCCCCCTCCGTCCCCTTCGCCCCGGCATAAAGGGTCAGCGCCCGCTCGACCGCCATCGCCTGGCCCACGGCCCACAGCTTCAGACTGTCGGTCCGCCCCTTGCGCGCAGCATAGTCAGCATCCTCGTCATGATGCGCCTGCATGGAGGAAAAAAGGTCCAGTTCAAAGGAAATGCGCGGATGGCCCGCCGCCATGATCCGGTGGGTGACGAACTGTCCATCGCGGGCGCTGCCGAAATGACAGTCGAGGCAGACTGACGCCCGCGCCTGCGGACGGTCCAGCGGCGTCATCCCCGCCGCGACATTGGCGGCATGGCTCGCCCCGACGGCATAGTGGGAGGCGATCCAGCCGCTCGCCGCGCCATGGCAGGCTTCGCAACCCACGCCATCCTGCGCCAGAAAGCGCGCCCCACGCGCCCCCGCCGGAGTGGAATGGCACCCCAGGCAGGCGGGCGCCGAAGCCGCGTCCCCCAGCCCCAACGTGGCCGCGATCTGCTGCCCCCGCGCGCCGTTCAGCACCGCAAAGGCCCGGCTATGCGCCCCCCCCGGCGTGGAAGGCTCCTGCCAGCGCATCAACTCGTCCTGGCGGACGACCTTGCCGTCGCCTTCCATCCGTCCGTGACAGGTCGATCCGGCGCAGGAAGCTACCCCGGTATAGGTCCGGCTTGCCGGAGCCGCATCCGCCGCTCCCGATCCGCCACCGGGCAAGCTGATCAGCAACAGCGCCGCCAGCAGCATGGCGGCCAACGCCACGCCGCCCAAGGGCCTGCCGACCACCCTGTCCTTACCGCCCCCCATTCACACCCCCGTGCCGGCTGATTCGGACGCTTTCCCTTACGTCCGCCGCGCATTTCTCTCTACGGGTTCGACCCGTCGTTTCAATCCCGTTTTGGCTCGGATCGGTCAAGGCGCGTCGCAGGTCTGTTCGCCCGGTCCGCCGCAGGACCGTTCCCACAAATCCTCATTGCCCGCGCCGGTAACCGGCTCGTCGATCAGCGGCGGATAGCCCTGCGCCACGATGTCGCGCAATTCGATCAGGGACAGGGTGAAGATGCGCCCGGCCTGCACCGAAGGGTCCAGCACGCCATTCCATGTATCCCGGCTGTCGAAAGCGGAACTGAAGCAGGCGGCGGGATTGCCGATCAGGCAGCCATTGACCTTCGATCCCGGCGCATAGGAGCCGTTGACCGCGACCAGCGGAATCGTCTCCAACCCCTGCGCGAAGCCGCCCGTCGACAGGACCAGTTGTCCATTGACCGCGATCCGCAGTCCTGTGCCCTGCGAATTGATTATCAGGTCATTGGCGGTAAAGCCGCGCCGGTCCAGGATCGCGCTGGAAACGCCCGAATTCTGGATGAAGAAGGCCTGGGCCGCATTTGCCCGGATGGTCCCCGCGCGCAGCATGCCCGCATCGTTCGCCAATCCGTCATTCTGCGCCAGGCGCAGATCATTGGCATAGAGCGAACCCGTCGCCGCGACATCCGCAATGGCGGACAAGGTCGCGACGATGATGCTTGGGCTGTCGAGCGTCAGCACGCCGCCCAATCCGCCATTGCCGTCGCCG
This sequence comes from Sphingobium sp. JS3065, assembly GCF_026427355.1. Taxonomy (NCBI): domain Bacteria; kingdom Pseudomonadati; phylum Pseudomonadota; class Alphaproteobacteria; order Sphingomonadales; family Sphingobiaceae; genus Sphingobium; species Sphingobium sp. JS3065. Next base: position 246,454 of record NZ_CP102665.1, read on the forward strand.
ATGTCGATCAGGCCGGGGCCAGCGACGACTTCCAGCGCCTGGCCAGCGGACAGCGTCAACCCGCCCTGTCCCGAACGTCCCGTCATCCGTACCGCGCCCTGAACGCGCAGATGTCCGCCGGTTCCGATCGACAGCACCCCGCCGCTCGGCAGATTGGCCGTGCCGATCGTCAGATCCTGCACGATGACGTCCGGCGTCCCCGCCACGCCCCGCGCAGGAACGTCGATGGCGAGATCGGCCGCCGCGACCCGCGCCAGTTCCGCCGCCGAAAGGCTGTAGGTTCCGGCCACGTCATTGCCGCCTACATAAGCCGGTTGTTGCAGGTTCACCGCACGGAAGGCGATGCGGCTCGTCCCGGTCAGGCTGCCGACCTGCGCCGCGCCGCCGATGACGATGTCGCTCGATCCGATCGTGATCGTCCGCGCGCTGACCAGAGCGGACAGGCTGAGCAGCCCCCCGGCATTCAACAGGATGTCGCCCGTCTGCGACGTCACGCTGCCGAAGCTCGCGCCTCCCGTCGCGGCGGCGATCAGCGATCCCCCGGCATTGAGCGTCGTCGCTGCGATCGTTCCGCCGCCCAGCGTCATATCGCCCGCCGCGCTCGCGTCGACGATGGAAAGAGCGCCTCCCGCATTCAATATCAACGGTCCGGATGAGGCATTGGCCTGGGCGATGTTCATGGTGCCGGTTGCGCCAAGGCCGACGGTGCCGCCATTGGCCGTAATCGCGCCCACCGATGCGATGTCGCTTACGATCAGACTGCCCGTACCTGCGTTCAACAGGCTCTGGCCGCCTGCCGATAAGCTGGATGCGCCGATGCCTGACCCGGACAGCGTCAGAGCGCCGCCCGCCGCTGCGCTGCCGATGGCGATCCCGCCGCCGTTGGCGGTCATGACGATCGCCCCGGATGCCTGCGCAGCCGCGCCTGCGCCGTTGAGGCCGCCCTGCGCCAGGAGCTGCATATCGCCGCCCGCATTCAACGCGCTGCCGCTGGCGAGGTTGATGTTGCCGCCCGCGCTCAGGATCGTGATCCCGCCTGCCGCCCGCAGCGCCCCAGCCGAAAGCAGGCTCACATCCCCCGGCGTCGTGAACAATATGCTGTCGGCGGACAGGCTGTCGCTGCCCGCGGGCCTCCCGCTGTGGCTGAGGTCGATGCGCGTGGCCGACAGGCCCGTCAGCGCGCCGCTCACCGTCACTCCACCCGTGCCAGCAAAGGCGAAGGAGAGCGGCCCGTCGCTCGCGAAGTCGGCGCTTCCGCCGACCTGCACGCCGTTGATGGCGGTGACGGAAATCCCGGAAAAGCCCGCGACCGGCGCGCCCAGACTGGCCAGCGCCATCGATCCGCTGACGCGCAGGCCGCCACCGGCCGCCGTGCTGCTGTCGGCCAATAGGACGCGCCCGCTGGCATCACCGCTTGCGCTCATGAAAAGCCCGTCGATCAGCCGCTGCGCCCCCGGCAGCAGCGTGCCGCTGTCGCCATTGCCGAAGCTGGCGGTGCCGCCGCTGCCCGCACCGGTCGCTCCCGCGGCCGAACTGCCTCCCGGCCCGGTCCCGCCGATCCCGCCAAAGCCGCCCAGCCCGTCCGCCAGCACCGTGATGCCGCCCAGCACATAATCGCCATCGACCGCATCGAACGCTGCGATACCGCCTGCACCGTCGCCGCCCCGACCGCCAAGGCCGCCGCTCAGTCCCGCATTGCTGCCCGCGCTGCCATCTGCGCCTTGTCCGCCCAGACCGACAGCCGTCACGCTGTAGCCGGGCGTCTGCTGCAAGCCACCGCCAAGCGTCATGCGCGCGCCGTTGATCCGCAAAGTCGCTGACCCGGCGCTGGCATTGCCGCCCGCTCCGCCATCGCCGCCGACCGGCCCCGCCGTGCCGATGGTCCCGTCGCCACCCGTCGCATTGCCGCTGACCCGCAAGGCGGCGCCCGTTATCGCGCTGGCGCCTGCGCTCAGGTCGAACAGCGCTGTGCCGCCGGTCGCATGGCCGCCGTCCGCACCGGCAAGCCCCGCGCCGCTGCTCAGGCCGCTCTGGCCCCCCGCACCGCCCAGCGCTTCGGCCAGCACGCCGATATCGCCCGCATCCAGCACGGTCGACGATCCCGACAGGCCGAACGTCGCGATCCCGCCCAAGGCATCGCCGCCCCGCCCGCCGTTATTGTCATAGCCCGCGCCGCCCAGACCGCCCAGGCCCAGAGCCGTCACGCGCAGCGCGCCGCTGACCGTCGTCGCGCCGAACGCCAGGTTGAGCGTCGCCGCGCCGCCCGTTCCCATGCCGCCCGCGCCGCCTGTCCCGCCGCTGCCGCCCATGCTGCCGACGCCATCGGCGCTGACGGTCAGGCTCGCGAAAACAGGGTCGACATCGACCAGCATGGAGGCGCTACCGCCGAAACCCCGGCCCCCCGCGCCGCCGCTGCCCACGCCATAGAAGAAGGTCGGATTGCCATTGTTGTCGAAGCTGCTGAAGCCGTTATCGCCTGCCTGGCCGCCCGTTCCGTCGGCCTTGACCGTGACCGCGCCGATCACATGGCCCTCGTTCAGATAGGAAAAGCGCGCCGTGCCGCCCGTTCCGTCTCCCGCATCGCCGCCCGCGCCGTCGCTGCCGTTATTGCCGCCCGCCCCGCCAATGCCCTCCGCCGAAACCAGCAGCGAAGGCGCGCTCAACCGGCCCCCTGCCAGCGTCACATCCACCATGCCGCCCGTGCCGCCGCCGCCTGAACCGGCGCGATAAATGCCAGCGCCGTCGACGCTCGTCTCCGCCCCGATGCCGCCCTTGCCCAGCGCCCGGACGATAGCCGCGCCATCGATGGTGATCTGCCCGTTGCCCCCGGCGGTCATCAGCAATGCCGCATTGCCGCCCGTGCCGGTCCCACCATCGGCGCCGTCCGCCTGAAAGACCGGATAGCCCGCGCCACCCGCGCCGCTCGCATCGACGGTGAGGGTGGTCAATTGCAGCGTCCCGCCACGCGATTCCAGCAACGCGCCGCCGCCCAGCCCCGCGCCCGCAAGCGCCGCCGCCGACTGAGGATCGCTCGCTCCATCCGCTTCGCCGCCGGTTCCCTGCGCGCCCAGCGTCAGCGTGCCGATGGTCGCCGTCCCGCCTGAAATCAGGAAACCGGCGGACCCGCCAAGCCCGCTGCCCGCCTGAAACGGCGTCGTCCCGCCACCTTCGCAGGTCAGGCAGTTTTCGGCGGCGGCTCCGCCAAAGCCGGTCGCCCGCGCATCCGCCAGATCGGCGGTCAGCGTGCCGCCCGATATGGCGATATGGGCCGTGCCTCCCGTCCCGTTTCCGGCATCCCCGCCATTGAAGAACATGCCGTCGATCGAAGGAGCCGATCCCCCCTCCGCCGACAGGAAAAGATTGCCGAATTGAAGGTCGGCGCTCCCCGCCGCGCCAAGGCGGCTTTCTACCGTCACGCTGCCGCCCAAGCCGTCGCCGCCGCGTCCCGCCACCCCGTCCGACGCAGCGCCGCCGCCCATGCCGTCGGCATGCAGCGAAAGGTCGGCCACCGCCGAAAAATCAGCGTCGCTGGCATAGAGCAGGACCGAACCGCCCGTGCCGTTCGAACCGTCCATGCCCGCAGCGCCACGGCCATCGGCGGAGACGCGGCAAAGATAGTTGACGCAATCGGTCAGTGAAAAGCTGCCCCGCTGCCCGCCCGATGCGCTGGCGAACAGCGTCACGCCGCCACCCGTTCCGCTGCCCGCCACGCCGGGCGCGTCGCCCGCCGAACCGCTGGCGCTGGCGTACAGCCCGGCCGCGCTGAAGCTGCCGCCCGCCGCGCCGATGCTGATGATGCCGCCAATCACATCCGCCGTTCGGGGCGAGGGGAAGGTCGATCCCGCAAAAGCCGGAAAGCTGGAGGCATCCGCGCTGGCGAACAGATCCTGCGCGATGGAGAAGCTGCCGCCGTCATGCGCGGAGACATTGATCCGTCCGCCCCGCAAGACGCCGCCCGAAGCCCCGCCGCCAAAGCCCCGCGCATCGGCATAGAGCGAAACGGAATTCAATATGTCGAGCTGGCCCGTCCCGCCGATGTCGATATCGATGCCGGTCGCGCCGGGGATCGCCGCGCCATAGATGCCGCCATCGGTCGTATAGCCGGGGGCGGCGCTGACGTCCGCGAAGAAGCTCGCCCATTGATGCGTGCCGCTGGATATGGTCACGCCGATATTGCCGCCGGTCGCGCTGCCTGCGGTGCCGGTGCTCGCCACGCCGGCGGTCGCCTGCGCGCTGGCGCTGACCGTTCCCAGATCAAGCCCGCCCGTGATCGCGCCGCCGGATGTTCCGGTCAGCGCGATGCTGCCGCCCAGCGCATCGCCGCCATCGACCGGAGGCACCGAAACCTGAAAGGCGCTGCCCGCCGAAGCGTCGAGCGACGTGCTGCCGAAGCGCAGCGTCCCCCCTTCCGTGCCGGACGGTCCGGCGGCGGTCAGCGCCGACAGGGTGATCGCGCCGCCCGTCGCATTGCCGGAACGGTCGCTGCCATAACCGGCATAGCCCACGGCATTGGCGATCAGGCTCGCCGCCTCGATTGCACCGCCTGTCGCGATCAGGTTGATCGTCCCGCCACTGGCGTCCGCGCCGATCAGCGGCGGCGCGCTGACGCCAGCCTCGCCATTGCCGATGGCGTTCAGAGTCAGATTGCCGGTGACGCCGATCTGCCCGTTGGTCGCCGCCGCGCCGCTGCCGCCAAAGGCGAGCAGGTCGATGCGACCGCCCACCGCGCCGATCCCGGCGGTCAGGCTCATATCCCTGTCGGCCGTGATCGCGCCCGACTGGTCGGCCCGCAGGGTGATGCTCCGCTCGGCAGAGAGCGCGACATTGCCCAGGAAATGGGTGGCGGCCGCAGGCTGGATCAGGATGTCGCCGGTCGCCGCGCCGGTCAGGTCGTTCTGCCAGTCGCCCGATCCCACGCTGAAGCCAGCGTCCGCGCCTGCCGTGACGTTGCGCGCCGGGACCAGGCTCCCGCCTGCAATATCATAGCCCGCCGAGAGTATGATCGCGCTCCCGTCGGGGGTCGCTGTCCCCGCCGGCGTATATCCTACATTGCCCGATAGCAGCATGGTCAGCGCGTTGTTCTTCGGCACCGCGACCATATAGACGCGCTGCGCGTCTACGCTTCCGGCCGATGCCGGTCCGCTCGTCGTGCCGCTATGCACCACGCCATTGGCGTCGGTGGTCCCGGCGGTGATCGCTATGTCAAACAGGCCGCCGTTGATCGTGATATCGGCCGATTCCGCGCCGACATAGGCCGTCGATCCGTCGACGGTCACGGTCCCCGCCTGCACCACGCGCGGCGCCACCAGCGCGACATAGCTGCCCGCCACCTGCGCATCGATCTGCGCGCCCGCCTGCACCTCGACCGCCGCGCCGCTGCCCGCTACGCCCCGGAAGCGGATTTCGCCATTGGGTCCGTAGAGGCTGCCGCCATTGGGTCCGCTCAGGTCGATGTCGTTGGTGGTCAGCACCAGCGACCCCACGTTGAATGTGCTGGTCGGCCCGGCGATGATTCCACCGGGCGCATAGAACCATATCTTGCCGCCCGTGCTGCCGAACAGGTCGGACTGCACAGTGCCGTTGAGCGCGACGATGCGCGACACCGGCAGGCCGTTGCCGTCGACCGGCAGGATGCGGTTCAGCACCGTATAATCGGTCAGCGGCGCGCTGGTATTGACGGTGAACTGCGCGGTGCGCCCCGTGGGCAGGAAGTCGATGGTTCCCGTCCCGCCGGTGTCGCTCGGTGTCCAGTTGATGACGGTTTCCGGGCCGTCGACCGCGATGGTGTCGGTCATCCCCCGCGTGATCGATGCCGATCCCAACACCACCGAAGGATTGCCCTGAAAGGCGGTCTGCGCGGCGGCGGGCATGCTCCAGCCGAGAGCGATCACGCTGACGCAGCCGCCCAGCAGGCTTAGCGTCGAACGGGTGCGGGACTTGTCCATCATTATCGCCTCCACGGCGCAAGCTGCGTGGTGATAGAGAAGAGCAGCCGCGTGCCGCCCCGTTCGGTCTGGAAACCGGCCTTGCGCAGCGGCGTCGCCAGCGTCAGGTCGATCCGGGCATGATTGTCCCAGGTCGCGCGCAGGCCGCCGCCTGCCGAATAGAGCTTCTGCGGATCGAGTCCGGCGAAATTGGCGCCCTCATGCCACATCCACGCCGCGTCGAAGAAGACGAAGGGCTGAAAAGCGAAGGCCCCCGGCCCACGCGGCATGATCCTGCCGTAACGCAGTTCCGCCGCTACGCCGACGCCGCTGTCGCCGGTCAGCACGCCGGGATCGTAACCGCGCCCGACCGTATAATTGCCCGCGCTCATCTGCTCGTAGGAGAGCAGCACGTCCGGGCTATATTGAGCCCTGGGCGCCAGCGCGAAGGTGAAATTCGGCACCGGTCGATATTCCGCCTGCGCGTTCGCCCGGATGACGAAGGCCGAAGGATCGCCGCCAAGCTGGCTGATCGGCGTGGAAGGCTGGCTCGCGCCCAGCCCGTCAATGCCTTGACGCACTTCCACCGCCCCGCCCAGGCGCCATTTGGGTTCTATCCCCGAATAGCCGGTCGTGCTGACGATGCTGTCCGGATCGACCAGTTCGCCCTCCAGCCGCAGGAACAGCACGCGCAGCCGGTCGCGCGACAGCCTATCCTTTACCGGACCCGAACCGAAACGCAGATCCTGGTTGACCACATCCAGCCCGCCCGTCGCCAGCAGCGTATGCACCTGCCGTCGCGCCAGCGGATAGGCGAGCGCCGCCGTCGCGATCATGGTTTCGGAGGACAGGGGCACGCCGTCGATCCCCGGCTTGCTCCACGCATAGGTGAGGTCGCCCGACAGCCGCAGCCCGTCGCTGCCCACCGCCATGCTGTGCCCGACTTGCAGCACCGTCTGTTCGCTCGGCTGCGCGGTTTTGAAGATGCTGAACACCGTGCTGTCGCCCAGCCCGGTCATGTCGTTGAACCGCACCCGCGCCAGCCCGCCGACGCGCCCGACCGCATTGCTGCCGAAATTCTGGACATTGACGTCCAGCTCGACCCGCTGGCGCACCACCTGCACCTCGCCCACCACGTCGCCGGGGGCCGTCCCCGCCGGACGCAGCGCCAGCCGGACATCATAGCCGGGCAGATCGCGGGCCAGCAGCAGATGCCGCTCCGCCTGGCGCACATTGAAGACCGGCTGGCCTTTCAGCGCCTCCATATGAGCGGCGATCAGCCTCTCGCTATTGCCCGCATCGCCGCGCAGCTCGATCGCGACCAGCCGCGCCATGAAGATGTCGAAGCGGACCGTCCCCCCCTTTTCGATCCGCTGGGGCGGCACCTGCACGGCGGCCAGATAGCCCATCTGGCGTAATGCCGTCGCCGCCCGGTCGCGCACTTCGCACAGGCTGGCGATGGACACGTCATGCCCCGCAAACTCGCGCCAGCTGTCCTCCAGCGCGGCAGGATCGACGATGCGCAGCCCGTCGAACCGCACATCCGCGAAATTGACCGTGACATCGGCATAGCGCGGATCGGCCAGCGGGCAGGGCGCACGCTCGACCCCGCCGACCACCGTCAGGCGGCTGTTTTGCCGGGCCGCGTCGCCCGCCACCTGGCCAGGCGACAATTCCTCGCGTGTCGGCGCGCGCGGCGCGACCTGCGCCATGGCGGCCACCGGCATCAGCATCGCCAGCACCAAAGCCGACGATCGCCTGAAACCCGAAGCCCGCACCTGCCCCTTCATCCCCATAGATGTCCCCACATCGTCAGGCGGCCTTCCCTTGCGGCCGCCACTCCCTGTCTTCTTTCAGGCGCGGGCCTTTTATGGCCCGTCATTCCCTTTCCCCGCGACCGTCGCCGGGTAACAGCGCATCGGCGCCGCTACAATCAATTCCGCGCCGGCCCGTCCTTCAGCGCCGCCGTCTCCACCAGCAGATCGAGCTGTGCCGCGCATTGATGGGCCAACAGGCTGGATGCCACGCCGTCCAGTCCCGGCGACACCGCGCCGACCAGCGTGAAGCGGACATCGGCGGCACGCGCGCCATCGCTCAGGCGATAGGCCGCGCCCTCCCGCACCGGCGCGGCGGCGGGCCAGGCGGCCACCGATTCGCCTGCCCCGAAATTCGCCGTCGCCTGCACCCCCTCGCCACTGATCCGTACCGTCGCGGGCTTGGCCGTATCGGCGCGCCACAGGCGAACCGCCGCCGGATCGGCGATGCAGAGCGTTCCGGATTGCGCGATATCCACCATCCAGAGATTGGGCCGGCGCGGCGGGGCGGCAGGCGCATCGCCCAGTCCGCCGCGAACCGCGCCGGTCCGGGCGCGCCGCACCCGCTTGGTATCCAGCAGGGCGGACAGCGTGACGCTATTGGCGGGCGCGGCGCTGGCCGAGGCCGTGACGCCGAAGCTGCCCGGCCCGCGCAAGGTCCGCGTGCCCTTCGCATCCAGCAGCGTCACCACATCGCCAGCCTTCAGGACCAGCGATCCGCCATCGGCCAGCTTGCTCCCCGGCTTGTAGGCGGCGGCGGATGGACCCGTTGCGCGGACCACCATGGTTTCGGCCCAGGCATGGGCTCCAAGGCCAATCACCAAGGCTCCGGCCAGCGCGCACTGCGCGGCAAGCTTACCCCAAGCCATAAATCCCGCCTCCTTCCCCGATATGCTCGGAACGATATAGTAGATTGGCGATCGCCGCATCATCCGGATGATGGTTAGTCATCTCTTTGAGCCGTTCCCGCGCTTGATTTTGCGTTACGGCATCCTCGCTATCGAGGGCAACCAATATCCCGGCCAGCGCCGCCCGCTCCTCGACCGGGAAATCGGGCGCGGGTTCGAACAGGTCGACGGGCGTGGACCGTCCCCTCAGGCGCACTCGCCCCATTGGTCGCCACCAGTCCAGACCGGACAGCAGCATCGCCTCCCGGCTCACCAGCACGTTGGTCTCCAGCGCCTTGTTCGCCGCCTCCAGCCGTGACGCGGTGTTCATGCTGTCGCCCAGCGCGGTATATTGGATGCGCCCCTCGCCGCCGAAATTGCCGACGATGGCATCGCCATGGTGCAACCCGACGCGGGTCCGCCCGATCGGGGGCACGCCGGGCGGCAGGTCGCGGCGGAACGCCTCCCCCGCCTGCCACATCGCATAGGCCGCCAGCGCGGCGTTGCGCCCGTCGTCGGGCCGCGCGATGGGCGCGCCCCAGAAGGCCACCACCGCATCGCCCACGAATTTGTCGATGGTCCCGCCATGGGCCAGCACCACATCGCTCAACATATCGAGATAGCGGTTCAGCAATTGCGCCACCATTTCCGGGGCGATGGCGTGGCTGAGCTTGGTGAAGCCCTCCAGATCGGTGAACAGGGTGAAGATCTCCCGCTTCTCGCCATGCAGCGCCAGTTTCTCCGGTTCGGCGAGAATCTGGGCCGCAATGTCGCGGGGCAGATATTTGCCCAGCGCCGCTTGCGCGAAACGCCGCTGCTGCGACGTCACCGCCCGCGCCGCCACGCCGATGGCCGTGAAGGCCAGCACCCAGCCGAGCACCCAGCCGACGGCGGGCAGGCCCTTCGTATCCCAGCCCCGTGCCTGCAACCAGATCGGCCCCCCGGCAATCGCCCCGGCCTGCACCGCCAGAGCCGGGACCAGCGCGTACCAGCGCAACTCCGCCAGGCTGGTAAGCCCCGCCGCCCCGACGACCAGAAGGGCCGCCAGCCAGCGCCACCCCCGCGGCACCGCAGGCAGCCTTGCTCCGTCCAGCAACTGGGCGAGCATTGTCGCATGCACTTCCAGCCCGATCATGGTCGACCGCGCCTGCCGCCCCGACAGCGGCGTCTCGAACTGGTCGACATCCACGATGTCGCCGCCGATCAGCACATGCCGCCCGCGCACCATCGGCGCCAGGGCGGCGGCCATGACGGGATCGGCGAGCGTATCGATCTGCAGGCTGGGGATCACCGGTTCCTCCGACCCGTCCGCCTGACGGGGCGGCAGCCGGAAACGGATCGCCCCGCGATAATCGCCGAATGCGGGAGAGGGCTGCATCGCCAGCGTCAGCAGCGGCGGCTGGCCGGGCGTCGGCGCAGGCCAGCTTCGCGCGACATTGTCGGCATCGGTTTCCAGCCGGATACTTGCCGGGCGCACCCGGTCCGTCCGCGCTTCCCGGACGAAACGGTCCAGAAATTGCTGCTGTTCGAAGATGATCTGTTCCTGATTGTCGCCCAGATTGGCGTAGCCCAGCCAGACCGGCGTCCGCATGCCGTGCAGCGCGGACAGCAGTTCCGCATCCTCATCCTGCGGCTGGTCGAACAATATATCGACGCCGATAGACTTCGCGCCCATGGCGTCGATGTTGCGCAGCGCCCGCGCCAGCAAACCACGGTCCAGCGGCGACCGCTTGCGCGTGGCGATCAGCGTCTGGTCGTCATAGACCACCATCAGGATGCGCTGGTCCTGCCCGGCCCGCGGCGCGAAACTCGCGGCCCGCCAGTCATACAGGCCCCGTTCCGCGTCGGCGGTCGGGATCTCACGCGCCGCGCCGCGGCCCAACGGCCTGTTCCAGTCCCATCCGGCCAGAAACAGCGCCAGCAGCAGCAGCACGCCGGTCGCGGCCAGCCGCCAGCGCCCCGCATCCCGCATCAGTCGCGCGCCGCGGCGCAGCAGGCCCCGCGTCGGCATGGCGATCAGCGGCGGGCTATCAGTGGACGCGCACCATCGCCAATGATGGCGAAGCCGGACCAGTAGAAGGGATGGGAGGTCTCCGGATCGTCCATCAGCTTGAGTTGCGCGTTCCGCAGCGCTTCGGCAACGGGCTGGTCCGCGCCCGCAGCGAACAGGCCGCCCATCAGCCTTTCGGTTGCGTGATAATCCTCCGGCGCGGGCCAGTGGCTGGCGATGACGGCCCGGCTTCCCGCGCCGATGAAGGCGCGCACCAGCCCGTCCAGCGCCCCGCCGCCGCCCGAAAGCCCCGCCGCTCGCGTGGTTTCCACGCCCGCCGCGCCCGCCGTGTCGCAGGCCGAAAGCACCACCAGATCGGCGTTCAGCCGCAGGTCGAAAATCTCGCCGAACTGCAACAGCCCGTCCGATTTCCGGTCCGGCGCGAAGCTGGTCAGCAAGGCTGGCCGCGCCGGGCATCCCGGATGCGGCGGCGTCACCAGGCCATGGGTCGCGAAATGCAGGATGCGGAATGTGTCGAGATCGCTCCGCCCCATCACCGCTTCGTCGGTAAAGGCCGCGCCGGTAACGATTTCGCTGCCCCGCCCGCCAATGGCCTGCGCCGCCTCCCGCAATTCGGTCGCCGGGATCGGCCGGTTCCATTGCAGGGGCGACCATCCGCAATCGTCCGCCGCCCCGTTGGCCAATGTTCCACGGCTGGATGCCGCCAGCACCGGCCCGGACAGCGGCGCATTGTCGCCAAAACCGATATAGCTCTGCGCCGCGCTCGATGCCGCCGCCAACCGTGCATCGCGGAAGGCGCGGGCCGACAGGGCGGTGCTCACCGCATGGTCGCGGCCCAGCCAGTCGATGCCGCGAAAATCGAACTCGTCGCCGCCCTTTGCGATCCGCGCCTCATAGGCGTCGACGCCCGCCTGGCCCGCGATCAGCAGATTGACCGGCAGTTGCAGCATCGCGCCGTCCGGCTCGAAGATCAGGTGCCGCACCGCCGCCAACCGCTGCTCCACCGGCCCGAACAGGTCGAGATAGAGGCTGCGCGCCACCGGCACGTCCAGCGCATAGGTGGTCTGCACGCCGTTGACCTCGATGGAGATCGTCTCGCGCAGCGCGGCCACCTTCCGCGCCACGTCCGACGCGCTGTCCGCCAGCCGGTATCCGGTGGTCCCCGCGCCATCGATCCACAGCGCGTAGAGTGCGTCGCCAAGCTGCGCCAGCTTGTAATAACCCTCGCCGGGTTTCAGCGTGGCCTGCATCTCCGCAAGCGTCAGGCCCTGCGGACTGACGGCCCGATATTGCGGATAGGCCGCCAATGCCGCCAGCGTATTCGCCTGGTCGGCGGCAAGCTGGTCGATGTCCGCCTGCGCCTGCGCCACGTCCGGCAGCAACGCCTGCTGCCCCTCCGCCGCCTGCCGCAACTGCGCCAGCGCGATCCGCCCGCGTTCGATGTCGCGCGACAGGGAGACGGACTGACGGAACAGCCGCGCCGCATCGCCATCGCCGGCGGACAGTTCGCGGCTCAACTGCTCCAGCGTGTCGGCGGCGCCCGGCCGCAGCAGCATCTGGGACGCCGCGAACAGATCGGCCGTCAGTTCCGGACGATTGGGAATATCCCGCGCCAACAGGTTGAAATAAGGCTGAAGCTGGTTCGCCATTCCCGTCAGCGTGGCGCGGTTCTCCATGGTTGACGCCATGATGCCGCGATAGATTTTCAGCGCATCCTCATCCCGGCCGCGCCGGACGAGGAACGCGCCCAACCGTGCCCGCGCGCCGTTCAGCGCTACCGTTTCGGGATATTGCGCGCCCAGCAGCGTCAGGGCCTGATTCAGATCGCGCTCGGCCTGCCCATAATCCCCCTGCGCTTCATAGGTGAGCGCAATCTCGCCCAGCAATTGGGCGCGCAGGCGAGTGATCGACGTGACCCGCCCGTCGCGGATCGCGACCGCGCTCGTCAGCGCCTTGGACAGCACGTCCCGCGCCGGGCCCGGTTGCCCCGACAGGCGCAGGATCGTCCCGCGCAACTGCTGCGCCTGCGCGTCGATGATCGCCGCCCGTTCCGTGGGGGCCAGCCTTGTATCCTGCCGCACGCCCAGGGCGCGGGCCGGTGACGCCGCGCTGCTCATTTCTGCGGCGACCTCGGGCGGCAGGGACACTACGCCATCGCCAGTGGCCACCATGCCCGCGCCAGTCCCGAATGGACGATCCAGTATGGCCAGCGCGCCGCTCAGATCCTGCCGGTTGATATGATGCATCGCCTCGAAATTGCGGCGCAGGCGAAGCTGCACGGCATCGGCAGTCGCGATCCCCCGCGCCTGGGCGAAGGCCGCGTCGGCCTGATCGAACAGCCCCAGATTGGAGAGTTGCAGGCCCCGGTTGACCAGATATTCATGCGACCGCCCGGCCCGTTCCGCTGGGGTCAGCTTCGCCGCATCGGGATCACGCGCCAGCCGGTCGGTCAGGCTGTCGAAAAATTCCGCCGCCTCGGCATAATTGCCCGACGCATTGCGCCGATAACCCTCGGCCAGCACGGTTTGCGGGTCCAGCGTCGCCGCCTGCAACCGGGCGAAGCCAGCCTGATCGAAACCGACCGTCGCGATATCGACCTTCCCCGGCACCGTCCGCCCCGCGATGACGGACCGCAACCCCAGGTCGAGCGCGCTCGCATAAGCGGCATGACCCTGCGCGACGTAGATATTTTTCCCCCGCGTGACGCTCAGGATGCGATAAGCGCCGCCTGCCCCGGTGCAGTTGCGCATGACCGCCGCGCCGATGCCGGGCAGGGTGACGCCGCCCGGCGCGCCGCACTCGACAGCCGCCTTGCGCGAAGCCGCCAACCGCTCCAGCAATGCCGCGTCAACGCCGCCGGAACCGCCCCGCAAAGCATAAATCTGCCCAACCGGCCTCGCCGCATCCCGGCACACCAGCGTCCATGCGCGATCGAACATGGTGCGCGCAGCGGCATCGCCGGTTGCGCTTTGCGCCTGGCACAGCGCACCGCCTTCGCTGCCGATGCGAAAACTGTCCCTCAACAACGGACGGTCGTCCGCCGTCCGCGCATGCGCCATCACGGACAGACTCAAGGCGCCCCATCCGGCAAGCCCGCAAACCAATTTCCCCAAACCGCCCAACGGCTTATCCCCCAAAGCTTGCCGGATTTGTCCGTGCAAGGCTCCCCCTTTAGCCATGACCCGGCGCACTCATAACGCCGCCCTACGGTGCGCGGCAAGGCGAAAGGCGCGGGTCAGGGGGTGGGCCACGCCCTCTCCACCGGTCGGGTGAGGCAAGGAAGCTACAGTTGAGTAAGATTCAATCACGCCCACGCAATTTTCATTGCATCAGGCGAAAAGCATGATCTAGATTAACGGCAAGCGAATATCGCCTGATGATCCAAGATCACCATTGGCCGGGCGAATAAAGATAGCATAAAATTTACTACAGGGAGGATGGAATGAACGAATTTCCCCACCGGACATCCGTATTGCGGCTGTCCGCATCATGCCTTGCTCTTGCATTGTCGGGATTGTCTACTGTCACCTCTGCCCAGGTGACGGACAGTGCGTCCGACTGGTCTGGAAATGAAATCATCGTTACCGCGACCAAGCGCAATGAATCGATCCAGAACGTTCCCTTTTCCATCAACGCGCAGACCGCCGAAGCGATGCAGCGCATGGGTGCCACCTCGATAGAGGATGTGTCGCGCAGCGTCGCCGGTCTGACCGTCCAGAATCTGGGGCCGGGCCAGAGCCAGGTGTCCGTGCGCGGCGTGTCGGCGGGTCAGGTTGTCCGCGACCAGCCGGGCGTCAAGGAACAGGTCGGCGTCTATCTGGACGAATCCGTCATCTCCATGTCGCTGTTCACGCCGGATTTCGACCTGTTCGACCTTGACCGCGTGGAGACGCTGCGCGGGCCGCAGGGCACGCTGTTCGGCTCCGGTTCCGAAGGCGGCACCGTCCGCTACATCACCAAGCAGCCCAAGATCGGCCAGACCGAAGGCACGGTGGAAGGCGGCGTCAACGTCCTGAAGGGCGGGGATGTCGGCTATTCGGGCAAGGGCGCGATCAACCTGCCGCTGGGCGAGACGGCGGCGATCCGCGCGGTCGGCTATGCCGAACATTATGCGGGCTTCATCGACGCCATTGGCCCGGCGGGGGGCAAGAACGTCAACGACGGCCGCCGCTATGGCGGACGGCTCAGCCTGCTCTGGGAACCGGCGCCGGGGATCAAGCTGACGCCGCGCATCATCTATCAGGACATCAGGACCAACGGGTTCAACCGCGAGGACAGCTATCATCTCTATTATAACGAGTTGATCAGCCCCCTCGACATCCTGCCGGAGCGCACCCAATATCTGAAGCTGCGGGAGGAATTCCGCGACAAGACCACGCTGGCGGACTTCACCGCGAACATCGATGTCGGTTCCGACGTGGCGCTGACCTCCATCACCACCTATATCCACCGCGATATCCTGGTCAGCCGCGATGCGTCGGCGCTTACCGGCTCGGTGTCCATCACGCCTTTCGTTGAAAGATTTGGCGTCAATCCCGCCATCGCCAATCTGCCGTCGAACCTGCGCGACACGACCAAGCTCAAACAATGGACGCAGGAATTGCGGCTCGCCTCAACCGGCGCCGGGCCATTCCAATGGGTGGTCGGCGGCTTCTACAGCCATGTCGACCGCGATTATAAGCAGCGGCTGCCGACCCCCGGCTATGACGCCTTCATCGACGCGGCGCTGGGCGCGGGCACTTCGGCGGGGGCGGCCAACGGCTTCCCCCTCAACTCGCCCTATAATGCGGACATCCCCTACATCATCAAGCAATATGCCGCTTTCGGCGAGGCAAGCTACAAACTCGGCCAGTTCAAGCTGACGGCGGGCGGGCGCTATTACGATTTCAAGGAAGAGCGCGACTTCAAGACCGGCGGCGTCTTCCCCAATGGCGACAACCGCGTGGGCGACAAGACCGGATCGACCGGCTTTTCCCCCCGCTTCATCGCCAGCTATGAGGCCAATCGCGACCTGACCTTCAACGTCCAGGCGTCCAAGGGCTTCCGCCTGGGCGGCGTCAACGATCCGCTGAACCTGCCGCTCTGCACCGGCGGCGCGACCGGGCCGGATGCGGCCACCTACGGCAATCGCCCGACTTTCGAGGATGAGACGCTCTGGAACTATGAAGCGGGCGTCAAGGCGTCGGGCGGCGGCCTGACCTTCAACGCGGCGGTGTTCTATAACGACATCAAGAATCTCCAGGTCACGGCGGATGCGGGAAGCTGTTCCTCGCGCATCATCTTCAACGTGCCGAAGGCGCATACGGCGGGCCTGGAAGCGGAACTGAACGCCCGCATCTCCCCCAATCTCGACCTGTCCTTGAGCGGCAGCTATATCGAATCGGAGATTGACAGCAACGTCACCGACGCGGGCGGCGCGATCATCGCGGGCATCCGCAAGGGCAACCGCCTGCCCACCGTACCGAAGTTCCAGATGGCGGCGGCGGCGACCTATACGGCGGAAATCGCGGCGGAAACCGACTGGTCCTTCACCGCCAGCCTTCAGCATGTGGGCAACCGCTATACCCAGCTTGCCGATCAGGAACCGGGCGCGGGCAGTTTCCCCAACTCCATCTATTATGATCCGGCCACGGGCGCCAATGGCACCGGCGCTTTCGACTTCGGCTCCTACAAGCTGGGCGCCTATAATCTGGTCAACCTGTCGACGGGGGTAAGCTGGAACAGCGGGTTGTCGGTCACGCTCTACGTCAACAATCTGTTCGACGAAAACGCGCTCTATTCCCTGGATCGCGAACGCGGCGGCCGGGGCCGTCTGGGCTATAATATCGGCACCCCGCGCAAGATCGGCGTGACCGTCCGCAAGGATTTCTGACCTGCCGGACGCCGGAAGCCGACCGCTTCCGGCGTCATTTTTTAACCGATACACCCGGCCGATCCGCCATTATGGTCGCGGTGATCGACTGGCGATGTATGTTCCCCTTCCGTAATCTGCTGGAGGACGGTTATGAACGGACCTTGCCGGTCCGCACCCGTGCGCCCTTCGACAATAGGAAGATTTCATGCTCAATATCCCCTGGGACCAGCCCGCCACCATGATCGATCTGGACGGCAAGGCCCCGATCATCGGCACGATCCGCGATTGCGCCCAGCATTTCGCGATCTTCAAGCCCCATGCAAAGGAACAGGCGCGCGTCCTGCTGACCCAGCCGGTACATCGCGAAGGCCGCAAGACGCGGACCTGGGTGCTGGAGCCGTGGGAGATCGAAAAGCTGGTCGACCGGCTGAAGGCGGAGATGCATTGAATTTCCGCCACATCGTCTGAACCGGGTTCCTGCATCCCGCCGATCAAGCACCCCCTTCCCATTCTGCTTCTCAATCTCTATGCACAGCCATGAAAGCTGGCCTTGGCCCGCTTTCACCGATCGCGCCGGTGCCCTCCCAAGGGGCTTAATAGGGAATGCGGTGATGAATCCGCGGCTGTCCCTGCAACTGTAAGCGGTGAGCGAGACGCATATCGATTTCCCGGACCGCCGGGGGATCAGCCACTGGGCCGGACGCTAAATCCTGCGAGGCCTGGGAAGGCGATGCGTCGAGCGATGACCCGTGAGCCAGGAAACCTGCCTGCGTCTGGTCGCTCTTGCCTTGGTCCAGGGGATGGCCGCGGCACGGTACTCCGTCTGAGCGACGCTTTACGCAGCGGGAGCTGCTGTCCGCATGCCGGGTGCAAGAGCGTCCGCCCGGCATGAAGGCGGCTCCCGTCCGGTTTCGCCGACGCCGACGGGGGATCTATCCCTATGACGACAATATCCGCCGCGCCGCCTGCGCCGCGCCTCCTGCGCCGCCGCGCGACTGGCATGTTCGCCGCGCTGATCGCCGCCAATCTCGCCATCTGGGCGTGGGCCCTCATCCTCTTCGCGGGCAACAGCGTGATGCTGGGCACGGCGCTGCTCGCCTGGAGCCTGGGCCTGCGCCATGCCGTCGATGCCGACCATATCGCCGCCATCGACAATGTAACCCGCAAACTGATGCAGGACGGCCAGCGCCCGCTGACCGTCGGCTTCTGGTTCGCCATCGGCCATAGCGGCATCGTCCTGATCGCCGCGGTCGCCATCGCCATCGCCGCCAGTGCGCTGAGCCGCGTGGAGGCCGTGGGCGCGATCGGCGGCACCGTCGCGACCATCGTGTCCGCGACCTTCCTCTTCGCCATCGCCGCGATGAACCTCATCATCCTGAGATCGGTTCTGAAGAGCTTCAACCATGTCCGCAAGGGTGGAGCCTATGTCGATGAAGATATGGACATTCTTCTTGGCAATCGCGGCTTTCTCGCCCGTATCTTCCGCCCGCTTTTCCGGCTGGTGACGCGAAGCTGGCACATGGCCCCGCTTGGCTTTCTCTTCGGCCTGGGTTTCGACACGGCCACCGAAGTCGCCATTCTGGGCCTGTCGGCGGGACAGGCGGCGAGCGGCCTTTCCATCTCGACGGTCCTCATTTTCCCGCTGCTCTTCGCGGCGGGCATGGCGCTGATCGACACGGCGGACGGTGCGCTGATGATGGGCGCCTATCAATGGGCGTTCGTGAAGCCGATCCGCAAACTCTACTACAACATCACCATCACGCTGGTCTCGGCGCTGGTCGCCATCCTCATCGGCGGGATCGAGGCTGCGGCGCTGCTCGGCGACAAGCTCGGCCTTACCGGCGGCGTCTGGACCCTTGCCGCCGACCTTGGCGAACATTTCAACAGCCTCGGTTTCTTCATCATCGGCCTGTTCGCCGCCTGCTGGCTGGCGAGTTGGATCATCTATCGCTGGAAGGGCTTCGACAAGATCGAGGTCGCTCTCGAACCCCAAGGAAATCCCGCATGACCCCCAGAAACCCCGCAAAAAAAGTCCCCGCCACCGTCATCACCGGCTTTCTCGGCGCGGGCAAGACCACGCTGATCCGCCACCTCATCGAAAATGCGGGCGGCCGCCGCTTCGCCCTCATCATCAACGAATTCGGGGATGTGGGCGTCGACGGTGCACTGGTGCAGGGCTGCGGCGACGAAGCCTGCCCGGACGAGGACATCATCGAACTGGCGAACGGCTGCATCTGCTGCACCGTGGCGGACGATTTCCTGCCGACCATGCAAAAGCTGCTCGACCGGCCGACCCCGCCCGATCACATCATCATCGAAACGTCCGGCCTCGCCTTGCCCAAGCCGCTGGTGAAGGCCTTTCAATGGCCCGACATCCGCACCCGCGCCACCGTGGACGGGGTGATCGCCCTGATCGACGCCGACGCGCTGGCGTCAGGCCGCTTCGCCCATGACGAAGCCGCGCTGGCCGCCGCCCGCGCCGCAGACCCGACGCTGGACCATGACAGCCCGATCGAGGAACTGTTCGAGGATCAGCTCGCCTGCGCCGACCTGGTCCTGCTCAACAAGACCGATCTGGTCAATGCCGGCACCCTCGCCATGCTGGAACGCGATCTGGCCGGGGAAACCCGCGTTGGCGTCCGCATCATCCGCACGGCGAAGGGCGAAATCGACCCCGCCATCCTGCTCGGCCTGGACGCGGGCGTGGAGGATCAGATCGACGCCCGCCCCTCCCATCACGACAATGAGGAGGACCATGATCATGATGATTTCGAGAGTTTCATCATCGATCTGGGCGAACTGGACAGTCCCGAACCGCTGCTGGCGGCCTTGGGCGAAGCCATCGCCGCGCACGACATATTGCGGGTGAAGGGCTTCCTCGCGATCAAGGGGCGTCCCGCTCGCCTCGTGCTCCAGGCTGTCGGCCCCCGCATCCAGCATCATTACGACCGCCAATGGCAAGCGGGCGAACCGCGCGCCTCGCGCCTGGTCGTGATCGGCCAGACCGGCCTAGACCGCGCCGCCATCGAGGGCCTTCTCAAAGCGCAGACGGTCCCCGCCTGATGCACCTGCTGACCGCCACGCCCGGCGCCGTCTCCAATGGCGACGAAGCGATCGATCTCGGCCAATCGCCGGGCGACATCGTGCTGCTGACGGTGGCGGACAGCGAACTCGCCTGCTTCGCCAGCGCCGCCGCCGCGCTGGGCGAGGCAGGCCCCACGATCCGCCTCGCCAATCTCCTCCAGCTCAAACATCCCTATTCCGTCGACCTCTATGTCGAAAAGGTGATCGCCCACGCCAAATTCGTCTGCGTGATCCTGCTAGGGGGTAAGAGCTACTGGCCCTATGGCATTGATGAAATTGCCAATATTGCTCGCGAACGGGGCATTGCCTTCGCCGCCATAGCCGATGGGCGCGAAGACGATCCCGACCTGCGCGCCGCCTCCACCCTGCCCGCGGAAAGCTGCGAGCGGCTCCGCGACTATCTCCGGCAGGGCGGCATTCCCAATGCCATCGCCTTCCTCAAGAGTGCCGCCCGCCTGGCGGGCTTCGACGCGGGCGTCCCCGACGCCCCCATCCCCGTGGCCGATGCCGGCCTTTACCTTCCCGGCGCCGACCGCCCCACGCTGGAACAGGTGAAAGCCCGTTGGAAAGCAGCCCAGCCCACGGCGCTGTTCCTCTTTTACCGCGCCCTGCTGATCGCCGGGACGCTCGAAGCGGTTGATACGATGATCGCCGGTCTGGAAGCCGCGGGCCTCAACGTTCTACCCGTCCACGTCCGGGCGCTGCGCGAACCCTTCGCCAGGGACTTCCTCCACGGCCTGATGGGCGAGACCCCGCCGGACGTCATCCTCAACGCCACGGCCTTCGCCGCCAGCGCGCCCGGAGAACCGCGCACCCCCTCGATCCTCGAACAGGCGGACTGCCCGATCCTCCAGACCATCTTCGCCAGCGCCGAACAAGGCGCCTGGGAAGCGAGCGCACGCGGCCTTGGCCCCCGCGACCTTGCCATGCACATCGCGCTTCCCGAAGTGGACGGCCGCCTCTTCACCCGCGCCGTCGCTTTCAAGGCCTCCGCCCGCTTCGACCAGCGCACGGAATGCGACATCATCGTTCCGCGAATATTGGCGGATCGTGTCAGCTTCGTGTCCCAACTGACTGCAAATTGGTCTAAATTGCGGAAAACGCCAGTCGCGGACCGTCGCGTCGCGCTGGTCCTCGCCAACTATCCCAACAAGGATGGCCGGATCGGCAACGGCGTCGGACTCGATACGCCCGCCAGCGCCGCCGCCATATTGAGAGCGCTGACGGAATCGGGTTACGCCACCGCGGGTGCGCCGACCGACGGAGCCGCCCTGATACGCCATTTGACGGAGGGCGTGACCAACGACCTTTCGCGCCCGACCCATCCCCCATTCGGGATGAGCCTGTCGAAGCCCTTCCCTTCCCTTCCCCTGGCGGATTACCGCGCCGTCTTCGCCACTCTGCCGGAAACCGCCCGCGAAGCCATGCAGGCGCGTTGGGGCGATGCGGAATCCGATCCCTTCTGCCGCGACGGCGCCTTCCGCCTGCCCGTCCACCGCTTCGGCAACATCGCCGTCGCGGTCCAGCCCTCGCGCGGCTACCATATCGACCCGAAGAGCAGCTATCACGACCCCGCCCTGCCGCCGCCGCACGCCTATCTCGCCTTCCACATCTGGCTGGCGCGGGAATTCGGGGTCCAGGCCGTCGTCCATGTCGGCAAGCACGGCAATCTGGAATGGCTCCCCGGCAAGGCCATCGCTCTTTCGGAGACTTGCTTCCCCGAAATCTGCGCCGGACCGATTCCGCAAATCTACCCCTTCATCGTCAATGACCCCGGCGAAGGCACCCAGGCCAAGCGCCGCATCGGCGCCTGCATCATCGACCATCTGACGCCGCCGCTGACCCGCGCCGAAACCTATGGCCCGCTGAAGGAGCTGGAGGCGCTGGTCGACGAATATTACCTCGCCGCCGGCATGGACCCGCGCCGCCTGGAAACGCTGCGCAAGGACATCCTCGCCCTCGCCGCCTCCCAGGGGCTGGACAAGGATGCGGGCGCGCAAGGAAATGGGGACGACGCCTTGGCGGCGATCGACAATTATCTGTGCGACCTGAAGGAGATGCAGATCCGCGACGGCCTGCATATCTTCACGCAAAGCCCGCAAGGCACGCTTCGCCGCGACCTTCTGATAGCGCTCGCCCGCTGTCCCAGAGGCATGGACGACGATGGCCAGCAATCGCTCCTGCGCGCCCTTGCCGACGACCTCGCCCTGAATTTCGACCCGCTCGACTGCGTCATGGGCGCGCCCTGGACGGGCCTCCGCCCGGAACCGCTTCAAGGCCTGACCGAAGCCCCATGGCGCACCACCGGGGACACCGTCGAACGGCTCGAACTCCACGCCATCCATCTGCTCGACAGCGGCGATCCAGCCCCCGGCCCGCAAAGCGCCGCCGTGCTCAAGGCCGTCGAAACCGATCTCGCCCCCCGCGTCGACGCCTGCGGAGAAGCCGAAAGGACCGCCCTCCTCAAAGCGCTCAACGGCAATTTCGTGGCCCCCGGCCCTTCGGGCGCACCGACCAGAGGCCGACCCGACGTCCTCCCCACCGGCCGCAACTTCTATTCGGTCGACACCCGCGCCATGCCCACGGTCGCGGCCTGGAATCTGGGCCAGCGCTCCGCCGATCTCATCGTGCAGGACTATCTCCAGCGCGAGGGGGATTATCCCCGCGCCATCGCCCTTTCCGCCTGGGGCACCGCCAATATGCGCACCGGCGGCGACGACATCGCCCAGGCCCTGGCCCTGATGGGCGTCCGCCCGCGCTGGGAGTGGGCTTCCGGACGGGTCATCGGTTTCGAAGTGATGAAGATCGCGGAACTGAACCGACCGAGAGTGGATGTCACTTTCCGCGTCTCCGGCTTTTTCCGCGATGCCTTCCCGGAACAGATCGACCTGCTGGACAGCGCCGCCCGCGCCGTCATGGCGCTGGACGAACCGGAGGAGGACAATCCCGCCGCCGCCCGCCACCGCGCCGAAACCGCCACCCTGATCGCAGAAGGCACGCCCGAAAAGGCCGCCCGGCGCCGCGCAGGCGCCCGCATCTTCGGCTCGAAACCCGGCGCCTATGGCGCGGGCCTCCAGGCGATGATCGACGAGAAGATCTGGCACGACCGCGCCGACCTCGCCAATGTCTATCTCGACTGGGGCAGCTATGCCTATGGCGGCGGGGTCGAGGGCGAAGCCGAACGCAGCCTTTTCGCGGAACGCCTGACCCAGGCCGACGCCCTGATCCAGAACCAGGACAATCGCGAGCATGACCTGCTCGACAGCGACGATTATTACCAGTTCGAGGGGGGCATAGCCGCCGCCGTCGAACATCTTTCCGGCAGGAAGCCGCTCAGCTACCATAACGACCACAGCCGCCCCGAACGCCCGGTCATCCGCACGCTGGAGGATGAAATCGGCCGTATCGTGAGAGCGCGGGTCACCAACCCCAAATGGATCGCGGGCATGATGCGCCACGGTTACAAGGGCGCGTTCGAAATCGCCGCCTCGGTCGATTATCTCTTCGCCTTCGCCGCCACCACCCACGCCGTGAAGGACCATCATTTCGACGCGGTCCACGCCGCCTTCATCGAAGACGAGACGGTGCGCGCCTTCATGGCGGATGCCAACCCCGCCGCCCTGCGCGAAACCGCAGCCCGCCTCCACGAAGCGCTCGACCGCGCCCTTTGGAAACCCAAATCGAACAGCGCCGCCATGTTGCTGGCCCAAATCAAGGAAGATCGCCCATGATCGAACGCACCCCCGAACAGCATGCCGAAAAGATGAAGAAGAAACAGGCCGCCCATGACAAGATCATGGCGACCAAGACCCAGGAAAAGGGCCTGCTGATCGTCCACACCGGCAAGGGCAAGGGCAAGACGACCGCCGCGCTGGGCATGGTCGTCCGCGCCATCGGCCACGGCCGGAAGGTCGGCGTCGTCCAGTTCGTGAAAGGCGCCATGACGACGGGAGAAAAAACCGTTTTCGATGCGTTTCCCGACAATGTCGAATTCAAGCCCATGGGTGAAGGCTTCACCTGGAACACGCAGGACCGGACGCGGGACATTGCCCTTGCCCGCGAAGCATGGGATGAAGTCAAACGGATGATCGCCGATCCGGCCTATGATATGGTCCTTGCCGATGAACTCAATATCGTCCTGCGTTACGACTATCTGCCGCTTGAAGAGGTGCTGGAAGCCGTGACTGCCAGAAGCGCGATGAAGCATGTCCTCATCACCGGCCGCAACGCGCCCGACGCGCTGATCGAGGCGGCCGATCTCGTCACCGAAATGACCCTTGTCAAACATCCCTTCCGCAGCGGCGTGAAGGCTCAGGCAGGAATCGAATTCTGACACGCACCGCCTTCGACATCGCCGCCTTCGAGGATCTGGTCCATCTTCGCCGCGACGTACGCCATTTCCTCACCGATCCGCTGGATGAGCAGGAGGTCGAGCAACTGCTCGCCCTCGCCCACAGCGCGCCTTCGGTGGGGCTGTCGCAACCCTGGCGCTTCGTCCGGATCGAGACGCCCGCCTTGCGCGAGCGACTCGCCGCCCATGTCGATGCGCAGATCGTCAAGGCAGGCCAGATCTACAAGGGCGATGAGGACAGGCTATACCGCAGCCTGAAGCTGCACGGCCTGTGGGAGGCGCCGGTGCTGTTCGCCGTCTATTGCGACGAAGGCACCGAAACCGGCCACAAGCTGGGCGCGATCACCATGCCGGAAGCGCGCCGCTATAGCTGCGTGATGGCGATCCACACCATCTGGCTTGCCGCCCGCACGCGCGGGATCGGCATGGGCTGGATATCGATTCTGGACCGCCCCACGGTCGACGCGATGCTGGAAGTTCCTGAAAACTGGCGCTGCCTCGGCCTGCTGTGCCTGGGCTATCCGGAAAGCGAGGAGGCGACCCCGGAACTGGAACGGCGCGGCTGGGAATATCGGACGGACTGGCATTCGACAATCGTCAACCGCTAACACTCCCCTCCCGCAGGCGGGAGAGGAGTGAAGATCACTTCCCTTTCCCCGACTCTGCGCTTATGAACCGCATCCGGAACGGGCTATGCCCGCTCCATCGATCGCGTCGGTGCCCCGCAAGGGGCTTAAATGGGAACGCGGTGCGGGAGGAAACTCCCTAATCCGTGGCTGTCCCTGCAACTGTGAGCGGCGAGCAAGGCAAGGACCGGCCCCAAAAGGGCCAGCCACTGGAGCGATCCGGGAAGGCCCCTGCCAACGCTATGACCCGCAAGCCAGGAGACCTGCCGAACGCAAGGGTCGCTCTAGCCATGGTCCAGGGGATGGTCACGGCTCGGTTCTCCGCACGAGCGACGGATAAGCGATTGGGGGAGACATCCTCCAGTCGTCGTTGCGACGTGGGAGGTGAATTCCAGTGCCAGACGCGCCAAGCGCCCACGCCGCCGTTCGCGGCTGGTGTCCCACGGCATGGCGCCCGATGCGGGCGGGCGACGGCCTGCTGGTGCGCGTCCGTCCCCCGCTCGGACGCCTGACCGCCGCGCAGGCCATGGGTCTCAGCGATGCCGCCCGCCGCCACGGCAACGGCCAGATCGACCTTACCAACCGGGCCGCGCTTCAGGTCCGCGGCGTGACGGAGCAGAGCCATCCGGCACTGCTCGAACAACTTATCGCCCTGGGCCTCACAGATCCCGATCCGGCCCATGAAGCGCGCCGCAATTTCCTCCTGACACCCGACTGGGAACCCGACGACGATACAGTCCGCATCGCGCAAGACCTGACCGCCCGCATCGATGATTTCCCCGAACTCCCTCCGAAGATCGGCATCGCCATCGACACCGGCCCCGCGCCCGGCCTAGCCCATGTTCCCGCCGATTTTCGCGTGGAGCGCAGCGAGTCCGGCGCCCTGCTGCTCCGCGCCGAAGGCCGCGCCATCGGCGTCCCGACCAGCCCCGAAACGGCGGCGCAGGGCCTGATCGCCATGGCCCGCTGGTTCATCGAAACGGGTGGCGCCAGTTCCGGGCGCATGAGCCGGCACAAGGCGCCCTTGCCCCTCACGCAGAACATCGCGCCGGCACCTTCCCGCTCGCTCCGGCAGCTTCTGGCGCAAGCCCCCGGCCCCTTCCACGGCATCCCCTTCGGCCAACTCGGCGACGACAGGCTCGCCGCATTGGCCGGGCAGCCAGGCGTCACCGCGCTGCGTCTCACTCCGTGGCGCGGACTGATCCTGGAAGGCGGCACGGCCAGCCCGGATCACGCCTTCACCGACCCGCTGCTCCGCGTGGATGCCTGTCCCGGCGCGCCAGCCTGCCCGCAGGCAAGCGTCCCGACCCGCGACCTCGCGGCCCGCCTCGCCTCTCTTGTCGATGGCTCGCTCCATATTTCCGGCTGCGCCAAGGGCTGCGCTTCGCCCCGCACCGCCGACATCGTCCTCACGGGCCGCCAAGGCCGCTTCGACCTTGCCCGCAAAGCCCGCGCCGGATCGCCTCCGGAAAAGACGGACCTCTCCCCCGACCAGATTCTCGCCCACTTCGGAAGCCGCTAATGCCCCATATCTACGAAACCGACGGCGCCGCCATCTACCGCCAATCCTTCCGCACCATCCGCGCCGAAGCCGATCTCGCCCGCTTCTCGACGGAGGAGGAGCGCATCGCCGTGCGCATGATCCACGCGGCGGGACTGGTCGACCTCGCTCCCCAAATCCGCTTTTCCCCAAGCTTCGCGCAGGCCGCCATCGCTGCGCTCGGGGCAGGCGCGCCGATCCTCTGCGACGCCCGCATGGTGTCCGAAGGCATCACCATCAAGCGCCTGCCTGCCGCCAATCCGATCCTCTGCACCCTGAACGATCCCCAGGTGCCTGCGCTGGCGGCGGAAATGTCCAACACCCGCTCCGCCGCCGCGCTAGAACTGTGGCGTCCGCATCTGGAGGGCGCGCTGGTCGCGATCGGCAATGCGCCCACGGCGCTTTTCCATCTGCTCGACATGCTGGAAGACCCCGCCTGTCCCCGCCCCGCCGCGATCATCGGCTGCCCGGTCGGCTTCGTCGGCGCGGCGGAGTCCAAGGAAGCGCTCTGGCAGAGCCAGCCCGTCCCCTGCTGCATCGTGGAGGGCCGCCTGGGCGGCAGCGCCATCACGGTCGCGGCGATCAATGCGATAGCGAGCGCGGCGGAATGACCCAAGGCACCATCCACGGCGTGGGCCTCGGCCCCGGCGCGCAGGACTTGATGAGCGTCCGCGCCGACCGCCTGATCCGCGAAGCCCGCCACGTCGCTTATTTCCGCAAGAGGGGAAAATCCGGCCATGCCCGCCGGATCGTGGAGGGCATGCTGCGCCCCGACGCGGTGGAATTTCCAATGGAATATCCGGTGACGACGGAAATTCCGCTGTCCGACCCGCGCTATAATGAAGTCCTGTCCGGCTTCTATGCCGATTGCACCGCCCATCTGGACGGGCTTTCCGCCAGTGGAAAGGATGTCGTGGTCCTCTGCGAAGGCGACCCCTTTTTCTACGGCAGCTTCATGCACCTGCACAGCCGCCTGGCCGCGCCGGTCAGGATCGTCCCCGGCATCACCGGCATGTCCGGCGCCTGGACCGCCAGCGGCACGCCGATCAGTTGGGGCGACGATGTGACGACGGTGCTGATGGCGACCCTCCCCGAAGAGGAACTGGCCCGCCGCATCCACGACACCGATGCGCTGGTTGTCATGAAGATCGGTCGCAACCTGCCCAAGCTGCGCCGCGCCGTCGAAGCCGCAGGCAAGCGGGACTGCGCCTGGCTGGTCGAATATGCGACCATGGCCGATCAGCGGATCACGCCATTGACCGAAGCGACCGACGTCACCGCCTATTTCTCGATCCTGCTGATCCACGGGCAGGGCCGCCGCCCATGACCGGCTGGATTGCCATAGCGGGTCTTGGCCCCGGCGCGGACGCGCTCATCACGCCGGAAGTGTCGGACGCGCTGGCGGAGGCGACCGATGTTATCGGCTATATCCCCTATGTCGCCCGCATCGCCGAACGTCCCGGCCTGACGCTCCATGCCACGGACAACCGCGTTGAACTGGAGCGAGCGGTCCATGCGTTGACGCTGGCCGCGCAAGGAAAGCGCGTGGCGGTCGTATCCTCCGGCGATCCCGGCGTCTTCGCCATGGCTTCCGCCCTGTTCGAAGCCCTCGAAGCGGGTCCGGAGGACTGGCGCGCCCTCGACATCCGCGTCCTTCCCGGCATCACCGCCATGCTCGCCGCCGCCGCAAGGGCGGGCGCGCCGCTCGGCCATGATTTCTGCGCCATCAACCTGTCCGACAATCTCAAGCCCTGGCCGCTGATCGAGCGCCGCCTGCGCCTGGCCGCGCAGGCCGACTTCGCCATGGCCTTCTACAATCCGCGTTCCCGGTCCCGCCCGGAGGGATTTGGCCACGCCCTCACCATATTGCGGGAGGAATGCGGCGAAGATCGCCTCATCCTCTTCGCCCGCGCCGTCTCGACGCCGGAAGAGAGCCTGCGCATCGTCCCCTTGGGCCAGGCGACCCCGGACATGGCCGACATGCGCACGGTCGTCATCGTCGGGTCCAGCCGCACCCGCCTGATCGAGCGGCCCGGCCAACCGATCCTCTACACCCCGCGCTCCGCCGCATGACCCAGCCATTCCAGCACCCCGGCGACTTCATGCGTCACTTGCGCGGCGGGAGCGGGCGGCCGGTCGATCATCACGACCGGCAATCCCAGCGTCCGCGCCGCGATGATCTTGGCTTGCGCACCACCGCCGCCCGCATTTTTCGAGACGACGCAGTCGATGCCATGATCGCGCATCAACCCCATGTCCCGCTCGACCGTGAAAGGCCCCCGGTCGATCACCAGCGCGTGACGGGGCAGCCCAGGCGCAACGACCGGCGCGTCGACGAAGCGCAACAGATAATGATGCTGCGGCTGCGCGGCGAAGGCATCCACATGCATCCGCCCCAGCGCCAGCATCACATTGCGGGCAGGCCCCTTGAGCGCGGCGAGCGCCCCGGCGATGTCGGGCACATGGGTCCAGCGATCTCCCTCCGCCGCGATCCATGGCGGGCGGGTCAGCATGATATGCGGCACCCCGGTCTCTCGTGCAGCCGCCACGGCATGTTCGCTCATCGTCGCGGCAAAGGGGTGGGTCGCGTCGACCAGATGGGTGACGCCCTCGTCCCGCAAATGGCGAACCAGTCCCGAAACGCCGCCAAAGCCGCCGACGCGCACCGGCACCGGCTGTGCACGCGGCCGATCCGTGCGCCCGGCATAGCTCAGGACCGCCCGCGCTCCCCGTTCGGCCAATGCCGAGGCCAGCGCGCTGGCCTCAGTCGTCCCGCCCAATATGAGGATGTTGGAAATGCCCGGCGCTCCTGATAGTCCTTGGCTGACGATAGTAGGGATAGGGGAAGACGGTCCGGATGGCCTGTCGTCCGCCGCCCGCGCCGCGCTGGACGAAGCCGCGCTCATCATGGGAGCGCCGCGTCATCTCGCGCTGCTCCCCGCCCTTAGGGCGGAAACCCTGACCTGGCCAGTCCCGTTCGAAACCGGCACGCAAATGCTGCTGTCCCGGCGCGGGCAGCCGACCGTCATGCTCGCATCGGGCGATCCCTTCTGGTTCGGTGCGGGCGCCAGCATCACGCGGCATCTGGAACCGCAGGAATGGATCGCGCACCCTGCGCCATCCGCCTTCACCCTCGCCGCCGCCCGGCTCGGCTGGCCGCTTCAGCATGTGGAATGCCACGGCCTCCACGCCGCGCCGCTGACGCGGCTGCGCCCCAGCCTCGCGCCCGGCCGCCGCGCCATCCTGCTGCTTCGCGACGGCGCGGCAGTGGGCGAACTGGCCGCCTGGCTGACGGAGCAAGGCTTCGGCGCCTCGACATTGCATGTGTTGGAAGCGCTGGGCGGCCCCCGCGAGCGCATCCGCCAATGCACGGCGGAAATGCCGAACCTGACCGACATCGCCCACCCTGTCGCGGTAGGCCTGACCTTGGCAGGCGAAGGACGAACGCTCCCTCGCTCCAGCGGCATCCCCGACGACTGGTTCGACCATGACGGCCAGATCACCAAACGCCCAGCCCGCGCCCTCACCCTGTCCGCATTGGCTCCCCACCCCTATGAAACATTATGGGACATAGGCGCAGGGTCCGGCTCAGTCGCCATAGAATGGCTGCTCGCCCACCCCTCCACAGCCGCCATCGCCTTCGAAGCCGATCCCGAACGCGCCGCCCGCGCCCGCGCCAACGCCCTGGCCCTGGGCGCGGATCGCCTGACCGTCATCGAAGGCAGAGCGCCGGATATTCTGAATGGCCGAACCCGCCCCGACGCCATCTTCATCGGCGGCGGTCTCAGCCAGTCCTTGCTGGAAACCCTGTTCGCCTTGCCGGGCGGCCCCACACGCCTCGTCGCCAATGCCGTCACGCTCGAATCCGAAGCGCTGCTCGCCCAATGGCATGCGGACGAAGGCGGCGACCTGCTGCGCATCGAACTCGCGCAGGCCACCCCCCTCGGCACCCGTCGCGGCTGGCGCGCCGCCTACCCGCTGGTGCAATGGAGCATCACGCTATGATCGTCGCCGGTTTCGGATTTCGCCAAAGCGCATCCCTCGCTTCGCTGGAATCCGCGCTGAAGGAGGCGACGGGCGCCCTGATCGCCGTGGACGCGCTCGCCACGCTCGACCGCAAGGCGGACCAACTCGCGCCCCTGGCTTACAAGCTCGCCCTCCCCCTCATCGCCATCCCGGCGGACCGGCTGGCGGATCAATCCACTCTCACCCGATCCCCCGCCAGCGTCGCGGCCTATGGCACCGGCAGCGTGGCCGAAGCCGCCGCTCTCGCCGCCCTTGCCCCCAAAGCCCGCCTTCTCGCCCCCCGCGCCTTCTCGTCCGATCGCCTCGCGAGTTGCGCCCTTGCCGAAAGCCATGCCCCATGACGGTCCATTTCATCGGTGCCGGCCCCGGCGCGCCCGATCTCATCACCCTGCGCGGGCGCGACCTGATCGCTGGCTGCCCCGTCTGCCTCCATGCCGGATCGCTGGTGCCCGCCGCCTTGCTGGATCATTGCCCGCCGGATGCGCGGATCGTGAACACCGCGCCGCTCACCCTGGACGAAATCATCGCCATCATGGCCGAGGCCGATGAAGCAGGGCAGGACATCGCCCGCCTCCATTCCGGCGACCTGTCGGTCTGGTCGGCCATGGGGGAGCAGATTCGCCGCCTGAAAGCGCTTGGCATCCCCTATGACATCACGCCGGGAGTCCCCTCCTTCGCCGCCGCCGCCGCCGCCATCGGCGCTGAACTGACCCTGCCCGAACTCGGCCAGTCGCTCGTCCTGACCCGCACGCCCGGTCGAGCCAGCGCCATGCCGCCGGGCGAAAGCCTGACCGCCTTCGGCGCGACCGGCGCCACGCTCGCCATCCATCTTTCGATCCACAATCTCGTCCAGGTGGTGCGCGACCTGACGCCGCTTTATGGCGCCCAATGCCCGGTGGCCGTGGTCTGGCGCGCCAGTTGGCCCGACCAGCGGATCGTCCGCGCCACGCTCGGCACGATCGCGGAAGCCGCCGCAGACGGGCCTGAACGCACCGCCATCATTCTGGTCGGCCCGGTGCTGGACAATCGGGATTTCCCGGAAAGCAGCCTCTACGCGCCCGGCTATGACCGCCGTTTCCGCCCGGCCACCGCCGATTCCGTCTTCATCGACAAGCCATGACGCCCGGCCTGCTCATCGCCGCGCCCCGGTCCGGATCGGGCAAGACGACCGTCACGCTGGGCCTGCTGCGCGCCTTTGCCCGCATGGGGCTGAGGGTGCAGCCGTTCAAGTCCGGCCCCGACTATATCGACCCCGCCTTCCAGCAGGCCGCCGCCCGTCGCCCGTCCTTCAACCTCGATAGCTGGGCGATGACCCGTTCGCGGATCGCCGCCATCGCGTGCGATCCGGACGCCGACCTCATCCTGGCCGAAGGCGTGATGGGCCTGTTCGACGGCGCGCCCGCCAGCGGAGAAGCGGGCACAGGCGCCAGCGCCGACATCGCCGCCCTGCTGGGCTGGCCGGTCGTCCTGGTCATGGACGTGTCGGGCCAGAGCCAGTCCGCCGCCGCCATCGCCAGCGGTTTCCGGAACCTGCGTTCCGATGTCGCCATGGCGGGCGTGATCCTGAACCATGTCGCCAGCGAACGCCATGAACGGCTGATCCGCGCCGCCATGAAGCAGGCGGGCATAGCCGTTCTCGGCGCCATCCCTCGCTCAGCAGAACTCGGCTTGCCTGAGCGCCATCTGGGACTGGTTCAGGCCGCCGAGCAGGCCGATCTCGACGGAACCATCGACCGCATGGCCGACATCGTGGCGGCGCATGTCGACCTCATCGCGATCCGCGAAGCTGCTCGCCCAGCGACAACGCAAGACCATCGCGCAGCCCCATCCATGCTCCCGCCCGGCCAGCGCATCGCCATCGCCCAGGACGAGGCCTTTTCCTTCACCTACGCGCATCTCCTGTCCGACTGGCGCGCCGCGGGCGCGGAAATCCTGCCCTTCTCGCCTCTTGCCGATGAAGCGCCCGCCGCCGATGCCGACGCCGTCTGGCTCCCCGGCGGCTATCCCGAACTGCACGCCGCCCGCATCGCGCATGCGTATCATTTCCTCTCGGGCCTGCGCCGCCACGCGCAGGATCGCCCGATCCATGGCGAATGCGGCGGCTATATGGTCCTGGGACAAGCGCTGGTCGACGCGCAGGGCCAGGCGCACGCCATGGCGGGTCTGCTCGGCCTCATCACCAGCTTTGCGGAGCGTCGCCTGCATCTGGGCTATCGCCGGGCGCGGCTGCTTGCGCCCATGGGCGGCATGCTTGCGGGCGCTCTGCTGAACGGCCATGAATTCCACTATTCCACCATCGTCGAGCAGCCCGACAGCCCGCTCGCCCGCGTCACCGATGCGGAGGGCAATGCCGTCGCATCCACCGGATCGCGTCGCGGCAACGTCACCGGCAGCTTCTTCCACCTCATCGCACCCGCATCGGCAGCCGTCCCATGATCATCCTCCACCTCATCGGCATCGGCACGGGCAATCCCGACCACCTTACCTTCGCGGCGGCGAAGGCGATGAACGCCGCCGACCTGATCCTGCTGCCGCGCAAGGGCGACGCGAAATCGGACCTCATCGACCTGCGCCGCGCCATCTGCGCCGAACTGCTGACCAACCCGGTCCAGATTGTGGAATTCGACATGCCCCTGCGCGACGACCGGCATGATTATGTCGGCGCGGTCATAGGTTGGCACGACGCCATCGCCGCGCTCTGGATGGAGCAGATTACAGCGCGCCTTCCCGACGGCGGCACGCTTGCGCTGCTGGTCTGGGGCGATCCGTCGCTTTACGACAGCAGCCTGCGCATCGCCGCGCGCCTGCCGGATGTCGAGGTCCGGGTCGTTCCCGGCATCACCAGCATCCAGGTGCTGACCGCCGCCCATGCCATCTGCCTCAACGATCTTGCCGAGCCGGTGCTGATCACGACCGGCCGCCGCCTCCGCGAACAGGGCTGGCCGGATGGCGCCGACAGCCTGGTCGTCATGCTGGACGGCCATTGCGCCTTCCAGACCCTGCCGGCCGAGGGCATCGATATATGGTGGGGCGCCTATCTGGGCATGCCGCAAGAGACGCTCGCACAGGGGCCGCTGACCGTGGCCGGACCGGAAATCATCCAACGCCGCGCCGCGCTCCGCCAGGCGCATGGCTGGATCATGGACATCTACCTTTTACGCAAGCGCGGCCCGGTCTGACAGCCCTGAAGCCGTCAAGCGACGTTAGGCATCAATTCGATGATGGGTCTGCTGGCTGCCTGCCGCATGCCATCGGACGCCATTTCGGCCCGGCGGCGGAATTCGGCGGCCATGGCCTGATGCATCATGCGCGCCGAGGCATCGGCGGTCGTCGCCGCCAACTGATCATGCATCCTTGCCCGGTCAAGACACTCTTCTGGAGTGAGAGCATGCGTCATGAATCGAACTCCTGCCTGTCGCAGGACTCATCCTCTCCATCGCCTTGGCAGAGCGACAGATCAAATCTCGCCCACGAAAACCGGCGGCTAACTTAGCCGTTCCGAAGGTCGATGGAAAATGGAATCTTCTACGCCTCCAGCGTCCGTCCCCCCGGCGCACCGTTTCAGCGCAACCAGCCCGCATTGGGCTGCGCGCTGTGGCTTTTCAATTCCTTGCGCGTTTCGGAGTCGACCTCCCTCAGCAGAACCTCATAACCCCATAGATTCGCCAGATTTTGTAGGACCATGGCGGCGTCGCCCGGATCCAGTTGCACGCCGTCCAGCATGGCATGTTCCACGATCAGCTTGCGATCCCCGGCCAGATCGACATCGACCACCTGTATGTCCGGTTCCTGCCGCCCGATTTCATATTCCCGCGCCAGAGAGCGCCGAATCCGCCGATAACCGCGCTCGTCATGAATGGCGTCAACCCGCAGTTCCGACTCGCCCTGCTTGTCGAGAATCTTGAACAGCCGCCATTGCCGGATCAGATGCGGGCTAAGGAATTGCGAAACAAAGCTTTCATCCCGATAATTGGCCCATATGTCCTTCAGTACCTCCATCGCATCGCCCGATCCGGCGATTTCGGGGAACCATTCCCGGTCTTCCTCGGTCGGCTCCCGGCAGATGCGTTCGATATCCGACATGATGCCGAAACCCAGGGCATAGGGATTGAAGCCACTAAAATGGCCTGAATCATAAGTGGGTTGATAGACGACATTGGTATGGGATGAGAGGAATTCCATGAACGAACCGTCGGTGATCCAGCCTCGTTCATGCAGCGTCGTCATGATGCGGTAATGGGTATAGGTGGCGCATCCCTCATTCATCGCCTTGGTCTGGCGCTGCGGGTAGAAATATTGCGCGATCAGCCGCACGATGCGCAATATTTCCCGCTGCCAGCTTTGCAGTAAAGGCCCCGTTTTCTCCAGGAAATAGAGGACATTCTCCTGCGGCAGGCCAAGCGCCGCCCGCCTTGCATCGCTGGGGATCGAGTCCGCCTTCGCGCCGGTGGGCACGGTGCGCCACAGATCGTCGTAAATCCGGTCGCGATAGGCCTGTCGCTCCGCCTCGCGCGCCGCCTCGGCCTTCAGGTCTCTCGGCCGGATGCGCGGATAGCGGTGGACGCCCTGGTTCATCAGCGCATGGGCGGCGTCCAGCACCCGCTCGACCGGCAACTGGCCATAGCGTTCCTCGCATTGCGCGATATAGCGCTTGGCGAACTCCAGATAGTCGAGAATCCCTTCCGCATCGGTCCATTGCTTGAAGACATAATTATTCTTGAAGAAATGATTATGCCCAAAGGCCGCATGGGCGATGACCAGAGTCTGCATCGTCGCGCTGTTTTCCTGCATCAGATAGTTGATGCAGGGATCGGAGTTGATGACCAGTTCATAGGCCAGGCCGCGCAGCCCCTTGCGGTACATCATTTCATTGGTCACGAACTGCTTGCCGAAGGACCAATGCTTGTAGAAGAGCGGCATGCCGATGGAGGAATAGGCGTCCAGCATCTGCTCCGCGCTGATAATCTCTATCTGGTTGGGATAGATATCCAGCTTCATTTCCTTGAGCGCGATCGGCTCTATCGTGTCATGGATGCGGTTGATCAGGGAAAAGTCCCAGTCGCTGCCCGTGAACAGCGGGGCCGGTGCCAAAGCGACCGTCATGCCGAACGCTCCGCCACGCCCTTGCGCTGGAACAACTCGCGGAAGACGGGATAGATTTCGCGCCGGTGATGCACCTTGCGCATCACGAAATTGCGGTTCGCCTCGCTGACCGGGGCATAGGCCTGCCACAGTCCCGTCGCCGTTCCGACAGACTCTATATCGGCAAACTCCTCGCGCCCGACCTCCAGATAAGCGAAATATTGGCTGAACGGCAGGATTTCCTGCTGCATCAGGCTGACCACCCGGCCATTGTCGGACTGCATGGTGTCGCCGTCGGACGCCTGCGCGACATAGATGTTCCAGTCGTCCGGCCGGAAGCGTTCCTGCACCACCTCGATCAGCTTCTCCAGCGCGCTGGAAACCAGCGTCCCGCCCGTCACCGTGCTGTAGAAGAAAGTCTGCTCGTCCACTTCCGCCGCCCGGTCGGTATGGTGGATGAACACCACCTCGACATGCTCGTAGCAGCGCGACAGGAACAGGTGCAGCAGCGCGAAGAAGCGCTTCGCCAAATCCTTCATATGCTCCGTCATGGAGCCGGAAACGTCCATCAGGCAGAACATCACCGCCTGCGCCACGGGCTTGGGCACCGTCTCGAACCGGCGGTAGCGCAGATCGACGGGGTCGATATAGGCGATCAGGTTGCGCCGCCGGATGATGGTCGACCGTTCCTCGCGCAGGGCCTCCAGCCGTACGGCATCGTCAGGCAGGGCAGGCTCGCGCGCCTCGATCAGCGCGATTTCCTCCTCGATGCGGGCAAGATCGGCGCCCTTGGGACGGCGCAGGGCCAGCCGCCGCGACATCGCCTTCTGCATGGTGCGCGGAACCGACAGGTTGGACGGGTTTCCCGCCGTCGAATAGCCCGCCCGCCGGATGCCGTCGACCGCCCCGCCGATCAGCCGACGCTTGGCCAGGTCCGGCAATTCCAGATCGTCCAGGAACAGGTCCAGAAACTCTTCCCGGCTGAGCGCGAACTGGAAATCGTCATTCCCCTCGCCCTGGCCGGCCTTCGACCCCGCGCCCGCGCCGCCATCGGGCCGCTTGATCCGGTCGCCTTCCATATAATCGTGATTGCCGGGGAACACCCGTTCGCGACTGCCGCCCTGCGCGGCGCGATGCAGCGTCGGTTCGTGGATCACGTCGCGCTGGATCGAAATCTGGCCTTCCTTGTCCAGATCCTTGATGCTGCGATCCTTCAGGCTGTCGCGCACCGCCTGCTGCACATAGGCCCTCGCCCTCCGCAGGAAGCGTTGCCTGTTGACCAGGCTCTTGCCTCCTGGATTCAGCCGTCTGTCGACTATGTGCATGGTGGCTTATGCGCCCTCCATCAACCGGCCTGCTTCACGCGAATATACCATTCGACAAGGCGCCGGACCTGCCGCTCAGTATACCCTCTTTCGATCATCCGCGCGACGAATTCGTCATGCTTGCTCGCGGTGTCGCCATCCTTCTTCGACCCGAAGCTGATGACCGGCAGCAAGTCCTCGACCTGGCTGAACATCCGCTTCTCGATGACCTCGCGGATTTTCTCGTAGCTGGTCCATGACGGGTTGCGTCCGTCATTGCTCGCCCGCATGCGCAGCGCGAATTTGACGACCTCGTTCCGGAAATCCTTGGGATTGGCGATGCCCGCGGGCTTTTCGGTCTTGGACAGTTCCTGGTTGATGACCTCCCGGTCCAGAAGCTGTCCGGTATCCGGATCCTTGAAGTCCAGATCCTCGATCCACGCATCGGCATAGGCGACATAACGGTCGAACAGATTCTGCCCGTAATCATGATAGGATTCGAGATAGGCCTTCTGGATCTCATTGCCGATAAATTCGGCGTAGCGGGGCGCCAGTTCGCCCTTGATATATTCCAGATAGCGGGCCTCTACCTCGGCCGGGAACTGTTCCTGCCGCACCATCCCTTCCAGCACATACATCAGATGCACGGGATCGGCGGCAATCTCTATCGTGTCATGGTTGAAGGTGGCCGACAGCGCCTTGAAGGCAAAACGGGTCGAAATGCCCGCCATGCCCTCATCCACGCCCGCCGCGTCGCGATATTCCTGGATGCTCTTGGCGCGCGGGTCGATCTCCCGCAGCATCTCTCCGTCATAGACGCGCATCTTGGAGTAGAGATTGCTGTTCTCATGCTCCCGCAACCGGGTCAGCACCGAAAAGCGCGCCAGCATATCCAAAGTCCCCGGCGCGCAG
Source organism: Sphingobium sp. JS3065 (assembly GCF_026427355.1). Lineage (NCBI taxonomy): Bacteria > Pseudomonadati > Pseudomonadota > Alphaproteobacteria > Sphingomonadales > Sphingobiaceae > Sphingobium > Sphingobium sp. JS3065. Next base: position 283,869 of record NZ_CP102665.1, read on the forward strand.
GGCGCCTTGTTGAGGTCGGATTCCCTCAACAACTTTTCGTAAACCTGCCGTTCTTCGGTGGCCTGCAAGGAATAAGGAACCTTGATGACGTAGATGCGGTCGATAAAGGCTTCGTTATTCTTGTTGTTCTTGAAATTCGCCCATTCCGATTCATTGGAGTGGGCCATGATGATCCCATTATAGGGAATGGCGCCGATATTCTCCGTGCCGATATAATTGCCCTCCTGCGTCGCGGTCAGCAACGGGTGGAGCATCTTGATCGGCGCCTTGAACATCTCGACGAATTCCAGCATCCCCTGGTTCGCCCGGTTGAGGCCGCCGGAATAGCTGTAGGCGTCGGGATCGTTCTGGGAGAGCATCTCCAGCTTGCGGATGTCGACCTTGCCGACCAGCGAACTGATGTCCTGGTTATTCTCGTCCCCCGGCTCGGTCTTGGCGATGGCCACCTGCCGCATACGGGAAGGCATCATCTTGACGACCCTGAACTGTGAGATGTCGCCGCCAAACTCGTCCAGCCGCTTGCGGCACCAGGGGCTGATCATGCCGGTCAGGCGCCGCCGTGGAATGGCGTAATTTTCCTCGATGAAATCGCCGTGCTGCTCGGCATCGAACAGTGCGAGCGGGCTTTCGAAGATCGGGCTGATCTCGTCCCCCGCCTTCAGCACATAGATGGGATGCACCTCCATCAGCGCCTTCAACCGCTCCGCCAGCGACGATTTGCCGCCGCCCACAGGCCCCAGCAGGTAGAGTATCTGCTTGCGTTCCTCCAATCCCTGGCTGGCATGGCGCAGGAAGCTGACGATGTGTTCGATCGTCCCTTCCATGCCGTAGAAATTGGTGAAGCTTTTATAGCGCCGGATCGTCCGGTTCATGAAGATCCGGCCCAGCCGCTGATCACGCGAGGTGTCGACGATCTCCGGCTCGCCGATCGCCGCCAGCAATCGCTCCGGCGCCGATGCGTGCATCAATGGATCGTTGCGACATCCCAGCAGATAATCTTCGATGGACATTTCGGCCTGACGCCGATCGTCGAACTTCCGCGTGAAGCTGGAAAACAGCTCATTCTTGGTCACTGGCGACTCCCGCTAAAGTAGCCATGGAATATATATAGACCCATATGGTCTGTAAAAACAGTGCAATACAACGATGGCAGATCAAAAAATTCAAATCTGTACGAAAGTTCATCTGCAAATTTCTTAGCAAAAGAACGCACGATGCTTTTCCGGCGACGCAAGAGCATTTCCGGCATTTGCACGACCATCATCTTGCGGCCGGCAACATCTTTGCCACGCCGCCGCCATGCAGCATTCAAATCGGCGCGACGTTCCCCCGCCGCGATCTGATGCATAGTGTCACCTGAGGCCTTGAGAGGGAAGAGGGTAAAGGAGATAATCTCGCCAAGGCCGCATTGGTTCCCTTGCGCGGGGTGATCCCGCCCTGAGTTCCGATCGACGCTCAGGCCCTCATGTCGATGGTGGCGGCCAGCCCCCCGTCCGGCGCATTGGCCAACCGCACGGACGCTTCGAAACTCAACGCCAGCGACCGCGCGATGGTGAGGCCGATGCCTGTCCCCGGCCGCCCGCCCGGCTGACCCGCCGCTCCCCGGGTGAAAGGCTCGAACATCTGGTCCAGTTGATCCGGCGCGATGCCAGGCCCATGGTCGCGCACCTCGATCAGCACCCGTCCCGCCTGCCGCGTGCAACTGATGTCCGCGCTGCCGCCATATTTGACCGCATTGGTCACCAGATTGCTGACGCAGCGCGTCAGCGCGTTCGGCTTGACCCGCACGGTCCCCCCGCAGCCCGCCAGGAAACGCACGGGCGCTCCCAGATCCTGCGCATCGTCCGCCATGCTGGTGAGCAGCGAATCGATGTCGATCACCGACCAGTCCTCCTGCGCCTCCGTGCTCGCCGCCAGGTCCAGCCCCTCGCGCACCAGCGTCATCATCGCCTGATGATCCTGCAACAGCCGCGCCCGCAATTCCTCATTCTCCACCAGTTCCAGCCGCAGGCGCAGGCGAGTGAGCGGCGTCTGGAGGTCGTGGCTGATCGCCGCGAGCAATTGCGTCCGCTCGGCAAAGCCCGCTCGTACCCGGCGCTGCATCAGGTTGAAGGTCGACAGCGCCGCCCGCACCTCTTCCGGTCCGCGCTCGGGGATTTCCTCCGGATCGATCGACACCGAAAAGGCCTCCGCCGCCCGCTCCAGCCGGCGCAGCGGCTTGGCGACGAAACGCGCCACGACGATCGCCAGCCCCGCCGAAGACAGCAGGATCAGCAGCAGATAGACCGGCTTGGCGAGATTGCTGGGCGGCTTGACCAGATGCGGCAGATAGAGGGCAAGCGACCGCCGTTCGCCCGTCCCGTCGGTAAAACGAACGACCCAGCAATCGGGCCGCGGCGCATCGATCAGCCCGGCCGCCCGGTTGTTCGGATCGGCCCTGCTCGAAGGGAAGCAGAGTCCCGCCGGCACCTGCCCCGCTTCCGGGTGGGATTGCGGCCCGAATCGCAGTTCCAGCGCATGCGCCAATGCCGGGTTCGGGTCGGTCAGGGCGATTCCGCTGGGCGCTGTCCTTGCGCCCATGATCCGCTGGTCGTCCAGCATCGCCTCGATCCGGACGGGATCGTGGCTCAGGCGCTGGGCTATGTCGACGGCGCTCGCCACCACGCGCTGCAAACGCCAACGCTCGAAATCCAGATGCCGGGCCTGCTCCGCGACCAGCAGCGACATCATGGCGGCGACGATCATGCCGACCGTCAGCAGCAGGAATATCTGACCCACCAGCGATCCGAAGAAATTGCGCGCCCGCGCCACGACCGGAACGATCATTCGTAATTCACCGTGCTGGCCAGGACATAGCCTTCGCCGCGCACCGTCAGGATCAGGCCGTCGCCGCCGGGGCTGTCGGCCAGCTTCTGCCGCAACCGGCTGACCTGCAGGTCGATCGACCGGTCGAAAGCCGCCGTCGCCCGCCGCTCCGGCACCAGCGCCTCCCGCGACAGCACGACATTGGGTTCCTCGATGAAGCGGGAAAGCAGCCGGAATTCGGCGGAGGACAACATGATAAGCCGGTCGTCGCCGGCGATCAGGCGGCGCTGGAACAGGTCCAGCCGCCAGGGGCCGAAACGGGCTATCCGCGCCGTTTTCTGCCGCACCGGTTCTTCGTTGCGGGACCGGCGCAACAGGTTGCGGACCCGCACCAGCAACTCGCGCGGTTCGAAAGGCTTGGTCAGATAGTCGTCGGCGCCCAGTTCCAGTCCCAGCACCCGGTCGACGGCGCTGCCCCGCGCCGTCACCATGATGATCTGAACACCGCTGCCCTGCGCCCGCAATTCCCGGCACAGCGACAACCCGTCGCCGTCGGGCAGATTGAGGTCCAGCACGATCAGGTCGACGGCACGCGCCGCCATCAACGGCTGCAATTCGCCCAGGCTGCCCGCCGCCAACACCTCATATTGTTCCTGCGCAAGCTGCCCGACGATCAGATCCCGTATATCCTCATCATCATCGACGACAATCACGCGGGGCGGACGGGACGGATCGGACATGATCGCTTTCTAACCGCATTTTCGCGCCGCGTCTGCGCCTGCCGCCCGCGTGATACATAAAGATACAATCCGCTACAGATTGAACCATCGGGACAAATAGTCGCGCTACCATGGTACGCGCCAAGCGATCATGAGAACCAGGGTCGGCGCCATCGATGGCGCCGACCTTCGCCCGGCGCGCCCTCCCTCCCCCTGCGCCGGGCGAAGATTCCTCTCGTGATTTTGGACCCTTCCGCCGCCCATGCTCAGCCGCTTCCCCGCCCTCATCGCGCTTTGCGCCCTGGTCGCCGCCTGCGGGCACAGGGAACCGCCGAAAAAGGGATCGGTGGAGGTCGGCGTGGTGACGCTGACGACGCAGGATGTGACGGTGTCCACCGAACTGCCCGGCCGCACCGCCTCCACCATGATGTCGGAGGTTCGGCCGCAGGTCGCGGGCGTGGTACAGAAGCGCCTCTTCACCGAGGGTTCCTATGTGAAGGCGGGCCAGCCGCTCTACCAGATCGATCCCTCGCTCTACCGCGCCTCCCGCGACGAGGCGCAGGCTACCCTGGCCAGCGCGCAGGCGACCGCCGCCGCTGCGCAGGCCAGAGCGAACCGCTATCGCACGCTGGGCCAGAGCGAGGCGGTCAGCGCCCAGGACCGCGACGATGTGATCGCCACCGCCCGCCAGGCCGCCGCCGCCGTGCAGCAGGCCCGAGCCACGCTCCAGACCACGGGCATCAACCTCAATTTCACGCAGGTCCGCGCCCCCATCAGCGGGCGCATCGGCCGATCCTCGGTCACGCCGGGCGCGCTGGTGACGGCCAGCCAGGCGACGGCGCTCGCCACCATCCAGCAACTTGACCCGATCTTCGTGGACGTGACGCAATCCAGCGCGAAACTGCTGCAACTGCGCCGGGCGCTGGCCGACGGCAAGGCGCTGCCCGCCAGCGCCGTCATTCGCCTGAAACTGGACGACGGGACCGACTATCCGCTGGAGGGTCGGATCGAGTTTGCGGAACCGATCGTCGATCCCAACAGCGGCACCGTGACGCTGCGCGCGCGCTTCCCCAATCCGGACAGCCTGCTGCTGCCCGGCATGTTCGTCCGCGTCGTCGCGCCGCAATCGGTGGTTCCGGGCGCGATCCTCGCGCCGCAACAGGGCATCAGCCGCGATCCGAAGGGTAACGCCACCGCGCTGATCGTGGACAAATCCGGCAAGGTCGAACGCCGCATCGTCACCGCCGCGCAGGCGGTGGGCGACAAATGGCTGATCACAGCCGGGCTTCAAAAGGGCGACCGGCTGATCGTCGAAGGCACCGACAAGGTGCAGCCGGGCGACAAGGTGAAGGCCGTGGCCATCGATCAGGCCGGCCCCGCCAGCCCGACCGGCAAGTAAGGGAGCCGGACCTTGCTCAGCCGCTTTTTCATCGAACGGCCGATCTTCGCCTGGGTCATCGCCATCGGCGTCATGATGGCTGGCCTGGGCGCGATGCTGACCCTGCCGATCGCCCAATATCCGGACATCGCCCCGCCGTCGGTCAACATCAACGCCAACTATCCGGGCGCATCGGCCGAAACCGTCGAAACCAGCGTCACCCAGGTCATCGAGCAGCAGTTGACCGGCATCGACGGCCTTATGTACTTCTCCTCCTCCTCGACCGCCAACGGCCAGTCGCGGATCACCGTCACCTTCAAGAAGGGCACCGATCCCGACACCGCGCAGGTGCAGGTGCAGAACAAGGTGCAACAGGCGCTGAGCCGCCTGCCCAACGCCGTGCAGCAGCAGGGGCTGACGGTCACCAAGTCGCAGACCGACTTCCTGATGCTGGTCGGCCTCTACGACAGGACCGACACGGCATCGCAGACCGATATCGCCGACTATCTGGTCAATAATTTCCAGGATTCGCTCGCCCGCATCGACGGCGTGGGGTCTTCGCAGATATTCGGTTCGCAATATGCGATACGCATCTGGCTGGACCCTTACAAGCTCGCCACCGTCAAGCTGATGCCGTCCGATGTGCAAAGCGCCATCGCCGCCCAGAATATAGAGGTTTCCGCCGGTCAGATCGGTGCCGACCCCGCTCCCGAAGGGCAACAGATCAACGCGACCGTCACCGCCCAGGCGCGGTTGCAGACGCCCGAACAGTTCCGCAACATCGTCGTCAAGACGCAGAGCGACGGATCGGTGGTCCACCTGTCCGACGTGGCGCGGGTTGAACTGGGCAATGAAAGCTACACTTCCTCCGCCCATCTGAACCGCCATCCCGCGTCGGGCATGGCGATCCAGCTTGCGCCTGGCGCCGACGCGCTCAAGACCGCCGAACTGGTCAAGGCGCGGGTGGAGGCGCTGTCCACCGACCTGCCCCATGGGTACACCGTGGTCTATCCGCGCGACACCACGCCCTTCATCAAGCTGTCGGTCGAGGAAGTCGTCCAGACGCTGATCGAGGCCGTCGGCCTGGTGGTCGTGGTGATGTTCCTCTTCCTGCAAAGCTGGCGCGCGACGCTGGTGCCCGCCATCGCCGTGCCGGTGGTGCTGCTCGGCACCTTCGGCGTGCTGGCGCTGTTCGGCTATTCGATCAACACGATGACGCTGTTCGGCATGGTGCTGGCCATCGGCTTGCTGGTCGATGACGCCATCGTCGTGGTCGAAAATGTCGAGCGGCTGATGGAGGAAGAGGGGCTTTCCCCCCGCGACGCCACGATCAAGTCGATGGAGGAGATCGGCAGCGCGCTGGTCGGCATCGCTCTGGTCCTGTCCGCCGTGCTGTTGCCCATGGCCTTTTTCGGCGGTTCGACCGGCGTCATCTATCGCCAATTCTCGATCACCATCATCTCCTCCATGCTGCTGTCGGTGCTGGTGGCGCTGATCCTTTCGCCCGCGCTTTGCGCCACGATCCTGAAACCCATAGCCAAGGAGCATCGCGACCGCGGCTGGACGGGCAAGTTCAACCGCTGGTTCGAACGGGTTACGCGCGGTTACATGGCGCGGCTGAACGGCTTCATCGGCCGCCGGACCTTCTTCTGGATCGGCTATGCCGTCCTGCTCGCGCTGCTCTGGCTGCTCTTCGTCCGCCTGCCCACCAGCTTCCTGCCGGTGGAGGATCAGGGGCAGGTGATGGTTCAGGTCACCTTGCCTGCGGGCGCCAAATCATCCCGCACCGCGGCGGCGGTGGAGAGCATCCAGAATTATTTCCTGAACGATGAAAAGGACAATGCCGATTTCATCTTCATTGCCCAGGGTTTCAGCTTCGCGGGCCAGGGCGAAAATACGGCGCAGGGCTTCATCAGCCTCTCCCCCTGGGACCAGCGCAAAGGCATGGCCAACAGCGCGACGATGATCGCGAACCGCGCCACGAAGCAGCTTGCCGCGATCCGCGACGCCAAGGCGCTGGCCATGACCCCGCCCCCCATTCGCGGCCTGGGCCAGTCCAACGGTTTCACCTTCGAACTGCTCAACAGCGGCGGCCTCAGCCGTGATCGTTTCCTCGCGCTGCGCAACCAGCTTATGAAGGCGGCGGCGGACAATCCCAAACTGGCGGGCGTGCGCGCCGCCACGCTGGAGGATACGCCCCAGCTCAAGGTGGACATCGATTCCGAAAAGCTCGCCGTGCTTGGCCTGACCCAAAGCAGCGTCAACAATGTACTGAGCGCCGCCTGGGGCAGTACCTATATCAACGATTTCGTCGACCGCGGCCGGGTGAAGCGCGTCTATATGCAGGCCGACGCGCCATTCCGCGCCCTGCCGACCGACCTGGACAATTGGCAGGTGCGGTCCGCCGCCACGGGCGAGATGGTGCCCTTCTCCGCCTTCGCCACCGCCCATTGGACGATGGGGCCGACCACCCTGTCGCGCTATAACGGCCAGCCCGCCTATGAAATTCAGGGCCAGGCCGCGCCCGGCGCCAGTTCCGGCGAGGCGATGGATGAAATGGTGAAGTTGCAGCAACAGCTTCCCGCCGGGACCAGCTATGCCTGGAGCGGCCTGTCCTTTCAGGAACAGCTTTCCGGCGGGCAGGCGCCGCTGCTCTACGGCCTGTCGGTGCTGGTGGTGTTCCTGTGCCTCGCCGCTCTTTATGAAAGCTGGTCTATCCCGCTCGCGGTGCTGTTGGTCATCCCGCTCGGCCTGATCGGCGCGGTGCTGGCGGTGACGCTGCGGGGGCTGGAAAACAACATCTATTTCCAGGTCGGCCTGCTGACCACCATGGGTTTGGCCGCGAAGAATGCGATCCTGATCGTGGAGTTCGCCGAACTTGCCTATCTGCAGGGGAAGGACGCCACGGCCGCCGCGCTGGAGGCTGCGCGCCTTCGATTCCGGCCGATCCTGATGACCTCGCTGGCATTCATCGCGGGTGTCCTCCCGCTTGCCATCGCGACCGGCGCGGGCGCGCAGAGCCGTGTCGCCATCGGCACGGCGGTCGTCGGCGGCATGCTGACCGCGACCGTGCTCGCCATCTTCTACGTCCCGCTCTTCTTCCTGACGATCATGCGCATCTTCAACCGCAAGGGCCAGCAGCCCGCTCCCGCCACGGAGGTTCCGGCATGAAGCGCGCCCTTCTGACCTTGTCCTCCATGGCCGCGCTGTCGGCCTGCAACATGGCGCCGCACTATGTTCGCCCCGCGCCGCCCGTGCCTGCCGGTTTCCCCAGCGGTCCGGCCTATGCACCTGTGGTCGCCACTGAAAAGCCAGGACTGCCCTGGACCGCTCTGGTGACCGATCCGCGCCTCAGGACGGTGATCGAACGTGCCCTCGCCAATAATCGCGACCTGCGCGCCGCGCTCGCCAATGTGGAGGCCGCCCGCGCCCAATATCAGGTCCAGCGCGCCGCCCAGCTTCCCGCCGTCACGGGCGAGGCAGCCGCCACCCTTTCCCGCCGGAACGACGACCGCCAGAATAGCTACAGCGCCGACATCGGCTTCAGCGCGTTTGAGATCGACCTGTTCGGCCGGGTGAAAAACCTGACCCGGTCGGCGCTGGAATCCTATCTCGCGACGGAGGAAGGGGCGCGGGCGACCCGCATCACCCTGATCGCGGAGACGGCCACTGCCTATGCGACACTGGCCGCCGACCAGGAACTGCTTGTCCTTTCCCGCCAGACCCTGACCAGCGCCGAACGCACACTGGCTCTTGTCCAGTCGCTGAACGGCGCGGGGCTGACCGGCAAGCTGGACGTGCATCAGGCCGAAACCACGGTGGAACAGGCGCGCAGCGACATCGCCGCGAACGTTACCCAAGTGGCGCAGGACCGGAACGCGCTCGACCTGCTGGCCGGCGCACCGGTCGAGGACGCCCTGCTGCCCCCATCGCTCGAAGCGCTGACCGGGGGCATCGCGAAGACGCCCGCAGGCCTTTCCTCCGACGTGCTGCTGCAACGCCCCGACGTGCTTCAGGCGGAACATCAGCTCAAGGCCGCCAATGCCGATATCGGCGCGGCCCGCGCCGCCATGTTCCCGAAGATCAGCCTCACGGCCGCCATCGGCGTGGCGAGTTCGGCCCTGTCCTCGCTCTTCACCAACGGCGGGTTCGCCTGGTCCGCCGCGCCGTCCGCCTCCATGCCGGTCTTCGGCGGCGGTGCGCGGGGCAATCTCGACTACAGCAAGGCGCAACGCGACATCAGCCTTGCCCAATATGAAAGGGCGATCCAGACCGCGTTCCAGGAAGTGTCCGACGCCCTGGCCCGCGAAGGCACGATAGACGATCAGCAGGCCGCGCAGCAGCGCCTGGTCCTCGCCAGCCAGCGCAGCTACGCCCTGGCGGACGAACGCTATCGCGCTGGCATCGACACCTTCCTCAACAGTTTGACCAGCCAGCGCAGCCTCTACAACGCCCGGCAAAGCGCCATCGCGACGAACTTAACGCTGATCCGCAACCGCATCCTGCTCTATCGCGTGATCGGCGCGGATTTCGCGGGAGGATGACGGTTCTATCAACGTCGGAAGTTTGCCAAGTCGCACCATCACCCCTTCAACGTCAGCGGCAACCCCGCCGCGAGAAATACGACCTCCCGACATAGTGTCGCCATCCGCTGGTTGAGCCATCCCGCCTCGTCCCGGAATCGCCGGGCCAGCGCATTGTCCGGCACGATGCCCAGACCCACTTCATTGGCCACCAATATGACAGGGACGGGACACGCCGCCACCGCCTCCGCCAGAGCGCCCCGCGCCGCCGCAATATCCGCCTCCGCCAGCATCACATTGGTGAGCCAGAGCGTCAGGCAGTCGACCAGGATCGCGTCAGCCCGGCCCGCCGCTTCGGACAGCGCGCCCGCCAGGTCCATGGGCGCGTCCAGGGTCAGCCAGCGGCTGCCGCGCTCGCTCCGGTGGCGCGCGATCCGTTCCTCCATCTCCGCGTCGAAGGCCTGCGCCGTCGCGATATAGGCCAGCCTGCCGCCTGCGACGGCCTCGCATCGCTCCTGCGCATAGCGGCTCTTGCCGGAGCGGCATCCGCCCAGCACCAGCAACATGGTCATCCGATACTCTCCCAAATCGCGGCCAGGCCCCACAGGATGAGGCAGGCCCTTAGGTAGATGCGGAGCGCTGCGCGCATCGCGGCGACATCCGCTTCGCCGCCCGTGCCGATCCATGGCTTGTCATGCAACGCGCCGTCATAGCGGATCGGCCCGGCCAGCCTGATCCCCAGCGCCCCGGCCATGGCCGCTTCCGGCCAACCCGCATTGGGCGAGGCATGCCGCCGATGATCCCGCCGCATCGCGGCCCATCCTCCCCCGCCCGCGATGCAAAGGACAAGGCCCGCCAGCCGCGCAGGCGCCCAGTTCAGCAGATCGTCGAACCGCGCCGCCGCCCAGCCGAAGTCGGTAAAGGGCGCTTCCTTGTGTCCGACCATGCTGTCGGCGGTGTTCACGGCCTTATAGGCCCAGATGCCCGGCAACCCCAACAGAACCAGCCAGAATAGCGGCGCCACGATCCCGTCGCAGAAGCTCTCGGCCAGACTCTCTATCCCGGCCCGGGCGACGCCCGCTTCATCCAGCGCATTCGTGTCGCGCCCCACGATACGGCCCACCGCCTGCCGCGCCGCATCCAGATCGCCCTTCGCCAGAGCGCGCATCACGGGCGTCACATGCGCATAAAGGCTGCGCTGCGCCAGCGCTGGCCAGGCCGCCGCCGCCAGCCAGACCCACGCCATATCCCCGGCCCATCGGCGGATTCCCCATTCCACCGCAAGGCCGCAGCCACCCGCGACGCCCAGCAACAGCAACAGCAGGGCAATTCCAGCCCATCGCCGATTCGGGCCGCTCCATGCTACCCGGTTCCACCGCCGCTCCACCGCGCCGATGATCCGCGCAAAGCCACCCACCGGATGCCCGATCCGCGCATAAAGCCAGCCCGGCCAGCCCAGAGCGGCGTCCAGCATCAGCGCCGCCAGCGCCACCGGTTCAGCCATCGGCCAAGGCCCGGTCGAGCCGGGTCAGCGCCGCCGCGTCTCCGGGCAGGCCAAGCCGCAACCAGCGCCCATTCTCCGCGAAGGGCCGCGTCAGGATCGCCCGCCGGGCCAGCCTGTCGAACAGGGCCGGTCCATCCTCCACCTCGATCAGCCGGAACAGCGGACACGCCCCTTGCGCGGCCAGCCCATGGCGCGCCAGCACCTCATCCAGTTGCGCCGCGCCCTCCGCCAGGGTCGCAATCGCCCGTTCGATCCACGCCCGGTCGCCATAGGCAGCCCGCCCGAACGCGATCGCCGCCGCAGAGACCGGCCATTCCCCCAGCATCCGCCGCGCCTCCGCGACGATGGCCCGCGGCCCGATCAGAAAGCCCAGCCGCACGCCCGCCAGTCCGAAAAACTTGCCGAAGGATCGCAGCAGGATCAGCCGCCGCCCGTCCCCCACCTCGCCCGCCAGGCTGCATGACGGCATGACATCGGCATAGGCTTCGTCGACGATCAGCCATCCCCTTGCCCGTTCTAGCCCGTCCAGCCGCTCCAGCAGGCGGGCGGGCGGCAGGACGCGCCCATCGGGATTGTTCGGATTGGCGAGCAGCAGGGCGATCGCTTCCGCAGGTGCGTCTTCCCCGGCGGCGAGCGGGCGGCCCTGCGCGAAAATCTCTCCATGGGTGCGATAGCTGGGCGTCAGCCATCGGCCGGGCATGTCCAGCATCCGGCCCACCAATCGCAAACCGGCTTCGCTGCCGGGCACGGTGCAGAGGTGATCGGGATCGACCCCGAAATAGGCCGCCGCCGCCGCCTCCAGCGCTGCCAGATCATGCGGGTCCGGCAGGCATCGCCAATCGACGGAGACAAGATCGGCCCCCGGCCAGGTCAGCGGGCTGATCCCGGTCGACAGGTCGATCCAGTCCGCGCCGCCATAGACCGCGCGCGCCTCGGCCAGCCGCCCGCCATGCCAGGTGAAGCCGCTCATCGCACCAGCACCATCGCGGCCAGCAGGCCGCTTTCCAGCAGTTCGATGCCCGCGCCATGCCCATCCCCGGAAATGCCGCCGATCCGCGACCGCAGCCATAGACCCCAGAGCGGAATCAGCAGGGCCGCCGCCCATAAGGCCGGAACCCTAAAGCTCAGCATCAGGCCCAGCATTGCCCAAAGGATGAGAGGACCGGCCCGCCAGCCCGCCCGGAACCGGCTCGCCAGCCCTTCGTGCAGCGGCGGCAGCCATCGCGTCCAGACCAGCGGCCCGATCCGCGCCGCCATCGCCACGGGGGCCAGCATCCACAGCGGAAAATTTTCCACCCACAGCCGCAGCAGCACCAGCTTGGCCAGCAATTGCAGCCCGATGGCGACCACGCCGAAACTGCCGATATGCGGATCGGCCAGGACCGCCGACAGGCGCGTCCGGTCGCCATGCGCCGCCCCCGCCGCATCCGCGATGTCGCCCAATCCGTCCAGATGCAGCCCCCCGGTGACGGCGACCCAGGCCAGCAGGCCGAACAGCGCGCCCGCCCAGGGATCGATCCGGACGCCAAGACCGGCGGCGCCCGCGACGATCAGGCCCACGGCGATGCCCGTGGCGGGAAACCAACGGATCGCGGCGGCGAAATCCGCTTCATCGACCTCCAGCGCGGGCAAGGGCAGCCGCGTCATCAATTGCAGCGCCAGCACCAGCCTCTTCATGAGATCAGCCCCGTCATCTGCGCGCCCGCCCATTCCGACGGCTGCTCCCCCGGCCAGACCCGCAGGCTCAGCACCGCGCCATAGGGCAGGTCGACCGCCCAGCCCTGCCGCACGTCGAAACCGCACAGAACCGCCAGCGCCGCCCGCATCGCCCCGGCATGGCAGATCACCAGCGCCGGCTCAGCCAGGTCGCCCAGCCCATCCCTTATCCGGGCGCGAAGGTCAGTCCAGCTTTCCCCTCCCGGTGGCGGAAAGCCGTCCGGATCGTCCCAGAAGCGAGCCAGATCGGCGGCAGGCAGGGATGCCGGGTCGGCCCCCTCCCAACGCCCGAAATGCAGTTCCCGCCAGCGCCCGTCGACGGCATGGCGGACGCCCCGCTCCGCCGCGATGATCGCGCCCGGCGCTCTTGCCCGGGAGAGGTCGGACGTCACGACCTGCGTAAAGTCCAGTCCCCGCGCCCGCTCGACGCAAAGCGCGATCCCCTCCGCTTCCGGCGGGGCGTCCAGATGCCCCAGCAGCCGCCCGGCAAGTTGCGGCGCGCCATGGCGCATCAGGTGGATGGGGAAAGCGCTCACAGCGCGCCAGCCACTGCCGCTTCCGCAAAGGTCGCCATGCCCCCATGCGCCGCCAGCGCCGACCGCAGGATCTGCGCCGCGACCGCCGCGCCGCTGCCCTCGCCCAGCCGCATGTCCAGCCGCAGCAGCGGTTCCAGCCCCAGCGCCGCCAGCAGCCGCCCATGCCCACCCTCGGCCGACATATGCGCCGCCAGGCAATGACCGACGATGGCCGGATTATCCTTCGCCAGCGGAGCGACCGCCGCGCAGCCGATGAAGCCGTCCAGCATTACCGGCACGCGCAGCATCCGCGCCGCCAGCACGGCCCCCGCCAGCGCCGCGATCTCGCGCCCGCCCAGCCGCCGCAACGTTTCGAAGGCGTCGCTGCAATGCGCCCCATGCAGGGCGAGCGCCAGCGCCACCGCTTGCGCCTTGCGCGCCAGTCCATCGCCGTCCACGCCTGTCCCGCGCCCCACCCAATGCTCCGCCGCGCCGCCAAAGCTTTGCGCGCAGAGCGCTGCCGCCGGGGTGCTGTTGGCGATGCCCATCTCTCCCGGCAGCAGCAGGTCGAGACCGGGTTCGACCGCCGCCGCCCCGGCATTGATCGCGGCCAGGCATTCCGCCTCGCTCATCGCGGCTTCGGCGCAAATATCCCTCGTGGGCCGTTCCAGATCGAGCGCCACCACGGTCAGTTCCGCACCGCAGGCTCCCGCCAGGGCATTGATCGCCGCGCCGCCATGGCGGAAATTCGCGACCATCTGGGCCGTGACCTCCGCCGGGAAGGCGCTGACGCCCCGCGCCGCCACGCCATGATTGCCCGCGAAGATCGCGGCGCGGATGCGCTCGGCCCGGGGCTTTTCCCGCCCCTGCCAGCCCGCCATGAACAGGGCGATCTCCTCCAGCCGCCCCAGCGATCCGGCGGGCTTCGTCAGTGCCGCCTGCCGCGCCGCCGCCGCCGCGCCCGCGCTTTCGTCCGGCGCTGGCAAATCCGCCAGCGCGGCGGCAAAGGCATCGCGATCGTTAAAGCGGATCATGTGCAGACGAAGCCTTCCGGCGGGGTGCGGACGATGAAATGCCCCTTCACCCCCTGCGGCCAGTCGGCATAGCGCACGACGCCCTCCTCGCTCGCGGCATGGCGCACCGCATAATCCAGTATCGCGCGCGCGGCTTCCTCGTCCGGCGTGAAGTCGCCCAGGACATAGCCGACCTTGCCAGGCCCCCGGAGATGCACCGTGCAATGCCGTTCGCAGGCGAAGAGGCAGGGCATGTCGTGCACCGCGACCGCCGCATAGGCCGGATCGCCGTCGCGCAATTTGCGAAGCGCTTCGGACAGCACCGCGCCGCCGCGCCGTCCGGTCTCATCCTCCCTGCTTTCCGCCGACAGTCGGCAGGTCGAGCAGACGACGACGGACGCACCGTCTTCTACAGCCCGCAACATCAGCGACAGTTCCGCAATTCAGTCATTCCACATCCTCCGCCCGACGGCAAATGCCCCGACGGCACATCAGGCAAGAAGAAGACCGGCGCCGGACAGACGACAGGATTCCCCCTGCGCGGTTGCACCGGCAAGGCGATGGCTGTCGCTCGGCGAGGGGAACCCCGTTCGGCCGGCACACCCTGTCCGGTCGAAGAACGACTGCGTCAGGCAGGTCTCCTGGCTCACGGGTCGATGCTTCCCGGCCGCCTTCTCGGAACCCGATGGGTCCAATGGCGTGATGGCCGGATGGCTCGCCGCTTACAGTTGCAGGGGCAGCGCGGGCTTCACCCGACTTCCCTTTTCATCCCCTTGCGGGGAACCTGTCGCGCCTCTGCTGATAGTGATCGCCTGGCCCCATCGCAAGGGGGGATAAGGCGCGACGAGGGGTCGGTCTGCGATGGCGCGATGGTTGGACTTCTCTCTTTGCGCGCAAACTGCTATAATTTGCCAGAATAAGGGAGAGGACCATGGCGAATCTGACGCGGTGGATGGATTGGTTTTGCGGGCTTTTCGCCTGCACAGCGGAAAATGACCTGCGGATCAACAGCCTGATCACGCACGTCTCTTCCGACGCCAAGGACCGCTGAACCGCTTCGGCGCGCCCCGGCGCGCCTTCAGAATTTCACCCCCAGCCGCGTATAATAGAAGCCGCCGCTGAGGCCAAAGGGCGCGAAATTGCCGTAAAGGCCCAGTTCCGTATTTGCCTGCACCACGCCGATCGTTATAGCTATAGGCGGCGTCGGCCGTGGACATGATGTCATCCTTTCCTGCCATGAAGCTCCCGATGCGGGGCGACGGGAAAAGCGTATGAAATCCTGTCAGGAAAATCCCATGATTATTTCTTGATCCTCTATGACCGCTCATGAACAGCGGACATGGGTCATCGAGCAATTTCAATACAGCGCTTCACCGGGAACCGAAAGATCAGGCGGCTCCCCGACAACCCCCGCGCCTCAGGCAAAACGGGCGAGCAACTGGTTGAGCAGCGGGCGCAACCGCCGGATTTCGTCGCGATGCGTGGCCGACAGCTTCGCCAACAGGTCCAGCGCATCGGGCGTCAGTTGCAACTGCGCCCGGCGCCGATCCGTCGCGCTGGCATGGCGCGTCACCAGCCCCAGCTTCTCCAGCCGGTCGACCAGCCCGGTGGCGCTATGCGGTTTCAGCAACAGACGACGAGCGATATAGCCGACCGTTGCCTCCTCCGCAGGCGCGGCGCGGAGGGCGAGCAAAGCCTGGTGCTGCTGCGGCGTCAGCCCCATCTGCGCCGCCCGTTCGCTGCTGAAGGCCTGGAACTGGCGCAGCGCGAAGCGGAATTCCGCCAGAGCCGCATAGTCCTCGTCTTTCAATGTGACGCCGTCTTGTTCCATGGGACTTTCATCTTGAGCCGTCGTGCTGCGATATAATCGCAGAGCCGCCATAGCAACAAAGAGTGATTGGCGTGATTCGGGAATGCCCCGCTTGCGGCCTACTCGCCCTGCGGAACTGGAACCTACGCCGCCTGATGGCGGCGCAGGGTTTTCCGTTTACCGATAAATTACCTTTTTCACGGCCTCGACGACCTTGTCTGGATTGACGATGGCGGCCTTTTCGAGGTTTGCGGCATAGGGTAGCGGCACGTCTTCATTGGTGACGCGCAGCACCGGGGCGTCGAGATCGTCGAACCCCTGTTCCATCACCACGGCGGCGATCTCCGAGGCGATCGAGCAGACCGGCCAGCCCTCCTCCACCACCACCAGGCGGTTGGTCTTCTTCACGCTCTCCAAGACCGTCGCCGTGTCCAGCGGGCGCAGCGTGCGCAGGTCGATCACCTCCGCGTCGACGCCCTCGCCCGCCAGCTTTTCCGCCGCCTCCAGCGCGACGCCCACGCCGATGGAGTAGCTCACCAGCGTCACGTCCCGTCCCTCGCGCACGATCCGCGCCTTGCCGATCGGCAGGACATAATCGTCGACCTGCGGCACGTCGAAGCTGCGGCCATAGACCAGCTCATTCTCCAGGAACACCACCGGGTCGTCCGAGCGGATCGCCGCCTTGAGCAGACCCTTGGCATCGGCCGCGTCATAGGGCGCGATCACGATCAGGCCGGGAACCGACGCATACCAGGGTCCGTAATTCTGGCTGTGCTGCGCGCCGACCCGGCTCGCCGCGCCATTGGGACCGCGGAATACGATGGGGCAGCGCATCTGGCCGCCCGACATGTAGTTGGTCTTGGCCGCCGAGTTGATGATATGGTCGATCGCCTGCATCGCGAAGTTGAAGGTCATGAACTCGACGATCGGCTTCAAACCGCCCATCGCCGCGCCCGCGCCGATGCCGGCAAAGCCATATTCGGTGATCGGCGTATCGATCACCCGCCTGGCCCCGAACTCCTCCAGCAGGCCCTGCGTCACCTTGTAGGCGCCCTGATATTCCGCGACCTCCTCGCCCATCACGAAGACCCGCTCGTCCCGCCGCATCTCCTCCGCCATGGCGTCGCGCAGCGCTTCGCGCACCGTCGTCTTCGCATAGTCCGTGCCTTCGGGCAGCGCCGGATCCTTGACGGGCGCCCTGGCTTCGACGGGCGGCTTGGGCGCGGGCGTGGCTTCGACCTTCGCAGGCGCTTGCGCCTTCGGGGCCGGGGCGGCTTCAACCGCCTCGCCCGCGCCTTCGCCCGCCATCGTCGCGATCACCGTGCCGACCTTCACCCCTTCGGTGCCCTCGGCCACCATGATCTGGCCGATCCGGCCTTCGTCCACCGCTTCGAATTCCATCGTCGCCTTGTCGGTCTCGATCTCGGCCAATATGTCGCCCGAGCGGACCTCATCGCCTGCCTTCACCAGCCATTTGGCCAGCGTGCCTTCCTCCATCGTCGGCGACAGCGCCGGCATCCTGATCTCGATACCCATCAATATTGCTCCACCAGCACGTCGGTATAAAGCTCGTGCGGCTCCGGTTCGGGAGAGGTTTCGGCAAAGTCCGCCGCGTCGCTGACGATTTTGCGGATGTCCTGGTCGATCTTCTTGAGTTCGTCCTCGGACACACCGGCTTGCGCCAGATATTTCTTTACCCCCTCGATCGGGTCGGACTTGTCGCGCATCGACTGCACTTCCTCGCGCGAGCGGTACTTGGCCGGGTCGGACATCGAATGGCCGCGATAGCGGTAGGTCTTCATCTCCAGCAGGATCGGGCCATTGCCCGCCTGCACCCATTTGAGCGCTTCCTCGGTCGCGCCGCGCACCGCCAGCACGTCCATGCCGTTCACCTGGATGCCCGGAATGCGGAAGCTTTCGCCGCGCCGGTAAAGCTGGTCCTCCGCCGAGGAGCGGTTGACGCTGGTGCCCATCGCATATTGGTTGTTCTCGATCACGAAGATGATCGGCAGCTTCCACAGCTCGGCCATGTTGAAGCTTTCATAGACCTGGCCCTGATTGGCCGCGCCGTCGCCGAAATAGGCGACGCACACGCCGCCATCTCCATTATATTTGTGCGCGAAGCCCAGCCCCGCGCCCAGCGACACCTGCGCGCCGACGATGCCGTGGCCGCCGTAGAATTTATGCTCGACGCTGAACATGTGCATCGAACCGCCCTTGCCCCGCGAAATGCCCGCTTCCCGGCCGGTCAGTTCCGCCATGATCACATTGGGATCGATCCCATAGGCCAGCATATGGCCATGGTCGCGATAGCCCGTGATCACGCTGTCCTTGCCAGGCTCCAGCGCCGACTGGATGCCCACCGCCACCGCTTCCTGGCCAATGTACAAATGGCAGAAACCGCCGATCAGCCCCAGGCCGTACAACTGACCCGCCTTCTCCTCGAAACGGCGGATCAGCACCATCTGCCGGTAAAATTCCAGCAACTCCTCCACCGTCGCATTATAAGCGACCGGGGCTTCGGGGCGTTTGCGGTTATGGTCGGCTGGTGGAGGCGCGTTGCGCGCGGAACGGGCAGTCTTGTTCGTCATTTCCTGTCCCTTGTTCCAGCGGGGGCTGGACTGTTATCGCTATGCGCGACAATGTGGCGAACGGAATCAATTAATACCAATAATTATTTCATTGGATTTTTCATAGATATTACCGATGAATCGTATCGCCTTCTATCATCTTGAAACCCTCCTATGGATTTCGCGCCTCGGCACGTTCGGGGCCGCCGCCGACCGGCTGAACGCCAGCCAGCCGACAATTTCCGCCCGGATCAGGGAGTTGGAGGGGCAGGTCGGCTTTCCGCTGTTCCAGCGCGAAGGCCGGAACATGATGCTGACGGTGCGCGGCCGGGAATTCGTGCAGCAATGCGAGATGCTGTGGACCACGCTTCAGCAAACCCTGCTTTCGCCCGACGAATTCCGGGGCGCTTCGGGCATCGTGCGCGTCGGCTGCGGTGAGATTGCGGCGGCAAGCTGCCTTCCCGTATTCACCAACGCCATTCGGGAAAGCATGCCGAAAATCTCCCTGGAGATCGAGATCAACCTGACCGCCCACCTGATCGACGACCTGCTCAGCGGCCGGGTCGACATGGTGTTCGCCATCGGACCCATCGCCATGCCGGGGATAGTGGCGAGCACGCTTCAGCAGGTCGACCTTGTATGGCTGGCCAGCCGGGAGCTTGGCGAACGCCTGATCGAGAAGGGCGGCGGCATAGGACCGGCCGTGCCGCTCTGGTCGGTGGCGCGTTCTTCGCCCATGCACGACCTGATGGCGACCATGATCCGCAAATCGTCCTTCCGCCATCCGCAGGTCCATACCTGCAACAATGTGCGTTCGCTGATCGACATCGTGGAATCCGGCGGCGGCGTCGGATTGTTCCCGCTCAACATGGTGGAGGAGAAGATAGCGGGGGGGGCGCTCGTCAAGCTGGACGAAGAGGTTCCCCAGCCGATCCTGCTCCAGTCGGCGATGCGCAGCAACGACCATGATCCGATCATATCCGAACTATTCCGCCGATCCTGCGAGATCGCCTACGCCTGAATAGCCGCAACGCCTTTCAGGATAAGCCCGCATTGTTCCAGCGCCCCGGAACACGTAGACATTCGCCATGAGCTTGCTTTCCGCGACCCTGCTGGCGCTTGCGATCGTCCTGCTGCTGTTCGGGATCGCCACCATCGTGGAGAGGCGCGGCGGCTTGGCGTTCGGCCGCCATGACGTGCGCCACGGCGCCTATGCGCTGGCGCTGGGCGTCTATTGCTCTAGCTGGACCTTCTATGGCGCGGTGGGCAGCGCCGTGCGCGACGGCTGGCACTATCTGCCCATCTATCTCGCGCCGATCTGCCTGCTGATCGCCGCCCCCCGCTTCCTGCGCCGGCTGGCCGAGGCGGTCGCGGAAGAGCGCGCCACGACGGTTTCCGACTTCATCGCCGCGCGCTTCGGCCATGACGTGGTCGTGGCCCGCCTTGTCACGATCATCGCATTGCTGGGGACCGTTCCCTATGTCGCGCTGCAATTCCGTTCCATCGGCAGCGCCATCTCCATCGTGACGGGCCGTCCCGTCGCGACGATGGCCATGCTCACCGCCGCCTGGCTGCTGTCCCTGTTCGCCATGCTCTTCGGCGCCCGCCGTTTCGAACTGGCGGGGCGCAGCGAGGGGCTGGTCTATGCCATCGGCATCGAATCCCTGCTCAAGATCGTTGCGCTGACGACTGTCGCGGTGCTGGCCCTCGTCCTGCTGGGTCAGGCGGACGCCGCGGGCCTGTCGCGGGGCGCCGCCATCCTGACCGCCAATTTCCGACCGGAGCGGCTGTCGATAGAGGTGGGCGTCATCTTCCTGATTTCGGTCATGGCGATCATCGTCCTGCCCCGGCAATTCTACATGGGCCTGGTCGAGGCGCGCGAGCCGGGCGATCTGGTGAGCGCCCGCTGGGGCCTTGCCGCCTATCTCGCGGCGATGGCGTTGATGGTGCTGCCTGTCGCGCTGGCGGGCGCAAGCCTGCTGCACGGGGCGCAGCCCGATCTCTACATGCTCCAACTGCCCGAAATGGACGGGCAGGGCGTCGTGCTCGCCCTCGCCCTGCTGGGCGGGATCGCGGCTGCGGCATCGATGGTCGTCGTCGATTCGACCGCGCTGGCGACGATGGTTTCGAACGACCTGCTCTTTCCCACATTGCTGGCGCGGGAGAACGGGGCGGAGGCCGGTGCGGGGACGCTCGGCCGGCGGATGCTGCTCGTGCGCCGCTTCTCCATCATCGCGATCATCGCGGCTGCGCTTGCCTGGGCGCTGCTCGTTTCGGCCGAACAGTCGCTCGCTTCGATCGGCCTCGTCGCCTTCGCCGCCATGGCGCAGTTCACGCCGCACCTGATCCTGGCCACCTATGCGCCGGGTCGCGATGCCCTTGCGGCGCGGGCCAGTCTCGCCATCGGGCTGGTCATCTGGTTCTACACCCTGGCCCTGCCGCCCATCCTGCCGTCCGCCTGGCTGGCCGCGCTTGCGGGAAGCGCGTTCGATCCCTTGCGCCTGTTCGGCATCGGCGCCGCCTCTCCGCTGGTGCACGGCGTCGCATGGAGCCTTGGCGCCAACCTTCTCGTCTTCGCGCTCGTCGCGGCGCGCAAGGTGAAGGCGCCCGTCCTGCCCAGCCTTGGCGGCCAGCGTCCGATCACCGATCTTGCCGAACTGGCGCAGCTCACCGCCAGCTTCGTCGGCGAAGAAGAGGCCGCCCGCGAATTTCCGGCGGCGGCACGCGGCACGCCCATCGACCGCCAGTCGGCGCAACGCGCCCGCGAGTTGATCGCGCGCGTGGTCGGCGCGTCATCGGCCCGTTCGCTGGTCGCATCGGCGCTGGCGGGCGGGCAGATGAGCCTGTCCGACGTCACCCGGCTGCTGGGAGAGCGGGGGCAATCGCTGCGCTTCTCCCGCGAGTTGCTGGCCGCCACCTTCGAGCATATCGACGCCGGCATCAGCGTCGTGGATGCGGACATGAACCTGGTCGCCTGGAACAGCCAATATCTCGACCTGTTCGACTTTCCTCCCGGTTTCCTGCGGGTGGGCACGCCGATTGCGGAATTGATCCGCTATAATGGACGGCTGGGCGATTTCGGGACGAAAGACATCGAATTCCACGTCAAGAAACGCCTGCACCACATGCGCCGGGGCCTTCCGCACAGTTTCGAGAGGCGGCGCAAGGACGGCCGCGTCATCAAGAGCATCGGCGGGCCGATGCCGGGCGGCGGCTATGTCACCAGCTTCATCGACATCACCGAAGACGCGCGCATCCGCGACGAACTCGGCCGGACGTTGAGAGAGTTGGAGACCCGTGTCGCCGACCGCACCCGCGAACTCAGCGACACCAATTCGCGGCTTGCCGAAGCGACGAAGGACAAGACCCGTTTCCTTGCCGCCGCCAGCCATGACCTGCTCCAGCCGCTGCACGCGGCGCGGCTTTTCACCGCCGCCCTGCAACGGGAGGTGGAGGGAATGCCCCATATCCTGGCCCAGCGCGTCGACAACGCGATCGTCGCGGCGGAGGGACTGCTGCGCGCGCTCCTCGACATCAGCAAGCTCGATGCGGGCGGCGTCCAGCCTGGTCCGGAACCGATCGATCTCGCACCCTTTCTCACGAACCTTGCCGATGGGTTTGCACCGATGGCGAAGGAGAAGGGGCTGCGCCTGCTGACCGGCCCGCTTGCCGGTCATCTCGATACGGACCCGGGACTGCTCCGATCGGTATTGCAGAATTTCGTCTCCAACGCCCTGCGCTACACGCAGCATGGCGGAATATTGATCGGCGTCAGGCGCAGGGGCGGGATGATCCGGATCGACATCGTCGACACCGGGGTCGGCATAGCCGCCGACCAGATCGAGGCGATATTCGGGGAATTCACCCGTCTCGGGGCGCTGGACGTCGAAGGGTTTGGCCTTGGCCTCGCCCTCGCCCGGCGGATCGTCCGGCTGCTGGGCGGCAGCATCGAAGTGCGTTCCGTTCCGGGAAAGGGCAGCCGATTCAGCCTGCTCATGCCTGAAGGCACGGGACGGACCGCGCCGGAACCGGCGCCGGAAGTCAAGGCGCCCATGCCGGAGGCGCGCAACCTTGCCGTACTGGTGGTCGATGACGATCCGATGATCGTGGCGGCGACAGAGGCGCTGCTTGCCAGCCTGGATCACCGGACGCTGACCGCCGGGGATGGCGAGACGGCCCGGAAGCTCGCGCCCGAAGCGGACGCCGCCCTGGTGGATTTCCAGCTTGGCGGGAAGGAGGATGGGCTGAGCCTGATCGCCGCGCTGCGCCGGGAGCATCCGGGCCTGCCCGCCGCGCTCGTCACGGCGGAGGATGCGGCGGATCTGGCCGCACGCGCTGCTGTGCTGGATATCGCCTTCATCGCCAAGCCTGCCGCGCCGGAGGCTATTGCGGCCTTTCTGGACAAATTCGGAAATGTCGGGTGATGGTCAATCCAAGACATTCCTTCTCCTTTGAGGGAGCAGGATTACAAATCATCGCGTACGGCATTGATAAATAAAACAACAAGAAGCGTTGACTGCAAAGAAGTTAATCAATTTCAACAACAACTCTTTTGAACTTATTGGGACAATATAAACATCTTCTGTTCCGTAGTCAATTCGACGCACCGACGATACTCACACTCCGTTCGTCGTGGTCGGGAAGCACCTTCTCCTTACTTATATGGCCCATCAAGCGCCTTTCTCCTGAGCGGGCAAAACCTCCGACCCTTTGACCCTCATTGAATTCGCGCAGAGCTGAACGTTGCGGCAGCCAATTATCCACGGGAGTGATTTCGGCGGAGCCCATGTTCGCACCGGATAGAGAAGACACTATCTGCCCCCGATAGAAATGACACCTCTTGATCACAGCAGGGGCTGCGTGGAGCCCTCGGGATAGCGCAGCGCAGACCCTGCTGATGGCGTAACAGTGGTGGGGAAGGGCACGGACCCGCTGCGACGGCAGCGGGCTCGGTCAGAACCGCTTTAGCGCGCCTTCACGAACTCGAGCGTGCCGCGCGCCCGTAACTCCGCCGGGCTGAGCCGGGGACGACGTTTGAGCTTGGCCCCACCCAACCGACGCCCATCGATCTTCACCGGCACCTCCGGTTCCGGGAACAGATGCATTGGCTGGTCGCGGCGAGCAGGGGCATAGTTGTTCCGCTGCCGATGATGCGGCGCGACCGCTTGGATCTCTTTTGCTAGCGCCAGTGCCGCGTCGAGATGCTTGTTATCGACGATGGCAGGTTGATTGATCCGGGGCATCTTGTCGAACAGGCTATAGGGAAGGGAGCGCCCCTCGTGGCGGATCTCGACTGTGCCGTCAGGATATTCACAGACATCCACGCGCTTGCGCACCAGTTCCTTACTGATCGGGTTCGGCTCCAGAAGGAACAGCACTTTGTTATAGTGCAGCGTCAGCGCGGCCGTGACCGTCCGCTGTTCGCGCCAGACCATGACGGAGTGCAGATCATCCCGCAGTGCCAGAGGGCGGTGTAGATCACGACTGTCTGCGGCCGGACGAGCGAAGCGCGCATTGTGCCCAACCATGTAGCTCGGCAGAAAGACGTTCGCTTCTTCGATCGACGAGATACCTTCCAGGCGCATCGCTTTGATCAGGCGGTCCTGCAATGTGCCGTTCGCCCGCTCGACCCGGCCCTTGGCTTGGGGTGAGTTGGCGCAAATGATCTCGATGTTCAGCGCATCGAGCGCGCGCCCGAAATGCGTCATGCCGTCACCCTTGGCGGTCGCTTTAGCGTTGCGGAAGACCGTGTGCTTGTCGGAATAAAAGGCCACCGGCTTGCCGTGCCGCTCGATATATTCGCGCGTCGCTTCCATGTAGGAAAAGGTGCTTTCGCTCTCGACCATCTTGAGGTGCATCAACTCGCTGGTCGCGTCGTCTATGTAGACGAGCAGCGTGCATCGCGGTCCGCGATCCTCAAACCATTCATGATCCGAGCCGTCGATCTGGATCAGCTCGCCACGACACTCCCTGCGGTGGCGCGTGGGCGAGACCGGCGAGCTGCGCGATCCTGCCACAGACCAGCCTCAATCATCATCTGCGGTCAACCCGGGCATGCCAGGCCAGATCGCTGATCGCCAGCGCCCGCCGTGCCGCGCGCACTTTGGTTCGGGCCACCGCCACCCGACGAAACAATACGCCCGTGCGGATCGATGCGGCCTCGACCCACAGGGTCACGCGCCGCATCGTGTCGGGCGAGAGCCACACAAAGGCCCCCTGCCCTTCCTGGTCGGTTTTCGAACGCGCCAGCTCGAGCACTGCCGAACCGTCCTCCTGAGGCTCGATCCTGTCGAGGTCCACGGCTGCCAGCTCCGAGACGCGCAAACCTGCATCATAGCCCAGCGACAGGAGCGCCGCGTCTCGCAGGCCCACAACGTCACCGCCGCAGGCTTCGAGCAGCACCGACAACGTGAATCCCTTGACCGCGTCGCGGCCGATGCCCTCGCCGAAGCGCAACGGGCCCGCCTGGCGCTGCCGCACCCCGACCCGCCGCCGGTGTCCGCGCAGTGCATCACGCACTATCGTCGCGCCTACCGGGCTGGGAAGTCCGAGCAGCTGGTGCGCCACCGCCAGCGACGACAGGCGGCGCGACACGGTCGTGGGTTTGAGCCGCCGCGCCTCGCAATAGTCGACATAGGCTACCAGCCGCTTCGCTGGCGGGCAGGCCGATCCCGCCCTCGCGCGCCACAAAGCTGGCATAGCAGTCGCAATCGACCGCGAGCGCCTTGATGCTGGCGGGCGCTCGCGCCTCCAAAGCCTTGCGAAAAGCGAGTGCATCCAGAACGGCGCCGTCCGCTGTCAATAACTGGAGCAAGGCGACGAGCTGGGCCTCACGATCCTGCGCGGAACCAGAGTGGCGCCGGGGCAGTTTGGCCTCGCCCGGCGCCAGCACCGTCACGATCTCCCCGGACACCGCCGCTCTGGCTTTAAGCGGGCGCTGTGCCCGCGCAGAGAGGGACAAGACGGATTTTGCGCGCATGGCGGGGAATAGTAGCGCCAAAAATGGCGCTGTCACTATCGATAAGACCCCATTATCGATAGTGAATTTCCGATCATGATCGTTCCCGCGAATGGGGAGTCAGCGTCGCAAAAGGGCGCGACATTTCCTTAAGACGCACTTCCAGAGCGGTACTCGCGCCGGGACGAACCGCCGTTATCGAACACATCGGCACCAAACCGCTTTCGCAGATGAACCGCGACCAGGGCCGCATAGCGGCGTTGGCGTTTACCGTTCGGGCTATGGTAAATGCCCACCGCCTTCCAATAGCTGCCGCTCGTCTTCAGCGCGTCGAGAAATATCCACCGTGCCGCCTCGGCGTTGAAGCAGGGATCAAATTGCAGCCAGCGACGAACCTCATTCTCGCGCCGCGACAGCAGCGCCGCGATCCTCGGCACCCACCAACTGTTGATCTGAAGCGGTCCCAGGTCATGGCTACCGTCGCTATTCAGGATTTCCGCACCGATCCAGCCAGCTTCCTGATCACGCAAGCCCCAGAGCGTCTTTTCGAGCCAGGACTGGCCGTGTGCCGCCTGCCGGATGCACCGGGCCACCGCCGGTTCCGGTGGCCTCGCCGCTACTGCGTCTTCCCAAGGTAGCGCCACCGTCAGCGCCAGCGGGACAACACAGATCCAAGCTCGATCACCGATCCAGGCCACGGCCGCCCTCCCTTTCATTGCCGCGGGTCTGCTGCTCGCGCGCAGGAGCAGGCGTATCCCGTTTGCTGCGACGGTCGCTCAGCAAAGAATGAAGATGGTGATCGAGCGTCTCGAAAACCTTTTGAGCCCGACCAGCGAGCTTGTCCGCCACGCTTTTGGGTTTTGCATTGCGGGTCCAAAGCTCGCGCTCAAGCCGACGATCGCTGCGCTGGCGTCTCTCCCTGTCCTGATCTACCTTCAGTTGCTGGAGATGCGATCCTTGCCTGGCAGCCATTCGATCACGATGATCACGCTCCAGGCGCCCAAGGCCTTCAAGGCCTGACGTCTTCTCGCCCGATCGCTCATCGAGCCTCTCGACCAGTTTTTCCGGATTCTGGGTCCAGAGCTTTACCCCATATCGGGCGCGGGTGATCGCGGTATAGAAATTCTGCGCGTTCACCAGCGGCGACCCGACAGGCGCCAGGACATAGACCCGGTCATAGGTCTTGGACTGGGCCGAATAGATGGTCTCGGCATAGCCATGATCCCAGGTCCTGTGCCGGGAAAGATCGATCGTCTGAACCCGTTTGTCGCGATCCCAGCGGATCGTTGCCAGCGAGCCATCGAGCGTCTCGACCGTCCCCCGCTCCGCATTTTTGAGTTGGAGTTCGCGCGACGCCAGGCGCCACTGGATTCGGTCGCCTTCGCTGAGGTCTCTCTTCTCTTCCATAAAGACGTTGACCTGCGAGGCTTTGGTCGAGCGCGGATCCCACAGATGGACGCCGCCCTGCCCATCGACCAACCGGACCAGTTGCCGACCTCGACCGTCCCGCACCATCCCAGCGACGCGGTATTCGCTCGTCCGCCCCAATCCCGCTCCTGGCTGATCGCGGCCGAAGGTCACCACCTGTCCCCTTGAATAAAAGCGCGCCATGCGCTTTTCCTGATCGCTCAGCCCGCCGGGCGTCAGGACCGAAAGCCGCGTCTCCTTAGCTGCGACGACACCCTCGCGCTGGAGGACCTCCCTGATCTTGCTGTTCACGATGAGGCGCGAGGCATTGTCGAGAACAAGAATGTTGGTCGCAGCGCGGCTCCTGGGGATGAGGCGCGTCCATTCCGCGACCACACCCGCAGCCAGCGTGGCGGCATCCTCACCGCCCACCACCTTGTCGAGCCGGCCAATCGAAGCCGCGTAATCCCCTGCCCTCGCATGCGCGACAGCCTGTCGCATCGCCTCGGTTTCCTGCCGACGCGACTCCGTCAGTTCGGCCGTTTCCATGCCCAGTTTCTGCATGAGCCAGAAGGCCTTGCCCTGCTCGATCGCGCCGGTCTGCTTGTTGTCGCCAAGGAGAATGAGGCGAGCGCCAGTGGCCCGGCTGATTTCCAGCACCCGCAACGCCTGGCGGCTTCCCAGCTGCCCCGCCTCGTCGAGAACCAGCACATGGTTGCCGCTGATTCCATAGCCATCGCCCGCAAGCAGGCTCGCGACCGTGCGCGACTCGATCTGCGCCTTCTCCCCCAGTTCGGCGGCGGCGGACGATGTCGGCGCCAGGGCGATGAAGGTCGTGCCCGGCAGCGCCGCATCTTTCAGTGATCGGACGAGCGTCGATTTTCCTGCACCCGCGACGCCGTGAAGGCCGGTGACCCGGTCACGCGAGGTTCCCATGTCCACCAGCGCCCGTTCCTGCGCCGGAGAAAGCCCCGCCCGCTCCAATATGGGAAGCAGGCGATCGGCGCTCGCCACGGGCCGACCGTCCCCGACGGCAAGCGCCAGATGCATGGCGAGAGACTGCTCCAGCCGCACCGTCCGCCGGGTGGTCCGGCCCCGTGTCAGTATCCCATCCCCAGTCTGGCCACGGGTAGCGAGGAGCTTGCGCCGTTCTTCATGCGCATCGATCAGGGGCCGCAGATCCTGAAAACGGATCTCCCCGACATGGGAGGCTAGCCCCGCGGTATAGAGACGGCCAAGCGGGTTCACGGCCTCCTTCCCCTCCGATTGCCTTATCCCGAACAGAGCTGCTCGGGCGGCATCGGCGCGGTCGACCCGGACGGGATGCTCGCCCGATCGCGCGGCGCCCTCTCTCGCCGCTTCAAGCGGCTTTTCATATGGTCCCAGCCGCCCGCGCCACTGGATGAGCAGCGTATCGATCCCGGTCTTCACCTTGGCGCCGCGGGTGGCATAAAAGGATTGGCGGCGCGACGCCTGACCGACCAGACCATGCTGCGCGGCATGTTCATTGATCTGCTCGGCCCGCTGCGACATCTCCTCGATGAGAGCCTTGGGAACACCCCTGATTTCGAAAAGACCCCGGCGCGGATCGAAGTCTATCTCATAGCCGAGCTCGCGCAGGCCATGGGCAAGTTCGTTCCTGTAGATCTGCCCGCTGGTCATCTGCTCGGCATACACGGCGCGGGTTTCGAGGCTTGCCACCGGATCGCCCGATTGCCCGTTGGTCATGTTGAGGACGACGACATGGGTGTGGAGGTGGGGATCAAGTTCGCGGCTGGCATGTTCGGTGAACCGCGCCCACAGCAATCGGCCCGTCGTCTCGTGGACAATGTTGCCCTCTTCCCGTTTTCGCAGCTGGGCATGCTCTTCAAGATAGGCGAGCGTCACATCGACCGATCGCTCATGGAGCTGGACGATCCGCTCATCCCCCAAGGCGAGCGCCATTACTGATACGGATTTGGGCGCACTGATCGCAAAGTCCCAGCCGGGATGATGCTGGATGCCGTCGGCGCGATGTCGGCCCAACTGTTGGCCTGCAACCTTGCCAGCCAGCAGGGACCGAAAGGTTTCAGGATCGACATCGCCCGAAAGGTCGAGCTCGCTCGCCAGGGCACCACCCCAGGACGACCGCTCCGCCTCCCCCTTCGTGTAATAATCGCCGATCGCGTAATAGCGCGCAATGTTACCGGGCGAACCCTTCAGGCGGCGCGGATGCATCATGCCGGCCTCGCATCACTACGGTCGCCCGATACGCGCCCGTGCTGCCGAAGGCGGAAGCCGCTCGTCCTTCCAAGGAGTCTGGGCAGTGCTCTTTCCGCGTTTTCATTTTCGCCCTCCGCAGGATCGGATGAGGAGCCATGCACGCTGATCTCGTCATGCGCGGGCGTGCTGCCCTCGTCCGCTTCGAGAGGGAGTTCGGGCGCTTCGCTCTTCTTTGCCCGTCGCCGTCTGGATGGCGGTGCCGGAGGTTGGGGAGCTGATGGCCTATCGCTATCCGGGTCGAGGCGGACGGGTGGCACGAGCCGCTCTACGAATGCGGCCTGCGGACTAGGCAAGGCATTATATCGATCGGTGAACCGCACGACCGGAAGGTTCCGACCGAACCGGAGGAAGCCCACAAGATTGGGAAGATTGGTGACCTCGGTATGCATCACCAGCGGGCGGGTCACCTGCATCCGCGACAGGTTGACCCCGTCGCGCATATCGTTGACGCCATAGGACATGCCCTCATTGGCCTCGACCTGTTCGACCTGCCCCAGATTTTCCGAAACATGCTTGGCCGTGGGAGTGTCGTTGGCGCGCAGAGCCACCCAGGTCGAGCAATAGCCGGTGATCGCCGCGGCATCCTGAATGCCGTAGGTCGCTTCCAATTGCGGGTAGGACTGAAACCCCAATATGCCGCAGCCGCCATATTTGCGCGCGCGGGCGAGAAAGTCGCTGAGCGACGGCAGTTTCTGCAGCGTCGGGAGCTCGTCGATGACGCAATAAAGGCGGCGCTTACGATCCGGCGGGAGGCTCATGATGGCGCTGATCGCGATGTCGAGCCAGACGGTCACAAGAGGCCGGAGGGAGGGAAGCTGGTCCGCCTTCACGGTGATGAAGAGCCAGCTGTCATCCTCCTCGTTCGCGACCCAGTCCCGGATCGAGAAGCCATCGGCCGTGTCATCGAGATAGGAGAAGCTGCGCATCACCGAGGCCAGTTCAGCCCGGATACCGGCCGACGTACGGTCGCCTTCCATCGAGATGAAGGCTGCGGCATCGGTGCCTTCGGCAAAGCTTGCCAGCGTCTTCAGGGGGCTGCGCAGCACCGTTTCCAGGAGCGCGGAAACCAACGTCCGCTCATGCCGGGCGAGCTTGCGCAGGACCGCCACCAGCGTGCCGCGGGCCGCCTTCGCCCAGAAGGGATCGCCGCCTTTGTCTGGGATCGTCGACTCCGCGATCTGATCATAATGATAGTCACGCGGCACATCGACCCAGGGCGACCAGCAGTCGGAGCGGTCGTCCAGCGGATTGAGCAGAATGTCGTGCCCTGGCCGGTAGAATTTCTCAACGAAAGTGCCAGCCGTGTCATAAACGATCGCCCGCTTGCCTTGCTTTCGCATGCCGTCCAGCATCTTGACGATGATGTTGGTCTTGCCCGTGCCGGGTGCACCACAGATGAGGATATGCTCAGGCTCGAAGGCGTCGGGAACAGGCACGCCGCCGATCGGAAAGCTGCCCTTCCGGCTGCGCCACAATTGCCGCCGCAGTTGCCGCGCGGTGCCAAAGCGCGCACCGCGAAGAAACTGATTGGAGCCGAGGCCCTTCCCTGTCCGGGTGAAGTAGAACCAGGCCCAGCCCAGCATCAGGAGGGCCAAGGCGCCCGCCAATGCCGCGCCGTACACCAGATGATGCTCCATCGCCTGCAGGGTATTCCTGGCGGTGCGGGAGCCCAGCAAGGCATCGGACGTCGTCCAATATTGGCTCCCCGATGGGGTCCGAAAGAGGACCGGCGCGCCACCAGGAACGTCGCTTTTGAGCGTCGCCTCGGCGATCTTGACGGCGACAAAGCGCTGATAGTCGGTGGACTTCTCCAGCACATACCAGAAGGTGCCGCCGACCCAGATGGCGATCCCCGCCAGCAGGGTCTGGAAGAAAACCTGCGTGGTCATGCGGACATTGTGGACGATGGCCTGCCCGCCTCTCGTCCAGGAACCCAACGTATCGTTCCGGAAGATGCTCACTGGAGTACCTCCTCGGGATCGAGAAGGCCCCGCTCCAGAAGCAGGGCGCGCGCATCTTCCATTCCCTTCTCGAGAATATCGGGCCGGCGCGCGCTGACTGATGCGGCAAGGATGGCGAAGACCTGGATGAGGATCGCCTGCACTTCGTCGAAGCGGCCATGATAGCCCGCCGCGTCCATGCCTTCATAGCGGTTGAGAATGTCCCGGACATAGTCGGGTATGGTCGTGCCAGCTGCCTGAGCGCCGACGACGAGACGCCCGAAGAGGGCGTCCTTGAACCTGATGGTAATTCTGGGCAAGCGCCGAACTCCTGTTCGTCGCCTGGTCAATCGTGATGAAGCGCGGCCGTTATAACCGGATTTCAACCTGATCTCAATTGATTACATGTGTTCAGAGGGGCAGCCAAACGGTGCCAAGGCAGATCAAGGACTTAACTACTTGGCCGTCCGAAACGACAGCCAAAGCGTGCCAGGGGGCGTCAATCAGCGCCATCAGCGTAAGACCTGTATTCGGCCGGAAACCCGCGCAAATGCTGGTGATTCGCGCCCGCAGCACCCGTGCGTACGGTGCATTACAAAACGCCCCCGGCGTGCGTCCCCTCCTCGCAGCGCGTTCGCGCGCTGCGCAGGCTTCGAGCCGGAAGGCGCGGGCCTCTTGGAAGAATGGCCATGGGGGCTCAATGTCCCCATGGCCCTGCCCCTGAACAAGCGAAAAGCCGGAGGGGCGCGCGACCCCTCCTGACCTTCAGATTTCGTCGACCAGCCTTCCCGGTACGGTGTGGACGATCCGCTCGATGAGCGTCTCGGGAAGCGTCGAATAATCCCCCTCGTCGATGGCGACATAGCCCTGCTCGCCGTCATCCAGGACATGCTGGTCGAAGTAACTCGAAGCGGCGCGGCGTTCAGCGTTGCGGAGTGCGGCGAGAAAAGCGCTATGATTGTAAGCATTCGTCATCTGCATGGGAGCCTCCTTCATCTGGAAAAGACGGGAGGTCCGGCGGCGGGCCGACAAGCCCGGGTCAAGGAGCGCCGGTGCAGCCGGCGACCGCGCAGCGGGCGGTGGAGGAACCGATTTAGTTGCCGCCGCTGCCGCGCGAAGCGTGGCGGAGGCGGCGGCTAAATTGGAGGGGCCACGGATCCTTGAGGCGGGTGAAGGCAGCCTGCCAAGATGGGACTTTTGTGAAGTATCTATGTGTGGCCTCCCCCCCCGCCGAGGCGTAGCGCCGTGCGGACCGGCCGGTCCGCATGACACGCGAGCGAGGCGGAAAGGCTCCCCCCTCAGGGATGCCACCCACAAAGACAGCAACAGTCGTCAATGCTGGTCAGCGTGCAGACGCCCGGCTCCTAGTCCGGCTCTTCCTCGCCATCGCCGTAACCGAACTCGGCGGCGATCCGCAGCGCCTTATCCCGCAGCAAAGTGCAAGAGCGTGAACCGCAACCGTTCAGGGGGTCAACTTTGGACGCCCATCACCCCAAAACTGGGGTCAACATTGCAGGCTTATTCACAGATAGCATTTTGCCGTCCGTGTGCACCGTGCTGATGGAATTGTCGGTCATGTCATCCCCTATGTTGGCGGCGGGATTGCCCGGTGCGATCCCGCCTCCGTGCCGTGTTCAGTCTATGGCCTTGCCGCTTTCGGGTTCGTCGGGGAGGTTCCCGGCGATGGCCCAGATGAGGGGTTGGGCCTGGATGATGGAACCTGCGACCCGCGCCGCGTCCGCCCAAAGGGACAGCGGAACAAGTCCGCTAAAGCCGATGTCCCGCTCGATCCGAAGCCCAAAGGGAAGGCGAAGGGCCGTGATCTCCGTGAGGCTGAAATAGCCCAGTTCAGGACACCCAAAGCCAAGGTCAGCGAGCCCAAACATGGCGTCGCCATCCTCGCAAAGCTCGGTCACAAGCCATGTCGCCGCGCCCACGGGATTGAAGAATTTGACCACTGGCACCGGGTCCGGCTCCCTTTCGCCCTTCTCCTGCGCGGCACGGCGCGCTGCGGTGTTCGCCTGAAGGGCTGCGATATGCTGGGGTTCAAGGAGGATCATGCGGCCAGCCTCCCTTCGATGGTCATCGCTTCCTCGCCCGATTGCGCCGGGGGCAGGAAGCCCAGAAGAAAGTCGGCGGCCTTGCTCGCCTGACTGGCGGCGCGGAAAATGGCGCGGGCATCCTCGCGAAGGACGGAAAGCCACGATCCCAGATAGTCGCTATGGCGGACGGTCGGCACGATCCCCAATTCGGCGCAAAGGAAGGCGCTCCCCATTTCCGCGATCAGTTCCTCGCGGGCATAATCGGGGCTGCCGAATCCGGTCTTGGGCAGGCGGTCGAGGCGCGAGCGATGACCAGAAAAATGGGTCAGTTCATGGAGGACCGTCCGATACCAGTTGATGGGTTCATAATAGACTTCGGGCGGAGGAACGCAGATTTGATCGGTGGCCGGGGCATAATAGGCGTCGCTCCCGCCGATGCGGATTTCCGCACCGGTCGCATCGATCAATGCTTGCGCGCGGGGGATCAGGACCGCCGCATTATGCGTGGTTCTGATCCGGGCGGGTTCCAAATCCACCCCCTCGATCTGGTCCAGATTGAAGACCGTGAAGCGCTTCAGGAATGCGACCTGCCGGGCCTCGTCGCCGTCCCGTATCGGGTCGCCGTCCTTGGCCTTGGGCGTGAATTTGTCGGCATAGCAGACGGTCGTGCCCTGCTCGCCCTTGCGGACATGCCCCCCAAGCGCGACCACCTGCCGATAGGTAAGCCAGCCCTGCGACTGATAGCCCCGCTCGAAAAGGGTGCTCCAGAGAATGAGTATGTTTATGCCTGAATAGCGCCGTCCGGTTCCGGCGTTGCGCGGCAGGCCAAGCGTTGCCTTGCCATCATCCCAAGGCTTGACCCATGGCAGGGTTCCCGCTTCCAGTTCGGCAATGATGCGCTCCGTCACTTCGGCGTAGAGGGTGGAACCAAAGCGCTGCGGCTGATCCTGATAACTCATCGTTCTTACTCCTGTCGCATCGCACCGGCCGCCGGAACGGCGGGGGTGGGCGGCAGGAGCGAACCGACAGGCCCGCCGGCCGAGGCGGGCGGCACCCGCAGGGCCGCAACGCAGTGAAGGAGTTGGGGCTTAAGCCCCGAACTTGCGGCTCGCCGCGGTGGGCCTATAGGGCAGCGACGCCCACCCCCGCCTCCCCGGAGGCCGAGCAAACCAACCGGCAAACATCGCCGCGCCCTGGCGCGGTGGCCGCCCGACCTTTTCGCGCTGCCACCCGCAGCGCTCCGCATTCCCTGATCAAGGCATTGGATGGACGAAGCGGCGCATCAGGGAAAAACCGTCGCGGGATGCACCTGCTCAAACACTGCCGGGCGGCCGAGCCGCCCGGCGCGATTTCCTCCCTGCATCAGCCCCCGAGATGCACGGCTTCGTCGAGATGGGCGAGCGCGGCAGCGAAATGTTCCTCGACGTCCCAGACCGAGCAGCCAAGACGGAAGGCGATTTCGGGGAAGGTAAAGTCGTCCTTCACGTGGAGATAATAGGTGATGCGGGGGAGATAGTTGAGGGTAGCGAGACCGATGCGGAAGCGGTCGGCCATGCAGCCTTCGGGCCTGCGGGCAGCCATGAGACGGTTCCTTTCATGCAAAAAGGCAGGCGGCGGAACGGACCGCCACCTGCCCTGTGGTGATCAGGCGGCCAGTTGCTCCGGCCCTTCGTCCTCGTCCGACACGGGATCGCTCACGGCTTCAGCCGACGCGTCGGCGGGTTCGATCATATCGGGCGTTGCCTGCCCTTCGGGCTGTTCGGGTGCCGGGGCCAGAGCCGCTTCCAGCGCCGCCCATTGATCGACCGGCGCGACCCCGCCCCGGCTGGTATAAGCGCTCGGCGGGAAGCTCATCCAGCGGGGCACCCAGCCCTCGCGCTTCTCCCATCCCATCTGGCCATGGAGGCAATTGAAGATGATCCCGCGCTGGACCTTGCCGCTTTCCTTGGCGTTCGACGCCGCCACTTCGGCCCCGGCCACATCGGCAAGAAGATGACCGACAAGCGCCTTGTCGCGCAGCAATTCGATAAAGGCATCGTCGGCCTCCCAGACCTGCGCCATATCGACCTCCAGCTGACTGCCCAGCAGTTCGATCAGCATGGTTCCCGACTGGAGCGACTCGGCCATCACCACCGCAAGCACGGCAAGAACGTCCTTGTCGGGAAGCGTCATGAGCCTTGCGAAGAGAGGCACGATGTCCGCATCGCAGCCGACAAGACTGGGTTCGTCCTCGTCCAGCGCCAGCTTCGCCAGCGCCTCGCGCCGGAAGAAATCGGTCGAACCTTCCGAGAGGCAGCTTTCGACGCTTTCGCTGGTCGCCTCGTTCCGGCTCTTTTGCGACTGGCGCTCGACCCGCCACAAAGTGGAACCACAGATCGCATGGGCGACCATCAACCGCAGCGCGACGGCAGGAGTTTCCGCGACCTTCGCCGCCACCGCCGCATGACGATGGAGGTTCAGATATTCGGTGAGCGGGGCGCTGAGTTCCGGACGCGCCGGACGCTCGATGCTCTCCCCCTTCTCGATCTTGCGCGCTTCCTTGGTGGTGACATAGCCTTCATGGAAGCTGACGCTGCCGCGATGGTCGATGCTGATATAGACCCGTCCTCCCTTCTTCTTGGGGCAATGCTCATGTTCCCAGCCGTGGAAATAGGCTCCCGGCTCAAGGGTGATGACATCGGCCCAGCCAGCGTCCCGATAGCTGTCCGCTCTGGCCTCGATCGCGGCGTTCTGCGTTTCCCAGAACTGGTCGGCGCTGGCGAAGAAACTATCCTCCCCGAACAGGTCCGCTACGATCTCGCCCTTATAGGCTTCGAGCGGGAAGATCGCCGCGCTGGTCGGAATGCTGGCCCCGCCGAACAGCCATTCCTTGAGACGGTGGCCGACAGGGACATAGGCGTCCTCATCATCGAGCAGGGCGAGCCATGCCTTCTGCTGCGGCTTCGAGGCAAGGGTCAGATGCCGCACCGTGGTCGCGTCGATCTTCTCGGCGCGATAAAGCCCCCGGATGCGCGGCAGAAGGTTGCCGAGCGCGAGGGTCCGTTTCACCTGCAAGGCCGTAAGCCCAAAGGTGTTGGAAATATCCTCCGGCGTCCGCCCTTCCTTGACGAGGCGGGTGAAGGTTTCCCAGCGAGTCACCTCATCGGGGTCCAACCTCGCGATATTCTCGATGAGCGAGGCTTCGAGCGCGGCGGCGTCGTCCCCGGCCGCGATGACGGCGCAGGGAAGCGGATCGATCCCGCCATTTTCCTCAGCGACGACAAGGGCGGCATGATAGCGCCGCTTGCCCGCGACGATCTCATAGGTTTCAGGGGTGCCGTTCTGCCGCACGATCAGCGGCACGAGAATCCCCCTCGCCCGGACGGAGGGCAGGATATTGGCGAGGTCGGGCGCCTTCTTCACGCCCCGCATATTGGCGGTCGAGACGGCAAGATTGGCGATGTCGATATGCTTGAGTTCCATGACGTGGTTCCTTCTCTTGACTAACACCACCGGCCCGGCCGAAGCGGGGTGGGCGGCAAGAGCGAACCGGCAAGGCCCGGCGACAGAGGCGGGCGGCATCTGTCAGGACCGAAACGAAGTGGAGGAGCCGCGCCGAAGGCCGGCTTGTAGCCCGCCGCGACGGGCCTAGAGGGCAGCGACGCCCACAGCGCTTTGGACTGGCCGGCTCAAACCGGCACCATCGCGCATAGCGCGATGACCGCAGTGCGTCAGGGATCGCAGCCCGAAGGGGCGAGACGGCGCAGACGGCTCGATGGAGCCGTACGCGGAGCAGAGCCCGGTCCCCGACGGGGAGACGCTCATTCCCCTTGAACTCGTCAACGACCAAGCGGTCTAAATAATGGAAATCCCGACCTCCGCCTCGAACGCGCTCAGTCCCGCCGCCCCGAAAAAATGAGCGAAACCGGGCCGTGCCTCGGGAACGCCACCCACAAACCTGGCAGGTTCGCACCGCCAGCCCTTGCTGTGCTGCTTGATCTCTCCGCGCGGCATCCACGCGATCAGCATCGGGGCACCGAGGCTTTGCGAGGTGAAATAGGGCATGGCCAGGATCATGTCATTGTGGAAGGCGGTGACGCGCCCGACATAGCCGTATCTCGCCTTGTCGGTCTTCTCGTCGGTTGAATATTTGCCCTTCACCTGAACCGGGCGGACTATCGTCGATGCGCCGGACGGACGGCTGACGATCATGTCGAACCCCTTGTCGCGGCGGGGGAAATAGACGTCCCAACCGGCATCGGCGAGTATGCCGGCAACATACATCTCGGCGAAATAGTCGCGGGTTTGCGGCGCCCCGGTCGATCCAGTTGCGTCGTCCGTCAGCATAACCGCTGTATTCCTGTATCCCCGATCAAAACAGCCTCCCCTCAAGATCGGCCAATATGTCGCACGCCGGTATCCCGATGGCCATCGACCAATATTCCGGCTATTATCCAGCCATGGCAAAATCTCCCCTGGAGCGCGCCGCCCGCGCCCTTTGCAGCTTCGATGGCCATGCCGAGAACATCAAGTTCGAAGGCAAGCCCATGTGGCAAAGCTATCTGCCGCAGGCGCGTGCGACGCTTGAAGCCATCAGGGATCCTGGCCCTGCCGCGTTGGAGGCCGGCGGCGAACAGATTTCGACCGAAGGCTTCAAAATTGGTGCGCAGGTCGCGGGCTGGACCTGGGAACGCATGGTCGGGGCGATCCTCGAGAATGAATAACATCCGCGGCTGACGTGAGATCGGGCCGTGACCGATGGCGAAACGCTTTCATCCATATCCGCCAGAAAGACGGGTTCAGAACCCCAGTTCGCCAAGACAGGCCCCCACCTGCCGAGCATAGGCGTCCCCGAACAGGCGAAGATGGACCAGAAGCGGCCAGAGCCGATAGACAGGCTGGCGCTGCTCCCAGCCTGCTTCCAGGCCACAGGCCTCGAAAAAGGCGGCCGGCGGATTATCGAACAGGCCGAGCATGGCACAATCAACCTCCCGATCGCCATAATAGCAGGCAGGGTCGATCAGCCCCGCAACCTGGTCGCCGTTGAAGAGGATATTCCCCGACCACAGATCGCCATGGAGGAGCGAGGGCACCGGCTTCTCGGGAATAAGATCGCCCAGTCGATCGCAAAGTGCGGAAATCCGTTCGCCTACGACGAAACTGACATAGGGCAGATGGCAGCGCAGCCGCTCATCGGCCCAGAAGGTCACCCAGCTCGACGTCGGGCGATTGCAGATCGCGACGGCACCGAAGGCATAGTCCTCCTCCCATCCATAATGAATGCCGCTTCGGCCGTGCAGACTGTCCAGTATCTCGGCAAGCTCCGCCCAGGATCGGACGCCGCCACGCGAAGAGGGAAGATCCTCCATGATGAGGAGATCGCCATCCTGTGCGATCACGCCAGGCACTGGCACAGCGCGAAGCGCCAGGTGCCGCAACATGCGCGCCTCGATCGCAACACTTGGCGCCTGTTTCGCGATGGCCGTGTCGCCATTGCCGAGATCGAGCCGGAAGACGGTCGAAAGGTCGCCACCGGAAAGGCGACTGACCGCGCACACCTGGCGGCCCAGAAGGGTAGAGGCGCGTATCAGCATGACAGGGACAAAGCTCGCCTCAGCCCGTCACACCTCCTTCCAGAAGTAGCGGCGCCCGCAATCATGGATCCCTGCCTCCCGCTCATGTCAGGATCGCGCGCTGCCATCGTCTTTCCCCTTCTATGCGCTCTCATCCCTTGGGCGTCACCCAGACCTCGACAGGCGCGGCGAACTTGCCGGGAGCGGGCTTGCCGACATGGACCCGATCCGCGGTCACCCGCTCGCCCGTCTCGAGATTGAAGGTCGCCCAGGGCTTGGGCATGCGTCCGAAAGTCATCTTCTGGATGGGCTGGCCGGTCGCCGAGTTCATGATGGTTGCTATGATGCTCATGTCGCCCCGATAGCGGCGTGACGGCATGGGTGTAAGCCCTTCATATATGCCGATCTGCCGTGGCGGTCATCACGCACTTCCTGCGAGGCCCAGTTCTGAATTCCACAGCGCGCCGGTGGGAACGTCCCTTCATCGAGCCGGCGACGCCAGGATCAGGAAAGCCATGTTTGCCCCCCAAGTTGTCAAAGCGCCTTACCCCGACCTTGCATCGGCATGAAATCGTGCCACATTCGACACTGGCGGGCCGACCCATAAGGAAAAATGGATCATGCCCAAACAGAATGAACGTGAGCGCCTGGCCGACCTCGAGGCGCGCCAGCGCAGGAGGAGATTGCGGCGGCGCGCAGCGCGCTTCGCGCAAGATATGGTGCGATCGTTGCCGAGCTTCCTATGGAGGCGATCGGCGAGCGGGATTTTCGGGACATCCTCCAGCACGCAATCCGCGCCGGCGGCACTGCCGCCCTTCAGGCGCTCAAAGCGTTGCCGCCCGCTCCGGAGCCAATGTCTCCCGCTTCTAAATCCGCGGTCGCATCCCAAGGTCAGAAACCGGCCCCCGCCCGGATCGTCCCGCCGCTATCGGCTCAGTCTCATTTGCCGTCTGAAGAGCGCTGAACAATGGCTTCGGGCAGGAAAGTCGCCGAGTCGCCCCCTCGACGGCCGGTCACCGTTTTGGCAACAAAAAGGGCCACGACTCGCATAACAGGAACCAGTATCCATGTCGCTTTCCGACCTCATCGCCACGATCGCAGCCAATGAAGGTCTCGCCAAGACCGACGTCAAGAAGGTCGTCGACGGGCTTTTCGCGCAGATTGCCGAGGCGGCCGAAAAGGATGAGGAGGTTTCCGTACCCGGCTTCGGCAAGTTCAAGGTGAAGCACAGCGCCGCGCGCGACGGTCGCAACCCCTCCACGGGCGAGACGATCAGCATCGCGGCCTCCAGGAAGCTGGGCTTCACCCCTGCCAAGGCCCTCAAGGACCGGCTGAACGGCTGAACCGGACGGGCTCGGCCGACAGAGGCCGCGCTTCGATCAGCACTCCTGAAGCAGCGCCGGGCCGATCAGATCGATCGTCCGGCGCCTTCTCTATGGTGCGACATCGTCCCGCACACTCGCCTCCAGGACGCGGCAACGAGTGGCGGTCTCGATCGCGCTTTGCCTCCAACCTCGGTTCCAGCCTCCTGGCAATGCTGCCAGTCGTCAGCCTCGCCCGCTTAACGGGTACGCCCCCGTCAGGACAGCGATGCCTTGATGTGGTCGCGATGGGGTATTCGCCCAGTTCACGGCATGTTTTCGAATGGTCGACACTCCAAAAAGTCGAAGTGAATGAGGGTCAATGTGGATGAAAGCTTCCCGTCCCGGAAACGGTCCATGAAAAATCGTTGCGATGCTGCAACGGCTATTCATGAAAATGTCACGAAATCCCGTTTCGGACGAAAACCCACTATCATCGCTGGTGAGGTACGATACTCTCAAATTGTCCCGTAGAGCGAAAGATTCCAGCCGGTTGCGCAAGCAGGCTGAGGGCAAGAGCCGGGCGGTGAGCGGGACATGCGACCGGAAATGCCCGGGCGCGTGCAACGCAGATGGCGCGTCTTGCGCGCCGCCCTGCCTGGAGAGAAGACTGCCCAAAGGCGCTGCCCCTAGTGAGGAGAACGCCCATGTATATCGGTCCACAGCTCAGCGAATTCATTGGCAATTGCCGGATGGTGGAAGACGAATTTGCCTTGAAGGCCCTGCTTTGCGACATCACGCCATCGATCGGCTGCGAGCAGTTCGCGCTCGTCAGCCATGTCGATCTGGTCGGGCCGCCCCGCGAAGCGACCATCATCATGAACTATCATGAGGGTTGGGTCGAACGCTCGCTGCTCAGCAACTATTATATTGACGATCCGGTCCACGCGGCCAGCACGCGGACGGTCACCGCCTTCCTCTGGAGCCTCATTCCCTCGATGATCAGCCTCACCCAACGTCAGCTGCGCATCCTCGATGAGGCCCGCCCCTTCGGCCTCGTCGAGGG
Organism: Sphingobium sp. JS3065; assembly: GCF_026427355.1. Classification (NCBI taxonomy): domain Bacteria; kingdom Pseudomonadati; phylum Pseudomonadota; class Alphaproteobacteria; order Sphingomonadales; family Sphingobiaceae; genus Sphingobium; species Sphingobium sp. JS3065. Next base: position 324,950 of record NZ_CP102665.1, read on the forward strand.
CCTCACCGTTCCCGTGCATTCGCCCGGCGAATATCGCGGCACCTGCTCCTTTGGAGGACCCGGGCCGATCGAGCTTACCGCCCAACTGCTGGGCGCGGTGCAGGTCATCGGCATGTTCTCCTTCGAGGCCGCGCGGCGGATCCAGTGCAAGCGCTGGGGCCTTGCGACCGGCGACGATCGCGTGCCGACGCTCACTCCCAGACAGCTTGACTGCATCGCGCTCGTCGCCTGCGGCAAGACGGACAGGGAGATCGGCATCATCCTCGAACTCTCCCCCCACACGGTACGGGATTATGTGGACGATGCGATGCGGCGCTACGATGTCTACAAGCGCACCGAGCTTGTAGCGCGATGCCTTTTCGACGGGCAGATCTGCTACAGATCCTTTTGCCGCTCCTAGGCTGACGCGGAGAAGCCCGGGCGTTGGGTAACGTCCTTGCCGCTGCCGCCCCTTGGATGGCCCCTTGCAACGGCAGACATGAGGTCTGACCGAATGCGCACACGCGCGCCCGGAGCGCCGCCGTCGCCTGTCACGCCATAACGGCGTCCAATGACCCACATCCGTGGGGCGATGATGCCCCTGGTCATCGCTGCCCGCCATCCCCCTTTTTCGCGGGATGGCTCCCCTCCCCCATCTGCGCGAACCTCGATCCGCAACAGGCAACAGCAGATAGGGAGCCAGAATGACCCACATCATTGAGGGCAGTCGCGAGCAGGAACATGCAGCGCTGCGATCGATGTACGCGGCGCGCAAGAGCGTCTTCGTCGATCTTCTGGGCTGGGATGTCCCGGTCCTCGAGGGCCAATATGAGATCGACCAGTTTGACGGGCCGCAGACCCTCTATCTGATCGCGGCCGAGCCGGACGGCACGCATCTGGGCTCCCTGCGGCTGCTGCCCACCAGCGGCCCGACGCTGCTCGGTGACATTTTCGATTTCCTGTGCGAGGCAGGTCCCCCGGCCAGCAAGGCAGTCTGGGAAATCTCGCGCTTCTGCCTGTCGCGCGAACTCAGGGCCGCGCAGCGGCGGCAGGTCCGCAACCGGCTGGTGACGATGGCGGCGCGCTTCGCGCTCGACAATGGCATCGAGCGCTATTGCTGCGTCGCCGACATGCCCTGGTTCAGCCAGATCCTGTCCTTCGGCTGGGAATGCCGCCCGCTCGGTCTCCCGCAGATGCTTCCCTGCGGCATGACGGGCGCCATGGAGATCAGCATCGACAGGGACACCCCTGCGCGCATGGCCGAAGCGGGCGTCTGGCAGGACACACCCGTTCATTTCGCGGCTGCTGCGGCGGCCTGAGGAGAAGCGACCATGGCAAATTTACCCGACATTGCCCCGCTCGCCGATCTTCACGCGAGCGCCCTGCTCGACCAGGGCTATTGCATCATTCCTGCCGCCCTCCCCGCCGCCTCGGCCCAAGACCTTGCCAAGGATCTCTCCGCGGATTTCGAGAGCGCTGCGGCCTCTACCGGTCCCTTCTACGGCAATGATACCAAGAGATTCGGCAGCCTGCTCAATCGCTCCCCGCATGCCCAGGCCTTCGTCCAGCATGACCTCATACTGGCGGTGGTCCGCAGGATCCTTGGCCCCTGGTGCGACCATGTCGCGCTCAACCTCACGCAGGCGATCGAACTCATGCCCGGCTCGATCGAGCAGGTGCCGCACCGCGACCAGGACATGTGGCCGTGCAGCCGCCTCATTGATCCCGACCTCCATGTCGAATTCCTGGTCAATGTGATGTGGCCCTTCACATCCTTTACCAGGGACAATGGCGCCACGCGGGTCTGGCCGGGCAGCCACCGGCGGCAGGAGGAGATGATCCTCGATCCAGACGACGCGATTGTCGCCGAGATGGAGCCGGGTTCGGCCCTTCTGTTTCTCGGATCGACGCTTCACGCGGGCGGCGCCAACAGGACCGATAGCCCCCGTCGCGGCATGATCGTCAGCTATGCACTGGGTTGGCTCAAGCCCTATGAGCTGCAATGGCTGGCTTATCCACCTGACGTGGCGAGGCAATTCGACCCGGACCTTTCGGACCTCGTCGGCTATCGCATCCATCGTCCGAACCTCGGCAATTATGAGGGCCGTTGTCCCTCGACGATGCTGCGCAACCCCGATGCCAAGGTGGGCGCCGTCGACGCGCTGGGCGACGAGCAGCATGCGCTGATCGAGACCTATCGCCGCGAAGGACTGTTGCCCTCCGTCGCCCCGTCCTGACGAAAGGCGAACAAGCATGGACATGACAAGGAACGGCGAGCCCATCGGTCCGCAGGAATCGGAAAAGGCCCGCCGCCAGGATCGCGCGCGGATCTGCCGGGCCCTCATGGAGGAACGGCGGCTGGTGCAGGCGGCCTTTGGGCAGAAATTATGCGCCAATTTCAATTGGGACATGCTGCTTGAACTTTATGAAGCGCAGAGCGAAGGACGGGACGTCTATCAGTCGGCGCTCTGCCTCTCGGCCGGCATACCGGATTCCAGCGCGCACCGTTGGGCAGCAAAGCTTGCCGCCCGAGGGGTGTTCGCGCGACGACATGACGATATGGACAAGCGGCGGATTATCGTCACCATGACGGACGACACCCGGCACGCTTTGGACCGCATCATGGACGGCCTTGCGCGATGGGCCCCGTGAGCCGGGAGTTGCGTCGCCGCCGCGCATCTATTATGATGCGTGATGACAGATGCGACAGGAACGAGCCGATGCGTACGACACTGGTCATAGATGATGATGTGATGGAAGCCGCGCGCGCCATCGCGGAGCATCAGAACCGTTCGATCGGCCAGGTCGTTTCCGATCTGGCCCGGCGCTCGCTGCGCGCCCCCGAAGCCGCACGCAGCCGCAACGGCATCGCCCTCCTCGCCGCGAAACCCGGCGTCGTGGTGACGCCAGAGATCGTAAATGCGCTGCGAGACGAGGCGCCGTGACCTATCTTCTCGACGTCAATGTGCTCGTTGCTCTGATCGATCCCAATCATGTCGGCCATGATGCCGCGCATCACTGGTTCGAGTCCATCGGCGCCAGGGCCTGGGCGACGTGCCCCATCACCGAAAATGGGGTCATCCGCATCGTGGGGAACGTCAAATATCCCTCGACCCCCGGTTCGCCAGCCGAGGTGGCGCGCATCATCGGGCAGATGCGGCAGTTGCCAGGGCACAGCTTCTGGGCTGACGATATCAGCCTGCTGTCCGACGAGCGGGTCGACGAGAGCCGGCTTCTCACCTCTGCGCAGGTTACCGACACCTATCTCCTCGCGCTTGCCGTGGCGCATGATGGCAAGCTTGCCACCTTCGACCGGCGGCTCTCGCCCAGGGCCGTCAGCGGCGGCAAGGCAGCCCTCCACCTCATCGGACATCAATGATGCGCACGGACCTCGACCATCTTCCCGCGGCCAAGCAGCGCGAGCTTGAGGAGGTCGTTCGCATTCTGTTCGCGGAATTTCGCGAGGCGACCGAAAATGCGACGGGCCGACGGAAATCGGCGCGCATCCTCAAGATCATCCTGTTCGGTTCCTATGCGCGAGGCGACTGGGTCGATGCGCCGTTCGACGCCAACCAGTATAAGTCCGACATGGATATACTGGTGGTCGTCAACCAGAAGGAAATGACCGACGTCGCCGCCTACTGGTCGGTGGCGGAGCAAAGGCTGATCGACGCCTATCTCATCGAGAAGCGGATCAATACGCCGGTGCATTTCGTCGTCCATTCGCTCCAGCAGGTGAACCAGGGCCTTGCCCATGGCCGGGTCTTCTTCATGGAGATCGCCGAACAGGGCATCGCACTCTATGATGCTGACGGCCGCGAACTCGCCAAGCCCAAGCCCAAGACGCCAAACCAGGCGCTGGAGGCCGCCCAGGAATATTTTGACGAATATTTCGGCGAAGCGATGCAGTGTTTCGAGGTCGCGAAATTCGGAATTGGAAAGTCGTTTGTAAAGAAGGCAGCGTTCGATCTTCACCAAACAACTGAACGATTATATCAAGCAATTCTGCTCACGTTGACGTTCTATACGCCGTACGATCACAATATCGCGTTCCTGCGGCTTCAGGCAGAAGGCCGCAATCAGGCGCTGTTCGACGTCTGGCCGCGCGGTACCCGAAAGGAACGGGCGATGTTCCAGAAGCTCAAGGACGCCTATGTGAAGGCGCGCTATTCAAAGCACTACCGGATCACCTCTGAGGAATTGAACTGGCTCGCCGAGCGGATCGAGATTTTGGGGCAGATGACGCATGAGATCTGCACCGCCCATATCGCGAATCTGTGCAGGAATGCTGCCCATTGAGGCGATGGAATTTAGGGCCACTACATCGTGATTTGTGCGTTGGCATTGGCTCTGACACCTTTACCAACGTCAAACCCAGAGGCCCTACAACGGCAAGGACGGGGACTTTCGAGACTGTCCACTTTGGAGAACGGAATTGGAAAAGCCGACGCTAATCGCCGCTACTGGGAGTGACGGGTAGAAGCTGAATGGGCGTAATTTCCGTCCATAACTCTCGCCCGGGAAATCCCCTGCTTGGATGGTTTTCTTGTTCCACCTATATCCTGCTGATGGCGGGGGCGCCGTGATCGGGGAACGACCGGACACTCCATCGCCGCGAGATTTCGAGATACTGCCGCAGTCACGGTGATGGCGGGCGTCGGCAAGGGGGTGCCGTTTGGAGACTGGAGACGTAATACCGCTTGCCAAGTGCTTTCCGGACGGAAAGCCATACACGCGCCGCAGGGACGTCGAGGAGGATCTGAGGAGGCTCGTCGTCTTGCCGCGCGAGGAAATCCTTGCCGCGCTCAGGATCCGCGACAGGTCGTCACCGCAACATCTGAAGTCCGAATGCATCGTCCATCTGATACGCGAGACGCGCACGGACAATGACGAGCGCTACTTCGGTGAACTCTACAAGGAGCTCATGCGCCGGATCGATACCGCCTTGCCGCGCGTCGCCGGAGAGCGGGTCGACGGGCAGGAGAATGTCCACGCCTCAGCAGCGCGGGACCAGATCGCCGGCAGGTTCCGGGAGAAGCTGTCCGAGGACCGAACCTCACCTGGAACCTGGCTGGACTACTACGAGGTGATGTTCGCCGACGCTATCGCAGCTTTGCGCACAACCCACATGGGGCGGGCGCGAAAGCAGGCCGCGCGCACCGAGACGATAGAATCCAACGATGATACGAATGAGCCCTCGCTCGCGGTGGAACGCGCCGTTGGAAGCTTCGACATTAAGGAGGAACTGCTCTCCGACGATCCGATTTACCGGTCGCGCCTCGCTGCTGCGATAAGAAACCTACCAGACAAGCACCGCAGAGTCATCGAGCTGACCATAAGGGATATACCAATCGATTCGTCCGACGATAGCGTCATGACGATCCGGAAGCTGATCGGCGTCAAATCCGAGAAGACCGTCCGGAACAGGCGAAACGAGGCAATCCTGATGATACGCCAGGCTCTGTCGATTGGAGACGACAATGACTGACAGCCACGACGCCGACGAGGAGGTTCTCCTCGCATTTGCGGTCGAACCCGAAAAGGACAACGCGACCCTGGAGCGCTATCTCAAGGCGTATCCGCACCTGACCGACCAGCTGATCGATCTATCCCTGAACCTGCGGCTGCAGCACGCCACGGAGGAATTGACGGGGCCAGCCGACGAGGCGTGGGTCGAGGCTTCCCTTGCGGCCTTTCGAGCTGCTTCCGGACCTCAGGAAACACAGCCGGTCATCGATCCGTTCGCGGGAATCGCTTCTTCAGAGCTGGTGGCGCTCCGCCAGTCGCTCGGCGTGCCGAGCGGGGTCATACAGGGTTTCAGTTCCAGGCTCGTCGACGTCGTCAGCGTGCCCGCATCGTTCATCGACGCACTCTCGCAGGGTCTGCGCACCACTGCGGAGGAACTGCGCCGCTTCATGGCCGGGCCACCGCGTCTCGCGCACGGGGCCAGCCACAAGGCCGACAATGCGCCAACCGCCGGACAGGAGAAGATCACATTCGAGGATCTCCTCAGGCAGTGCCGAGTGCCGGAAGAGCGGAGGCATCAACTGCTGGGCTCTCGGGATTGACCGATGAGCGCTGTCGAACTCACGCGGCAGCGTGCCGCTGCGCTGCATGATAAGATAATCTCGGAGGGAACCGACCCCTGGGATCCCGTGGCCATAGTCATTGCGGCCGCGTCCAACCTGGGGCTCGACATCGAACCTGTCGAGCCGGGCAGTGCAGTCCTCGAAGGTGGACGAGCACAGTTCGACCCGGTCAACAGGGCTATCCGGCACGAGGAGGCAGGATCGACCTTTTACAGGGCCTTCCTCGTGGGCCACGAACTCGGTCACGCCACGCTCGGTGATGACCGCGTCGAGCACATCGCGCACGACGTCGATCCTACACGGGCAGCGGAAGCCGCCCCCGTCGGCGAGGATCGCGTCATCGATTACAGCCGACGTCAGCGGCGCGAGATCCAGATGGACCTCTTCGGTCGCGAACTCCTGCTTCCACGCGGATGGGTGCGGTCACTCCATCTTGAAGGCATGACGGCCACACAGATAGCGGAACGGATCGGCGCACCATTCGACGTCGTCGCGCTTCAGCTTCTCGACGCCCTGCTGCTGCCTCAGATCGAACCGGAACCAGAGGAAGGCGAGGTCAAGCCGCCAAAGCCATTGAACGAAGAGCAGAGCAAGGCTGCGATTCACCGCGGCCCACCCTATCTTCTGGAGGCCGGTCCGGGGACGGGCAAGACCCAGACGCTCGTTGGGCGCGTAGCCGACCTCGTCGACGAAGGCGTCGACCCGCGCAAGATCCTCGTCCTGACCTTCTCGAACAAGGCCGCCGGGGAACTGACCGAGCGTATCGCCGGTCTCCGTCCAGAGGCGGCGTCGGCGATGTGGATCGGCACGTTCCACGCGTTCGGCCTCGACCTGGTCCGCCGATATCACAGTCGGCTGGGGTTCCCGAAGGAACCCCGCATGATGGATCGCAGCGAGGCGATTGCCATCATGGAGCGCGAATATCTTGCGCTCGATCTCAAGCACTATCGCGAATTCATGAATCCCGACCGTCCGCTCAAGGACATGTTCACGGCGATCTCGCGCGCCAAGGACGAGGTGGCCGACGCCGACCGCTACGCCGCCCTTGCCAAGGACATGCTGGAGAAGGCGACCGATTCGGCTGCGCGAGAGGCGGCGGAGCGCTGCGCGGAAGTGGCGCTCGTCTACCGGAAATACGAGGAGCTGAAGCGCGGGGCATGCGCGGTAGACTTCGGCGATCTGGTATCCCTGCCCGTGAAGCTTCTGGACTCCGCGGCCGACGTCGTCTCCATGCTGCGCGGGACATACAGCCACGTCCTCGTCGACGAGTATCAGGACGTGAACCGCAGCAGCGTGCGGCTTCTCCAGCGTCTGACGGATGGTGGAGATAACCTCTGGGCCGTCGGCGATGCACGGCAGGCCATCTACCGATTCCGTGGCGCATCCTCTTTCAACATGTCGCGCTTTAGGTCCAACGACTTCTCCGGTGGCACTGGCAGTCGGCTCCGGCTCAACTATCGGTCGACACCCGAGATCGTCGGGGCCTTCTCCCGCTTCGGCGCCACCATGCAGGCTGGGACCAGCGACGCATCGCTCGATGCCTATCGACCGTCCAGCGGGATAGCGCCCGAGCATGTGACCTTCGGCGACAATGACGACGAGGCTGCGGCGCTCGCCGACGAGATTCTGCGCTGCTCGGAGGACGTGGCCTTCCGAGAGCAGGCCGTGCTCTGCTCCGGAAACGACCGGCTCAACCGCATGGGACGCGAGCTGGAACGTCGCGGAATCCCGGTTCTCTATCTGGGAAATCTCTTCGAGCGGCCCGAGGTAAAGGACTTGCTGTCCATCCTGTCACTGCTCGTCGACCGGCGTGCAATGGGCCTCGTCCGCAAACCCTCGCTGCCGGATCTGGCGACGGGCATCACCCTGACTGGCGCCGCGGCGGTCGTCGACCATCTTCGGCTGACCGAAGCCGACCCACTCGCATGGGCGGGCGCCTCCCCGTCGCTACAGGTTCTCGATGCGGCCGACATGGCGGCGGTGAGCAAAGCATCGGCCATGGTGACCGGCTTCGATAGTCAATCGAATCCCTGGACAGTGCTTGCGCACGTCCTCCTGGACCGCACGCGGACTGCGGCATCGCTGGCTTCGACGGCCGATGTTGCCAGCCGATCGATGGGCGTCGCCATCTGGCAGCTCATGGGTTTCCTGCGTGCCGAGCGTCCAGCGCCGGAACCGGGACTTCCAGTTCAACGCACCCTCGATGGCATAAGGCGTCTGATCCAGCTCGCCGACGAGAGGGACCTTCGCCAGCTGCCTCAGGCTGCGCAGGGTATCGACGCCGTCCGGCTCATGACCATCCACGGCAGCAAGGGGCTAGAATTCCCCGTCGTGCATGTGATGGGCCTGAACAAGAACAGCATGCCGAACACCTGGCGAAAGCCTGCCTGCCCTGTGCCGGATGGCATGATCGAGGGCGGCAAGGGTGGCACGATGGAGATCAGTGCCGCCGATCATGCGCTTGAGCAGGAGTGCCTCTTCTATGTTGCCACCTCCCGCGCCCGGGACAGGCTCCTCCTCTACTCGGCAAGGCACACCACCACAAACGCAAGACGCGACCCTTCGCCATTCATTGGTCGACTGGGTGTCAGCGTCGCCAGGGCGGCAATGGCAACCGCAACCTCAAGCCCCGACCCGGAGGATCTACCGCTGCCGATCACGATGGGGTCAGCCATCAAGATCACGATCGCACAGCTGAGCCTCTATGATCGGTGCCCGCGGCGCTTCCTCTACACCCACGTTCTCGGGGTCGGCGGACGCCGCACGCCTACGACCATGACGAGGATGCACGATCTGGTGCGCGCGGTCGTGACGGAGATCGCCTCCACGCAGCCCTCCTCGACCTCGCTCGACGAAATGGAGAGACTGCTGGATGAGCGCTGGTCCGAAGGATCATTGGCCGGTGACGAGTATCGGCTGCACCGCGATGTGGCAGCGACGCTTCTTCGGCGATTCGTGAGGATGAGGGCGGGCACGACCCGCACGGGAGCCGCGGGCCTGAGGGCGGGCATTGGAACTAACACGATCACGGCGGATGCGGACGATGTCGTGACCACCGCCAGCGGGGCACATTGCGTCCGCATGGTGAGAACGGGGCATAGTTCGTCGACGACCGGGAAGAGCCTCGCCGATGCCGCCTTCCAGATGGCGGCCTCCGCATCGCTCCCGGGGTGTGCAGCCGAGATCATTCACCTTGGGGATGACGATCCATCGACGTCGGTTTCGTTCAGTCCGAAGCTGCTTGGTACGAAGGAGGAGAAGCTGACCGAGTTGTTCAAGTCCATTGGTGGCGGCCATTTCGCACCTGAGCGATCGGGTCGAACCTGCCCCTTCTGCCCGGCCTTCTTCACCTGTGGTCCAGTGGCAGAGGGCAACCTCCAAAAAAATCTCTGAGCGAAATTACCGGTCGGATCCCGCTGCCGAGATTGACCCTGTGAGACCGCCGCAATCACGCCTCGGTCCGCAGGAACACACGACACAATGTCCATTCTCGAAAACCACGACATCGATGATGTAGAACTCGCCGTGCAGCAGGATCGCCCGCTGCGTCCCGGTCGCTATCGCGTCCATCTGGCTGTTGACAGCATTGGCTTCACCCCCCTGGTTCTTGACGATCCGGTGCCGCTCGGCCGTCAGATCCTCAAGAAAGCGGGTATTATCGACCTCGATGGCCACTCGCTCTTCCTCATCAGGCCCGAGGGCGACTTCGAGGATGTTCGCGCCGACGAGGAGGTCGATCTGCGTGACCGCGGTGCCTACCGCTTCATCGCATTCAGCACCGATCCCCTCTACCGCGTCAAGCTGAACGAGGCACGCATCGTCTGGGGCCGCTCGTCCATCCCCGAGGCGGTGCTGCGTGCGCTCGCCGGCATCGGCGACGACGAGGCGGTCTTCCTGGAGGTGCGCGGCGGCAAGGACAAGCTGATCAAACCCGGCACCGAAGCGGACCTCTCGGCCGGTGGCGTCGAGAAGTTCATCACGGCACCCAACAAGGTCACCTACACCTTCTTCGTCAACGGCAAGCCCTATGAGACCGAGAAGAAGAAGCTGACCGGTGCGCAGATCAAGGAGATGGTGCCCGACTGGGATCCGCAGCACGATCTGTCGCTGGAGGGTGAAGGCGACGAGCCCGACCGCACCATCGCCGACGACGAGGCGGTGAGCCTCGACCCGAAGCACGGCGTCCGCCGCTTCTCGTCGGTGCCGAAGGCGAACTTCGGCTGATGTCCGGCATCCTCGATATGCAGCTGGAGCAGCTGCGGGAGCGCTTCGGCGACGTTCAGACCCGGCGCTTGCCGAGCGGCACCACACTCGTCATCGTGCCGGGTGTCCGTCTGCCGGAGGGGTGGTCGAAGGTTTCGGCTACCATCCGCTTCATTGTCCCGCCGGGGTATCCGTTCGCGCAGCTCGACTGCTTCTGGGCGGATCCCGACCTGCGGCTCGCCCATGGTGGAGTGCCGCAGAACTCTGCGACGAGCCCCATTCCCGAGACGGTCGAGCCGGCCCTGTGGTTCTCGTGGCATCTGACTGGCCCTTGGAACGCCAACCGCGACACGCTCTCGACATGGATGAACGTCGTGATCGAACGCATGAGGCAGATCCGATGAGCCGCGTCCGCTTTCCCGCGCCCCTCTATTCCCATCTGGCGTCGAGGCTGCTCGATGCCAACGGTCTGGAGAGCTGCGCCATCGCTTATGCCCATCACGATGGGCATAGCGACACCTGGATCGTCGCCGACGCCAGTCCAGTGCCAGAGGACGCCTATGAGCGCCGCGACCGCCTGTCCGCGGTGCTCAAGCCTTCCTTCCTGGTCGAGGTCGCCAACCGTAGCCGCGTCACAGGAATGGCGGTAATTGCCATCCACACCCACCCGGCCAGCCCCGGTTATACTTGCTTCTCATCGACCGACAATGCAGGCGAGACGGAACTCAGCACATACTTCGCCCGCCGCGCGGCCAAGGTTCCGCATGTCGCGCTGGTCATCGGACCTGAGGGATGCCGCGCCCGCCTACTCGGACAAGAAGAGGAGGTCGAGGTCTGGGAGGTCGGACAGTCCCTCACGCTCCATTCCCCTCTCGCAGACCTCGCGAACCATGAACGGGATGATCGGCAGGTCCGCGCCTTTGGCGCGCCTGGACAGCGTCTGGTGCGCCGTCTCCGGTTCGCCGTCATCGGTGCCGGTGGCACCGGATCGATCGAATGCCAGCAGCTGGCCCATCTCGGCGCGGCATTGATCACCGTGATTGACCCCGACCTCGTGGAGGAGACGAACCTCAACCGGCTGGTCGGCTCCGTCCCGTCGGACGTGGGACGCCCCAAGGTCGAGATCGCTGCCAGGATGATCCGTGCCATCAATCCCGATGCCATGGTGATTCCGCTTCAGGCGGACATCGTCGACGAGGATTTGGCGAAGCTGATAGCCACCTTCGACTTCGTCCTGCTCTGCACGGACTCGCACGCGAGCCGAGCGGTGGTGAACCAGGCAGCCTATCAGTATCTGGTTCCCGTGATCGACATGGGCGTCAGCATCACCGTGGCCGACGGCGCCGTCACCCATATCACCGGCAGGGTTCAGATGCTGGCCCCCGAGCTTCCGTGCCTCACATGCTCGAATGCGCTCGACAGCGAGGCGATCCGGCGGGAAATGCTGACGCCGGAACAGCGGGCGGCGGATCCCTATGTCCAGGGCGTGCGCGAGCCGCAGCCGGCCGTTCTCTCCATCAACTCGACCGTGAGCTCGCTGGCGATGACCATGATGCTCGGCGCTGTGACGCCCGTTCCCGTAAAGCCGCGTTATCAGATCTATGATGGCATTCGCGGGCGGGTGAAGCAAATGGTGGTGGCGGTGCAGCCACACTGTGTTGTCTGTTCATCCATGGGAGCCTTCGCCAAGGGCCCGACTTGGGATCTGCCGGTCCGGCCTACCAGCCATGAGGGGAAAGATAAATGACGGAACCTGCACGCATGGTCCGAATGCTTGCCCCGGCGGAATACCGGGATCAGGCCGAAGCTGCCCTATCCGCTCCGGGGGATGCCGCCATGGTCGTCCGCGCCCGACCAAGGTCGGTCATCATGGCATGCCCGGATGGATGCGGCGAGACCCTGGTGATCAATCTGGACAGCCGCGCCGATAAAGCTTGGCGCTTCGACATGCGCGGAGAAGGACTCACGCTCTTTCCCTCGGTCTGGCGCGAAGGCGGTTGCGAAAGCCATTTTATCCTATGGCGCGGTCACATCCTGTGGTGCGACCGTTTCGAGCGAGGAAATCGCGAGCCGACCTACAACCCCGAGATCGAAGCTGCCGTTCTCGGTGCTATGGACGAGGTTCAGCCGCGCAGCGCGGTTGAGCTTGCGGATGCGATCGACGAACTCGTCTGGGACGTCAACCGCGTGGCAGGTAGGCTCGTCGGACGCGGACTCGCACGATCTTTTAGGATCGACGGTGGATGGATGTTTGCTCGGATCGCGCTTCCCGACCGGGACACATGACACCCCCCTCGAGCGCGAGTCGCTTCAGATAGCGCATGACAAAGAGGTCCTGCGCCATCACTGCTCCGCGGATTCCATAATCGATCACCTGTCCGAACTCTTTTGGAATATCGACTTGGGGTTGCAGCTCTTCAGCACCGAGAGACACGACGATGATTGAATGAGGCAGGGCACTTTCTCAGATGGAAAATCGGGCGGTTGCGCTGATGCCTCGCTACACTTATCGTCACATCGTTGGGGGGATCATGAGTAAAGCTTGTAGACTTGTTCGCGCCGCCATTTTGCTTGCGGTATTCGCGGTTTCGTGTCCTGCCTGGGCGTCATATGTGACTACAGAGGGTGTTAACTGCCGGTCGCGTCCAGATGTTGGAGCGCGCGTGGTAGCTAAACTTTTTAAGGGGCAGTCTGTCTCGATATCAGAGGCTGGCGACGGTTGGTCGAAACTGGATCGGCCCTACTGTTGGGTCAGTTCGCGCTTCCTCGCATCCGAGTATGTTGGTGCGATTCGATCCTACCCGCAAACAGCTCGCGGGACGGGTTCGGCCAGATCGCCGGGCTTCTCCGCGCCTAGATCCTACTCATTCAGCTCAGCGGCCAAGAAGTCGCGGAAGAAATCCTCAGCAAAGCAGCTAAGCGGCCGGGGCGGAAGCTACGGCGGCTCGTCCGGCTGCCCCTGCAGCGGTGGAACCGTCTGCATAGGTCCGCGCGGCGGGCGCTACTGCATCACAAGTGGTGGCAACAAGCGGTATGGAGTGTAGATACCGCTCATGGGGGCATGGTATAAATTAGCGCAGTTCTTCGACCGGAGCGAGCCGATGCGCGCTCCGATGGACGATCCGTTCATCCAGATCGACCGGGCAGAGGTGTCTGCGGCGCTCAAGCTCAAGGAGCGCGGTGCGGAGCAGGGGGCGTTGGAACTCCCACCGTCGTCGTCGGAAACCCTAGATGCCGTCGAAGCGGAGGTCGCCACCTTTATACAGGAGCATTTCGGCCGGGCGCAGATCGATGCCGCCAACAGCGTCCGTACTTACGATTCGCGGCTGAACGGGCTCTCGCTCATCGCGAATCTCGGATCCATCCGGACGCAAGCCAAGCTCGCCGTCGGCGACTTCAAGGCCGAGGTTCTCGTCAGGCGCGGCCGGCTGACGAACAGCCGCGACGCCATCAGAGACAGCTATTCGGAACTGCGCGACTTCCGGAAGGAGAACGGTCTCAAGCGCCCGGCCCACGATGCTGCCGCGCCGATCAGTACCTATGGCACCATGGCGGTCTGCTGGTTGATCGAGACGATCGCCAACTCCATGCTCCTGCGCCTCAACGATAGCATGGGCTATCTGGGCGGCGTTCTCGCCGCGGCGATAGTCGGCGCCATCAATGTTTTCGTCGCCGGCGTGGCGGGGCGGCTGCTCTGGCCGCGTAAGAATCTCCAGGATCCGACCGCACGGAACCTTGCGTGGGTTGGAATAGGCCTGTGGATACTCTTCACGCTCGCATGGAACCTGACGGCCGCCCACTATCGTGATGCCAAATCCCTCGGCATTCCTCATCCGGAGACCGCCGCGCTCGGCATGCTGGGGGGTGGTCTGGACAGCCTCTATTCCTACGGCCTCGTCGTCGCCGGCCTCGTCTTCGCCGTCACGGCCGCCATGGCGGGCTACAGGATGGACGACCCCTATCCAGGATATGGTGCCGTCTCGACCAGGCATGCGAAGCGCTGCGACGACTATGTGGCGGAATTCGAAGACGCAAGGCACGAGCTGACAGACATCCGGGACGACGCCATCGACCAGGCGACCGACGTGCGCGAGGAACTGGCGCGACAGCACGCCGAGCGGCAGCAGATACTTACCGCAAGGGAGGCCTTCCGTCGCCGCTATGACGAATACGGGATACAGCTCGAAGCGGTCGCCAATGCGCTGCTGCAGGAATATCGGAACGCGAACCGCGCCGCTCGATCCACGCCCGCGCCGGATCACTTCGAATCCACCTGGCGCCTATCCCGGACAGCGCTCCCGCTGCCCTCTGGCGAGGAGATCCCGCGTTCAGCGATCGATGCCGCCGAGGCGAATCTTGAGGCCGCGGTCGACGACATATCGACCGCATTCGACGAGGCGATCGCCAGCTTCGAGCCCTTGGACGAACTGAAGAAGCGCATCGCGGATGACTAGATCACCGAGGAACCGTCGTCCCAGACGGGCGCCCACGAAGTCGGCTGCCGTCGCCCGGAGGGACGCGGATAGCAGGAGCGCTCTGTTCAAGATCATGCTGGTGGCGAGCGTGGTGATAGCGTTCGGCTCGGTCTATTTCGTCGTGGCATCCTCCAAGCAGGACTTGGACGAGGAGACCCGCTGCCCGAGCAAGGTGACGAGCGTGACGGTGCTCCTCGTCGATGTCACCGACCCCATGAACACGCCCCAACGGCAGGACTTCTCAAACCAGCTGACAAAGCTGAAGAACTCGATCCCGCGCTACGGGCAGTTGATGGTGGCGAAGGTGGATGCGACCAAGGACAGTCTGCTCACGCCGGTGATCACCCGTTGCAATCCCGGCACCGCCAACGACGTGAGCGCCGCGACCGGCGACCCAGACGCTACCCAGAAGGACTGGGAGGAGAACTTCGACAAGCCGCTGACACAGGCGTTCGAGAGGATCGCGACCGCCAGCAACGCCAACCAATCCCCCATCCTCGAGTCCATCCAGTCGGTCGCGCTGACGCAATTACAGAAGCCCGGCCAGGAAGGACTTCCAAAGCGTCTCGTCGTCGCCTCCGACCTTCTCCAGAACACCGGTGACGTCAGCTTCTATCGGGGATTGCCGGACGCGCGGGAATTCACCGATGGGGCAACATTCCGTCGGCTTCGCACAGATCTTCGCGGTGTCGATGTCGAGCTGTGGATGCTCGAACGCAGCGACGCCGCCTCGACGCAACCGCGGTCTCTTGCCGACCTATGGGACAACATCATCGGCGCCGAGGGTGGGACAGTGCGCCGCATCTACAACGTGAGCGGGTGAATGAGCGAGATCGAGACCCACCAGCGGGACCTACTGGAGGAGCGCGGCTGGATCGACCGCTGGGGCTTCCTGCTCTTCGCCTTCGGCGGCGCGGCAGCCATCCTCATCGTGAAGTATCTGGGCATCTCCCCAATCATCGTCGCGGCCGGTGCTGCCATCGCGATGCTCGGATACGCCTATGTCGTCCAGACCACCGGCACCGGACGGCTCCGCGCCGATCAGGCCGGCGACAACTGCTACTATCTCGGGCTGATCTACACCCTGACCAGCCTGGCATACGCCATCTTCTTCTTCGACCCGGCGAACACGGCAACCACCATCGTCCAAGGTTTCGGCATCGCGCTGGCCACCACGATCATGGGCCTGGTGCTTCGCGTGTTCTTTAACCAGAGCAGAGTCGATCTGGTCGAGACTGAGGACACGGCCCGCGTCGAGCTCGCCGACGCCGCCGGTCGCCTCAAGGCCGAACTGCAGGCCATGACCGTCAGCATGAACGACTATGGCCGGGAGACGCGGCAGGCATTGGTGGAGCTGCGCGAGCACATAGTGGCTTCGCTTGTCGATGTGCAGGAACAGGCGACCAAGTCGATAGCCGATGCATCCGCTGTGGCTGGCACCGCCATCAGCACGATGGCGACCAACGCCACCAACACGACGGCGGAGCAGGCCAACGCGACACTGGCCAGCGCCCGCCGCCTGACGGCTGCGACGGAAAAGGTCATCACTGGCATCGAGGAGCATGTCGATGCCATGGAGGACATACAGGATTCGACCAGTGCGATCGCCGAAAGCCTGAAGTCGCTGGAGGCCGCAGCGGAGAAGACCCAGCAGAATCTCGCCGAATTGGCTGGCCGGGCCGAGCAGCTTGCGGAGACGCAGGGGGCACTCGGCGAGACCGGGAGGAAGCTGCAGGAGGTCGTCGAAGAGGTGGCTAAGCACATTGTCGGCTTCGACGCCTCCACGACACGTTTCGAGGAATCGCTTTCGGCGCGTCTGGCGGAGGTCAAGACCGTCCCCGCAGACATGGCGACCAAGACCTCCGATGCCTTCATGCGTGCTACGTCCGCCATGGAGGAGCAGTTTCAGCTGATCTCGAAGGCCCACCAGACCTTTGCCGAAGACCTATCCCGCAAGGCGGAGGCGGGCGTGGAAAGGCTAGAGCGGCACAATGCCGCGCTCGAGCGTGAGCTGGATCGCTCGCGGGACAATGTCGCCAAGGTGCATGGCGCGCTCGTCGAAATGACGGGCACCCTCGTAAATCGCGTGCAGGCTACCAACCCGTGAGCGACCAACAGCTGGACCTGCGCCAGGACAAATCCTACCGACGCGGTCTCGTCCTCGGCCTCACCATGGCCGAGATCATGATACTGCTCCTGTTCGTGCTGCTCATGGCGCTGGCCGCAGCGCTCCAGAATCGCGATGCTCGCATCAAGGTACTCGACAGCGGTGGGGCGTCCCAGCTCGTCGAGGAACTGCAGCGCGCGTATCCCGACGCCAAGGATTCCAATGATTACTTCAAGGAACTGAAGCGGGCCATCGAGGCCAGGAAGCGCGTCGAGGCGGGCGCAGTCGACAGCAAGCACCTGCTGGAGGACGCGGAGGTCGGACGTCAGGTCAGGGAGGCCGCCGCCGCCAGCGGCGTCAAAGACCCCGAGCGCTTCGTGAAGGAGGTGGTCGCCGCCTCGTCCAAGGGGAGAAAGGGACAGTGGCCGCCCTTCTTCAGCCTGAGCGAGGCCGGTGGCTACTTCTTCGACAGCGGCAAGGCGACGCTTCGACCTGAGTTCGAGAGGAACCTCAAGGCCGAGGTCGTCCCTATGCTTGCCCGGAGCGTGGCAGACTACGACGTCGATGTCGTCGAGGTCATCGGGCATACCGATGAGGTCCCGATGTCGGGGTCGAGCAACCTCGATGCCGCACTGATCCCGGCATCGGTCGGGCGGACTCCCATCGGCGCGCTGCGCTCCACGGACAACGCCGGTCTTGCCATGGCTCGGGCGGTCGCCGTGGTTCACCTACTTCGTGCCGACTCTCGACTGCGGAACGTGGCGATCCTTCCCCTGTCCGGCGCGCAGATGATCGTGCCGGTCGATAAGGTTGCGAACGGGACTGCAAGGGGTGATGACCAGCGCCGCCGTCGCATCGAAATCCGCCTTCGGAAGTCGACGCAGCAGGCGTCGCCGACCATTCGGAAGTGACCATGGATCAACTTGATGCTAACCTTCTGGAACTTCGCCAGCTGATCAAGCGCAGTGATGAGAGACAAAATTCGGTCATGCACGGGGATCAACAGGTGCTACCTCCGCCATCCTTGGAAACGGCGCCAGCTTCCCTGTCCGTAGAGAGGCGGATCAGGCCATACGAACCAGTACCTCGCACGTGGTTTGCACGAATGTTCGGCGGCAGGAGCTGATGAGGCGCCCGACACGCAGATCCCGGCGGCGCATTCATAGTTGGCGAAGTGCAGATCGACGAGGGCGTATAGGTCCCGCGGAAAGACTGGCGCTGGTGTGCGTGTCGCTGATTTTCATCGGAGTGTTCGTCTTCACCTACATGGCGACTGAAGCTGGTCGAGTCCGTTTTGAGTCGTCGGCCAATGCGTCGACAAAGGCGGCGGCGGTGATGAATCGCGTCGACGCGTCCGATATGTCTGCTGCATTGACTATGGCGAGAAGCAAGATTGGCGGCGGTTCTCTATCGAATGCCAATGCCAAATTCTCCATTTGCCATACAGGCGGTGGCATCAACTGTGTCGTGGATGGCGATACGGCTTGGATCGTTGGTGAAAAAGTGCGGGTCGCGGATATCGACGCGCCGGAAACGCACCCGCCCCGGTGTTCATTAGAAGCAAATTTGGGCGAGAAAGCCACCAAGCGACTGGCGGAATTGATGAACGACGGCCCGTTCGATCAGATCGTAGTTGACAGGGATCGTGATCGATATGGCAGAAAGCTCCGGGTCCTCACACGCAACGGCAAATCCTTGGGTCAGCAGCTAGTGGCAGAAGGGCTCGCGAGATCATGGGAAGGTCGGCGGCGTCCGTGGTGTTGACTGCCCTCAGGTTGCGACAGTTGTCATGAGTGGAACTGGCTTCGCGACCGCGCTCCGATGGCAGAAATCCTGCGACCACTTCCTACTTCTCGTCCGTCAGATCGGCCCGTGCCATCGCTACTCTCGTAATGAGCAGCCTTAAACCACACTTCAGATCGTTTGTGAATCCACGTTGTCAACGCGACCTAGATCATGGCTGCCAGTCCGTCATCTGGAGCACGTTGCCGCCGAGCTTCTGAAACGCGCGCTGGCGGCAGGAGAAGACGATGATCTGCTGATCGCGCGCTTGCCGGTGCAGTGCGTCGAACATGCGCTCGATCCGATCATCGTCCGAATAGACGAGCGCGTCGTCGAGGATTACCGGTGCGGGTCGCCCGTCGCGCGCAAGTAGGCGCGCAAAGGCAAGGCGCGTGAGGACCGACAATTGTTCGCGCATGCCGCCGCTGAGGCGATCAACATCTTCCTGCAGACCCGCGCGCACGATCGTCTGCGGTAGCAGCGTCTTATCGTCGAAGGTGATTGTGACATCGTCGAAGAGCAGACCGAGCAGCGGCCGCAGCTCGTTCATCACCGGCTTGAGATAGAGATCGCGCGCGCCCGAACGCGCCGCCTCTAACGCCTGCGTCAATCGCGTCAGCACGGCGACTTCCCGTTCGAATGCCGAAACGCGTGTCTCGGCGGCGGACAAAGCATCGGCCGTCTCACGCCATGCCTCCTCCACCGCCTCGTCGGATCGCGCGGTAATGCGGGCGTTCAATCCAGCGATGGTCTCACGCAGCTGCTGGATTTCAGTTGCTGCCGCCTGCTCGACGGAGCGCACCCGGCGCAGCGACGCATCAGCCGCGTCCAGATCGAGCGCTTCGGCGCTCCGCTCCTCGAAATTCCGCTGAGCATCCGCCAGCGCGGCATCGCGTTCCGCGAGACGCGCCGTCAGATCCTGCCCTCTCGCCTCTCGCTCGTCTAAGGGGCCGATGATCGCGACCACTTGCTCGTCGCGCGTCTGCAGGCGCGCGAGCACAGTCTCCGCCTTGATGAAGGCCTCGTCGGCTTGGGCTCGGGCAGGTTCGGCCGCGCGTATCGCCTGCGCGGCCTCGCGCCGGCGCTGCTCTGCTGCGTCACGGGCGGCGCGTGTTTCGTCGGGATCGGCCTTCAACTCGTCCGGAGATGGATCCACGCCGGCTAGCGCGGCCACCGTCTCGCGCAACGCATCCAGCCCCTCGGGCGCGATGACCTTGAGTTGCGCCCGAGCTTCGCTGGCCTGCGCCTCGATCGACCGGGCAAGAACCTGCTGGGCGCGCGCCGCCGCCAGATCAGCGACCCCCATCGAAGCGAGCAAGGTCCTGCGCTGCGTCTCGGCGGCGGCAAGACGGCCGTCATCATCGCCGGCGGTGTGGGAGCGCAGCGTGATCGTACCGATGCCCGGCGCGACGAGCTGGGCGTGGTCGTTATAACCGCGCTCCTCGCCGTCGCCCAGCGTCGCGCCGCCCATCGTTACACGTGCGGAGGCGGAGGCATCATAGGCGACCGTCACGGATGGACGCGCGGCATCCTGCACCGCCCGGATGCGGGCGATCTCGACATCCAGATCGGCAAGCTCGTCGATCGCGCCGTCAGGCAGCCGGACGCTGGAGAGTTGCGCATCGCAGGTTTCGATCGTGCCGCGCATCGCTTCGGCACTCTGTAGCCGCTCCTCCCACTCCGCACGTCGCGCAGCCGCCTCACGCGCCTTGATCGCCGCATCCAGCAGGACGAGCAACTCGCGTGCCGCCGTTTCGTCCGCCTCGGCCGCCTCGATCTTTGCCTGCGCCCGGGCGATCGCCTCGCCAGCCGACCGCCGGCGCTCAACCGCCTCGTCGCGGCGGCGATGGGCTTCGCGGCTATCCTCCGCCACCTGCCGCGCTTCGACAAGCGCCTCGTCGAACTGCCGATGCTCGCGCGAGGCGGTATCGCGTAGTTCGCACGCCAGACCGAGCTGGGCCTGCGCCGCCTTCAGCCGCTCGGCCTGCGCGCGGGCGGCATCGAAGGCGATTTCGGCGGCATCCACCGCTTGCTTGCGGGCATCGCGCGCATCGCGGCTTTCCAGCTCGGCAAGCCGACGCTGGGCGGCGCCTCGCCGGTCGAGTTCGTCACGCAGGGTGATCACTTCACCAGCCAACCGCTGTTCCTCTGCCGCCAGCCGGTCGCGTGCATCGATCGCAGCGGCATAACGGCCGCCGGCCTTGGGGCGACCAGTGGCGGTTACAAGTTGCCCGGCAGCCTCCCCGGCTGCGGCCATGATCTCGGCCATGCGCCGGCCGCCGGTCATCGCCTCCACTTCGCCCTGCACGGATTCTAGCAGGCTGGTTCGGACCTGCCGGTCGCTCTCTTCCTCGGTCCGGCTGCGCGGTTCGATGCCGGTGAGCCCCTGGCGGACCCACAGCAGGCCCGCCGGCCCGCCGACGCCGCCATGGATCAGCGTCGCGATGAAATTCTCCGCCTCGTCTGTCTGCGCGATCAGACGTCCGGACGCGAGATCCACGACCCTGGCGAACTTCCCCGAATAATATTGCTTAGTGATCCTGTAGCGGGCATCGCCGACGATGATGTCAGCCTCGATCAGCGGATTGCCGCCGCTATAGGGGCGCAAGGCACGCACGCCGCCAGCGGTGCTGGAATGCGGCTGGAAGAACAGCCCGTGCAACGCCTCGAAGCTGGTCGATTTGCCGAATTCGTTGGCGGCGCACAGCACGTTGACGCCGTCGCCGATTCCTTCGATCGCCACGCCGCGCCCGGCGAACCGCTTGACATTGTGGAAGCGGAGCGCTGCGACCTTC
The DNA here is from genome assembly GCF_026427355.1 of Sphingobium sp. JS3065. Classification (NCBI taxonomy): domain Bacteria; kingdom Pseudomonadati; phylum Pseudomonadota; class Alphaproteobacteria; order Sphingomonadales; family Sphingobiaceae; genus Sphingobium; species Sphingobium sp. JS3065. Next base: position 346,380 of record NZ_CP102665.1, read on the forward strand.
ATTGCGATACCTGCTCGACATAGCCGTAGAGACGGGCCAGCGCGGCGACGGCGATCGCCCGGTCAGCGGACGAGCGACCCGCATCTTCACTCTCGGCGAGCAGAGCGTCGGCCGCATCTCGCAGGGCACCGGCGCGATCGATCCGGTCGAGATCGCCGACGTCGCATTCGGTTGCCAGTCCGGTCTCGTCAAGGTCGAGCCACGCGAAATCGGGGGAGACGCGTTCGATCCCGGCTGTCAGCACGGTGCGAGCGGCAAGCCCGGTGCGGCCGCTGGCAACCACCCGGGCCAGCGTCTGCCGGCGATCCCGCAGATCGGGCAGCAGCGCATCGAGCGCCGCATCCGGATCGTCTTCCGCCAGCATATGAAGGTCCAGCGTGCGCCAGGCAAAGCTCCCGGTGGGGACCGAAGTCACCGCGGGTATCGCGCCGACTCCTGCGATATCGACCAACAACGCCGTGCCGGATCGATCATGTTTGAACCGATCCTGTTCGGGCGAGCCACTATAGTGGGTGCGGGGATCGACCTCGATGGCACCGTGCCAATCGCCCAGCGCGAGATAGTCCAGCCCGGCGCGGCGCGCACGATCCGGGGCGATTACCTCCGCGCTGATGGCGTCTTCGGAAAAGCTCTGGATCGCGCCATGGGCAAGGCCGATGCGGATCGCGCCATCGGCGGTGGCTGCGCCATCCATCCATTCGCTGAGATCGCGACCCGGCCGCCTTGTCGTGCAGGGTGCAGGCAGAAGGACCGCGTCGCCCGCCAGATCGATCGGCTCTGCCCGTGTCGCCAGCACGACATTGTCCGGCGCCTCGCGGGCCAGCAGCGTCCACAATTCGGTCGCTTGCAGTGAATCGTGATTGCCCGGGAGGATGACCCAGCGGATCGGCGCATGATGCGCCATCTCGGTCAGCGCCTGTCGCCGGACATCCGCAGCGGGGGTCTCGGTATCGAATGTGTCGCCCGCCAGTAGGATCGTGTCCACCCCGTTCAGGCGCGCCTGTTCGGCCAGCTTGCCGAGCACCGCGTGGCGGGCCTCCCGCAGGCGGCCGGGCAGATCGCCAGAGAAGTTTCCGAAGCGCTTGCCGAGATGCAGGTCACTCGAGTGGATGAAACGCGCCATGCTCACTCCACCTCAGGCATGGCGGGATCGATCGACGCAGCCGCGCCGTCTCCACGCCCGCGCGCGATCGCTTCGTCGAGGCGAGCGCGCGATCCGGCTGCCAGCCGCTCGACCCCCAGCATGCGCGCCAGCTCGCGCGCAGGATCTGGCTCCTCAAGCAGGTCTAGATTATCGCGGACGACCGCCGACAGTTCCGCAAGCGGGATATCCGGGATCGCCCGGCGTGCTTCATCGCCATGGGGAGGGCGATACGGGTGGAAATCGAGGATGGCGCCGGCCTTCCAGATGAACTCGCCGCTCGATTCCCGCGTCCGGTCATAGTCGCGCAGGTGCATGTCGATCCGCTCGCGGATCTTGCCTCCGGTACGCAGCCAGCCATGCGCGCGGGCGACGCGCTGGCATAATATATCGGTGCGCAGCGGGCTCTCGGTCTCGATCACCGCAACGACCATCGCGCGCAGCGAATCGCGATATGCGAAATCGAAAAACTGGTTCGGATCGGCCGCAAACCCCGTCAGATCGGTGATGCGATAACGGCCAACCAGATCATCTGATACGACCGAGGCCGGGGCGGGGGCGGGAGCCTTGTCGGTGATCCTGACCGGCATGACCGAGTCACAGACCTCCGCGGACACCAGCTCGATCTCGATCGGCACGGGCGCGGGCGCCACCTCATCGGTGTGCGCTGCCGCCTCGTCGTTGCGAATGCCCTCGATCCCCTCGACCTCGTGTCCCATGTCCCAGTGCGCAGTGACGCTGCTGTCCGGTTCCGCCGCGCGGCTTGCCTCCAAGAGCGCCTCCAGCGCCATGTGCAGCCGATCCGCGCAACCGGCGGCATCGTACCACCAGTCGGTCGACCAGACGCGCAGCATGTTCCAGCCGAGACCCGTCAGCACCTGTTCGCGCACCTTGTCGCGATCACGGGCAGTCGCCGCGCTGTGGTAGGACGCGCCGTCGCATTCGACCCCGGCGAGATAGGCTCCAGGCAGATCCGGGTGCCGGACACCCAGGTCGATGCGAAAGCCCGAGATGCCGACCTGCGGCACGATCTGCCAGCCCCGTTGTTCGAGCTGTGCGGCCACCGCCTCCTCGAAGGGAGACTCGAAGCCCCCCACCGAACCCGCGGTCTGGGCCGGCAACGCGATCGCGCCACGCTCCGCATAGTCGAGAAAGGTCTTGAGGTGGTTCACCGCCAGCGCCTTGGTCCGCGTCGGATCGATCTGGTCGGCGGTGAAGCCCGAGAAGACGATTAGTTCCTGCCGTGCGCGCGTTACGGCGACGTTCAGGCGCCGCTCACCGCCGTCGCGGTTGAGCGCGCCGAAGTCCATCGTCAGCTTGCCCGCCGCATCCTTCCAGAAGGTGATCGAGAACAGCATGACGTCACGTTCGTCGCCCTGTACATTCTCCAGATTCTTGACGATGGTTGCCTCGACCCGCTCATCGGCAAAGAACCATTCGAGCGCCGGCTCGTCGCGCCGGGCGACGTCCAGCAGATCGAGGATCAGCGACTGTTGCTGCGCATTGAAGGTGATGATGCCCAGCGTCGGTCGGCTCTTTTCGGGAAGCTCCAGCCACCCGCGCATGCGCGCGACCGCCTCATCCGCGACGGCCTGCGCCTCGATCCGGTTGGTCCGGCTCTTGCCGCGATCATAGATGCCGTGCGGCACCTTGCGCAGACGCACTGCCCGGTCCTCAACCTGCGGCGACGGGAAGGTCACGAGCCGGTTCTGATAATAGTGGTTGTTGGAGAAGGCGATCAGTGACTCGCTGCGGCTGCGATAATGCCAGCGCAGGTCGCGCACCGGGATGCCCGACGCCTTTGCCTCGTCGAGGATGCTCTCCATATCCCGCTCATGGTCAGCGACATCCTCGTCGTCGTCGTTCCTGCCAAAGAAGTTGGTTGGCGGCAGCTGCTTGGGATCGCCGACAATGATCGTCTGGCGCCCGCGCGCGATCGCGCCGACCGCATCCCAGGTCGTGATCTGCGAGGCCTCGTCGAAGATAACGACGTCGAACAAGGCCTGGTTGGGCGGCAGATATTGCGCGATCGAAAGCGGCGACATCAGCATGCAGGGGGCGAGCTTCGAGAAAGTTTCCGGCATCTTGCCGATCATGTCGCGGATCGACTGGCTCGGGCGCTGCAGCTCCATCTGGTAGCGCAGCAGGCCCAATTCGGAGTTGCGCGGCACGCTCTGCACCGCAGGCAGGTTGTGCGCGAGCGCGCCGATCACGCGGCCTGTGGCATGGGAGCGTACCAAATCGTCGATCTCGCGGAATTCGGCAATCGCATTCTCATGCTGGAAGCGCCGGAAATCGCGCAGCACTGGATCACTGTCCAGCACCATAGGCAGCCACCAGCGCGCATAGCCCAGCCGGAATGCCTTGCGCGCGCCCTCGGCGGACACGACTCCGGCTTCGATCTGCTCGACCAGCGCGATAAGCCCGGAAGCGATCGCCCGGTTGCGAACACGGCACCATGCCGACCAGTCGCGCAGCAGGTGGCGTGCTTCCACAAGCGCCGTCAGCGATACCGAAAGGGTGGTCAGCGCGCTCGGTGCGGCTTCGAGCGTGACATTGCGTCCCGCCGCCCTGGCGAAGCGGCTCCGCGCGTCGTCGAAGCCCTGTCGCGCCGCCAGCAGCTTGGCGCCGTCCTGCCAGAGGCGATCGCTCTGATCGCGCTCGTGCAATGCGGTCGCGATCCGCCGGGTGGCAGTCTCCACCGCGCCCGCGTCGCGACCCTCCAGACGTAGTGCCGCGCGCAGCCTTTCCGCGTGAGCGAGGATGTCGGCGATGGCGGTCAGATCGGTGTCGAGGCCAGTGAACGGAAGCGACCGGCCGGCCAATGGGCTCTTGTCGATCGCCGCCAAATGCTCCTTCATCCTGCGTAACTGGGGCAGATCACTTTCAGGGTCGGCCGCGCCGCCACTGGCATAGGTCTGGAGCAGGCGCGACACCTTGCGCTTGCCGAGCGCCGAAAGCGGCCAGAGGGACGCGTTCGCCTCGCGCCATTGGCGATCGAGCGTTTCGATTTCAATCGCCCGCACACTATCCAGCGGGAAGGGCGCGGCGAGTTGGTTTTCGGCTTCCCGATATTTGCCGATCGCGCCGGTCAATGCGGCCAGATCGCCCGCCGATCGAGGGATTTCGGGATCGAACGCGATCGAGATGTCGCGATCGCGCCCCGCCTCCATCGCTTCAGCCAGAGAGGCAAATGTCGCGATCTCGGCGCTCACAGGCTGATTGTCGGCACCAAGTCCGATAGCGCTGCGCCATGCGTCGAGCGCGCCGGCCAGCAGGTCGGCGGCGTTGCGCAGCGACTGGGCGGCAGCGATCAGTTCCTCCTGCTGAGCTGCGCCAGGCTCTTCGATGTCGACCAGATCCAGCGCGGGCCGCCGTTCGACCGATGCGAAGATCAGACCCAATTCCCCCGCCAGTTCTTCCAGAGCCGCCAATGCCGGCGTGTCGTGCACCTGCCCCCACGGCCAATCGAACTCCGGGGCCGGGGTATCCGCCTCGCGTAGAGCGATGCCCAGTGCGAGATAAGGCGTCCAGCCACTGGGCGCAGGCCTGTGCAATGCCTCTACATAGGCGTTGAGCGTATCGCGGCGCAGCTTCAGCCGCTCGTTGACGGCGATCCATTCCGCAGGATCAACACGTCCACCATGTTCCCACGCAGCCTTGAGCTGCGCCAGGAAATGGCGTCGGTCAGCCTTGCTGGAATGCAGCTCGATACACTGGTCGCCCAGCCCATGTTCGCGCAGGCGGCGATAGACGACGTCGAGGGCAGCCGTCTTTTCCGCCACGAACAGCACCGTCTTCCCGACGCCCAGGCAATTGGCGATCATGTTCGCGATGGTCTGGCTCTTGCCCGTGCCCGGCGGCCCCACGATCACGAAATCGCGGCCCGCCGCCGCCGCCAGGCTGGCGGCGGTCTGCGAGGAGTCGGACGGCAACAGGCTGATAATATCCGCCGGCGCATAGTCGCGATCGAGGTCACGCTCGTCACGGATAGCGGGCTGCCCGTCATCCGCCCCAAACGGCTTGTCCGGTGTATCGATCAGGTGGCGGACGACCCGGTTCTCGCGCAATGCCTCGGTGCGCTCGACCAGGTCCTTCCACATCAGGAACTTGGCGAAGCTGAACGTCGACAGAGCAGTGTCGTCGATGACCTCCATGCCTGGAACATCGCGCACCGCCTGCCGCATCATCGCCAGCACACGCGGCACATCGATGCCGCTGTCGTCAAGCGGCAGATCGCCACCGAACTGGGGCAGCCGGAGATCGAAATCGCGTTCCAGGAACTGAAGGAGTGTCGCGTTGAAGCGCGGCTCATCTTCATGGAAGCGCAGGCGGAAGGGGGCGGTCGCGCTGCGGCGCTCCACCTTGACGGGAATCAGCAGTAACGGCGCGCGATAGCTGCGCTCGTCCTCCGGCTTTTTCTTCCAGCGCAGGAAGCCGACCGCCAGAAACAGGGTGTTGGCTCCGCCCTCGGCGAAATCGTTGCGCACCTGCCGATATAGGTCGATCAGGCGCGCTTCAAGCTGGGGTGCGTCCAGCGGCGACGGCAACTCGTCCCGTTGCAGGGCTTCGGCTGCAAAGCCGCGCTGGAGATCGCGGCCATGCACCTCGCGATACAGGACCGCGTCGCGCTCACCTAAAGGGTTTTGCTGGGGCAATGACACGATCTGGATTGCGGCACCGTCCGCCAGTCTGTCCTCGAGATAGGCGACATCGGTGCAAAGGAACGGAATCGTCTTTTTCGATTCCGGGAAGTTCAGCAGCCGGTTGCGGAGCGTCAGGTCAAGCAGCTTCTTTTGCCAGCGATCAATGCGGCCAGCGGCGGTCGTCGGTTTCTCCTCGACCTGCATGTCCGGCAATTCGTTGAACGAGGGGGCAGCGGGCAGCGACAATGCTGCGACCGACGCGCCTTCTTCATCCCCCGACGCATCATGCCGCGATGCCTCGTGGGAGGCGAGCGGGGTGATGCCGCCACTGCGCGCGCGCCGCACATCAATTGCCGCGACGAAGGCGTGCGCCTCCTCCTCTCTCATACGATGATCGAGAGCCCGCTGCGCCATGTCCAGAGCCATAGCCGGACGATGGGTGACGCCGGTCGTCTCGAACACGATCAATTCGCGCGACGCCAGCGCCTTGCGAATCTCCATCTGGTCGGTTTCAATCGTGTTGCCCAAGGTCCGCTTCGTCAGCCAGACGCCCACCGCCGCATGGCCCAGGAACATCAGGATCACTGGATACAGGCCCGCCCCTTCCAGGGTTGCAGCGATCAGCAAAGTCGTATCCAGGCAGGTGCCAAGCCGCTCTTCTGCAATCGTGGCGGGCCGCCGCACCTTCTGCCCGCGATCTTCGAAGCTGGCCGGCGGCTCGGCGTAATGGATCCCCATCGCGGCAACAGCGGAATAGATCGCCGCCGCGAGCATGTAGCTGCGCTGCGGATCGCCCGACTGATAGCCGTCCAGCCCACTGGGATGGCCATGCTCGGCCAGTCGGTCGGCTGCGCTGCGCAGGATACGGGCGACGGCGGGGTCGTTCGGCATCACGAAGGCGGGCAGCAATTGCGCCATGTCGGTGACGCCACCCCATTCGTCACGGGCGAGCAGGCGGACCGGAAAGCGTTGCTCGTTGAGCACCGCATCGCCGGCCGACAGCCTTAAGGTGATCTCGCCGCGCTCGGCTTCGTTCAGTCCAGCAAGATAGCCAGAGTCGAGATCGACCTTGCGATCGCCCAGCGGAAGGCTGTCGCCCGGTACAAGCCGATCGATTGTCCAGGACTTGGCACGCAGAAACGCAGGTGATGAGGTGAGATCGACACGGATATTTTCGTGATGTCGTCCGTCGGCATTTTCTATCCGGATGGATCGGATGACGGGTATCGCGTTCTGATAGGAAGCATAGGTGAAGCTACCTGCAATGTCTGCGGCGACTGTCGGATCGTTCACACTCGCGCTGCTAGGATTACCCGCCATGAAATCTTGATCGTTAGAATCGCGCATAAGCCCCCCATCCAGAGGGAATCTAATAAAGCACGCTCGCTAAAAAAAGATAAAATCACGGTCTACGGCTTTGTTGAATGGGGCTGAGCAAATGACAGCTCTTTTCGGTTGATCCCGTAGATGCGGCCATTCAGATTTCTATTAGAACACGACAATTGGCACGTCATGAACGAACGGCTGTTTTTGGGATTAGCGCTCGATTGCCCAGCGGCCAAAATTACGGCGCACTGTTGGCAGTCCGTTCTGCAACGCCCGATCGGCAGCTTCTTTTAGGACCGGACTTTCATAAAGCTGCTGTAAACGACCGGCTCTGGTCGCCTGCCGCCGGAAACCTGACCGTCCGGAGCTGAGCACCGAAAATTGGCACCTGAACGGCCGACAAGGGTCGTAGTCTGGAGACGAACTGATCAGTTATCGCATAGCCCATCGCCCCGATCGCAGCCAGCCGAACCAACGTGATCATATCCTTTGATGAGCGCGCTACTCCTTGGCATCGACAAGAAACACAGGTGAGGCGTGGAAGTCTCACATGCAATTATTGTCCTCGGGTTCCGCACTGCTATGAAACGCCTCAGACGCCAGCGGGCGGAGACAGATTGCCCGAACCATCCTGGTCCGGCGTCCGGTCCTTCCAGCGGACCGAACCCAGCGGGCGATCGAGCTTGCGACGGACCAGGCGGGGCACCGGTCCCTTGTGATAGGCGGCGGCCTGACGCTCGGTCATGCGCTCCGCCTCGGTCGCGCGGGTGCGCTGGCGAAGGTAGTCAAGCCAAGTCGGGCAGTGGAAACGCTCCGTCCATAGTTCTGGCTGCGCAATGTCGCGGGCGAGCGACCAGCCGTAGGCCCCGTTGCGCTGGCGGCTGAGCTGCACCTTCTGCATGACGGCGTAGAAGGAACGAGCGTCGGCCGGATCGACCTGATATTCGATTTCGATGATGATCGGGCCGCTTCGGGGCGTGAGCTTCAGGGTCACTTCCGGATCGGCAGGCAGTTCCTGCGCTTCGGCTGCCAAGACATCGCTCGCCGGCATGGGCAGCCAGTGGCCGAACAGAGGCAGCAGAGCCAGGGCGATGCCCGAACCTAGCAGCGCCGTTTCGACGCCCCACCCGGTCGCGACATGGCCCCAAAACCAGCTGCCGAAGGCGATGCCGCCCGCGATCGCGGCCTGAAACCCCGCCAGCGCCCTTCCCGCCACCCAGCGCGGGACGCGCAGCTGAATGCCGATGTTGAAGATCGTGATGCCTACCATCCACCCTGCCCCCGCGAGGATAAGGGCGAGGCCGGTCAGGATGCTGGAGTGGCTTAATGCAATGACGGAAATCGCCAAGCCCATGAGCATTGCGGCAAGGCGGATCGTCCATTCCGCGCTCAAGGTGCGGCGGACGAGGGCGATGTTCACCGCACCCGAAACAGCACCCATCCCGAACATGCCAAGCATGATGCCATAGATTTGCGCGCTGCCACCGAGCAGATCGCGGGCGACCAAGGGCATTAGCGCCGAAACCGACCCACCCGCAACGCCGGTCAGGAAAGTGCGGAACAGTACGATCCGGATCGTCGGGGAATGAAAAATGTAGCGCGCGCCCGAGATGATCGCGCCGCTCATGCTTTCGGGTGGCAGCCGTGGCGGCACTTCAACGCGCTGCCAGCGCGCAATAACGGCGAGGAGCGGCAGGTAGAGAATGGCGTTGGCGAAGAAGGCCCCCACCGCGCCCGCGACGGCAACGATGATGCCCCCGACGGCCGGCCCGAAACTGCGGGCAATGTTGAAGCTGATGCTGTTGAGGGCGACGGCCGACGCCAACGCCTCAGGCGGGACCTGTTCGCTGACAGAAGCCTGCCAGGCAGGACCGAAAAGGGCCATGCCGCTGCCAATCACGAACGTCAGCAAGAGCAGTAGCGCGGGAGAGACAAGGCCGAGCAGCGCGAGCGTGGATAGCAGGCTGGCCCCGCCAAGGGACAGGAGCAGCGCTGCGAGGATCACCTTGCGCCGGTCATACATATCCGCCGCCGCCCCAGCTGGGATGGCGATCAGCATCACAGGCAGCATCAGGGCCGTCTGCACCAGCGCGACCATTTGAGCGGACGAGGCCATTTCGGTCATCGCCCATGCAGCGCCGACGCCTTGCACGAGGAGGCCGAAGTTGGACATTAGGCTGGCCAGCCAGATCGCCCGATAGACGGGATATCGCAGCGGGGCGACGATGCTGTCGTGGCCTGCTGCTGAAGTAGAAATCGCGCGGTTCATCCACGTCTCCATGCGACAGCTGCGGTCTATATGCAAACTGTGCCATGTGAGGAACCGTCGCTTTGCAAGGGCGCGGGAGTGGTCAAAGGCGGCAGGAGATCGTTGTTCTAGATCGAAGCCATCGGACAGTAAAAGCAATCCTCCCCTTCGATCTCTTCATTGGCACAGCCAGCATAGAGTCGTCCGTCAGGGCTAGGGCATGGGCAGTGCGGCGCGCAACGCAGCGATGGAAGAGCGGTTCGATTGCATCAAACTGTCGGTGCCGGAGGCCGACGTCCCGCTGAGCGGCCTCGGCCGCGAACCGGCCTGGGCGCTGGCCACTGGTTCGCATCGGAGGATCATTCGTTCCGAGTTCCTGCTGTCCTCCACCTATTTGCGCGCGCCACAGACGGGACAGACAATCCGGGCGCGGCCAGTGTTGAGGGCCGATTTCGGATAGCCGACCGTCTGGACCTGAGCATCGAAACTTGGCCCCTGAACGGCAAAGAAGGGTCGGCTGTGGGAAGGTAGGATTGGGCCACTATCGCTATAGCGGAATGGTCCAGAGTGGCATCGCGGAACGCCATTCTCTTTTCGCTCGGGATACCGATCGACGAGTTGCGCTGTATGCGGCCTCATCAGTAGAGTGATGCGCTGCCCCGCTGCCGGGTATGTAGGAGGTAGTTGGCGCCGCACCGGCAAGCTGGTGACGAACTTGGCAAATCCACCACCGGCGCCCTTAACGCAAAATCGGGCTCGGGTCTGGGCTGGAGTGGCCGCGGCTAGGCGCAGCAGGAAGCCGACGCGCCCTACCGCGTCCAGGTCCGGCTGATCGCATATTCGCTTTCAATCGGATCGCCCTTCTCATCGCTGCCCGGCACGAATTTCGCCCGTCGCGTCCACCCCGCGCAGCTGGCTGCGTCTAGTTCGGCAAAGCCGCTAGAAGCGGTAATGGTGCAGCCGCTCACCTTGCCGTGCGGGTCGATCCGCAGGGTCGCGGCTACCGTGCCTGTCGCTTGGGTGCGATAGCCGCTGACCGGATAATCGACCAGCGAGAGCCAGCTCTTTTCATCGCCCAGCGGGCGGGGCTTTTGCAACGGCGAGAAGGCACCGATCCTGCAGGACCAAACTTCCTTGCCGGTCCCGTCCAGGATGATGAGTTGCTCGGGTCGTGCGTGTACGGTGATCGTCTGGGTGGCGATGTCATATGGATTGTCAAGGCTGGGTTCGCCGGGGCTTACTTCCTCACTGACATAGGGGGAAATGAGTCTGGCAATGAAGGCGATCTTGCCGCCGGCCTTGAGGGCCGGCGCACCTGCGATGGGCTGGGGCACGGCGAACTTGTAGCCATAGTCTCCCGATACACAGCCCATGAGATTGGTGGGCATTTCGAGCGCGACATCATATTCGAATTCCGCCGACGACTTGACCGTCACTGGAATGCCCATGCGCGTCTTAGTGCGGTAGCTGCCCGGCGGTTTTACATCGCGCCAAACATTATGGTTTTTGTAGAAACTGCCTTCGAACAGTTGTTCGTCCGCCTTGTAGGCAAAGGGCACATCTTCATTGTCATTGAGGGACTCGCAAAACAGTATCGGTTCACCGCCCAGCAGGGTCTGCAGCCGATCGGATCTTTCGGAGAACTGCGCGCTGGTTTCGAACTCGTTCTTCGCCGACGTGAGCAGCTCGCGGTTCATGTTAAGCGCGATCGCCAGATTCTTGAAACTCGCCTGGCGGCAGGCAGTACCGATTAGCGTGGCTGGCGTGTAGCGGTTGAGCAAAGATGTCCTGCGAGCACCTGCGAGGGCGACAAAGGTTTGGGGGCAGGCGTGGCCGCCCGTTGCTTTGCCGCAGGTCGGCGCATCGGCGCGCCCTGCGCCGTCGTCGCTGCGATCATCATGGCAAGCGCGCCTGATAAGAGCGCCAAGCGTCCGGTCTTCATAGCTCTATTCCCCGTTCGCCATCTTCACGCCCCCCGTAACGATGATCGCTCTCGATAGAACAGGCTGATGGCGGGGGGCAATGGCATAGTTCGCGATCGCAGCCCTCGGGGCCGGGCCCCAGGCGGTCCTCCCTTACTCGTGTAGTGTCTGCCGGGCTTGCGATCCGGGTGGGCGAGGCGGTACGATGCGCCGACGGCCTAGTCACCTGAATCCGAAGTTCGGCTCATTGTTTTTTGGCAGAAGCGTCTGACCGAGGCGAGGATATCGTCGGCGGATTTGACCCATTTGTAGGGCTTGGGTTTTTCGTTGTGAGCGGCGATGAAGGCGGCGATATCGGCTTCGAGTTCGGCCGTTGAGCGGTGGACGGCTCGCTGCAATTGCTTGCGCGTCAACTCGGCGAACCAGCGTTCGACCTGATTGATCCACGATGCTGACGTCGGCGTGAAGTGCACGTGCCAGTGCGGACGACGGGCGAGCCAGGCCTTGATCCGGGGCGTCTTGTGGGTGGCGTAGTTGTCCATCACAAGGTGGACCTCGGGGCCTTTGGGCATTGCCGCATCGATCTGCTTGAGAAAATCGAGGAACTCTGTCGCGCGATGCCGCTTGTAGCATTTTCCGATCACGGCGCCCGTGGCAATGTCGAGCGCGGCGAACAGCGATGTCGTGCCGTTGCGGACGTAGGTATGGGTGCGTCGCTCGGGTATGCCGGGCGCCATCGGCAATACCGGCTGTTCGCGATCGAGTGCCTGGATTTGCGATTTCTCGTCCACGCATAGCACCACCGCACGGTTCGGAGGTGACAGGTACAGCCCGACGATGTCCTGCACCTTGTCGACGAACAGTGGATCACTCGACAGTTTGAACGTCTCCGAGCGGTGCGGCTGCAGGCCGAATGCGACCCAGATACGGCGGATCGTCGTGTGCGACAGACCAGCCTCCGCCGCCATCGAACGGATCGACCAATGCGTAGCATCCTTGGGCGTGGTGTTCAGCGTGCGCTCGATTACTTGCGCGACTTGCGCATCGCTCACCGTGCGCGGCCGACCCGCCCGATACTCGTCGGTCAGCCCTTCAACGCCGGCTTGCGCAAAACGACGACGCCACTTGCCGACCGTGTGCTCGTGAACCCCAAGCCGCTCGGCAACCTCCTTGCTCTGCAGCCCGTCCGCGCAAAGCAGGACCATCCGGCAGCGGTCCGATAACGAGCGAGGTGCCTTGTGACGCCGCACCTGCGATTCCAGAAACGTGCGTTCAGCGGCACTCAATGCCAACACGTCCGCCTGACGACCAACCATCCATGCCTCCTGCCACCACCAAGAAGCATATACAATGTAACTTATTTCAGTTCCAGGTGACTAGCTGTCCAGGCCACACCGTGAACCGCCGCGAGTTTACCGGAGGCTTATAATCTTAACAGTTCAGCAAGCCAACCGTCAGCTTGTCGGGATTAAAAATCGGCGGCTAAACGGCCGGGATGTGTCGCGGTATTATTCGCAGCCGATCCCGTCGCCATCTCGATCCAGGTGACGCCCATATCCCGGATCGCCCGCGCGAACCGGCGCAGCTCCAGCGGCCCGGGCAGCGGCACAGTTGCGGAATGCGCCGCCTCCCGCGCTTGATAAAGCTTGGCGCGGTGGTTGTGACGGGACGTGCCGATGGCAATGATAGCCGCCCGTACGCCTATCGTTGTGGCAACCCTCAGCGTTCAGTCCGCCTGGATGGCCGTGAACTGAAAATGAGGCTGCCAACACCAAGGCTAGGCCTGAGGCGGTCAACCTTCGCACCATTTTGCTCACCTCGATCCGATCAAGCATGTCGTTTCAAAGGATTCAGAGCTTCAGTGTCGCGGCTAGCTTTCGGAATTTCTCGACATCCTTATCGAAGAAATAAAGGGCGGGAGCTTCGTAGATCACTAGGAAAAGTTGGCCGTTGACCATTGCGCCGATGCCTTCGCCCTTGCGCTGAACCTCGTCATCGGCGCGTGAAAAGGCATAGGTGAAGCGAATTCCCTTATTTCCATCAAGAAGTGCCGGCTCTTGGGTGTCGATCTGCATCTGGTTGACCGAGAACTGGCTGCGATAGGTCGATTCCAACAACGCTGGAATGTCCGTGATCAGCATATTGCCCGCGACCTTGGGCAACGGACGGTTCTTCCGATCAATCTCGCGCAGCAACGGCTCGCCTACTGGGATGCCGCCAAAAAATGAGACTTTGTTCAGCGAATCGCCGTCCAGCGTCCACAACTCGACGTTCTTGCCGTCCTTGCGGCTCAGCCGATTCCATTCGCCATCCGGGGTCGCTGACAATCGGGATTTAGCGATGCCTGCCTTTAGGCCGGGGGCAATAAGGGAGTTGGCGATTGCCGGCGACGCGATGAGGCTGAAAATGGCCGCGATGATTACAGTGCGCATGATCAAAATTCCTTAGTTCGCCATGAGGGCTTGGATCGCCTTGGCATCCGATGCCTCTGGACGGGCGGTAAGATAGGCAGATAGCGCAGCGCGTGCCTCGTCGGTCTGGCCGTTTCGCATCAGTGAGAGGCCAAGATTGCGGTCGAGTTCGGGTTCGGCATAACCGGCCTCCTTGGCTTGGCGATAAAATTGGCTCGCCAGTTGCAGGTCTCGCGGATTTGCGCGCGCCCGATATAATTCCGCTCGGGCAAAGAGGAGGTCACCTGTCCAGCCGGTTCGTTGAGCAAGATTGTCGAGGATATACTGGCTACCGCCGAAATCATTGAGTTTGGTTTGAGCGGCCAGGAAGCGCGGAAGATAGGGTTTTACCGCCTCGTTGAATTCCTTCGCCCTTGCGTCGCCGCCGGGAGGTAGCTTTGCCGCTTCAGCGGCAAGATAGGTGGCCCGTTGGAGCGATGCGGGATGTGTGTCGAAGAATCCCGCGGAATATTTCACCTTCGCCTTTTGATTGCGTCCGGCTGACGTTGCATCCGCTTCGGCCATTAGCGATCTCCACACTTCTGCTGCGGCCGCTGAAGGATAGCCAGACTGCGCAAGATATTTCAGTCCGAGGAGATCGGCTTCCGTTTCTTGCGCGCGGTTGAACTGATACATCGACCCAAGCAGCGTCAGATTTGTATCGCCGATCGGCGTATTGCTGATGCCGCCCAATACCGTGATCCACGCCATCGCATCACCGGTGCCTCGCCGGTTCTTGAAGCCGTTAAGGCCATGGCGCAGTTCGAAATGAGCAAATTCATGACCAAGAACGGCAGCCAGCTCTGCTTCGCTCCGTGATCTTAGCAGTAGGCCGGATTGCACCTGCATGGCGCCGTTAGCCATCATCGAAGCGTTAAAATCAGGAACTTCCATCGCGTATATGCGAATGCCCTTGCATCGATCCGAGCCGACTTCACGGCAGAGGACATCCAGCAGATAAGCCTCCAGCTTGCCTTCTCGAATCCGGAGCGGGCTGTCCCGCAGCTGCCTTTCGATCTCATCTGCCTGCATCCACTGGCCACGCTCGTCGACCGTGGTCGGTTCATAAGCCGGTGTATAAGGCGGAAGTGCAAACTTTTCTGCTGCTTGGGCCGGCGATACCGCGCAAAGACCGGCCAATAATGCGACCGCTGAAAGGATCCGCTTCATGTCACTGTCCCGCAAGGGCAACTTCGGCCGGTTTGCCTGGGAACCCTTCGAGCAGCTGCTTCACCCGCTTTTGCGCCCCTTCGGCTGTTCGAACGTCGCCGCCCATTTGACGGTCCGCGTTAAGCCACACAAGTTGACCTGTCTTCAGATCTACAAGTCCAGCGTGCCCCACATGAACACCAGACGTTACCCCCACGCCCCCGAGCATTCCGACGATCTGCAGCACTTTTCGGCCGGTAGACCCATATTCATCATGGGTGGAGATGAAGAGCGCATAATCTGCGCCCTCAAGCGATTTCAATGACGCGATCCCCGGACCGATTGCCCATTCAAAGCCTTTATCACGCTTCTTGGTGGGAAGCCGATTTCCTGGAAAGAACTGATATTCGATCACAGAGTCAGCGACAGCGCTGAACAGGTGCGAATATTGAGTGACGATTGGCCCTTCGCCGCTGGCGGCTTCGGAATAGGCCACTACCTGATTACCGAGCTGAGATTGAGCCTGAGCCAGCGCAGCGGCGATATTCTCGCGAGCCTGGTTCGTCCAGTCAGCGTTGGGTTCGTACATGCCGCCCGTCGACTGCTCGCCCGCACCAATAACGGGGCGCATGAGGACGATCCTCGCAGTGCCGGGCTTCAACGAGAAGCCTTCCTTATTGCCGGTTTTCTCTTGTCCGAGCGCCGCCGATGAAGCGCAAAGCGCAAGCGCGAGCAAAGTTGCCCGCGCGCAATGATTGAGTCGCACTAACACCCCCTGTAATACCCCAGCCCTTCCTAACTAACTGATGTACGCAGGTAAATACTGCTGAATCCTAAACATGCGAAATGCGCTTATGATCACGCCAGAAATCGAGATAATAAGCCAAAGCTTGGGTTTCCGCCCAGGATTTCATAAGCTTTCTCCTGTCGATAGCTTGCAATGCGCTCATCCTTGGTGAATTTGTTGAAGCTGCCGAATTTGAGGGGGAATATATGAGCGCTCCGATTGGAAGCACGAGTGACGCGGCCTCAAATGAGACCAGACCGAGCGGCCGCAATATCGTCATCTTCTCCGATGGCACCGGCCAGGATGGCAGCGTCCGCGCTGACCAACGGCTTAGCAACATTTACAAGATGTATCGCGCCGCGCGCGTGGGGTCGGATAACAGCATTAATCCAACCGAGCAGGTAGTTTTTTACGACCCGGGTCTGGGAACGGAGACGAGCGCCGTTGGGGTGACCGGCATGCGAAGGACGATCACGAAGCTCATTTCGTCGGTCACGGGGCGTGGCATCACCACCAACATTGCCGACTGTTATGAATTCATCATCAATCATTATCGGCCCGGGGATCGCATCTGGCTGTTTGGTTTCAGCCGGGGTGCGTACACCGTTCGCTGCATCGCCAATGTGCTGATGCTCTGTGGCGTGCCGACACGAACACCCACTGGGTCGCTTCCACGATTCCGAAAACAAATCCGGGAAATTGCCGACAAAGCAGTTTTGCGGGTTTATGAGCATGGTGCCGGCCATCCGCGCGCGAAATATGAGGAGGAACGACTGGAACTGGCGCGCCGCTTCCGCCGGGATTTCGGTGCAGGTAGTGAAGATGAAGCAAACGCCGCACCCTATTTCATTGGCGCCTTTGACACGGTCGCTTCGCTCGGAGCGAAGGGGCCGCTTCGGATTTTCCTGGCTATGCTACTGGTATCGCTGATTGCGGTATTGGCCGGTGCTGCTGCCAGTGCGATTCACTGGCTGTTCGACGCAAACTGGGTTACCTCATTCGCTGCGAGCGCACTGTTGATCGGAACCTATTCGCTGGTGTCCCATCTTCGCACTGCGCTCAAGTTCGTGTGGCCGCCAATGCCGGGAAGGCGGTGGCCGCGCTTTCATATTGCTCAATGGAGCGGAAAGAATTTCGACAGATTGTTGAGCAAGTCGGTCATCTATGCGCGCCATGCTATTTCTATTGACGAGAACCGCGCTGACTTTCCGAGGCTGAAATGGGGGTGGGGCACTTCGGTAGCGGCGCCTGAGGAAATCGATGGTGAGGCCAAGCCGTTCGTTCAACTCTGGTTTGCAGGCAACCACTCCGACATTGGGGGCAGCTACCCCGAAGCTGAGTCACGGCTTTCCGATATCGCCCTGCAGTGGATGACCGAAGAGGCTAGGTCGGTGCCATTTCCGCTTCTCCTCAACGATCGGCGACTCCAGCTATACCCGTCACCTGCTGGCGTGCAGCATGATGAGATCGCAGGCATGGCGGATACGATAAGCGGCAGGACGCCAGCCTTTTTGCGATGGCTGACCAAGGGCTGGACCTGGCCGGTCAGGCAACGAGATCCAGCGGATAACGCGACCCTCCACCCTTCGGTTGCTCAGCGCTTCGCTATGGAAACCGTGCCGAGCCAAGGCGCGGATGAACCCTATCGCCCCGAAGCGCTTCGAAATCACGAGCTTTTCAAGCACCTATATTCCTGAGGTCAGTAAGCGTGTGGATGTTGACGCGGATGTTCCGGAGAGGATCACAATGAAGCTCATCGGAGTGATTGTTCCGTTCTTAATGATGCTGATGAGCGCCACCTCCGCATTTGCCCAGCCGGAAGTAAGCCCAAGCGAGCGGGTTCGACGTAATGTCGTCGTGCGGGTCGAGCCCAATGCCGCTTCGCAGCCGATCGGCGCGCTGTCTCCAGGCGACAGTGTTTCGGTGGTCGGTGACGCGCCCGGCTGGCATCAAGTCCGGCTTAGCGATGGCCGGATCGGCTTCGTTAGTAAGGCCTGGACCATTATCAGAAGTGGGCCGGAGCCGCTGATCGACACCGCCGCGCTTAAACTGCATGTCATCGATGTAGGCACTGGTCTAGCCGTGTTCGTGGAGGGCCCATCATTCACGATCCTTTATGACGGCGGGAGTCAGGATGATCTGGCGGACGGTCCTGACAATCGCATCCTGAATTATATCCAAGCGGTCCGTCCCGGCCTTCAGACGATCGATCATCTGATCCTTAGTCATCCGCACAAGGATCATCTGGAACTGCTGCCAGACATATTCGACCGCTTTATGATACACAATGTGTGGGACTCAGGAGCCGTCAACAGAACGCGTGGCTATTGCAGATTCCTGAAGAAAGTCGCAGCCGAACCGGGAGTTCAATACCATAATGCGATTGCCACTGGGGGGACGCATCGCGTCGTGTTCACTGGCAAAACCTGTTCGGGGGAAGTTGTCTTGCCGCAGGCGGCGATGATGACAGCATCACCTGTTGCGCTTGGTCCGGGTGGGACCATGTCGATCTTGTACCGCGATGCCTCGAAGCATCATGATCCCAACGAGAATAGCGTCGTTATTCGCCTGGATTATGCGGGGCGGCGGATTCTTATCGCCGGCGATGCCGAAGGCGGAGCACGTAAGGCGCCGTCGCAGCCGGCCGACGCCAACAGTGTCGAAGGAAAGTTGATTGCCTGCTGCTCAGCAGATTTGCGTTCAGACGTGCTCGTCGTTGGGCATCACGGCAGTATGACGTCGTCACGCCAGGAATTCCTCGACAAGGTTCAGGCATCGACTTTCATCATATCTTCGGGACCACACCCCTACAGCAAGGTCGTCCTTCCCGATGTGGCAATTGAGGATGAGCTTCGGGCACGGGGCGCGCTTTTTCAAACAGACCTTGCTGATGACGATTGCCCAGCCAGCGAAGCCAAGATCGGACCCGATAATGATGAGAGTCCGGGTGGTTGCGACAACGTCATCGTGACTGTCAGCTCAACTGGTCAGGTTGCAACCGGCTATTTCAGGGAAGCGGACTAAGCATCGCAAACTTGCGCTGATCGTCGCTTGCGTTTGTAAATTGGGGCAGCTGTCCTACTTTCGCTCGTCGCACGTCTCGTCCCCGGAGCGGATGTCTTTAGGATGTGATCTCATTGCGGACCGTCCGGACCCAGGGATTGAAATTTTGACTCTGAACGGCCGGGATGGGTCGAAATCCCCGGATGTCGTTGAATCATCTGCAGATTAGCGAAGCGCGGCGCCCACGGCGCCGCGCTCTACTCGTTCACGCCTTCCCAGCTACGGCTTGCTTCAATTCGCCACCGTCCGTGACAGGCGCAGTGCCTGCTTTCACGGTCGGTGCCGACGATTTCGGCTTTGCCGCTGGCTTGGCCGCCTTCGGTGAGCTCGGAGCTTTCCCGGTCCTCTTTGGCTTGATCGTTTCAGCCTCGACCCCAAGGGAAACTGCTTGATCTTTCCTGCCAGCTTTGGGCGCGGGGGCGGGGGCGGGCTTGTCGTCCGTTGGCGTAGCAATAGACAAACGCTTTCGCGCTGTTTGCTTGTCCGCAGATGGTTCCTTTTTTCCGGGCTTGGCCGAGGCAGTCTCTGGAGCAGCTATCTTCGTCGTTTTTGATGCTGTCTTGGCCCTGTCCGCCTTACCCTTTTTTATGCCGACATCGGCTGCTTCGGCGGCGACCACTGTGGTGGGCGGAGCTGGATTGATCTTCGAAGCCGCATCCTTCGGCTGAGCGTCCTCCTTGCCGTTCTTTGTAATCTTCGTGGGCTTTCTACCCAGACCCAGCTTTTCGGCGACGGCTCGCCGGGCATCGGAATAGGCTGGGGCGACCATAGGATAGGACTTGGGTAGATTAAACCGATCGCGATACTGATCCGGCGTCAAACCATGCTGTGCCAGATGTCGCTTCAATGTCTTGTAGGGCTTTCCGTCGATCAGGCTCAGAATGAAATCGCGCGACGCAGTGCTTCTGCGGATCGATACGGCGGGTACGTAACCTTGCGCTTCCGGCTCGACCTGGATCGCGACCGGGTTTGTGGCCAATGCCGCACGTGTCGACTTGATCAGGTCAGCCAGACCGTCGGCAGGAACCGTATTGTTGGAGACGAAGGCGCTCAGTAGCTGGACGGTGAGCGTCGTGAATTCATTGGGTGTTTCATCTGCCATTTATGCGAATCCATGGTGTGGAGGGAGGGAATGGATTACTGCGTGACCAAGAATAATTTGTAAATGCCAGGACCAGACTAGATCGACTTGATGCAGAATGTTGCGCATCCAAAACCGAGGAACACCAATTGAGTACAGCCGGTCTGCTGATACGCCCCATCCGAGCATGTAAAACTTCCCCTCACTTCGTCTTGAAATCGTCCTGTAGACCATGCATCATCCTTTTGCCGGACGGAGAATGCTGACAGCCTTCCGGTAGGATTTCCCTGTCAGGCATCAATACGTCCGTCGTGCGTGTCGGACGGTCAGAACAGATGCGGCAGCATCGTTCGAGACACACCTAGCCAATTCACCCCCGAGTTTTCGGGGCTGTGATGCTGTCGGTCGCATGGCCAGGTGTTTTGTGTCCCGTCCCATTCGTGCTTCCGTCCTGGATGAAGGCTATGGCGAAGAAGTCCCCCAATGCGTCGACGAGCGCTCCATGGACGTCGTCTTGCTGGCGGACGAAGAGATCGACACACCTCTATTAGCCCAGACCTACCGCACCCAGGCGCCGGGTCTGCTCCGTTACTTCAAGCGTCAGACCCGAAACAGCGATGACGCTTGCGATCTGATGCAGGAGGCTTTCGTGAGGCTCACCGCCCATATGCGAAAGACCCCCCTCTCCCATCCGGCATCCTACCTGCAGAAAATTGCGCGCAATCTTCTCGTTGATCGCATCCGCCTTTCCAAGCGCGCGGAAGCCGCCTTCGGGAAACAGACATCAGAAGATGTCGAAATCGCAGTGGAGCCGGATCAGGGGCTTGCGATCGAAGGAGTCGACACCCTGCGTCTCTACCGACAGGCCGTGGCCGCCCTTCCCCAAAAGACGCGGCAGGTCTTTATCATGCAGCGTGCCAAAGGCATGACCTACAAGCAGATATCCGAGGAACTTGGCATTTCTATCCCGACTGTCCAATATCATTTCGGTCGCGCGCTTGCGCGGATCGCGCAGGCACTGGATGGTGAATGATGATGGATAGGCCTTCAGATTTCTTGCGCGACGAGGCGGCAGCATGGTTCGCCGCCATGCGCGGTCCGGCTGCAGCGGACCGGAAGATGGAGTTTGACGCCTGGATGGCCGCCAGCCCATCGCATCGGGCAGCCTATGCGAGGATTAGCGAAATATATAATCTCGGAAAGTGCCTGGAATTCGGTCACGAACCTGCCATCCCGGCCCATCGGCGCCAACGACGGCAGCTGTCCGTTCTGGCTGCCGCCCTGTGTCTCGGCATCATATCGCTCGCCGCTTTTGTCTGGAAACCTCTCCACCCTGGGCCATCAAGCGATGCCTCGCGCTCGATGGCAGTGGCAGCAAATGCGTCGAACCCGATGCAGACCGCCATTGGCGAAATCCGCAGGATCAAACTGGCCGATGGGTCCACCCTCACGCTCGACACCGACAGCCTCGTTCGAGCCGAATTCACGGATTCAGCCAGGACTCTCCATCTCGAGCGCGGGCAGGCCCGCTTCGACGTCGCGCACGAGGCCCGGCCCTTCACAGTCATGGCAGGCGTCCTGTCGGTCACAGCTCATGGCACAGTCTTCGATGTCAGTGCGCGTTCCAACGGGCGCTCTGCTGTGCATCTGCTGCGCGGTTCCGTCGAGGTCACCCAAAGAGCCGGCGTTGAAGGTCGACGAATATTGACGACGAAAATGCTTGCCCCGGGGCAAGCGGCCGAAACCGGATCCGCAGGGCTCAACCTTCTGAAGCAATTTCCCACAAATCCCGCAGGGACCGACTGGCCTTCGCTGCTGCGCCAGTTCGACAAGATTGAACTGGGCGAACTGATCCAGGAAGCGAACCGCTATTCGCGCGTGAAGATCCGGCCGCCTGCGCCCGAAGTTGCGGCAATGCGGGCGTCGGGCACGTTCAGGATCAACGATCCCCAGCGTCTGGCCAGCAATCTTGCACTTCTTCTCGATCTGCGCGCCCGGAATGAGCCAGACGGCACGATCAGTATCACGGCCCAATAAATTTTTCGCGAGCCGGCAGCCCTCTCATAAATCGGTAAATTCGAGCGTGGTCCCCGTCATGCGCCGCAATCGGCGCGCGACAGACAAAGGGGGACATAGTGCGACAGATATTCCATGGATTGGCTTCCTCGGTGTTCAGCATCGCAGCGATCACAACCGCCAGCTATGCCCCGATCGCGATCTCGCAGAGTGATCAAAGGATTGAACTGCATATCGCAGAGCAGGATCTGGCCGCCTCGCTCCAGGCGCTGGGCGCCGCGACGGGGCGTGAGATCCTGTTCCGGCCCGAAGCCGTAGCGGGCAGAACCGCGCCGGCAATCGAGGGCCATTTTACAGCCACGCAGGCGCTCACCATTCTTCTCAGGTCGAGCGATCTGCGCTTTCGCGAGAATGGCAGGAGCCTGGTGATCCGGGGGCGATCGGAAGCGTCGGCGGCGCTAAGTGACGGCGCTGACGCGGCGAACACGCTCTTCGTCACCGGCTCCCGCATAAGAGGCGCGGATGCGCCAGGATCGAACGTCATCCGTCTCGATCGAAAGGCTATCGGCGAAAGCGGCTATGCGTCTGCGCAGCAGATCCTCCAGTCGATCCCCCAAGCCTATGGCGGCGGCGCCAACGAAGCGACGAGCGGCGCCACCGGCGCGAGCGGCGCAAATCTCAACGCGTCCTATGGATCCTCGATCAATCTGCGCGGTCTTGGCCCCTCCTCCACGCTGGTGCTCCTCAACGGCAATCGTCCAGCCCTGGGCGGCTCCGGCGGCGTCTTTGCAGACATATCGATGCTGCCCGTCAGCGCGATCGAGCGGATCGAGGTCCTTCCCGATGGCGCATCCGCGATCTACGGATCCGATGCGGTCGCCGGCGTCGTCAACCTCATCACACGCCGAAAATTCGAGGGGCTCGAAACCGGCCTTCGCTATGGCACGGCTGACGGAGATTTTTCGGAGATCCAGGCCAGCCAGGTCGCCGGCACCAAATGGAGTTCGGGTCGCGCCGTGCTTGCGATCGAATATTATCGTCGCGGTAGCCTTGCGGCAGATGATCGTGATTTCGCAACACAGGACCTGCGCCGTTGGGGCGGTAGCGACTATCGCGTTCAGTTCGCCAACCCCGGAAACATCGTGGCTGGCGGCAAGACCTACGCGATTCCCTCCGGCCAGGACGGAAGTTCGCTTGTTGCATCGGACCTGGTCGCAGGGTCGCTCAACCGACAGGACGGATGGGAGCAGGCCGACCTTCTCCCACGCCAGACGCGCTATTCCGTCTATGGTCGGGTCGAACAGGATGTGACCGACGGCATCACGCTGGACATTGAGGGTCTGTACGCCCGGCGGTCCTTCTCCAAACGCGTGAACCCCGCAGGCTATCAATCCTCCATCACCGTCACACCCGACAATCCCTATTATATCGATCCTATCGGGACAGGCCGCGCGATCAGCGTCCGCTATGATTTCACCGACGAGCTTGGCCCGCGTACCGATCAGGGCAAGGTCGAGGCCCTGGGGTTCAACGGCGGCGGTACGATCGCTCTTGGCGGCTGGGCAATCGATATCCGTGGCACCTATGGGAAACAGATCGAGAATTTCGGGACGATCAATCTTCCCAATACCGCTCGACTGGCCGTCGCTGCGGCGAGCAGCAATCCCTCGATTGCCGTCAATCTCCTTGGGGACGGCAAGGTCAACAGTGCCACGGTGCTCGACTATATTCGCGGATCGACACACTCGCGCTTCGCGTCGACAATATGGTCGGGCGCGGTGCGTGGTGACGGTCCGCTGGTCAACCTCCCCGGTGGCCAGGCGCGCCTTGCCTTGGGCGCCGAGCATCGCGATGAACGCTTCAAATCGCGGTCCGTTTCGGACCAGAGCCGGCTCGAGCCATATGTTTTCACCGGCACGCAGGGCGCGCGCAATATCGAAGCCGTTTATGGCGAAATCTTCGTGCCGGTCATCGGCGCAGCGAACGCCCTGCCCGCATTCCAATCGCTGAGCCTGTCCGCAGCAGTCAGGCACGAGCGGTATAACGACTTCGGCTCCACGACGAACCCGAAGTTCGGGCTATCCTGGAAACCTGTGTCCGGTCTGGAGCTTAAAGGCAGCTTCGGCACCTCTTTCCGGGCGCCGGGGTTCGTGGAACTGCGGCAGACACCGGATTCGGACGTCTATTTCATCTATCCCGTCAGCGATCCGCAGTCACCCACTGGCACCAGCAACGTGATGTACTATCGCGGCAACAAGACCGGCATGAAGCCGGAAAAGGCGCGCACATTCACCCTGGGCTTTGTTTTGGAGCCAGCACTGCTTCCTGGCCTGCGCCTTTCGTCGAGCTATTTTGATATCCGCTATAAAGATCAGATCGTCGATCTGACATCCGCCCTGCTGCAGATGCTGAACAATCGGGCAACCTATGCCGCGCTGATCAACGACAATCCCTCGCTGGAGATGCTGCAGGCCGCCATCAACTCGCCGAATTTCATCGACTATCTTGGCCTGCAAGCCGCCGATGTCGATGTTTTCATCGATGCCCGAACGCAAAATCTCGCGGTTGTCCGGCAGAAAGGCCTGGACTTCGATGCCCAATATCAATTTCCAGCGGGGAGCGGCACAGCCCGGCTTGGCATCGATGGCACCTATCTCTTCCGCTTCACACGTGCCGCGAGCGCATCGGCGCCAGCCATCGACATATTGAACAGCATCAACAATCCGGTCGACCTGCGTCTGCGCGCGCATGCGGGATGGACCTCTGGCCCCCTCTCTGCGCTCACCAGCCTTAACTATGTGCGCGGCTATACCAACAGCATCGTCAGTCCGGCCGAGCATGTGGATGCGTGGACCACCATCGACGCGCAGCTCAGCTACCGCTTCGAGAACAAGACAGGCGTGCTGCAGGACCTTGCTGTTGCGCTCAGTGCGACGAATCTGTTCGACAAGGATCCGCCCTACGCGGCCTTCTCTTTCAACGGGATCACGGCGGTTGGCTATGATCCGCAAAACGCCAATCCGCTGGGCCGGGTTGTTTCGCTTCAGCTGACCAAGGCGTGGTGAGATGCGCCTTCCATACTGCCTCGTCGCTGTCCTGTTTGCGGCAGTCGGCGCCCTGCCGTCCGCTGCCGCCGCGCTCTGCTCCCCCCCGCCGACACGCGCGGAGCAGAGCGCCACAAATGGCGCCAATGTCAGCCCCGAGGATCTGCTCGGCCTCTGGGACTTTGGCGATGGTGGATCCAGCCCTCTGAATGCCTCCCATATCGCGCTGTCCCCCAACAAGAAGCAACTGGCGGTGCAGATGCGCCGTGCTGACGCAGCAACCAATCGCTACTGCATGGCGCTTGTGATCATCGACCGAAGCGGGCAGAGCGCGCCTATCATAGCCGATCAGGGCGGAGACTTCATAAAGGCGCAATTTTCCAACCGCCGTCTGGCGGGATTCCCGATCGGCCTGCCCATGCCGCTGACGCCGCGCTGGTCGCCGGACGGACATCATATCGCCTATGTGCGGCGCGACCAGGGGCAGACCCGGCTTTGGATCGCCAATGCGGATGGCAGCGGGGCAGAAGCGGCAACGTCCGGGGACCTGCCGATTTCCGATCTGAGATGGTCGGCAGATGGGCGGCATGTGCTTCTGGCAGCCGACACGAACCGCCTGGAAGCTGAACGTCGCATCGAGGAAGAAGGGCTTTCCGGCTTTCACTATGATTATCGAATATGGCAGGCGGCCCGCGCCCTTCCCTTTCCGCCCGGCCCGTACCCGCCCATCTATTATCAGGTCGATCGCGAGACGAAACAGCTGATGAGCCTTCCGGCAGACGCCGCCAGCAAGGCTTTCGGATCGCGCGGCGAAGGCATTCCGGCAAACGCCAGGCTTGGCACGTTCAGTGATGATGGAAATGCCGCAGCGTGGGTCGAGCGTGAGCAGCCGGATCAGCTGCGCTCACCCTCAAGGCTTCACGCAGTCGTCGATGGCGTTCCCATCGCATGTCAAAGCGAAGCGTGTGCAGGCGAATTGCTCGGCATCTGGTGGACCGATCGGCGCGAAATCCTGTTCCTGCGAACGGAAGGTCCAGCCGACCGGAGCCACCTTGCACTTTACAAATGGCACCCACGGCGTGGACGACCCACCCTCCTCCTGCGGACGGAGGATCTCATTCTCGGCTGCCAGGCAGGCAAGGGCGAACTGTTTTGCGGCTATGAGCGCAGCCTCGAGCCGCGCCGGGTCGTCGCCATTTCGGCGCGGGACGGCGCCGTCTCCACCGTCTATGAGCCTAACCCCGATTTCGCGCGGCATCGCTTCGGCGCGGTGCAACGCCTCTATTGGAAATTCCAGGGCGGTGAAGCCTTTGGCGATCTTGTCCTGCCGCCCGACTATCGGAACGACAGGAAGCTTCCCCTTATCGTCGTCCAATATACGAGCCGCGGCTTTCTGCGGGGCGGAACCGGCGATGAATATCCCATATTGCCGCTGGCCGCGGCAGGCTTTGCCGTGCTGAGTTTTCAGAGGCCGACGGATTATGCCAATCGCATCCCTGCCGCGAATATTGCGGAGTTCAGCCAAAACAATGTCACTGGCTGGGCGGATCGGCGTCATGTCCTGAACGCTCTTGAAGCCGGTGTCTCACAACTGATTGACCGCGGACTGGTAGACCCGGCGCGCATTGGCATCTCTGGCCTCAGCGACGGGGCGTCGACGGTCCAGTTCGCCCTGGTCAATTCCAGTATGTTCCGCGCCGCAGCCGTCAGCTCCTGCTGCGAAGACCCGA
Organism: Sphingobium sp. JS3065; assembly: GCF_026427355.1. Taxonomy (NCBI): domain Bacteria; kingdom Pseudomonadati; phylum Pseudomonadota; class Alphaproteobacteria; order Sphingomonadales; family Sphingobiaceae; genus Sphingobium; species Sphingobium sp. JS3065. Next base: position 372,983 of record NZ_CP102665.1, read on the forward strand.
GCAATTACGACAGCGCCGGCGAGGAATATTATCGCGATCTCGTCAGTTGGGGCTACCCGCCCCGAGGCACGGACGGCCGCAAATTCTGGCAGCGCTATTCGCTTCTGCAAAATGCCGACAAGATTGCGGCGCCCATTCTCATGCAGCTTTCAGACGACGAGTTTCGTCTTGCGCTCCCCGCCTATCACGCCCTTGAGGCTGCGGGAAAAACCGTGGACATGTATGTTTTTCCCGACGAGCATCATATCAAATGGCAGCCGGCGCATCGCCTCGCGATCTACCGGCGATCGATTGCCTGGTTTCGCGGATGGCTGACCCCTCAAGGAGACCCCGCGTCACCTTCCGCCGGCGAACGGCCCTGACCCACATTTCCGTATCCCACAGCACCATCAGCCGGTTGATGCCGCCACTTCCGCTTTCCTGGAATCGGAAAAACTCCTCATCCACGGCGTCTACATCGATGATTTTTTCCGTAGCAAGCCAGCCATCGTGCAGATGCGCCTTCATTTCTCCGCTGCGCTCCTTGAAGATATCGCGGATCACAGCATCAAAGCCGCCCTTCGACCGGCGACCCGAGATCATCGGGGGCAATCTGTCGGCGAGCAATCGGCGAACCGGGGCACGGTTGCGCCCGCCCTCAAACCATTGCCAGGTCGGTATCTGAAGCGCCGTTTCGACCACCGGCTTCGACACGAGCGGGAACCGAAGGGCGTCGTGGCGAGGCGCGCTGTAGGCATCCAGGTGATTATGGATGCCGATCATGTGCTTGAGATGATCGCATTTGCCTCTCGGCGCGCAGCCCAGATCGATCCCCCGGTGATAGGCCCGGCGCGACAGCGACCGCCGCGTATCACGGGACAGGAATGAGCCATCCCTTTTCCAGGAAAGCCGATGCGGCAGGCTCATCCTGCGCAATGCCCGCCAGATAATCTCCGCGCTGGTGGTATCATGGGCGCGCGCAAGATCATGGACAACCGCCGGACTGTTCAACATCGTTTTCCAACTGCCCAGACAATCGATCAACGGTGCGCTGGAGGGAAGGTAGCAAAAGGTGCCGTCGCCGCCGCCCCCGCTCATGATCATGTCGCAGCCAAGCTCGTCCATCGCCCTATCCGCCGCCTGATCGAACAGCTGAGTAAAAAGCCGGGCGCTCGGCCACGCGAGATGCGCGGCAGCCGATTCATGGAGGCGGATGTGATCAGCGGACAGGACCGATCCGCGCCACTGCCGGCCCAAATGGGCGCAAACTGCCCTGGCAAAATCGCTCTCATCTTCTCGCGCGTCAGGCCCGACATAGGTGACCGCCGTAAAGTCGATCGCCATGTCCGCCAGGAGCATGGCGAGGAGGGAGGAATCCAATCCGCCGGACAATTCCAGCATTACGCGACTGGCGCCGTTCGTTTGCGCGCGCACGGCGACCCTCAGCACCCTCTCCAGCCGCTCCGCAATCTCTTCATGCGGAAGCGCGCGGCCCACCTCCAGGTCCACGAGCGGTTGCCAGACATAGCGAACCTCCTCATTTTGATCACTGGCGGTGCATCCCGGTGTCAGTTCGCGGACGGATTTCAACGCCGTGCGGTCCTGCCGAAGATCTCGATAGGCAAGCGCCCGGATAATTCCGTCCCGGCAAATCTCGAAATCCTGCCCGGTGACGAGGCGCAAAAGATCGACGCTCGACGCGGCGAAGAACGCGCTGCCGACGCGGCACATGTAGCAGGCCTGCCCAGCCGATGGATCCCTGTAGAAGCGCACTGTCTGCGCATCGACCGTGACAGCGACAAACTGCCCCCAATGGCGCGACGCCACCGTTTCGAGGGTATCAGCGGAATGCGCCGCCCTGTCGAGGCTCTCCCGGCTCAGGCGGCCGCCAGCTGCATCAAAGGCTTCGCCGATTATGACAAGGCGCCGGTCCGACGAAATCTCAACGCGTCCCCTCAGGAAAAGCCTGTAGTTCGCGTCGATCGACGTTTCGGAAAAGTCGTCAGTCAGGGACAGATCGGCAAGGGCCCGCCGAGCGATGCCGATAGCCGGTCCCGCTGATGGACAGAGGATGAAATCGCTCATGCCCGGCACCGCATGATCGGCGTAAATCGACGCACATGGTCGATTTCGTCGTTCAGGAGCCACCCATCGCGCTCGAGCCAGCAATGCGCGGCAAAGGGATCGAGACTGACGCCAAAGACCAGTTCCGTCATGGAATCTCCAACAAAATGGTAGAGCGCAACGCTGTCTAGGAGGCAGACGCGGGATAGCGGAATGGCTGGCCGGCAAGCGGTAAAGCGCCCGACACGGTCCATCACGACCTGCTGCTCCCGAACCGGCATCTGTCCTGCTCGTTTCCGCATCGGCTCGAGGGTTCTCGCAAGCGATCCCGTTGCTATGCGCAGGCGCGTCGTGGCAAGAAACCAGGCGATCTGCAGATACTCGGCACGATTGGCGGACGACACGCAAATCTCGGCGCGGCTCTTCAGGGGTTTCGCCGCGCATGCCTCCAGACGTCGATTTCCCGCCTGTTCGCGGGACACATATCCCTTTGCCATCAGGTCATCGAATGTTTCGTCTGAATGCCTGCTTTCAGCGCCCGCTTCCCATTGGATCAGCGCCTCACCCGATGCACCGTGGATCAGGAAATAGCGGGTCGTCCTCATATCGAGTGCGACGACGCGCCCGTCGACCAGACAATGGTGAAAATGAGGCGTTGCGTAGAGCATCGTTTCGTAGATCGGCGCGGCCAGAGCCGCGCCGATCCCTTCGGATTATTCGTCGGCCATGCCGTTCAGGCGGTAGCCGACGCCGTCCGACGGTTCGCCCGCGATCGCGCCCTTGGTTTCAAAGGCGGCGTTGCCCAGATCGACGAAGTCGTCGGAGAGGTCTTCGATACGTTCCATGTTCATCTCCATCATGCAGGCCGCAGTCATTTGCGGCAGGCATGATGATAAGTAGCTCGCCCCTTATACCCGATCTTATAAGTTCTCATTTCACCGGCTTATAAGCGCCATATTGGAGATAACCCCGCACCGGCGGCAATCAAAGCCGCTGAACATCAGCTTCTACCGGCAGTGTCGGAGGATGGCGGGACTGCGCTAATTCTGTGAGCGATTGCCGAAGCGCGTCGTATCCGTCTCCTGTGATAGGCCCAGATGGCATCACGTAATGCGGCATCCTGACCGGATCTGGTCAGGTTCCAGATCGCAAGCAGTTCTTCCTCGACATTCTTGACGACGGACGGCTCATGGAGTCGCGCGACCGAAAGCAACTCGCCCGCGGCAAGGACCGCATGGAGATGTACCTGATTTCCAGGCCTGCTGCCAATCCGGCCGAACAGCGCGGCGGTTGCATCGCGAATATCCTTGGGATGATGTGGACCACTGCGCTCCAGGATTGCGATAGGCCCTGGCTCCCCCGCAACGGGACTATTTGCCTTCAGGGCATGCCTGACCAGATAGCCATGCCAGACATAAAGGTCGCGCAGCACCTGCGCATCGAGTTGCGGGATGGTGAACCCTCCCCCGACATTGAGGCCCAATAGTCTCTCGCCCACCAGCCGATGCGCGCCATCGCGTACGGGCGATATGCTCACGCCATAGTGCTCAGCTGCATTCTGTACGATCAACTGGGATCCCGGAGGGAAGACGCCATCGAGTATATCGGCCTTGAGCCGGCGATAGATGCGCTCTGCCGTCAGGGGTTCAGGTGCCATCAAGACCTCCCGTCAGGACGGTTCGCCATCATCACCCGGCCCGAAGAAGGAGGATCTGCGCCGGGTGACGGCGGCCTGCGAATGCTCATAGACGAGCGCGATGCAGCGATCTTCCAGTTCGGAGAGGTCCTCCTCCACCAGATATTCCTCGGGAATCGACATTCTTCGCTCCATGAGAAGAAGCGGGATCATGATGTGGGTGGTCGAGAGACCAAGCCGATGGGCACATGCAAGATGCTCATCAAGCTTCGACTTGGGATTGCCCGCCTCAATTTCCCGCAACCATCGAACACTGACCCCGGCCGCGCGTGCAAGCTGAGGCTGCGTGATCCGGTCACGTCGGCGGCGCTCTTCGATCCGTTTCCCGGAAATCTCCTTTATCCTGGAGAGAACCAGCACGTTATCCTTGGTCTGAAGTCTTCGAGTCGGCATGCGCAGGCACCCCTGACACTGGCTCGAAGCTTCCAATGGCACTTACCCGATCGCCGAAATCTATGCATTTGACGCACGCGGTCAAAAACAATCATTCTCATTTTGAGATGAATTCGACGATCCAACCTGATGTTGGCGCCGGCGTCCTGTGCCCGCAGCATTTATGATCGCGCCCGCTCGCGCGCGAGACGAGCGACCCAGCTGGTCAATTCGCGGTTCTCCGAGGCGCCAAGAACACCCAGCCCGGCGATGTAAATCCGACCGATCTGGGGCGCATGCATCAAGCCTGTCTGCGATAATCTCTCCCTGATCGCCCGCGCCGACCGGCCGATAGCAGGCGAACCGCCCACGAAATGCTCGCATTTGCCGAAATAGATATCCAGGCGATTGTCGAGCATCTCGGCCGCCACCTCATCGCAATCCCGCTGCTCCAAAAGATCGATCGCAGCCTGGAGCGTTGCTCCATAGGGTAACAGATCCTGCGCCAGGATGCACAGACGCAGGTGGACAGAGAGATAGAGTTCCAAGCCGCGTTCCGAAAGGGTCAGCCGATAGGCGCGTGACCTTTTACCGTTCATCCTTTGCACTTTCCTCACTGAAAAATGACGGGCGGAGCCTGACGCGATTCGTCCAGCAAGGCGGAGTGTATCCGCGATGGTCGACGCTTCGCCCGTTACAAACGATCCATGATGCGGCACGCAAATGCCCAAGCGGCACTTCACTGCCGCCTGGCGGCACGTCAGTGCCCTGCACCGGCACGTCATTGCCCTGGCCATTGCAGGGCGGGGGCGGTCTCGACATCGATGGTTTCAACAACCGGTGACGGCGAGCTTACCCGAATGACCGAAGCTTCCCGCCAGCACCCTTCCCGAAACCGGGCCGCCGCTTCAGCCGCCCAGATGCGAGGAGACATGCCCCATGGGCAGAGGCATTCCTATCGGCGCCCCCACGCTCGTCATTCTCATGGCGGCAACTATGCCCGCAATGGCGGCCAAAGGGCAAGCCATGGTGAAGGCGCGAGTTCCCACTGACTGGGTCCAACCTCTCGCCGTTCGGCAGCAGGGCGGCGAGTTCATCATCGAGGCGGTAACCCTGGGCCAAATTCCGCCCGCTCCCGCAATGACTGTACCGCTTGGGCGCTCGATCCGCTTCGATCCGGCGCTCCTTGCCCGGCCATTCCACGACAGGAAAGGAAATCATGATGTCATGCCACGCACGGATCGCTAAGACACTGGCGATTGCGCTGATCGCAGGCGCTGCTGGGGTCGTGAACGCGGCACCTGCAGAGCCCGCGACGGATCCGGTCGCTCTCGACGCTGTAGCGGCAAAGGCGCAGGCAAGCCTCCGCCAAAGCTTCACCAACCTCCAGTTCGAGGATTTCGGCCCTGCGCCCGTCAAAGGCCCCGTGTTTCAGGCGAGCGCCGGCGGCCGCATCCTCTATTATGCGCCTGACAGCGAGCACCTTCTGTTCGCCACCATCTACGACAGAAACGGCGTCAACCTGACCGCCCTCGCACAGGATGCCAGCGCGCGGAAAAAACTGGGCGCGCTCGGTCCCAATCAAGCACTCACCATTGGCCCGCCGGGCGCGCCGACCGTCATCGAGTTCACCGATCCCGATTGCCCCTATTGCCGCGCCCTCGATCGTTTCTGGGCGGCAAAGGCAGCCGAAGGGAAGCCAGTGCGACGGCAAATCTATTTCGTGAGCGGTATCCACCCGCAAGCCGCGTCCAAGGCCGAGCATATCCTCTGCTCGAAGGACCAGGCTGGCGCCTTCCGCGCCACCTATGCCGGAGACGCGCCAAAGCCCCTCACGACCTGCAAGGAGGGCGCGGCGCTTGTTGCCAGGAATGCCGAGGCGGTCAAAGCCATGGGCATATCGGGAACCCCCACCCTCATTCTTGATGGCCGCGTCATTTCCGGCTTCCAGCAGGCCGAGATCGAGGCCTGGCTCGAGGAAAAGCAGGCGCCCAAAAAGCCGCCCAGCTGATTTCCTCCAAATTTGGCGGGCTCATGGCGGCGGGCGCAAGCGCCGACTCCCTGAGCAACAGATGCCGGTGAGAGGGGCCCGTTACCAAGGAGCCACCCATCCCTTCGCTGGCCGTCAACGAACAGCCGTGTCGGTGCCGGCAGGCATTTTCATGGGGAGGCTCCTTATTGCCTGGAGAAAGCTCATGCTCAAACTTGCCTCACTGCCTGCCCCCTCCCGGAACCGGATGCGCCGCCTCTCTTTTGCGTCGGCCGATGCCGTGGGAACCCTGCTCATCGCGATGACCCTGGCATCGGCCGCCCACGCCTTCCAGGCGCCGGCCGCCGGCGACCTTGGCTACGATATTTACGACATCGTGGTGAACCAGGGGGTGAAGGGGCCGCTCGGCTTCGTGGGCGGCGTCGCCGCCTTCCTGTTCGGGGTCAGCCGCCTCTTTTCCAACATCATGATCGGCATCCCGACGATCGTCGCTGCCGTCTGCCTCATTCGGGCGGATTCCATCCTCCAGACCTTCGGCATGATGGTCTGAGATCCGCCTGAAACAGAGACTGGCGCGGATCTCAGGTTCCGGGTCCGCGCCGGACACGGGGAACGAATGGTCGCTCTTCGTAACAATCACGTCTGGTCCAGGCGTGATGAAGCAAGGGAGAAGGACGTGGACGAGAGACTTCCCCAATTCCTGCACAAGCCGGTCCAGATCCTCTGGTTCGACGCGCAGGAGTTCATCCTCGTGGTGTCCACCATCTTCGTCGCCGTCATCGTCGGCGGATATGTGGGCTGGTCGCTCCTCGGCGTTCTTCTCCTCTTCATTCCCTGGAAGCGGACCAAGCCGCGCGGCTTCATGCCGCATCTCGCCTGGCGCTGGGGGCTGCTCAAGCTCCCCCGCTACCCCGGTCCGACCCAGACCCGCTTTTGCGAGTGAGCTATCCCATGTTCGGCAGATCATCCGCCCGCGAGCCCAGCGACCCCTTGCGGGATAAGCCGGCGAGCTTCGGCATCCATCGCTATCTCCAGGGGTCGTCCAACCTGTTCGAGGAGAACCGCCTCCTAAAATTCTCGGTTCTCGGCCTGTTCGGCATCACCGCCGTCCTGGGGATTGCCCTTTACTCGACGAGCCAGAACCAGCGCACGATCGTCGTGCCCTTTGGGGCAGGCGGCGATCTCTATGTGACGGGCGGCAAGCCCTCGCCCGCTTACCTGCGCACCATGACGCGCAATATCGTCGCGCTTTCGGGCACCTATTCCGCGCTCTCGGCCGACCGGCAGTTTGAGGAATTGCTCAGCATCGTCCACCCCACTGCCTATAATGGCATCCGCGACAGTCTGAACGCGATCCTCGACGAACTGGCCAATAATCCGACGCTCTCGATCGCGACCTATATCCGGCCCGACCAGCCCGTCACCTGGACGGATCGCCAGATCCTGGTGCCAGTGGAAAAGGTGCGCGTCATCGGCGGCGTCATCCGCAAATTCCGCGGCAATCTGCGCATCCGCTACACGATCGATGCCGGTCGCTTCTGGCTCCTGTCTCTTTCCGAGGAAAATTTCGATGCCGAACTTCGGTAAGCGCCTTGGCGCGCCTGCAGCGCTCATCACCGCCTGTCTTCCGGTCCCGACATTCGCGCAGGCCATCATGGCCCTGCCCGACCAGATCAGTAGCATCCGCCTCTCCAACCGCGACATCAACCATCTCATCTGCCAGGGCGGCGAGATCGAGGATGTCAAATTCTCCGCCGAAAAGGCGATCGCGGTCGAGAAGGCGGGTGCTGACGCCTGGGTCAAGTTCCTGGTCAAGGAAAGCGACGATGCGGGCCAGGTGACGCGCAGCTTTGTCACCACGCCTTCGGAATTCTTCGTGACCTGTAACGGCGCGATCTATCCGCTTTATGCCGAACCCACCGACATTCCCGCCCAGACCGTGACCCTCGCACCCGGTGCCAGCCAGCGCGCCCGCGCCAATGGCGAGCTGCTGGGGCCGCTTGTCGAGGAGGAGCGCGCGGTCTCGATCACCCTCTCAATGCTGCAGGACCGGGTGCCGGCCAGCTTTACCGAGATCGCCGTTTCGCCAAGGCCGCTTGCGCTCAGCGCCGCGCCCGCCTTGCGCATCACCGAGCGCCGCCGCGTCGCGATCGAGGGCACGGGGCTGTCGGCGTCGGAATATTGGATCGAGGCGAGCACCGACAACGAGATTGACGAGCGCATATTTCTCGATGCGTCGCTCGGCGCGCGCATCTTCAGCGTCACCCTCGATCGCCTGTCCCTGAAGGCCGGCGAGACCGCGCGTCTCATTCTGCTGCGTCGGGGAGAGACGCTGTGAGCGGCCCTGGCGACAAGGGCGGCGAGAAGCCAATGGGTGCGCAACCGACGGGCTCGAGGCCCGATGCACCGACCCAGCGGCCCCACGCCGGCATAAAGGGCTATTCCCGCCCGCCAAAGAGGAGGGACGGCGCCAGCGGCGAACCGGATGATCGCGCCGCCACGGAGGTGCGCGGTCCGGCACTGCTCGACCTCAAGGCCCGCTGGGCGTTGCTGAGCGCTCGCCAGCAGCTGCGCGCCCGGCAGGCCGGTGTGGGCGTCGTCATCGCGATGTTCGGCTACGGCCTCTACACAGCCTCGACCGGATCGAAGGACGAGGCGCCGGCGGCACCGGTGGCATCGCGCCTCGACATGGGTGCGGGCCTGCGCGGCGACAGCCTCGAGACCAAGGTGCGCGGCGACCTCAAGAAAATTCTCGATGGCCAGATGCTGCTCGGCGACCGGGTGACCGCGATCGAGGAAGGCAGGATCGCCCCTGGCGGGCGAACCATCACGGACGCGGCAGAGGGCGATCTCCCCAGCGCCATGCCTGGCGACATCCCGCCCTTCCCGCCCAGCCCCAGCGGACGCGAACTTGAGAGCGCTGACGGCAGCCTACCGCCGCCTCCTATGCCGTCCGTGCCGCCTGCGCCGCCCGCCCCGCCAGTGGAGCGGCAGGTCGGCTCGATCGGGACCGCGACCGCCGCACTCACCGCCGACGCGGGCGACAAAGGGGCAACAGGCGTTAAAAAAAAGACCCGGACGATCTATTTGCCGCCTGGTTTCATGAAGGCGCGGTTGCTGACCGGGATCGACGCGCTCGCGAGCCGGGACGCGACCTCGAACCCGGAACCGCTGATCGCCCGCGTCCAGGCGCCCGCCGTGCTGCCAAATGACGTCAAGGCGAACCTTGCTGGCTGCTTTGTCATCGGCAATGCGACAGGCAGCCTCGCCAAGGAGCGGGTCGAGGTCCAGCTCGTCTCCCTCTCCTGCGTCGACTTTGACGAACGCTCGGTGGTCGATCAACCGATCAAGGGCTTCTTCGTCGATACCGACGGGAAGAAGGGGCTGTCGGGCCGGGTCGTCACCCGCGCCGGCGCCGCGCTCGCCCGCAGTTTCATTGCCGGCACGATCTCGGGAATGAGCCAGAGCGTCGAAAACACGTTCGGGGACACGTCGGTCTCCGCGCTCGGCACCGTCCGGTCGCTCGATGCGGGCGACGCGGCCAAGACCGGCATTGCCGGCGGCCTCTCCAAATCCTCCGACAAGCTGACCGACTTCTATCTCGATCTCGCCCGTCAGGCCGGTCCCATCGTCGAGGTGGGCGCCGCCAAGGATGTCGTCGTGGTGATCCAGGAGGGCGTCACCCTCGAAATCAAGCCGACTGCGGGAAGCAAATTCTGATGCGCCCGCGCCTCAAACAAGGAGACACGCCCATGCCGCTCCTCTCTTTCCCGTCAGCGTTAGCCCTGCGCCGCGCCGGAGCCCCGCTGCTGATGCTCGCCGCCCTGCCCGCCTGCACCGCCATCGGCTCGGTCATGTCGCCCTATCCTGAAAAGTTCAGCTGCAAGAATAGCGACCATGGCCAGTGCATCCACCCAGAGCGCGCCTATGAGGATGCGGTCGCCGGCGCCGCCTCCCGGTCCGATCCCAGGGTCACGAACGACAGGAAGATGCTGAAAGGCAGCGCCGTCGCCGCCTCGCCCGGATCGACGGGACGCGCCAGGGGCAAGGCCGCCACGCCTTATCTTGGCTATCGTGACAGCGTCTATCGCGAGCTTCAGGGGCTGGTCGAAGCGCCAGTGACGCCGATGCTGCGGCCCGGACGCACGATCCGCACGCTCATCCTTCCTTATGCCGACCGTGAACGGCCCGACCGGCTCTACATGCCGCGCTACGTCTATTCGATCCTCGACAAGCCCCAATGGGTGGTCGGCGACTATCTGGTGAGCCCCGTCAATCCGACGAGCCGTGTGCCAGTCCTCGAGCAGGTGAAGGCGAAGCCCGCGCCGATGCAGACGAGCGACCTTCCCGCTCCCCCGCAGGAACAGCCGCGAGAACAGGGGCAATGAAGGCGCCCGGCACCCGTCATGTCGGCGGCATGACCTTCGAGCGGCTGCGCCAGAGCGTCTCGCGCGACGCCTATTCCGACTTTCTGCCGATGGTCGCCTGGGTCGCGGAGGAGGAAGCCTTCCTCTGCATCGACGATGGCTGGGGCCAGGCCTGGGAACTCGTGCCCAGTGCCTATCTCTTCGCCCATGTCCATCAGGCGCTGCTCGGCCTCCTCAACATCCACTTCGCGCCGGGCACGGTGGTTCAGCTCCACTGCTTCGCCGACCCGCTGATCGACGGCGCGCTCGACGCGTTCCTCGATCTGAAATCCCGGCCCGATCCGTTGATCCAGGCTTCGGCGCGCCGGACCCGCGACTATCTGCGCGACGGGACGCAGGGGCTCGATGCGCTGCACGGCATTCCGCTGCGCAATTTCCGGCTGCTGCTTTCGATCAAGACGCGCAAACCGCTTGGGGCCGACCTGCGGCGACAGATCGAGGAGCAGCTTTCCAAGCTTGGCATCACCCGCCTCGCGCCCGAGGCGCTCGTCACCTTCTATCGCCGCATCTTCAACGGCGTGTTCTCTGCTGCACCGGGGGTTTTCGCCCAAGGCAGCGAGGACATGCCCGCGCGCCCGGTGCGCAAGCAGCTGATCGATGCCGGCCCCGATCTCGTCTTCGATGGCCCCGAGCTGTTCCTCGGCGATCAGGTCGCACGCTGCCTGACGCCCAAGTCGCCAGCCCGGCGCGTCACCGCCGAACGCTGCAACCGGCTGCTGGGCGGGATGCGCGGTGCCTCGGAGGACAGCGACCAGATTGGCGGTCCCTTCCTCTACACGCTCAACATCCTCTTCGATCATTCGAGCTTCGAAATCCATAAGCGTGCCCAGATCCTCTCCGCGCAAAAGGCCGCCGGCAGTTTCGCGGTCGAGGTCGGCAAGCAGATCGAGGAGATCGGCTGGGTGCTCGACGAAGCGGGGAACAGCCGCTTTGTCTCGGTCATCCCGGTCATCTGGGTCTTCGGCCGCGACAGCGCGCAGGCCCGCGAGATGGCCGCGCGCGCCAAGCGCCTCTGGGAAAGCGAGCCGCTGCCCTGGATGATGCAGGAGGAGAGCTATCTCAATCCGGTCCTGCTACCAATGGCGCTCCCCTTCGGCTTCTATCCCGACCGACGGACGGTGCGGATGCTGGAGCGCGACCTTCCCATGCCCGCCAAGGCGGCAGCGCTGCTCGCGCCGGTGCAGACCGACTTTCGCGGCGGGGGGCGCCCCGCCCTCCTCTATGCCGGCCGCAAGGGCCAGCTCATCACGCTCGATCTCTTCGACCCGCGCATCAACAATTATAATTTCATCGTTTCGGCCGAGAGCGGCGCGGGCAAGAGCTTCCTCCTCAATAACCTCTGCCAGCAATATTATGCCCAAGGCGCGCTCATCCGCATCATCGATATCGGCGGCAGCTATGCCAAGCTCTGCACATTGTGCTCGGGCCGCTACATCGACATTGGCGAGGAGCATCTCATCCTCAACCCCTTCGACATGGGCTTCGCGCTCGACGGCGACGATCGCCAGTCGGCCATCTCCATGGCGGTCGCCATCGTCGCGGAAATGGCCAATGCCGCGACCCGCAAGGGCGTCAGCACGTCCGAATGGAACCTGCTCAAGTCCGCAGTCCAATGGACAATCGACAGCGGACGGGCCGAAGCCGGGATCGATGCGGTCCGTGACTGGCTTGGCGCCTATCCCGCCTATGCCACAAGCGATCTCGACAAGGTCGAGCATCTGATCCCCGCCGCGCGCGAACTTGCCTTCAACCTGCGCGATTTTGCCAGTTCGGGCGCTTATGGCCATTATTTCAACGGCCCCTCGACCTTCGACATTTCCGCCGATGAATTTGTCGTGCTCGAGCTTGAGCGCCTCAAAGCCATGCCCGATCTCTTCAATGTGATCGTGATGGTGGTGGTGAATGCGGTCACGCAGGAACTCTATCTCTCCGCCCGCGATCGGCCCCGCTTTGTCCTGTGCGATGAGGCCGCTCAGTTCATGACCCGCACCGACGGGCAGGATCTTTCCCGCCTCGCCGAGGTATTCGGCCAGGGCTACCGGCGCGCGCGTAAATATCAGGGGAGTTTCGGGGTCGTCCTCCAGTCGATGAACGATCTGCTGCTCTTTGGCGGCACGGGACAGGTGATCCTCGAAAATGCCGCCACCCGCTTCCTGCTCCAGGGGTCGACCTACGATCGGGCCGTCGAGAACAAGATTCTCGATTATTCGGGTTTCGTCCTCGACCTCCTGAAGTCGGTCCGCAACAACAAGCCCCATTATTCGGAAGTCTTCATCGACTCGCCCCTGGGGCTCGGCATCGCCCGGCTCGTCGTGGATCCCTTCTCCTACTGGATCAACACCAGCGCGCCGCAGGAGGTGGCGGCGTTCGAGGCGCGGCTGCGCAGGGGCATGTCGCCGCTCGAGGCAGTCTGCGATCTGGCCGGCGTCGATCCGACCGAAATCCTTGGGCACGGCTCCAGCGGGGAGCAGCTCTGATGCGCACGCCGCCCGACCAGAACCAGCCCCGCTTCGAATTCGAGCCCGACCCGAAACTGGAAGCCTTCATCGAGGCGCGCGCGGCGGAGAAGGCCGAGGCGCAGGCCTTCCAATGGCGCTTTCGGCTTGTGACGATCGAGACGATGATGCTTGGGCTTCTCGTTGGCGCCGCCGGGATCGCGCTCCAGAAACCGCCATTCCTGATCCTGCGCGCAGCGGTGATGGTGGCCGCGTGCTGCTTTGGAAGCGGCATATTGCTGATCGGCATGACCGGCGCTGCGGGCACGTCGGCCAAATGGCTACGCCGCTGGTGGAACCGGCGATGAAGGGCATCCTCAGCGCCGCCCCGGCCCCCGGGCCGATCCGCCTTCTGGTGGGCACGCAGCTCATGCTGCTCGTCCTTACGATCCTGGTGCTCGAAACGCCCGGTGCGCTGCCGCTGCGGCTTCAGGGCCTGCTGCTAGCCGGTTTGGTGCTCGGCGCGTCGGCGCTCATCTGCGCGATCCGTGGCGACAGAACTGACGAGCGACCCTGGTGGAGACGGCGCCATGGCCGCTGAACCACGCTTCCCCGATCGTACCCGCCACGCCCTGATCGGCGCGCTGATGCTGGGCCTTGCCTGCGGTCAGCCTGCAACGGCTGCGACCTCTACGATTGGCCGAACCTGGCCCATCGCAGAGCCCGACGCCATGACGGAGATAGAGGCCCGCGCCGCCAGGGCGCCGAGCCTCGCCTCGCGCCTTGGCCCGCGCTCGAGCTGGTCGGCGCTTCAGGCGGCGGGGCTGGGGCAGGCCAGGGTGGGCCGGGTTCGCACCCTCGTTCCCTTTTACACGCTTGAGGAAGATGTCCGCCTGCCCGATGGCCGGCTGCTCTATCCCAAGGGCTTCACCTTTAACCCGCTCGACTATGTGTCGCTGCCCCAGCGCCTCATCATCGTCCATCCGCGCGATCTGGGCTGGGCTTTGAAGCAGGCGCGGTTCACGGATTTCATTTTGCTGACCGCGGGCGATGCGCTCGACCTCTCCGAACGCAGCGGGCGTCCCCTCTTTATCCTGGAGGAACGGGTCAAGGAGCGGCTCGGCCTCACGGTCGCGCCGGTGATCGTCGCGCAGCAGGGCAAGAAGCTCGTCCTCACCGAATATGCGCCGCTCCGCTGGGCGGGCGGGAGCGCGCGGCCATGAAGCGCAGGCTTCTCACGCGCATGGCGCCGCTCGCCCTGGCGCTGGCCGCCGGCGGCGCGTCGGCACCTGCCCACGCCTCCAAATGCGAGGCCGGCACCATCTTCAATCCCATCACCAGGGTGCGCTGGAACTGCATCTTTCCGATCACGATCGGCGGCGTGCGGGTGGCGAGTTTCGACAAGCTCGACAAGGAACTCGATGCCCAGTCCGCCTCCAAGCCGCTCTGCGCCTGCCGCAAGGGCGCGACCTTCTGGTTCGGGGTGAAGGTGAGCTTCTGGTCGCCCAACCGGATGATCGATGTGGTGACCGAGCCGGGCTGCATGATGGCTCTCGGCGCCGATCTCCTGCCGACCGGCGGCCGGCTTCAGGGCAGCCAGTCCGGAATCGCTGACGGCACAAACAGCCAAAAACTGTTTGCGCAGATGCACTATTATATCTCGCCGGTCTGGAAGATGCTCGACATGTTCACCGACCTCCCCTGCATCGAGGATGACGGGTTCGACGTCGCTATGATCACCGAAGTGCTGCCGACCTGGCAGTCCGGGACATTGGGCGCGATCATCCAGCCGGAAGGCATTCTCTTCGGCAATCCCGCGGCGGGCCTTGCCTGCATGGCCGACAGCGCTGCGGCGGCTGCGGGGAAGGTCATCGATCCGCTCTTTTGGTGCATGGGAAGCTGGGGCGCCACCTATCCGGTCGCGGGCGACATCCATTTTGACGACAGCGTCGAGGCCTGGGCTGGCCTCGCCGCGCGCGGCACCTTCATGATGGGGCGGCTCGGCGCGCTCACCATCTCCTCGGCCGACGGCTGCTCCTTCAAGGCCCAGCCGATCTGGACCAAGAGCCGCTACAAGCTCCAGATCATGGAGCCGGTCAAAGGCGGCAAATGCGTCAACATCGGACGCCCCGGCGCGCTCTGGTCCTCGGGCAAACATGCGCCCGGCAAGGACAATGCCCAGTTCATGTCTTTTGAAAAGGTGATCTGCTGCGCGGGGGTATCCACCCCATGAGCCAACCCCTTCCCCCATCCCCCACAGCGATCGCCTGCTTTCGATGGTCTGCCCGCCAAGGCCAGAACCGGCCGTTCGATCGCTGCGTGGGCGGAGCGGCGCTGGCGCCATCCGGCGCCGCTCCAACACCTAATTCTTCCCATGCGGCTTTGGAAACGCACGGGGAGAAGGTCAGCACGGCCAGATGGTCCCCCGGCGGGCAGGGATACCCCCCTGTGCCTCAATCCTCGCCCGCTTTGGCCGTGCTGACCACCATCGACGGAAAGGCCGCCTTCCAATGCCTGTCGGAACCACCCGACATGGCCGGGCTTTGCCCCTTGTTCCGGCTCCGCGCCGTAGATCGCTCTCGCTTAGGTGAGGAAGCATGAGGTGGCCCTTCGCCCCCTCGCTCGCGATACTGGCAGCGCTGAGCGTCCAATCCGCCTTTGCGCAGGACATGGACGCGAGAGCGCGGGCGGCAGCGGCGGCCTCGCGCGCCAAATCCGGCGACAGCGAGGCGATCAGCAGCAATTATCTGACGCCGGGTCTCGCCAACCAGCCGGTCAGTACGGTCGACAATAGCCGCAGCTTCACGCCCAGCATTGCCTGCCAGCAGAGCGCCACCATGCTCGAAATGCTGGTCCAGCCCGGAACGACCGGCGATATTTCCCATCTTTCCATTTCCCGCGACAAGGATCTCGACGGCGCCTTCGACCAGGTCCTGACCCTCCCGGTCCCGGTATCCGGGATTTGCGCCAACGGCGTCATCTCCTGTTCGCCCGGAAGCTGGAACCAGTGCCAGAGCTTCAAATGGGATGTGAGCGGTAGCGGTGACCTCAAGCTCAGCCAGGTAGACATGCCGGACCTCGCCGGATGCTATTGCGTCAATGCCAGCTGCGGCGCCAACCTGGTTGCGGGCAATTTGCCCTCGGTCTTGAAGGATCTGGGCGGTGGGGTCATCGGCGCGCTCACAACCGCCGATCCCCGGATCGCCGTGGCGCAGGCCAGTATCGACGGCCCGGTCATCCGCTATGTCGGCGCGCAGACGACCGCATGCTCGTCGTCGCCTGCGGTGTCCGCGACGAGCTATCGCGCCAACCCGACCGCGATCAGCGACGACGCCTATGCGGCTTCGCAAGCCAGTTCGGTCTTCACCGCGCTGGCGGCCTCGCCGGCAGGGAATGGCAAGGCGGAGGAAACGCGCTCCTGCACGATTGAGCGCGAGATCAACGTCAAATCCTGGGACTTCACCGACATCGTCTCGGCCAGTGGCTCGATCACCTCGACCGCCAGTTGCGGCACGGGATGCCTCCGCTTCCAGATTCGGGGCGCGGGGAGCTGCGGCAGCAATCCGCCCGTCTATACGGTCACCTTCAATCCGCTGGTACCCGGTCGGATCATTTCGGCGCGGATCATCGAGATGGGCGCGGACGACTGGGTTCAGGGCCGGATCAATGGCCAGGTCGTGGGCTCGGCGGGCAAGCGCCTCTGGACGGGCGATGGGCTGCCGTCTGGCGACTGCCGGATCAGCGATGATCCCTGGTATAACCGCACGCCCATCGAATTTACTGACAAGCTCAAATCCGGCGCGACGTCGGTCAGCGCGCGGGTACGCGGCGGGGGCGGCGGCAACTGGGGCTATGTCACCGTCGAGATCCAGGTCAACACGAGCTGCGAGGTGAGCGAACGGCTGGTCGACCTCTGCGCGGGCTATGCGGGTGATCCCGCCTGCCGCCTGACCCAGGAAGATGTTGATGGCGTCGAGACGGTCAGAAACGGCGCCGTCACGGGTCTTAAACCCCTGCCCCAAACCCGCCTGTTCGGCACCGGCAGCTGCACCTTTCAATATAGCCGCGACTTCTTCCTGCGCACGCGCCGCTACTCCTGCGTCGTCGATACATCAGGAACAGCGCAACCCGATCTCGGCCGGGCAACCTATATCATCGATCGTTCGACCGAGACGATGCTCGCCGATCAGACGCGGGCCAGCGATGGCGCCCTCGTCCAGTCGACCCGTGCCTTCGCGCTCCCCGATCGCCCCTCGGTCGCGGCGTGCGAATCCATCTGCAAGACCCGCGCGCCCAGCGCCAATAGCGGCGTTGCCCCGGCGGGGACGGTGGCGGAGAGGCAGAATGTGCCAGTAGGCTGGGACAGCTTCTACCATGTCTGTTCGGCCGACAATGTCTGCCCGCTGGGCGACGGCGAGGAGATCGTCTCACCCTGCGGCTGCCTCGATGATTTCCCCGAGGCGGTGGTCATGATGCAGACGGTTAGGCTCGCAGGCTCGGACCTGGCCTGCACGGCGGTGGCGCGATGATCCGCCGGCTCGCCCCCGCACTCGCGCTCACCTGCGCCCTGGTTCCTCTCACTATGGTTCAGCAGGCCCATGCCGCGCAGCTCTGCGCCGCCGACCTCAACGGCAATGGCGATGCAGCGGACGAGGGCGAGATGGCGCAGTGCCTTGCAACCACCGATGGCGGCGCGCTCTGTGCCATCGGCCAGGTCGACTGCATAGCCGACGCACAAGGCGGATATTCCTGTCCGCTCGGGGCCGCTTTTGCCTGCAAGATGCCGACGACAGCTGCCGTGCCGGCCTGCTCACCCAACAGCTGCATCGATACGTCCGCCACACCGATCGAAAATGAGGAAGTGGTCGACGATCCCGGCGCGCCGGGTGACGGCCCGGTCGATGTCGACGGCAATTGCCTGGGGACGATCGCGATATTCGGCGGACGGGCGCTGCGGTGCCGGCCGCCTGGCGCCAGCGTCACCTTCCAGAATTGCTGCAAGGACAAGGGCAAGATCGTCAAGGACGGGATGGGTGGTTCGCTCAGTTCGATCACCACCAAGATCGCCATCGCCAAGGGCGTCTTCACCGGCATGAAAGCGGCCTATACCGCGTTCAAGGCGGGCGCGACCGCGAGCGAGGCGGCCTCGGCCGGCGCCAATGCGATCATCGTCGGCATCGATCCGACCTCGATCGCGATCAGCCTGGCCATCAACTATATGATCGAGGTGCTGCTCCAGGGCTGCGACCAACAGGATATGGAAACCGGCATGCTGCGCGGCTCGGGCATGTGCCATGAGGTCGGCACCTATTGCTCGTCGAAGATCCTGGGCATCTGCATCCAGAAGGCGCGCGGCCATTGCTGCTTTAACACGAAATTGGGCCGCATCATCCAGGAACAGGGTCGACCGCAACTCGCCGCCTTCAACAGCCTTGGCTGGGGCACGCCCCAACATCCGTATTGCCGCGGATTTTCCGCTGAAGAATTCCAGGCGCTCGATTTCAGCCGGATGAATCTCAGCGAATATTATTCCGACATCGAAGCCCGCGCCCAATCCGACATTCAGATCGATATGAAGGAGAAGATCGATGCGACGCTCAGCATCATTCATCCCTGACCTTTTGCTGCGCGTGGGCGTCATGGTCGGACTTTGGGCCGCCGCCCCTGCGCTGGCGCAAGGCGGGGAGACTGCTGAAGGGCTCCGGCCACCCGCACCGGATAGTGCCGCCGCAGATAAGCCCGCTATATCCGGCCCGTCCGGCATCCCCGAACCATCGCATACGATGCGCCGCCGGGCGTTCGAGGCAATGCGGCAGAAGGGGCGCTTTCCCGCCATCGAAGCGCGAGCACGCAAGGACCGTGAAGATGCCGCGCAGCGCCTGGCTGCCGAACATGATGCCGTGCAAAAGCGACTTTACGAGGCCTTGGGGCTTGCCGCGCCGATCGATGCGGCGAAGCCGAGGGACGGGCGCGCTGGGGCTTTGGCAAAGAACTGGGTGCCGATGCTGTTCGCCTCCTCCTCCCTGCCGCTCCAGACCCTGCGCAATTACGCCGCGCAGCTCGAGACAGTCGGGGGCGTCATCGCCTTTCGAGGCGTTCCCGGGGGCATGAGCAAAATCGGCCCGATGGCGAAACTGACGGCGCAGATTCTGCGCGTCGATCCAGGCTGCGAAGGGCCTGCCTGCACGATGCGCAACGTTCAGCTCATCGTCGACCCGATCCTCTTCCGCCAGCATGGCGTTAATCAGGTCCCTGCCTTCGCCATGGCGCCGGGCGATCCCACCCTTCCCTATTGCGAGCGCGACGACGAGATCGGCCCAAGCGCCAGCCATATCGTCTATGGCGACGCAGCCCTGTCAGGACTTCTCGAAGAATATGCCCGCCTTGGCGGCAAACAGGAGGTCAGCGATGCCGCGTCTCGCCTGTCTCGCCGCTAATCGGCTTTGGTTGGGGCTCAAGACCCTGCCCGCGCAGGCGGCGCTCGCGCTGGGCGGCGGGGTCGGCAACCAGCCTGCCGACAACAGGCGATTGGCCCTGAGCTTCGCGGTCATCCTTCCCGTCGCGACCCTCACCTGGCTTGGTCTGCCCAGCGTGACCCTGGTCATGAGCCCCTCCATCGATGCCTGGGCCGTGCGGCGCGCGCCAGGTCCGGTCCGCAAGGGCGATCTCGTTGAGTTCATGCTCTCCCATCCGATCGCAGGCCCGAAGCCGGTGAGCGTCACCAAGCGAGCGCTCTGCCTTCCAGGCGAGCGGCTCCGCGAAATCGAACGTCTCTCGGTCGACGGTCGCGAAGGCACGCGCAGTTGGTATTATTGCGGCCGTACCTTTCTCGGCGCGAGCCGGCCCTTCGGCCTCGACGGCCGCCCTCTGCCCCATCTGCGCTGGGGCGACAGACCGATCCCTCCGGGTTTTGTCTATGTCGGCTCTGATCATGCCGGGGGCTTCGACAGTCGCTATTTCGGACCGGTCCGGCTCGAGCGCCTCACCCGCATGGAGCGCATCCTGTGAGGCGCGCGCTTGCCCTGCTGGCCGTCGCTGGCCAGCTTCTCGCGGCGACGGCCTCCGCGGAGGATACGATCCGCCAGGGTTACTGGTGGTATCGCGCCAAAGCCGATCCCGCCGAGACGCCGCCCGAAGATGTGCCTCCAGCGCCGCTGATCCCACCCATGGCCGAACTCGCGCGATGGAGCCCGCCCCGGATCGCCAAGCTCATCGCAGACCAGCGTGATTATGCGGCGACCGTTCTGACCGTCGAGGCAGTTTCCGATTTCTGGCGGCTGGAGGATTTCGCGCGGCGCAAGGCCCGCGCCTTTGCGGGCGTCACCCAGCTAGCGATGCTCGCCCATCCCGAGCTCAGCGCCAAATCCGCCAATCCCATGATTGGCGACGCACGCGATGCGCTGGGCGCGCAGAAGGATGCGGTGCGCCGCGCCTATCTGCGCTCCCGCGTTCCTGAATTCGCACTCGTCATGTTCTCGCGCACTTCCTGCGGCTATTGCCGGGTGCAATGGCCGATCCTCCAGCGCTTCCAGGAGGAAACCGGCTGGCAGATCATCCGTGAGGATCTCGATCGGCGGCCCGAACTTGGCGCCCGCTTCGGCGTCGAGGTGACGCCCACCACCATGGTCATCCGCCGCAATTCCGCGCAACGCATGGTCATCGCCAATGGTGTCGAGGCGTTTCCGACTCTTATTCAAACCGCGTATCAGGCGGTGAAACTGCTGTCGGGCGACATCAGACCCGAACAGTTTCTCACCGGCGCGGGTGAGGAGAATGGCTTTTTCGACGCGCTCGCCAATGGTCCTGTCGCGGCTGGCGATCCCATGGCAAATCAAAACGGGGGCCACCCATGAGGGTCCGCTGCCTTGGAGCATTGATCGCGCTGCTGGGCGCGCTGCCGTTCTCGGTCCATGCGCAGGTGGAACTACGGGCACCTGACGATCGTGCAGCGGCGGCGCGCGCAGCGATCCATCCGGTTTCAAGCACCCGCGAAATGCAGAGCTGGCTCGCCCGCGTTCCCCTAACCGTTAATTATCCGCCGGATTTCGAGGCAGCGTTAAAGGGCCAGGGACCGGCGTTCATCATCGAGATGAGTACCGCGCCCGGTTGTCTGCCCTGCGGCGATCTCTGGAACAAACTCCTCGCGCTCAAGACGCGCTATGGGCTGACGGTCCGCCCGATCGGCAGGGAGGAGGCGATGCTTCGTTCGGGCCGATTGGGCCTACCCTGGATCGGCCACCCTGTCGCGTGGCTGCGGCCAGTCTCCGATGAAGCCCGCATCCTGCCGATCGCGATCGGCACGGACCATCCGGCCAATCTCGCCCGCAATATCTATCTCGGACTCAAGATGCAAACCGGTGTGCGGGCCGCCGTGGGCGTGCGCGCAATGGCGAAGTTCACCGGTATCGTCGCAGGCAGCGCCGGTCGGAAGGGCGAGGAGAGGCGATGACGATGCCCCTCATCTCCCTTGCTGGCCTGCAATCAACGCAGGGAGAGCAGCCATCGGCCTGCCTCGGCCACAGCGCAAACCTCGATATTCTCTGCGAGCCTGTAGGTTTCCTCCCCAGGATAGATGACGATCCGCCGTGCCGGATCGAGGTCTGCGCAAGCGTGGTGAAAGCCCCGCTCCACTTTGGGCGAAAGGCTGCGCTTGATCTCGAAGGCCCAAAGGCCATGGCCCGGGATGGTGAGAAGAAGATCGATCTCAGCGCCCGCCGATGTTCTGTAGAAATTTGCCTGTGTGCCCTCAGGCGCCGCCGATATCAGCGTCTCGATTGCAAACCCCTCCCAGCTTGCGCCGGCGACGGGATGTCCCAGCACATCCTCGCGGGTGGCAAGACCCAGCAATGTGTGGATGATGCCGCTATCGCGCACATAGACGCGAGGCGATTTGACGAGACGCTTGCCGCTATTGCTGTGCCAGGGCTCAAGCCTACGGACGAGAAGCAGGTCGACCAGAAGGTCGAGATAGGAGGCGATGGTCTTGGAATCGACGCCAAGACTGCGCCCCAGTTCCGAAGCGTTCAACAGGCCCGATTGATGGTGGGCGAGCATCGTCCAGAAACGCCTCAGCGTTTCGGAAGGAATACGCGGACCCAGCATGGGAATGTCACGTTCGAGATAGGTTCGGATGAAGTCCTGCCTCCAACGCCGGCTCGTGGCATCACTGGTGGCGAGATAGCTGTCGGGAAAGCCGCCGCGAATCCAAAGCCGATCAACATCCCCGTCGCCCACCTCCAGGGCGTCGAGCGGACGCATTTCCAGATAGGCGATGCGCCCGGCAAGACTTTCGCCCGATTGGACCAGCAATTCCATGGAAGCCGAACCCAGCAGCAGGAACCGACCCGTCCGCAATCCCTTTCTACGGCCACGATCGATCAATCCTCGCAAAAGCTGGAACAGGTCCGGCAGCCGATGAACCTCATCGAGTATGACGAGCTTGCCTTCGTGGCTTTCGAGATAGAGTTCGGGATCGGCAAGCTTCGCGCGATCCCGATCCGATTCAAGATCGAGATAGATGGATGGCCGCTCATCGGCCATCTCATGCGCGAGCGTCGTCTTGCCGACCTGACGTGGCCCGAGCAAGGCGACCGCAGGGCTTTCGTCCAGTCGGGCGACAAGTTCGCTTTTGATCCGACGTTCAATCATCCTTGCATATTTGTATCAATGATCCGAATTTGCAAGGTTAAATGTCTAGAGATTTTGCAAGCAATGCCAAAGGGCGCGCATATGGCGGGTGGGCCCTTTCTTTCCTCCACAAGACAAGAAAGCCGCCATGCCCCATCTCAAATGTAGCGCGACGCTAACCGTTCTGGCTCTGCTTGCAACCTGCGGGACGGCTATGCCCGCCCATGCCCAAAGCTGGGCCGAGCATTGGTTCGATAATGTAACCTATACCAGCCCCGGCAGATTCGAGGACCAGACGCGCGGCTATGTGACGGCGGGCGGCATGTCCGGCCGCATCGATGTCCATAGCGACTATCTGATGAGCCTCACCATGCCGAAGGTGAAGGCAGGCTGCGGCGGCATCGACATGTTCCTCGGAGGCATGTCCTTCCTCGACCCCGACTATCTCGTCCAGAAGCTCGAGAGCATCCTCCAGGCCGCGCCCGCCGTCGCGTTCCAATATCTACTCGAAACATTGGATGAGAAGATGGGGAACATCATTTCGAAGATGGAGGCGGCCACCAATTTCTTGAACTCCATCCAGGTCAATGACTGCCGCCTCGCCAACCGCATGGTCCAGATCGCTCGAGGAGACGACAATATGTCGGGGATCATCGAGGAGATGACTGGCTACAAGTCGGTCAGGCAAGGCTACGCCAAAAGCTATCAGCAAAGCCGCGAGAAGATCCAGGCGAACGGGAACAGCCCGACCGAGGATCTGAAGGATGCGCTGGCCAACTGCCCGACCGAAGTGACCGACATCTTCCGCACCGGATCGCTGCTCGCCCATGCGGCGTCCCGCGTCGGCGCCGCCGATTGGGCCGCCGTCATGCGCGCGCGGGTCGGCGACGTCTATATGCGCTGGGACGCGACCGACAAGGTGCCGCTCTTCTCGGCTATCCCCGCCTGCGCTGGTCAGGATAGCGAGTCCTCGGACGACTTCCTGAGCGGGCGGGTGATGCGGCGTGCGCTCAACATGCCGGCCACCGCCGCCGATTGCACGCAGGATGGGAACAAGGGCGCGCTGGCGCTCACCCGTGAGCGCATGACCTCGATCGCGGAGAAGATCAGGACGCGCGCTTCGCTCACGGCCGAGGAACGGCAGTTCGTCGCCAATGTACGGACCCTGCCGGTCTACCGGATGCTTGAATGGGGCGTGCGCCAGGATGTGGTGGACTCGGTTATCGGCGATACCGACGAGCTGGTCGCGTTGACCCTCGCCTATCAGATGCTGAACGATCTCACCCGTAGCATCGATTTTGCCATCTCCAATGCCGAGCGCGGGACCAGCGCTGCCGGGGCTGCCGATGCCGGCAATGCCAATATCTGCCAGACCCGCATCCTCACCAAGGGCATCGAGCAACTCCGCGACCTGCGGGAGGAGGTGCTGCGCCAGCGCGCGCAGATGCGGCAATCCTATATGGCGGCGCTCTCCCAGGCGAACCTCTCGACTGGCTATGCCGGTCTCATCCGCCAGCGTGATCGGGACGCGCGCGACGCCGCCGGCACCGCCGCCAGCCGCAACCGCTGAAGGATCAGGGTGCCATGCGCCGCCTTTTCCGCTTACCCGCGCCGATTGGCAGTCTCGCCAGCCTGTTTGTCGCCTCCCCTGCCCACGCTCTGGAGACGAGCTTCCACACCTATGACGGCTTTGCCGAAACCGTGGATGCGTTTCGTCTCGTCTCGATGATCTTCGCCGATCCGCGCTACGAGACACTGGTGCTGATCGTCGCGGTTGTCGGGTTGGCGCTGGGCGCCGTGCTCGCCATGGTCCGCGGCACCGGCATGGGGCTGGTTGCCTTCGGCCTCCAGATGCTGGTCGGTATCGGCCTGTTCGTCGGCCTCGTCGCGACGACCGGCACCGTCCATGTTTATGACCGGGTGCGCAACGCCTATCAGCCGGTCGGCGATGTTCCGAACCTGATCGTCTTGGTGGCGGGCGTCACCAACATGATGGAGCGCGCGCTTGCCGAGACGATCGATGACAATACGCTCGACCCACATGCCAAGCTCGAGTTCGGTGCGGGCGGCCACGCCTTCGATCTGTTCCTCAATGCCGTCAGCCCCCACGGGCCGATGACCGATGCCTTTCTCGATGCGACGATCAAGGATTATGTCCGCCAATGCTATCCGGTTGCCCGCGTCTCGCCGGCCTATGGCGTGGATGACGACCAGCTCTTCCGCACCAGCACAGATCTCCCCGCATCGTTCGCCGCGATGGCAGGGCCGTCGACCTTCAGCACGGTGTTCACGGCTTCGGACAAGGGCGGCACAACCGTTAGTTGCAGCGAAGCCTGGTCCCATATCGCCGATCGGCTCTCAGACCCGACGATCTTCGAGGACTATTCCGCCCAGGTCTGTCAGCGCACAGGCTATGACATCGCCAAGGCCGACCAGCTCGCACGGTGCCGCAGCAACCTCGCCGAGATGGGCGACATGATGCTGGGGACGCCGCTCACCGCCCAGACCTTCTTCACCAATATCCTGCTTGGCAACAGCGTGGGCGACGTGCTCTTCGAGGACAGCCCGGCGACCGCCGCGCGCGTCATGGCCAATCGCGCCGTGGTGGCGGGTGGTCTCGCCAACATGTCGACCGCCAATGAATGGATGCCCACGATCCGGGCGACGGTGTTCGGGATCATGCTCTTCATGATGCCGATCGCGCTGCTGTTCATTCTCACCCCCATCAACCTGCGGGTCGCAAGCTTTGCGCTGGGCCTCTTCGTGTTCGTGGCGCTCTGGGGCGTCATCGACGCCGGCATTTATCAGCTTACGCTGGGTCGAGCGATGGCGGCTTTAGCCGAGATGCGCTCCAACCATTTGGGAGCCAATGCCTGGATGCTGGCGCCTTCCTCGGCCATGAAGGCGCTGGCGATCTTCGGGAGCTTCCGCACGGCGGCGGCGGGCCTTGCCGGCGCGTTCGTGTTCACCGTCTTCCGCTTTTCGGGCAATGTCTTCTCCTCCTTCACCGACGGCTCGCTGGGCGTCCAGGCGCAGGGCTCGGCTGCCGCCGCTGGCGTGTCCACCTCCGAGGGCCTCGCCTCCGCGCTGGAGGCGCAGGCCTCGGCCATGGGCACGGGCGCGCGCCGTGGCGCAGCGTCGACCTTCGGAGATTTTGGGGAACGGTCGAGCTTCGGCGCTAATCGCGGCTTCGGCGCGGCGGGCGCGGTCACGGCATCCCATGGCACTGGCGCGCCCGGTGGCGCAGCGATGGGGCTTGGCGCGCTCGATGCCGCCCGCGAGATGGGCGGCCTTGCGCCCGCGCATCATGGCCGGGACTTGGGTGACCCGGCAACGATCAGCGCGGTTCGCGCGGCGGCGGCTACCGGCGCCATCCACAATTTTGCCGAGAAGGATGCGCTGCGGACCCTCGGCACCCGCTATTTTGGCGCGGGCGAGGCCGGCGAGAAGGCGTTCGGCGCCTTCACCCAGGGGCTGGTTCAGTGGCGAGCGTTTGGTGACACCCGCGCCTATGGCATGATGATGCAGCAGGCCACCCGGCATTTTGAACGGGCCGGTTATGGGAACCAAGATGCCGAACTTAAGGCGAGCGGCGTCGTGGCCGAGGCCAGCGCCGATCCGACGTTCGCGAAACTGATCGCCAATAGCTTCACTCAGGAGACGATGCTCCGCAATGACCTGACGGCAGCGCAGGTGCAAGTCGGGGCGATGGAAGGTCGCCGAGATTATGCGGGTGACCGGGTCGCCCAGGTGGAACGGGGCAACGTCGCGACCGAGCAGGCACATCGCACTGGCGGCAATGAAGGTCAGCGCGAAGCTGCCGCTATGCTTGGCCTCCCCATTGACGAGATGAGCCGCCGCATCGCCTTCATCATTGCCCTCTCGGGCGAAGCGCGCTCCTCCGCTATCACGCAACTCTCCCGCGCAACGGGCCGCAATGAAGCCCAGGTGACCAAGGCTCTCGAAACCTATCGGGCAGCGACCGATCTTGGCACGGCCGATGGCGCAACGGCTGAAGCGGCACGCGAAGGTACTAGCGTCTATGGGCGGACCCGGGAAGCTGCCGGCTATGACTTTGCCGAGCGTTCTGGAAAACTCGACGCGCAGAAGGAGGTCGGGCATGGCGGCACCCGCAGCACTGCCCGGATCGGCGAACAGCGGCGCCAGTCGGAGAATTTCGGCTTTGCACAAGGCGCCGAGGTCGCCGGCATGTCGACGCGCGAGGCGGCTCGTCTCGACAGTTTCATTCGGACGCTGGCTGATGCCAGCGGCAATCAGCTCGACATGGCGGAAGGTGGCACCGACGGCATCGCCGACCGGGCGCGCAACGCCCGGATGACCAGCATTGTCGAGCGCGAGCGTCTGTCACGCATGCAGGGTCTGCTGCGCGCCAACGGTATCGAGATGAGCAAGCGTCAGATCGCCATGGACCAGAATGGCGACTTCAGGATGAACCTCACCCCGGCAACGGCCGCACAGATGTGGCAGGCCGGCCTTCTCAATGAAAGCCAGCTCGGCGCGGTCGCCAATGGCGGCCATGCCCGCTTCAGTCTTGCACATAATGACCTGCTCGTCTCCAGCAGCGCTGGGTTCGAGAAGTCCGCGCGCAACGACACCAGCACGCGGTTCGAGGCTGGCAAGCAAGCTGGCCCTGATACGATCGAGCATTTCATGGGCGGTGGCGCCGAAGGTCGCGCCGCGATGGCGAACTGGCTCAAGGGCGGGTTCGAGATGGATCGCAAGGGCAATTGGCGCTTGAAGCCCCAGGTCGCGGACACCATCCAGCGAGATGTGCAGGCGATCATGGCGCAGACAGGCTGGGAGCGCTCGATCGGAAGGGCAGCTCAAGATCAGAATGTGTTCAATATTACGGCCCAGGGCGAAATCGCCGGTACAACCATCAGCACAGGCGGGGGATCTAGCAAAGGTCGCTCCGGGAGTGGCAGCGGTCGAGTTGGAGGATCTCTTGCCGTTTCAAGTCAGGAAAGCGGGACCACGAACGAAGCCGCCACCAGTCAGCTCAGCATTGTAAATTACGATGTCCGGCAAGCTATCGCCAACGCCGAGTACGCGGCTTCGAAGGCCGGCCAACCGGCAGATGCATTCACAAATCGCCTTACCTCAGAGATCCTTGGAGCCAACGGCCTGCGAAACCGCTATCTTGGAGATGCCGACAGCGCGCGTGGAACGACCGATATAAATGCCCCCGTCACTTCGTTAGAGCAGTCTTCGCTCCTCTACAGCGGCCGCTTCTCGACCGACTTAGATAACGGTCCAACAGACGGCGACGGGTCATTCAAGAAGCGCGATTGATATAGCCGGGGTTAAGGGGGTTCAAAGAGCTGCCGATCCATAGAGCCCCGGACGCGGAATCCAGCGGATCAACCTCTTTCGGCAACCTTGACGGCCCATATTTCCTGCGCTCCCAAAATGAGTCCTCATCAAATTCACCGTCCTCCTGGGCTGGCAACGACGCCAGTTTGTTGCGCAAGAAACCAAACGAGAGAACGAGCGCGACCATCGGCGGGAAGAACAAGACGTTCAGATATCCACCGGCAGCCGAATGATAAACTTCAGTTAGAGCATCAATCTTGAGGGATGCGAGCATGCCTAGCCAATAGGCCGGCACCCCGCTCCACCATAGCTTCGCATACCACGGCCGCCACAGCCGAGTGGGCGCTTGTCGTTGACGTTGAGAATTTTCCATCATGCTCAAACTCATCACCGCTCATGATTTGAAATCTATCATCTCTTCCAGTTCATCGATAGGGGGACTGCGTTGCTGCCCGCCATCTGCCTGACCCAATTTCAGAACAGAAAACCCACGCACCATATCAACCTCTTCACTCCCTCCTCTCTGGAACATCCTTACTGAAAGTCCGCAAGTCTTTGTTTCACGGCATTACTGGACAAACTGCATCACATATTTTCCGCAGGACATATTGATCCTTTCCTGCACTCTCGTCATACTGTTCCTGCGGGCAGATCAACACTTGGAGTTGGTTTGCGTATGGACGAAAAGAACGAGCAGTTTTTGCGACTGAGAGCCGTGATCGCGAAGACGGGCAAGCCCAAGGCTTCCATCTATCGCGACATCCACCTTGGAACATTCCCGGCGCCGGAAAAGATCGGCGCCAGAGCGGTTGCCTGGCGCCTGTCGAGGATCCTACGCTGGATGCAGGCACCAAGCGCTTTACCAGGACGACTGAAACCACTCCAGTGCCCCGACATTGGGCTTTGCCGGCGTCGCTTTTTCAATGGCGATCGCCGCTGAAGCCTGTTCGGCCTTGTCGAGATAGTCGGCCCACCATTCGAGCATCTGCCGACGGTGGGACAGATAGCGTGCGGCGTTGTAGACGGCGCGAACACCGCCGGGTACATGCGCCAGCTGCAGCTCGATCCAATCCGCTTTGAACAGGCCGGTTTCATTCAGCACGGTGCTGGCGATCGAACGGAACCCATGCACCGTCGCCTTGTCCCCTACCCCAAGGCGCTGCAGCAAGACCAGCATGCGGTTTGAACTGATCGTATCGCCCTGTTTGCCGATTACCGGGAACAAATATTGGCCGAACCGCTCATTGCCATATTTCCCATAGACGTTGAGTTCCTTGATCTCACGAAGCAACGCAACCGCCTGCGGCGGCAATGGCACGAGATGCTCGGCTCTCATTTTCATCCGCTCGGCGGGAATCCGCCAGAGCGGCTCGGGACCGCCTAAGCCTTCAAATTCATTCCATTGCGCATGCCGGGTTTCCGTCGTCCGGACCATCGTCAGGATCGTCCAGCGCAAAGCAAGATGGCTGAGCCTGGAGCCCGTATCGGCGTTCAGCGCCGCATAAAAGCGTGGTAATTCCTTGATGGGTATTTTCGATCGATGCGTGACCGGAGCGCGTTTGCGCATGACCGTTCCCAGATCACGACAAGGATCCGTGAGAACCCGACCGTCTGGAATGCCGAACCGGAAGATTTCGCTGCAATAGGCCCGCACCCTGTGCGCCATCTCGATCGCGCCGCGATCCTCAATGGTCTTGAGCGCATCGAGCATGTCCCGGGGCAGGATCGAGCGGACCGACAGCTTGCCGATGGTCGGAAAAATATCGGCTTCAAGGCGACGCTCGATCACGCCGGCATAGCGGTCAGACCATCCCGGTCGCTTGGCGATCATCCATTCCTGGGCCAGTTGGCTGAACGTCGTCCGCTCGGCCTGATCCTCATGCTTTTTCTGCCGCTTGATGTCCGCAGGGTCCTTTCCGGCAGAGAGAACCGCTTTCATCTCCTCGCGCCAGACCCGTGCACGGTCAATGCTCATCGCCGGATAGTCACCGCCGGTGATGCACTTCTGCTTGTGCGCAAAGCGATAGGAGAGTCGCCACTCGCGTCGACCACCCGGCAGGACGCAGATGTTGAGGCCGCCGCCATCGGCTTTCTTGATAGGGCGGGCGGCAGGCAAAATGGATTGGATGATAGTATCGGTCAGCACGGATCAGTCTCCTGAACGCCGTGCGCGAGACTTGAATCCTAACTTTGCACCAACAAATTTACCTACAAATCTCATGGTAACCACCTGGGCGGTTATGATCCTGTTGGAGACCATGTTACATGAAATAACAGCCTGAAAACAGGCCATTTTTTGACGTCCATTTGGGACGTTGTTGGTCTTTTTGGACCTTGTTTTGGTTGCGGGAGAAGGATACGAAGCCTTGCTGAGCGGAGCGAAGCTAGGCGCAGTTGGATGAGGGGGAGCGTGCCTGTGGCCCGCGCGATCCGAAGGATCGCAACCCCCTCACCCGGCTACGACTAAGGCAGCAAGCTGCCAAGTCTGCGCAGCCTCGGCCAGAGTCACGTGCCTCTGGCCGACCCTCAAGGGAGAGGGGTAAAAGAATAGCCGCTCTCCACCCAAATCACTTGGTCTGGTCGGTCTCAAATCGCCTTGCCCCCTGTCAGTGTTTGAGATCGAGTCCCAGCGAGCGCGCCACCAACGCCGCCTGCGTGCGGTTCTGCACATCCAGTTTCCGCATGATCGCGGTCATATGCGCTTTCACGGTCGCCTCGCTCATCATGAGGTCGTGCGCGATCTGCTTGTTGAGCTTGCCGTTCAGCACTTCCAGCAGAACCTTCAACTGGGTCGGCGTCAGGGAAGCGATCTCCTTCTGCACCGCATCTTCCGGCCGTGGCGGGGCAGGCGGAAGCCTGTGGCCGCTCAACGCGCGCGCAATCGCGGTCTCGATGACGGACAGGTCGCTATCCTTCGAGAGGAAGCCGACCGCGCCCAACGCCTGGGCCTCCTCCGCCGTCTTCGCCCCGTCGGCGCTTGAGACGACCAGGATCGGCACGCCGGGCCGTTCGGCATGAAGCAGCGCGATGCCCGAATAGCCGACCGCGCCGGGCATCTTCAGATCGAGCAGGATGAGGCGCAGGACCACCGCCTCGCTCGCCGCCCTTACCGCGGCGGCGAGCGTGCCCGCTTCTACGATGCCGGCTTCGGGAGCGACCTTCATCACCGCCACCGTCAGAGCCTGACGGAAGAGCGGGTGGTCGTCCGCGATCAGAATCGTCTCTATTGCGCCTCTTCCAACCATGGCCTGTTCGCCAGCAGATTATCGACCACGGAGGGATCGGCAAGCGTCGACGTGTCGCCAAGGTTGGAAATATCATTTTCCGCGATCTTCCTCAGGATGCGCCGCATGATTTTGCCGGACCGCGTCTTGGGCAGGCCGGGGGCGAACTGCACCACGTCCGGCGAGGCGATGGGGCCGATCTCGCTGCGGACCCAGCGTATCAACTCGCCGCGCAGGGCATCGTCCGGCTCGACATCGGCATTGGTGGTGACATAGGCGTAGATGCCCTGCCCCTTGACCTCATGCGGCATGCCGACGACGGCGGCCTCGGCAACTTGTGGGTGCGCGACGAGCGCGCTCTCTATCTCCGCCGTGCCCATGCGATGGCCGGAGACGTTGATGACGTCATCGATCCGGCCAGTGATCCAATAATAGCCGTCCTCGTCGCGGCGGCATCCGTCGCCGGTGAAATAGCGCCCGGCGAAGGTGGTGAAATAGGTCTGGAAGAAGCGGTCATGATCGCCCCAGACGGTGCGCATCTGGCCCGGCCAGCTATCCGCCAGGACAAGGCAGCCTTCGCCCGGCCCCTCGATCAGCCTCCCCTCGCCGTCGACCAGTTCGGGCTTCACGCCGAACATCGGCAGGGTCGCAGAGCCGGGCTTCAGCGCCGTGGCGCCGGGCAGCGGGCTGATCATCGCGCCGCCAGTCTCGGTCTGCCACCATGTATCGACGATGGGGCAGCGTCCCTCCCCCACGACATGGTGATACCATTCCCATGCCTCCGGATTGATCGGTTCTCCCACACTGCCGAGCAATCGCAATGACTTGCGGCTGGTCTTTCGCACCCACTCGTCACCCTCCCGCATCAGCGCGCGCAGGGCGGTGGGGGCGCCGTAGAAAATCTCCACGCCGAACTTGTCGACGACCTGCCAGAAGCGGGAGGGGTCCGGGAAGTTGGGTACGCCCTCGAACATCACGGTCGTCCCGCCGTTCATCAGCGGCCCATAGACGACATAGCTGTGCCCCGTGACCCAGCCGATGTCGGCGGCGCACCAGTAGATCTGGCCGGGGCGATAGTCGAAGACATATTGGTGCGTCATCGCGGCCCACAGGGAATAGCCGCCCGTCGTATGCAGAACGCCCTTGGGCTTGCCGGTGGAACCGGAGGTGTAGAGTATGAAAAGCGGGTCTTCGGCCCCCATTTCTTCCGGCTCGCACGCGGCAGGCTGGCTTTGCACCGCCGTTGTCCAGTCGATGTCGCGCCCTTCGGCCATCGGCACTCCGGCGCCGGTGCGCCGCAGCACGACGACCGTATCGACATCGGGGCAGTGGACGAGAGCGGCGTCGACATTCGCCTTCAACGGAACTTTCCTGCCGCCGCGCAGGCCTTCGTCGGCAGTGACGACGATGCGGCTCGCGCAATCCTCTATGCGACCGGCCAGCGCTTCGGGCGAGAATCCGGCGAAGACGATGGAGTGGATGGCGCCGATGCGCGCACAGGCCAGCATCGCGACCGCCGCTTCCGGCACCATGGGGAGGTAAAGGGTGACCCGGTCGCCCCGTTTCACGCCCCGCGCCTTCAGCAGATTGGCGAAACGGCATACCTCTTCATGCAGCGCGCCATAGCTGATACGCCGTTCGGGTTCCGCCGGATCGTCGGGTTCCCAGAGGATCGCGATGGCATCGCCGCGCTCCGCCAGATGGCGGTCCAGGCAATTGGCGGACAGGTTGAGCGTGCCGTCCGCGAACCAGCTTATTCCGAAATCCTCCTCCGAAAAGCTGGTCGCCTTCACCTGGCTGAATGGCCGCATCCAGTCGAGACGCTGCGCCTCCTCAGCCCAGAAGCGTTCCGGCTCCGCAATGGAGCGCGCATACATCTCCCGATATTGGGCGGCGTCGACCAGCGCCTCCTTCGCCCACTGGTTCGGAACGGGATAAACGCCCTGGTCCATAGTCTCGCACTCCTCTCCTCGATCGCTGCCGATCCGTGGAGGACATCCTAAATGCCGTCGGCGCATATCGGACCCTAGACGAAGGTCGAATATCTCCGACCATGGTTTGGCTGTCGGCTTGTCCGGGGATTCGCGATCCTCTGCGCATCCGGAAAACAAGCCGGGACCATGGAGAGGTCGATGCCAAAGCAAAACAGGCCATTGTTGCGCATCCTGCTGGGAGCGACAGCGCTCGCCGCACCCCAACTGCTTCATGCGCAGACCATGAAGGAAGCGGATCTGGCGGCGCGCCTGGAACGGCTGGAGAGCGAAGTCACCCAGCTTCGGACCGAACTCGCCGCCGCGCGCAGCCGGCAGGACGAAACCGCGGCCACCGCCGCGAACGCCGTCCGCAAGAGCGACGAGACTTCCGCGCAAGTGACCCGGCTGGCGGACAGCACGCCCAAGCTCGGCTTCCGGTCGGGCAATACCAATGTCGTCCTGGCCGGATATGTGAAGCTGCTCGCAAGCAGCGCCCGGTACAGCGGCGGCGGCAATCCCAGCAATACGCTCGGCCGCGATCTCTATCTGCCGCAGTCGATCCCGGTCTTCAATCCCGCATCCCCGACTTCGCCTACCCGCGTCACCGACTTTTCCGCAAAGCAGACGCGCTTCTGGGTGGACGCCACGACCAAGCTCGGCAAACATGCGCTCAAGGCCTATATCGAGTTCGATTTCCAGGCCGCCCCCGGCACCCCGCAGGCGCTGGGCCAGGGCACGCAGCGCACGACCAATGCCTACGACCTGGCGATGCGGCGCGCCCTCATCCAGTTCGACCGCTGGACCTTCGGCCAGGATTTCACCAATTTCTCGAACCCTGCGGTTTTCCCGGAAAGCACCGATTATGTCGGGGGCGTCGACGGCCTGATCTTCGTGCGTCAGCCGATGGTGCGCTACAGCCTTCCGCTAGGCCATGGCCTGACCCTTCATCTGGCGGCCGAAAATCCGGAAACCGCTTCCGCCACCGTCGGCGCGCCCGCCCTCATCGAAAATGGCGAGGACCATGCGCCCGACATGACCGGGCGCCTGGAATATGCGGGCGCCTTCGGTTTCCTCGACCTTGCGGTGCTGGGGCGCCAGTTGCGCGTCGACAATGCGAAGGCGGGCGCCGCCCATATCGTCGACTCCCGCCTGGGATGGGGCGTCAGCGCCGCTGGCAAGATATTCCTGGACGGCAAGCATGGCAGCGACATCCGCTTCCAGGCGACCTATGGCGAAGGGATCGGGCGCTATCTTGGCCTGAACTTCGGGCCAGACGGGGTTCTCCAGGCGAGCGGGCAGCTTGCCGGGGTCCGCAACCTGGCGTTGTTCGGCGCTGGCCGATATGCGCTGAACGATCAATGGCGCATCAACCTGATCGCGAGCTACCAGCGCGTCTTCTACGCCGACACCCTCGATCCAGCGACGACTGCGGGTATAGCGATGTTCAATCGTCAAGCATGGAGCATCGCCTCCAATCTCTTCTATTCCCCGGTGAAGAATTTGGACCTCGGCATCGAGTACCGCCATGGCGAGCGCCGGCTCGTCAACGATCTGAACGGCCACGTCGATCGCTTCGACGTCGCGGCGAAGTATAATTTCTGACAGGAGGGACTGTTATGGCTTCGACATATGACGGATTGCCAAAGCATCACCAGGCGACGCGAAGCGAGAAGCTGATCATCACCGCCAGCTCGCTCGGCACCGTGTTCGAATGGTATGATTTCTATCTCTACGGTCTGCTGACCGCGATCATCGCGGCGCAGTTCCTGACGGGCCTGAACCCCACGACGTCCTTCATCATGGCGCTGCTGATCTTCGCCGCCGGGTTCATCGTCCGGCCCTTCGGCGCCATCTTCTTCGGCCGCATCGGCGACCTGTTCGGGCGGCGATACACATTCATCATCACGCTGCTCGTCATGGGTCTGTCGACGTTCCTGGTGGGGTGCCTTCCCACCTACAAGTCGGTCGGCGTGGCCGCGCCGATCATGCTGGTGGTGCTGCGCATGTTCCAGGGCCTGGCGCTGGGCGGCGAATATGGTGGCGCGGCGACCTATGTCGCGGAGCATGCGCCCCACAACAAGCGTGGCTTCTACACCAGTTGGATTCAGATTACCGCGACCGCCGGTCTCGCCATGGCGCTCCTCATCGTGATCACGATCCGCTCGCCCATCACCGGCGTCGGGGAGGAAGCGTTCAAGGACTGGGGATGGCGCATTCCCTATCTAGTCTCCGGCCTGTTCCTGATCGTCGGCCTGTGGCTGCGCCTGAAGCTGCATGAATCGCCCGTCTTCCAGAAGATGAAGGCGGAGGGCACCGGCTCCAAATCCCCGATCAAGGAAGCGTTCGGGCAGTGGAAGAACCTCAAGATCGTGCTCATCGCCTTTTTCGGCGCGATCGCGGGCCAGGCGGTGGTCTGGTATTGCGGTCAGCTCTACGCGCTGTTCTTCCTGGAAAAGATGTTGAAGATCGACGGCCTGACCGCCAATACGCTCATCATCATCGCGCTCCTCATGGCCGCGCCCTTCTTCCTGTTCTTCGGCTGGCTGTCGGACCGCATCGGCCGCAAGCCGATCATCCTGTCGGGCTGCGCGCTCGCGGCGCTGACGCTGTTCCCGGTCTTCCACATGCTGACCGACGCAGCCAATCCCGCGCTCTCCAGGGCGCAGGCCGCAGCCCCCGTGACCGTGACCGCCGACCCTTCGGAATGTTCTTCCCAGTTCGATCCGGTGGGCGCGAACAAGTTCGACAAGACGAGCTGCGATATCGTCAAGAACGCGCTGGCCAAGGCGGGCGTCAACTACACCAACATCGCCGCCGCGCCCGGCACCGTCGCGACCGTCGCGGTCGGTGACAGGCACTTCACCGCGCCTAACGCCGCCCGGCTGTCGGGCGAGGAGAAGAAGGCGGCCATCGCGGCCTTCACCGCCCAACTGATCGGCGCGCCCGCCAGCGCGGGCCAGCCCGCCGTCGCAGGCGAGCTTGCCAGGGTCGGCTATCCCAGCAAGGCGAACCCGGCGGAGATCAACAAGCCGCTCGTCGTCGCGCTGCTCTTCTACCTCGTCCTGCTGGTGACGATGGTCTATGGCCCGATCGCCGCGATGCTTGTCGAACTGTTCCCCAGCCGCATCCGCTACTCTTCCATGTCGCTGCCCTATCATATCGGCAACGGATGGTTGGGCGGACTGCTGCCGGCCATCGGCTTCGCAATGGTCGCCGCGACGGGCGACATCTATTACGGCCTCTGGTATCCGGTGGTTGTGGCGGCGGGGACTGTCGTCCTGGGCCTCATCCTTCTGCCCGAAACCTTCCGGCGGAACATCGACGAATAGGAAGTTCGCGGCTGGCGCGCCAATATCCTGCGATATCGTCCAGGATCAGGGGCGCGCCGGCCGGGATCATTCGTGCCGAAAGACGGCTACGATCTGCGCGGCGATCTCGCCCGGCGTGAACCGGCCCGGTCGATACCAGTCCGCCGTGGCGTTCAACTGGATCAAAAGCAGATTGCGGTAGACCGACCGGTCGATATGCGGCGGCAACGGAAGCGCCTCCACCAGCGACCGGAACAGTTCCTCGAACCGGTCGCGCCGCGCAATCAGTTGTTCGCGGACCTGTTCGGGCACTTCCCGAAAATCGTTCATCATCGGCGTCGTCAGCGAATCGGGGGCGAGTTGAACGTCCAGCAACGTGGCGCAGGCCGCCAGCAGCTTCGCCCACGGTTCGGATTGCGCTCGAACCGCCTCCGCTATCCGCTCCTCCGCCTCGTCGAGCGCGGCATTGTGCAGTTCGATGAACAGCGCGTCCTTCGACTTGATATGATGGTAGAGCGAACCGCCCAGCACGCCCGCCTGCTCGCCAATGTCCCGCATGGACGTTCCGCGATAGCCTTTTCGGGCGAATAATTGGGCCGCGATCTCCAGGATCTGGCGTCTGCGGGTCGATCCCTCGTCATTCGGTCCGGGCGATAAATCGATCTTTGTCATCGCGACCGGCGCTAGCACATCCTTGAAAGCCCGCGAAGCCTCTGTTCTGACGAGTGGAACAGGCGCTCCATCTTTGCTAGCCCTGTCCGAATGTCGGGGGCTGGCCGAAAAGATGGGAGCGCGGGGCGGCAGGGCGCGGTCCTGACCGATGGATGAGCTGTCGCATGTCCCGGACAGCCTATTGGTCGCCGCGGCGGTCGACGGCGACCGCAAGTCGTTCGAGGTTTTGCTGCGGCGGCATTATGACCGGATTCACGGGCTGGCCTGGCAGTTGACCGGATCGCGCAGCGACGCCGACGATATCGCGCAGGACGTGTGCTGCACTTTGGTCGAGAAGATCGGCGGCTTTCGCGGGGAGGCGAAATTCACCACCTGGCTCTGCGGCATCGTCTATAATGCCTGCCGCGACCTGCGCCGCCGGAAACGCTCCTTCAGCGGCTTTGCCGAGCGGCTGGCGGTGATCGCCGGGCTGGCGCCCGCGCCGGACGGCCGCGACCTGCACGACGCGATCTGGATCAAACATGCCATCGCCGGGCTGAAACCCGCCTATCGCGACACGGCGGTGCTGGTCGCCGGCCAGCAACTCACCCATGCGGAGGCGGCGCTGTTGCTGGGGATCGGCGAGTCCACCGTGGCGTGGCGGATGCACGAAATCCGGCGATTGCTGTCCTCCGGAAAGGGGGAGTCTCGCTGACCGGCCACTTTCTCCGAAAAAATTTTCACAAACTTCCAAGCTTTCTCCCCTGATCCGCGTCCCAGTGAATGACGGATGATTTGCGCCGTCTCCATCATGGGAGAATGTCATGCCTCGCTTCCTTCCCTCTATCGGCTTGATCGGCCTGGCCCTGGCTTCCTGCGCCGGGCAGGACACGCACCAAATGGCGGGTCCGAACGCCCCCGCCCCGGCGCAGGAAATCGCCGTCACCGCCCAGCGGGCCGACAGCGCCGACGCTTATCGGGCGCACAAGGCCAATGGGCTGGCGCAGACTTATGCAGCCGCCCCGCCCGCGCCGATGATCGCCATGCCGGAACGCAGGCCATGGCCGCCCGCCTATCATGATGTCGGGCGCGACAAATTCGCGAACAAGGAACAGAACCGTTTCCAGATCGTCCGGGAACAGCCGGTTTCGACCTTCTCCATCGATGTCGACACCGCCTCCTATTCCTTCGTGCGCGCATCGCTCAACCAGAATGTCCTGCCGCAGCCCGCCGCCGTCCGGCCGGAGGAGATGATCAACTATTTCCCCTATGATTATGCCGCGCCGCGCAGCGCCGCCCAGCCCTTCGCGACCAATGTCGCCGTCTTCCCCAGCCCCTGGACGGCCGGGCGCAAGCTGGTCCGCATCGGCATTCGCGGCTATGCGGTCCAGCGCGCCGCGCGGCCCCGCGCCAATCTGGTGTTCCTGATCGACACGTCGGGATCGATGAACGAACCCAACAAGCTGCCGCTGGTGAAGCAATCCCTGTCCATGCTGGTCGGCCAGCTCGACCCCGATGACCATGTCGCCATCGTCACCTATGCGGGCAGCGCCGGAACCGTGCTGGAACCCACGCCGGCCGGTCAAAAGAACAGGATTTTGGATGCCATCAACCGCCTGGGCGCGGGCGGCGGCACGGCGGGGGCGGAGGGCGTCCGCCAGGCCTATGCGCTGGCCGCCGCCAATCTGGACCCGGCGGGGGTGAACCGGGTGATGCTGGCCACGGATGGGGACTTCAACATCGGCATCACCAATGTCGATGAACTGAAGGGCTTTGTCGAGCGGGAACGGAACAAGGGGATTTTCCTGTCCGTCCTGGGCTTTGGCATGGGCAATTACAATGATGCGCTGATGCAGGCGCTGGCGCAGAACGGCAATGGCGCGGCGGCCTATATCGACACACTCGGCGAAGCGCGCAAGACGCTGGTGGAGGAAGCCGGCTCCACCCTTTTCCCCATCGCCAAGGATGTGAAGATACAGGTGGAATTCAACCCCGCGACCGTCGCGGAATATCGCCTGATCGGCTATGAGACGCGGATGCTGAACCGGGAGGATTTCGACAATGACCGGGTCGATGCGGGCGATGTCGGATCGGGTCAGACGGTCACGGCGCTCTATGAAATCGTCCCTGTCGGCGGACCCCGTGCCGTTTCCGACCTGCGCTATGCCCCATCGGCCAAGGTTCCAGCAGGCGCTGGCGAATATGGCTTCGTCAAGATTCGCTACAAGGCGCCCAGATCGGACCGGAGCCAGTTGATCGCAACCCCGATCAACCGGTCGGTCGAAGTGGCCCGCTTCGAAAATGCGCCGCTGGATGCCCGCTTCGCGACCGGCGTGGCGGCCTTCGCCGAATTGCTGCGCGGCGGGCGTTATGGCGGATCGCTAAGCTATGACGATGTGCTGCGCATCGCCACGGCGGCGCGGGGCGTCGATCCGTTCGGCTATCGCGGCGAATTCATCCAGTTGGTCCGCGCCGCCAGGACAGCCGCTTCGATGCAGCCCCTCTGACGGGGATGACAGGGCCGGTCAGGACGCACCGGCCCCCTTTCCCGCCGCCGCGCTTTGCCCCATAAGATCAGCCGATGTGCCCGCCCGCCTCTTTCGAACCGACGCAAGGCCCGTCCCGCAAGGATGACGGGAGGCCGTAATGGCGGGCGAGCGCAACGATCCCCTTTCCCTGCCCGATCCGCCTCCCCCCGCCCCCGCGCGGCGCGAGGCCGCGATCGAGGCGGCTCTGCACCGGTTCGATGGAACAGAGCAGTCCGCCCCCACGGTCGCAGACCACACGCCTGCGCGCCCATGGCGTCTGCTGGATCGCCCCTATCTGGGCGGGGCGCTTGCCCTGTCCCTGCTCGCGCTGGTGGTCCTGCCGGTCGCATGGGTGAGCATGCCGCGACGGGATGCCCCATCCCCTCCCCGTGTTGCCCGTCCGCAGGAGCAACAGGCTGCCGCCGATCCAGCCATCCCACCCCAGCCCGTGCGCGCCGAGCCGCCCGCCGCCGCCGCGGAAAAGCCGGTCGCCAGGCCCACCGCGCCCGCTCCGGCTCCAATATTGGAGGGGGCGGTCGCACCGCCGGAACCGCCCCCCGCCATGCAGGCCTATGGACACATGGCTGCGGCCCCGGCTGCGGCGCCTGCCGCTCCCCCTCCTCCCCCCGCCGCCATCGTTCATGCGGAGGTCGCGGAAAAAGCGGCGCGCATGGCGTCCGGCAATGAGGATGCAAGAGACATCCTCGTCACCAGCGCGAAGGTCGATCCGAAGCTGCTGCGCGGACGCGGCGACTGGAACGCCTGCACCGTGCAAGACCCGCGACAGGATCTTGCCGCCTGCAAGCGGCGGATCAGGGAAAAGGATCTTGCCGCCGCCCCGATCACCGATGGCCTGACGCGGGCATGGCAGGGCGAGTGGCGCGATGCCGCCGCCGCATTCGACAGGGCGGTCGCCCTCGCGCCGAAATCGGCCGACGCCTATCTCAATCGCGCCATGGTCCGCCAGGCCCTGGGGGAAGGCGACAAGGCGCTGGAGGATTTCGACAGGGCCGTCCGCTATGCCCCCTATGCGGCGCGGACCTATTATCATCGCAGCCTGCTGTTGCGGCAACGCGGCGAAGCGCGGAAGGCGGAAGCGGACCGGAACCGAGCGGCTGAACTCGACAGCCGCTACGACCCGGACTAGAGCGATTTCCAGTCAGATGGCATCATCTGACGTTTAAGAAATCGCGGTAAAACAAAGGAATAGAGCGATCGATCTGATTCAATCAGATCGAAAACCTCTAATCCTTCGACAGCAGGATCGCGTCGGGCCGGGCCAGCACCGCCAAAGCCAGCCCCGCCTCCGCCGCCCGTTCGGCCGCAAGCCGCGTCGGCGCGGAAATCGTCACCAGCAAGGGGCAGTCCGCCAGCACCGCCTTTTCCACCAATTCATAGGAACAGCGTGAGGACAGCAGCGCAAAGCCGCCATCCCATTCCCATCCGCGCCGCCGCATCGCGCCGATCAGCTTGTCGAACGCATTATGCCGCCCGACATCCTCCCGCGCCAGGCGGATCGTGCCGTCCGCCGCCGCCAGCGCCGCGACATGGGCCGCGCCGGTCCGCGCATTGAGCGGCTGATGCTGTCCCAGACCGCTCAATGCGCGGAAAATCGCGCCCTCGTCGGCCAGCGTCCGGCGAGCGAGGGGCGGCAAAGGGCGGATCGCCTGTTCCAGATTTTCGATGCCGCAAATCCCGCAGGAGGATTCCGAAGCGCGATGCCGCACCCGGCTGAGCAGAGCCTCCGTCCGTCCCTCCGGCAGGGTCGCCCTGGCGACGATCCCCTGCTCCGTCGCATGCGCGTCGACGTCGAAGGGCGCGTCTTCCCGCCCGATCAACCGTTCCGCCAGCGCGAAGCCGAGCACCAGGTCCGCCACATCCGCCGGCGTCGCCATCAGCACGGCATAGCCGATGCCGTTAAATTCGATCGCGACCGGCACTTCCTCGGCCAGTTCGCGCGTCACTGTCGCCATGCGGCCTTCGGGCATCACCTTCGCGAAGGTGACCAGCCTGCCTTCCGGCACTTCGCTCAAGGGGCCAGGACCCGGCCAACGGCAGCGGCCGCAATGGGGGAAAGCGCCTGGGGATGCGCGGCCGCCAGCGCCGCGATGCGCCGCTTCATCGCCGGATCCCAGAAAGCGCGGATATGGTCCGCGGTCATCGCCACGGCCTCCTCCTCGCCCAGGGCCGCGACATTGCGGGCGATCTGGTTCGCCATGTAGATCAGGCGATCCTCGGTCGACATGACGTGATTTTCATCGCTCATGCGCCCGATCCTATTCGGCCGCCGCCAGCGGCGCAATCCGCCTGCTGTGCCGGGCCTGCTCGGCATAATCGCGCTGCCAGTCGCTCGGCCCGTTGGATGGCATGACCTGCACCGCCGTCACCTTATATTCCGGGCAATTGGTGGCCCAGTCCGAATAGTCGGTGGTGATGACATTGGCCTGCGTATCGGGATGATGGAAGGTGGTGTAGACCACGCCGGGCGCCACCCTTTCAGTGATCAGGGCGCGCAGGCTGGTTTCCCCGGCCCGGCTCTTGAGCGAGACCCAGTCGCCATCCTTGATCCCGCGATTTTCAGCGTCAGTCGGGTGGATTTCCAGCCGGTCCTCCGGATGCCATGCCTCATTCGCCGTGCGCCGCGTCTGCGCGCCGACATTATATTGGCTAAGGATGCGCCCGGTCGTCAGCAATAGCGGGAAACGCGGTCCGGTCTTCTCGTCCGTGGGCACATAGTCGGTGACGACGAACTTGCCCTTGCCCCGCACGAAGCCGCCGACATGCATGGTCGGCGTCCCGTCCGGCGCTGCGTCATTGGCGGGCCATTGCAGCGATCCTTCCGCCTCCAGCCGATCATAATGCACGCCCGCGAAAGTCGGCGTCAGCGCGGCGATCTCATCCATGATCTCGGACGGATGCGCATAGGACCAGCCAAGCCCCATGGCCTGCGCCACAAGCTGAACAATCTCCCAATCGCCATAGCCGTTGAGCGGTGCCATCACCTTGCGCACCCGCTGGATACGGCGTTCGGCATTGGTGAAGGTACCGTCCTTCTCCAGGAAGGTCGATCCCGGCAGGAAGACATGGGCGTAATTGGCGGTTTCATTAAGGAACAGATCCTGCACCACCACGCATTCCATCGCCGCCAGCCCCGCCGCGACATGATGGGTATTGGGATCGGACTGAAGAATATCCTCGCCCTGGATGAAGATGCCCTTGAATGTCCCGTCCGTCGCCGCGTCCAGCATGTTCGGGATACGCAGCCCCGGTTCGGCGTCCAGCGCGACGCCCCAGGCCTGTTCGAACTGGCCGCGCACCGCATCGTCGGAAACATGGCGATAACCGGAAAATTCATGCGGGAAGCTGCCCATGTCGCACGCGCCCTGCACGTTATTCTGGCCGCGCAGGGGGTTCACGCCGACACCCTCCCGTCCGACATTGCCGGTCGCCATGGCCAGATTGGCGATGGCCATCACGGTGGACGACCCCTGGCTATGCTCTGTAACGCCCAGGCCGTAATAGATGGCGGCGTTCCCGCCCGTCGCATACAGCCGCGCCGCGGCGCGCACCTCTTCCGCCTTGACGCCGGTCAGCGGCTCGACGGCTTCGGGGGACCGCTGCGGTTCGGACACGAAATCGGCCCATTCGGCGAACTCGTCCCAATCGCAACGGTCCCGGATGAAGGCATCGTCATAGAGCTTCTCGGTCACGATCACATGCGCCAGCGCCGTCAGCATGGCGACATTGGTGCCCGGCCGCAGCGGCAGATGATGCGCCGCCTCGACATGGGGCGACTTCACCAGATCGATCCGCCGGGGATCGATCACGATCAGCTTAGCCCCCTGGCGGAGGCGCTTCTTCATCCGGCTGGCGAAGACCGGATGGCCATCGGTCGGGTTCGCCCCGATCACTAGGATGACATCGGCTTGGCCGACGCTGTCGAAATCCTGCGTGCCCGCCGACGTGCCGAAAGTCGTCTTCAACCCATAGCCCGTCGGGGAATGGCAGACCCGCGCGCAGGTATCGACATTATTGTTGCCGAAGCCCTGGCGGATCAGCTTCTGGACAAGGAACGTCTCCTCATTGGTGCAGCGGCTGGACGTGATGCCGCCGATGCTGCGCGTGCCATATTTCGCCTGGATGCGCTGGAACTCGCTGGCGGTATGGGCGATGGCCTCCTCCCACGACACCTCGCGCCAGGGCTGATCCACCGAAGCGCGGATCATCGGCTTCAGGATGCGGTCGCGATGCTGGGCATAGCCCCAGGCGAAACGGCCCTTGACGCAGCTATGCCCGTGATTGGCCTTGCCCTCCTTCCACGGCACCATGCGCACCAACTCCTCGCCCCGCATCTCGGCGCGGAAGGTGCAGCCGACGCCGCAATAGGCGCAGGTGGTGACGACGGACCGGTCGGGCGTGCCGACTTCCACCACCTTCTTCTCGGTCAAGGTGGCGGTCGGGCAGGCCTGGACGCAGGCGCCGCAGGACACGCATTCGGACGACAGGAAATCCTGGCCCTGCGACGGCGAGACCTTTGAATCGAAACCCCGCCCCTCGATGGTCAGCGCGAACGTGCCCTGCACCTCGTCGCAGGCGCGCACGCAGCGGGAACAGACGATGCATTTGCTGGGATCGAAGTCGAAATAGGGGTTCGACTGGTCCTTCGCCTGTCCCATATTGGTCGCGCCGTCATAGCCGTAGCGCACGTCCCGCAAGCCGACCGCGCCCGCCTGTTCCTGCAACTCGCAATCGCCATTGGCC
Organism: Sphingobium sp. JS3065; assembly: GCF_026427355.1. Taxonomy (NCBI): domain Bacteria; kingdom Pseudomonadati; phylum Pseudomonadota; class Alphaproteobacteria; order Sphingomonadales; family Sphingobiaceae; genus Sphingobium; species Sphingobium sp. JS3065. Next base: position 417,352 of record NZ_CP102665.1, read on the forward strand.
GGGCAGGTCAGACAGTCGAGCGGATGGTCGGAGATGTAAAGTTCCATCACCCCGCGCCGAAGCTGTTTCAGCCGCTCGCTCTGCGTCCGCACCACCATGCCCTCGGCAACCGGCGTGGTGCAGGAGGCGGGATAGCCATTGCGCCCCTCCACCTCGACCAGGCAGAGGCGGCAGGAACCGAAGCTCTCCACATTGTCGGTCGCGCACAGCTTCGGGATCGAGCAGCCGGTGAGCGAAGCCGCCCGCATGATCGACGTGCCTTCCGGCATGGTCACCGCCTCGCCGTCGATGGTGAGGGTCACGCTCTTGCCCGTCGCAATGGCGGGCGGCGTCCCATGATCGGTTTCGCGTGTGTAGCTCATTCCGCAGCTTCCTTGATCGGGGTCGGAGCGCCGAAATCCTCCGGAAAATGGTCGAGCGCGCTCAGCACGGGATAGGGCGTGAAGCCGCCCAGCGCGCAAAGCGAGCCATATTTCATCGTGTCGCAAAGGTCGCGCAACAGGGTGGTTTGCGCCTCCAACCCGGTATCGATCCGGTCGGGGGTGCGGGAGTTGAGCGCCTTTTGCAGATAGCCCTCCCAGCTTCGCCCTGCCTGCGTGAAATTCGGAGTATCCCGCGCCGCGATGATCCGGTCCATCACCTCCAAGCCTCGCGTCGATCCGATCCGGCAGGGCGTGCATTTGCCGCAGCTTTCGACAGAACAGAATTCCATCGCGAAGCGCGCCATTTGCGCCATGTCGACACTGTCGTCGAACACGGTGATCCCGGCATGGCCGATCAGTCCGCCAGCCTGCGCGAAAGCCTCATAGTCGAAGGGCAGATCGAACATGCTCGGCGGGAAATAAGCCCCCAGGGGTCCGCCAACCTGCACCGCCCGCACTGGCCTTCCGCTGGCCGTTCCGCCGCCGATGTCGTTCACCAGCTCGCCCAGCGTGATGCCGAAGCCGATCTCATACAGCCCGCCATGCTTCACATTGCCCGCAAGCTGCACCGGCATGGTGCCCCGCGACCGCCCGAAACCGACTGCCGCATAAGCCTCCGCCCCTTCCGCCAGAATGAAGGGAGCCGCCGCCAGGCTGAGCACATTGTTGATCACCGTCGGTTGCCCGAACAGCCCGGCCAGCGCCGGCAGCGGGGGTTTTGCCCGCACCTGTCCCCGCTTGCCCTCAATGCTGTCGAGCAGCGCCGTCTCCTCGCCGCAGACATAGGCGCCCGCGCCGACGCGCACTTCGAGCGTGAAGGGCGCGATCCGTCCGGTCGAAAGCGCGATCGCCTCCCGCATGGCGGCGATGGCGAAGGGATATTCGCTGCGGATGTAGATATAGCCGTGGCCTGCCCCCACCGCATGCCCGGCAATCGCCATGCCCTCTATCAGGCAGAAGGGATCGCCCTCCATCAGCATACGGTCGGCGAAGGTGCCGCTGTCGCCTTCATCGGCATTGCAGACGATGAACTTCGCGTCGGAAACCGCATCCAGCACCGTCTGCCATTTGATGCCGGTGGGAAAGCCCGCCCCTCCCCGTCCGCGCAGGCCGGATGCCTTGACCGCATCCACCACCGCCTGAGGGGGTATCGCCCGCGCCGCGTCCAGCCCGCGCCAGCCGCCATGCCGGGCATAATCGTCCAGGCTGAGCGGATCGATGATCCCGCAGCGGGCGAAGGTGAAACGTTGCTGTCCGGTGAAGAAAGGCAGGTTTGCCACTTCGCCGAGCCGTGCCGAATGGCTGCCATCCAGCACGGCCGCCACGTCGGCTGGTCCGACCGGTCCGAACCCGATCCGTTGCCCCTCGCTTTCGACCTCGACCAGAGGCTCGATGGAGAATAATCCGCGGCTACCGGTGCGCACCACTTCGCATCCGGCGGCCTCGAAAGCCTGCGCCACCTCGTCCGCGCCCAGGGCGACCGAGGCCATGTCCCGGCTGACATAGACCCGCGTCATGCCGCGATCTCCTGCGCGATCCGATCCAGCGCGGTCGCGTCGATCCTTGCGACCGGGCGGCCATCGACCAGAGCGTTGGGGCCTATGGCGCACAGGCCCAGGCAATAGATCGGCTCCAGCGTCACCTGTCCGTCGGGGCGGGTTTCGCCCATCGGGACACCGAACCGTTCGGCGGCGGCCTTCTCCATCGCCGCGCCGCCGCGGGCCTGGCAGCTTTCCGCCCGGCAGAATTTCACCACATGCCGGCCGGCGGGAGCACGGCGGAAATCGTGGTAGAAGGTCACGACTCCATGAATGTCTGCGCGACTTAAATTGAGGTTTTTGGCTATGATGGGGATGGCGGCATCATCGATAAAGCCTATCTCATCCAGCAGCATATGGAGCAGCGGGAGCAGGCGGTCGCGGGTGCGGCCGTGGGTTCGGGTCCAATCCTCTATCAGCCGCGTCGTTTCTTCTTGCTGCATCTTCTTCGCCTTTTTCCGCGCGCCATGCTGCGCCCTGACGGGGGCGGCGTCAAATCGAAGAGGATCATGTTTGATAGAGAATCTCTATCAATAGGGCGGGTCGGCGTCGGGCTGGGCGGAGGGGTGCGCCGCCGCGAAGGCGTCCAGCGGCCGCGCCCTTTCCACCGCCGCGACCAGAGTGGGAAAGGGCGAGAGGTCGACGTTGAACCGCTCCGCCGAATAAAGCTGCGGCACCAGATAGCAGTCCGCCAGCCCCGGCCGGTCGCCAAAGGCAAAGCCCCGGCCATGGCGCGCCACCAGAATTTCCAGCGCGGCGAAACCGTCGGCGATCCAGCGTCCGGCCCATTGGTCGAGCACCGCCTGATCCGCGCCGAAATCACGCTTCAGTGCCCGCAACACGCGCAGATTGTTGAGCGGATGGATGTCGCAGCCGATCAGCGCCGCCATGGCCCGTACAATCGCCCGGTCCTGCGCATTGGCGGGCAGCAGGGGCGGCTGCGGCCAGCCTTCCTCGATCCACTCCAATATGGCCGGGCTTTGGGTGAGCACGAAATCCCCCGCCTCCAACGCCGGAACCAGGCTTTGCGGCGCCAGGGCGCGATAGGCGGGCGCCCGCTGCGCGCCTGCGCGCAGGTCGTGCGTGACCTGATCATAGGCCAGACCCTTCAGGTTCAGCGCGATCCGCACGCGATAGGCGGCGCTGGACCGCCAATAGCTGTGGAGCGTCAGCGCGCTCATCGTGCAGGCTCGATCATGGCGCGGCATTCCCCGAAGCCGATGGGTATATAGCCGTCCGCCCGCGCCACCGCCCTCAGCGCCAATTCGTCGCCATCCTCCAGAAAGGCGCGTTCCTCGCCGGTCGGCAGGGCGATCCTGCTCTTGCCGCCCTCCGTCAGTTCCATGAGGCTGCCATAGCTGTCGGGCGTCGGCCCGGAGAGCGTGCCCGTCCCCAGAAGGTCGCCGGGATTGAGGTTGCAGCCGTTGGACGCATGATGGGCGACGATCTGCTGCGCGGTCCAGTACATGGAGGATGCAGGGCCGCTGGACAGCCGCATCGGCGTAAGGCCCTGCGCCCGCATCCTCGCGCTGGACAGATGGACCTCCAGATCGATGGCGAGCGCGCCCTGCGCCTGATCCCGCTCATCCCATAAATAGGGCAAGGGTCGCGGGTCGCCCTGCGGCCGGGGCGGCTGGGCGATGCGGAAGGGGGCCATCGCCTCCGCCGTCACCACCCAGGGCGAGATGGTGGACTGGAAATTCTTGGCGAGGAACGGCCCCAGCGGCACATATTCCCATGCCTGAAAGTCCCGCGCCGACCAGTCGTTCAGCAGGCAGAAGCCCGCAATATGGTCCGCCGCCTCGGCAATCGGCACCCGTTCGCCCAGCGCGTTGCCCGCGCCGATCCAGATGCCCAGTTCCAGTTCATAGTCCAGCCTCTGGCTTGGCCCCACCACCGGAATGTCGGCATCGGGGGCCTTCCGCTGACCATGGGGCCGCACCACCGGGACGCCGGATGGCCGGATGGACGATGCCCGGCCATGATAGCCGATGGGCACATATTTATAATTGGGCAGTAATGGATTGTCGGGGCGGAACAGCTTGCCGATATTCGTCGCGTGGTGAATGCCGACATAGAAATCGGTATAATCGCCAATGGCGGCGGGCAGGTGCGGCGCGCAGTCCGCCGCCCAGTGCAGCAGGGGTTGGACCACGTGGCGCTGCCCTTCGTCGCTGAGGAGGGCGCTCAACCGGCGGCGCAGCGCCAACCGGTCGGCCGCCGGGAGCGCCATCAGCGCGTTCAGCGCCGGTTCGCCCAGCACGGCGGCGGCTGCGGCAGGCAGCAGGCCCGCATCGGCGACGGCGCGCAGGTCGCATATCCAGCCTCCTATCGCCACCCCCGCCCGCGCCGCGCCGCCGGGGGGCGAGAAAATCCCGTAGGGCAGGTTCTGGATCGGGAAGTCGGGATGTCCGTCGGCCCCCTCCACCCAACTCGACCGGGCGGGATCATGGGTTTCGTCGATTGGCGGGAAGCTCATGCCCTGTCCCTTTGCGGCAGTCGCGCCTTCGTGAAGCCGGACCAGCAATCGTCATAATCCAACTGGCCAAGCGGCGTTTCCATCGCGAAGCGGGTCGGGCGGAAGGCGAAGCGGCTTTCGAACATGAAGGCCATGGTGTCACTGATCCGGTGCGGCTTCAATTCGGCGGCCAGCGCGCCTTCATAGCTCGCCTTGTCCGGCCCGTGCCCCGCCATGCAATTGTGCAGCGACGCGCCGCCCGGCGCGAAGCCGCCCGCCTTGGCGTCATAGGTGCCGTGGATCAGGCCCATAAATTCGCTCATCACATTGCGGTGAAACCATGGCGGGCGAAATGTATCCTCCGCCACCATCCAGCGCGGCGGAAAGATCACGAAGTCGCAATTGGCCGTTCCGGCGCGGTCGCTGGGGGATGTCAGCACGGTGAAGATCGACGGATCGGGATGGTCGTAGCTGACCGTGTTCATCGTGTTGAAGCGCCGCAGATCATAACGGCAGGGCGCGAGATTGCCGTGCCATGCCGCCACGTCGAACGGCGAATGGTCCTGCGTCGTCGCCCATAGCCGTCCGCCGAATTTCTGGACGATTTCATGGGGGGTATCGTCATCCTCAAGCCATGCGGCGGGGGTTTCGAAGTCGCGCGCATTGGCGAGGCCGTTGGCCCCGATGGGACCAAGGTCGGGCAGGCGGAACAAGGCCCCGTAATTTTCGCAGATATAGCCCCGCGCCGTTCCATCGGGCAGGTCCACCCTGAAGCGCAGGCCACGGGGGATCAGCGCGATCTGTTGCGGCGCGACATCCATCGCGCCCATTTCGGTGACAATGCGCAGCGCGCCCTGCTGCGGCACGATCAGCATTTCGCCATCGGCGTTGGTGAAGGCCCGCTTTTCCATCGGGCGGTTGGCGGCATAGAGGTGGACGGCCAGCCCCTCCCCCATCGCCGGGTCGCCAGCGCCGCAATAGCTGACCAGCCCGTCGATGAAATCCACCGGCCGTTCGGGGATGGGCATCGGATCCCAGCGCAGGCGGTTCGGCGTGGGCGGCGCTTCGTCGAACGGGCCGCTGCGCAGGAGCGTGCCGCCATCATAGGGGCGATAGGGCGGATGATTGGCCGCCGGGCGCAGGCGGTAGAGCCAGCTTCGCCTGTTCTCCCCCCGTGGCGCGGTGAAGGCGGTGCCGGACAATTGTTCGGCATAGAGGCCATAGGGCGCATGTTGCGGCGAATTGCGGCCCACCGGCAGGGCGCCGGGCACCGCCTGCGTCGCGAAATGATTGCCGAAGCCTGCCATCATGGGGGCTTCGGGTGGCTGGCTCTCTCCCATCCTGGCGCGACTCCTATGGTATCAATTGTTACCATCATAGCGCTTTGCCGATGAAGTATCAAATGTTACCAGTTGCGGATGACCGCCAAGACGCTGCGCCTGGACCAGTTCATTCCTTATCGCCTGTCCTTCACGGCGGCGTTGCTGAGCGATGCCATCGCCCAAAGCTATGAGGCGCTGTTCGGCATCGGCATCGCCGAATGGCGCGTGATTGCGTGGGTGGCGGAACGGGGCAGCATCACGCAGCAGCAGATTTGCGCGCAGAGCCGCATGGACAAGGTGACGGTGAGCCGGGCGGCCATTGCCCTGACCGGACGGGGGGTGCTTCGCCGGTTGCCCAATGCGGAGGACCGTCGGTCTCATCTGCTGGCGCTGACGGAGGAAGGGGAACGGCTGCATGCCGCCATCGCGCCCAAGGCGCTGGAGATGGAGAGCGCGGTCTTTTCGCATTTCAGCGCGGAGGAGGTGGAGGCCTTCGTCGAGATGTTGCGGCGGATCGATGCGGTGGTTTTGGGGGGAGAGGTTGAGGAATAGTCCGCGCTCGCCGGACTGAGTGATTTGGGTGGGGAGCGGACATCATTCCGTCATCCCAGCGAAAGCTGGGATCTCAGGCGATAGGGCACAGACCAGCCTCACGAGATCCCAGCTTTCGCTGGGATGACGATATTATTAACGTCAGCAATTGGCCATTTGATATCCCGCGCCACGTTCAGCACCGCTTGCGCCAGTGGGCCCAGCGGCGCCCGGTCGGAGACGATGACGCCGATCCGGCTGCCCTCGTCCGCGTCGGGCAGGGCGAAGGTTCGCACCCAGTCCAGGCCGTCCAGCAGCATCGCATGGCTGTCCGGCACGATCGAGCAGAGCCGCCCCTGCCGCACCAGCGCGAACAGGGCGACATAGCTGTCGGCCGTCACCACCGGGCGCAGCGCCAGGCCGCGTTCGCCCAGGCGGGCGTCCAATATCCGCCGGTTCTGCATCCCCTGATGCAGCAGGCACAGCGGCAGGGCAGCCACATCCTCCCACGTCGGCGTTCGATCTTCATCCAGCACGCCTTGCGCCGCCGCCAGCATGTAGCGTTCCACATAAAGGGGTGCGGCCAGCATGTGGGAGGGCGGCTCGAAATCCAGATAGGTGAGGCCTGCGTCCAGTTCGAAGGCGGTCAGTTCCCGTTCGATCTGGCGGGAGGTCAGCGCCCGGACGGAGATGTTGAGGCCCGGATGCCGATCCAGCAGCGCCTCCACCAGTGGGCCGACGGCGGGCATCGCCGCAGGAATCGCGCCCAGCCGCAATTCGCCCTGCAACGGCCCCTTCGCGACCGCCGCCGCCTGCATCAGATTGTCGGCCGCCGCGACCAGTTGCTGCGCCCAGGGCAGGATCTCCCGCCCCTCCTCCGTCAGGCCGGAATAGCGGCGGTTGCGCAGGATCAACCGCTTGCCAAGCTGCGCCTCCAGCGCGGAAATGCCCGCCGACAGCGTGGGCTGCGACACGTGGCAGGCCGCCGCGGCGCGGGCGAAATGCCCCTCCCTCTCCAGGGCCAGGAAATATTGAAGAAGCCGGGTCTGCATGCGCTTCGCTTTCTTTTCCCGGCTGATAGGGCAAAGTGATGCATGATGTAAGCCGGGTCTGGACGATGGGGGCAAGCTTCACTATATACCGGTCGGTATGGAAACACAGACTCAGGTAGCGCGGGGCCGCCCGCGCGAGTTCGATCCGGAAAAGGCGCTCAGCGCCGCGCTGACCGTGTTCTGGCGGCGCGGCTATGAGGGCGCGTCCATGGCCGAACTGACCGAGGCGATGGGGATCACCAAGCCCAGCCTCTACGCCTGTTTCGGCAACAAGGAATCGCTGTTCCGCAAGGCGCTCGACCTCTATGAGCGGGACAAGCTGTGCTACGTCAAGACCGCGCTGGAGGCGCCCACGGCGAAGGGCGTGGCGGAGCGGCTGCTGCGCGGGTCGCTGGCGATCCAGACCGGGACGACCGATCCCCATGGCTGCCTGGGCGTCATCAGCACCGTCGCCTGCGCCGGGGAAGCGGAATCGATCCGCGACGAAGTCATCGCCCGCCGCGCCTCTTCCGACGCGGCGTTGCTGGCCCGGCTGGAACGGGCGCGGGACGAAGGCGACTTTCCCGCCACGATCGAGCCGCAGGCGCTGGCCACCTATTTGTCGACGATGACGCAGGGCATGGCGGTGCAGGCAAGCGCGGGAATGGCGCAGGCGCTGCTGGAGCAACTGGTGGAGACCACTTTGGCCGTCTGGCCAGGCAAGTGACCGTAAACTGGCGGTTTTCCTATTAGATACCGGAAAATTACCAATCGGTACAAAAATATCTTGACCCGCGGTCGGCGTCGCATTATATACCATTCAGTATTAAATGGACCTGCCATCCGAAGGGGTCGCAAGATGCGGACGTTTTTCAAATCCTGTCGTCACTGACGACCTGAAGCGGGCAGCCCAACAGGGCGCCGCGACCTGACCATCATCCTATCGCCTGATGCGCGGCCCGCCGGTCGCGTGGCGGAGAGGTTTTTTTCACGTTCGGCCGGGATGGCTCGCAGCGGACGACGACGCGTCGGCCCGATCCCCCGGCTTCGCGTCATACACAGGGGAATTGCCATGGCATTTCTGCAACTTGCCACACTTGCCGACGATGGCGGGACGATTGGCGTCATGAAGGCGGCAAATTCCGGTTTCGCGCCGGTCGAATGGCAGATCATCCAGCTTGCGCGGCGGGACGGTCTGGACTCGCTGCGCGCGCCGGATCGTTGGGACCGGCTGAAAGGCTGGATATTCGGGGAGCGGGCCAATCCGCGCCTTGCCAATATGCGGCTGGAAAGCCTGCGGCGGCTGGCGGTCGACGCCTGGCATCGCGGCTATACGGTTCGCCCATCCTTTCTGAAGGCCTTTTTGAAGGCCGGTTTCAATGAAGGCCAGCTTGAAACGCTGCTGGCCAGCATCAGCGCGCAACGGCGCTTTCAGGCTTTGCGGAGCAGGCAGTCATGAACATGCACACCCCCATCGACGTCGACACGCGGTCGGCCACTCCCCTCTCCCGCTGGCGCAAGCGCCATGTTTCGCTGGGCGCGATCGCGCTGGCGGTCGTGGGCGGCGTCGGGTGGAAGATCGTCGACAGACCGCAGGCGCAGGCGGCGGCGACTCCGTTGGTCACTGTTGGCATCGCCGCGCCGCTGAGCCGGGCGGTGACGCAGTGGGACGATTATGTCGGCCGCTTCGCACCCAGCCAGACGGTCGATATCCGTCCCCGCGTTTCGGGGTCGGTGACGGCGATCCATTTCAGGGACGGCGATCATGTGAAGGCGGGGCAACTGCTGTTCACCATCGACCAGCGGCCTTTTCTGGCGGCTCTGGCGGAGGCGCGGGCCAATACGGCCAGCGCCCGCAGCGCGCTGCTTCTGGCGCAGAATGATTATAGCCGGGTGCAGCGGCTGACCGGCGACGGGGCGGTTTCGGCGAGCGAGGTGGATTCGCTGCGGTCGCGTTTGCAGGCGGCGCAGGCTGCCCTGGCGGGGGCGCAGGCGCGGGAGAGGCAGCGGGCGCTGGACATGGAGTTCACGCAGGTCCGCGCGCCGATTTCGGGGCGGGTTTCCGACCGGCGGGTCGATATCGGCAATCTCGTCTCTGCGGGCGAGGGTGCGGGGGCGACGTTGCTGACGACCGTCAACAAGCTGGATCCCATCTATTTCAATTTCGATGCTTCCGAGGCGCTGTATCTGAAGTCGCAACGGGACAAGGGGGCTGGCGGAATAGTCGAGGTCCGGTTGCAGGACGAGGCGGATTATCGGCACAAGGGGCGGCTGGACTTTACCGACAATGGGCTTGATCCGCGTTCGGGCACGATCCGCGTCCGCGCATTGTTCGACAATCCGGACATGTTCCTGACGCCGGGGCTGTTCGGCAACATGCGGCTTGCCAATGGGGGCAAGGTCAACGTCTTGCTGGTTCCGGACGAAGCCATCCAGTCCGATCAGGCGCGCAAGACCGTGCTGGTGGTGGGCCGGGACGATAGTGTCGTGGCGAAGCCGGTGGAACTGGGGCCGGTGGTGGATGGGTTGCGCATCATCCGCGCGGGGCTGACGCCCGCTGACCGGGTGATCGTGTCGAACATTCAGGCGGCCATGCCCGGTGAGAAGGTCGCGACGCGGTCGGTGGGGGTCAAGGCCAGTCCGGCGCCGGTCGCGGCGGTGGATGCGGCGGCTCCGGTGGCGGCGCAAGCGACCTTTGCTCCCTGAATAATAGCCCCTCCGCTGCAAAAGAGGGGAGATGAGAGCCGAATATCGCGATCCGGCGGCCCACCGGATCGCGCGCCCCTTTTCACGCCATCCAGGAATTCGTCCGATGCGCCTTTCCCGTTTCTTCATCGACAGGCCGATCTTCGCCGCCGTGATCGCGGTGATCATCACCGTTGTCGGGGCCATCGCCTTCGTCGGCCTGCCCGTATCCCAATATCCCGATATCGTGCCGCCTACCGTCACGGTTTCCGCCCAATATCCCGGCGCGTCCGCAGAGACCGTCGCGTCGACCGTCGCCGCGCCGATCGAGCAGGAAATCAACGGCGTGGACGACATGCTCTATCAGAGCAGCCAGTCCACCGGCGACGGCAAGGTGACGATCACCGTCACCTTCAAGGTCGGGACCGACCTGGACGCCGCGCAGGTGCTGGTGCAGAACCGCGTGGCCGTGGCGGTCCCGCGCCTGCCCGAAGAGGTGCAGCGGCTGGGCGTCGTCACCCGCAAGACGACGCCGGAATTCCTGATGGTCGTCAACCTCCAGTCGCCCGACGGCACCTTCGACCGCGATTACCTGTCCAACTATGCGCTGACGCAGGTGCGCGACCGGCTGGCGCGGCTGGACGGCGTGGGCGACGTGCAGCTTTTCGGATCGCGCGACTATGCGATGCGCGTCTGGATCGACCCCGACCGCGCCGCCGCGCTCAACCTGACGGCGGGTGAGATCGTGCAGGCGTTGCGCGCCCAGAATGTGCAGGTGTCCGCCGGGTCCATCGGCCAGCCGCCCTATGATCGCGGGGAAGCCTTCCAGCTTGGCGTCGAGATGCAGGGCCGCCTGACCGAGCCGCAGCAATTCGCGGACATCGTCGTCCGCACCGATGCCGATGGCCGCCAGGTCCGGGTGGGCGACGTCGCCCGCGTCGAACTGGGCGCGCAGGATTATGGCATCAACACCTATCTTTCCAACAAGCCCACCGTCGTCATCGCGACGATGCAGCGCCCCGGCTCCAACGCGCTGGACGCGGCGGAGAAGGTGAAGGCAGAGATGGAGCAACTGTCCAAGCGCTTCCCCAAGGGGCTGGAATATAGCATCATCTACAACCCGACCGAATTCATCAGCCAGTCGATCGACGCCGTCTATCAGACGTTGTTCGAGGCGGTGATCCTGGTCGTGCTGGTCATCCTGGTCTTCCTCCAGAACTGGCGCGCCGCCGTCATCCCGATCATCGCCATTCCGGTCTCCCTGATCGGCACGGCTGCGATCCTGGCAGGGCTGGGCTATTCGCTCAACAATCTGTCGCTGTTCGGGCTGGTGCTGGCCATCGGCATCGTGGTCGACGACGCCATCGTCGTGGTCGAGAATGTCGAGCGCAATATCGAACATGGCATGTCCCCGCTGGAGGCGGCCCGCGTCTCCATGGACGAAGTGTCCACGGCATTGATCGCCATCGTCCTCGTCCTGTGCGCGGTGTTCGTGCCGACTTTGTTCATCACCGGCATTTCGGGCGCATTCTACCAGCAGTTCGCCGTCACCATCTCCACCGCGACGATCATTTCGCTGATCCTGTCGCTCACTTTGTCCCCGGCGGCGGCGCTGTTGTTGAAGTCCAAAGATGGTGGGCATGATCTTTATAACGCCCCGCACTGGCGTCAGCTTGCCGCGAAGGCCGCCGGCCGCTTCAATAACGGTTTCGACCGGCTGAGCACAGGCTATGCCCGCCTCACCCGCTTCCTCGTCGTTCGTCCGAAGAAGATGCTGCTGATCTATGCGGGCCTGATCGTCGCCACCATCGCCCTGTTCTGGGTGACGCCCGGCGGCTTCATTCCCGCGCAGGACCAGGGATATTTCCTGGCCGTCGTCCAGCTTCCCCCCGGCGCTTCGCTGGAGCGGACCGACAAGGTGACGCGGGAGGTCGCGGCGAAGATATTGCCGATCAAGGGCCTGCGCGGCGCGGTGATGTTCGCGGGTCTCCATGGCCCCTCCCAGACGCAGGCGCCCAATTCGGCCGCCATCTACTTCCCGTTCAAGACCTTCGCGGAACGGAAGGAAGAGGGCGTCACCTATGCCGACATCATGGATCGGGCGAACAAGGCCGTCGCCGGTTATGACAAGGCGCGCATCCTGCTCATCCCGCCGCCGTTGATCCAGGGCATCGGTTCGGCGGGCGGATACCGCCTGATGGTGCAGGACCGCGAGGATCACGGCTATGCCGACCTGAACAAGCAGGCGCAGGACTTCATCGCCAGGGCCAACCAGACGCCCGGCCTCAACATGGTCTATACCCATTTCGACGTCGGCACGCCCCGCATCTATGCCGATGTCGACCGGCGCAAGGCCGACCTGCTGGGCGTGCCGCCGGAGCGCGTGTTCGAAGCGATGCAGGTTTATCTAGGTTCCGCTTTCGTCAACGATTTCAATCTGCTGGGCCGCACTTATCGCGTGACGGCTCAGGCCGACGCCGGCCATCGCGGCACGGTCGCCGACATCGCGAACCTGAAGACCCGGTCGAACAGCGGGCAGATGGTGCCGATCGGTTCCGTCTCCACCTTCAGGGACAGGACCGGTCCCTATCGGGTGGTGCGCTACAATCTGCTGCCCGCGGTGGAGATTGAAGGCGACACGGCGCCGGGCTACAGTTCCGGCCAGTCTTTGACGACCATGGAGAAGCTGGCATCGACCACCCTTCCCGCCGGTTACGGCACGGAATGGACCGGCGTCGCCTATCAGCAGGTGATGGCGGGCAATACGGCGGGCATCGTCTTCGCCATGGCGGTGTTCTTCGTCTTCCTGGTGCTGGCGGCGCAATATGAAAGCCTGACGTTGCCGCTGTCGATCATCCTGATCGTGCCGATGTGCCTGTTCGCGGCCATGCTGGGCGTGAATTTGCGGGGCATGGACAATAATATCCTGACGCAGATCGGGCTGGTCGTACTGATCGCGCTGGCGGCGAAGAATGCCATCCTTGTGGTTGAGTTCGCCAAGCAGGCCGAGGAGGAACAGGGCCTGTCGCCGGTCGACGCCGCCGTTCAGGCCGCGCAGACCCGCCTGCGTCCGATCCTGATGACCAGCTTCGCCTTCATCCTGGGCGCGGTGCCCCTGGTGATCGCGAGCGGGGCGGGCGCGGAACTGCGGCAGGCTTTGGGCACCGCCGTCTTCTTCGGCATGACTGGCGTGACGGCGTTCGGCCTGCTTTTCACCCCCACCTTCTATGTGGTGTGCCGCGCCTTGGGCGACCGCTTTTCCCGCAAGGGAAAGGGGCAAGCTTCCGCCGCGCTGCAACCCGCCGAATAAGGAACGGCAAGATGATCAAGACCCTCCTCCCCCTTCTGCTTGGCGCGTCGGCCTTGACGGCCTGCGCGGCGGGGCCGGATTTCAAAGCTCCGGCCACGCCCACCGCCGCAGCCGGAACCTTTATCGGCGCTGCCAGTCCGGCGGTCAGTACGGCTCAGGCGGACGACCATTGGTGGCGGCTTTACAGCGATCCGGTGCTGGACGGGCTGGTGCAGGATGCGCTGAAGGCCAATACCGACATTCGCGTGGCCGTCGCCCGGCTGGAAAGGGCACGCGCCCAGTTGCGCGGCGCGCGCTCCGACAAATTGCCGCAGACGACTTTGAGCGGTTCGCCCAGCTATGGCCGTGCCTCCGTCGCCCAGACACTGCCCGGTGCGGACCGGGACAATTGGACCGTCGATGCCGGGCTGAACGTCGCCTATGAGGTCGATCTGTTCGGCCGTGTGAAGCGCAGCATCGAGGCGGCGAAGGGCGACGTCAGCGCTGCGGCGGGCGATGCCGACGCCGTGCGCGTGGCGGTGGTCGCCGACACGGTGCGCGCCTATGTCGACGCCACCAGTTCCGCCGAGCGGATCGGCGTGGCGCGGCAGACGGTGGCGCTGCTGGACAACAGCATCCGCATCACCAACGCCCGGTTCGAAGTGGGCCGGTCCGACCGGCTGGACGTGATCCGCGTGACGGCGCTGCGCGACCAGCAGGCCGCCCAAATTCCCAGCCTGACCGCTGACAGGGACAGCGCGCTTTTCCGGCTGGCGACGCTGACCGGGCGCGTGCCGCAGGATCTGCCCGCCGCTGTTCGGGATCAGGTGGCGACTCCCGGCCTCCGCCAGCCCATTCCGGTGGGGGATGGCCGCGCCCTGCTGGCCCGCCGTCCGGACGTGCGCGCCGCCGAACAGCGGTTGGCCGCCGATACAGCGCGCATCGGCGTGGCGACGGCGGACCTTTATCCGCGCATCACGTTGGGCGGCTCCATCGGGACGACGGCGGTCGGCGGCGGCGACATATTGGGCGGCGGTCCGTTCCGCTGGCTGCTGGGGCCGCTGATCAATTGGGCCTTCCCTAACCAGGAGGCCAATCGCGCCCGGATCGCGGCGGCCAGGGCGGATGCGGACGGGTCGCTTGCGGCCTTTGACGGGACGGTGCTGCGGGCGTTGGAGGAGACGGAGACGGCGCTGTCGGTCTATGCCCATGCGCTGGAGCGGCGCGATACGCTGAAGGCCGCGCGCGAAGCCGCCGACCGGGCGGCGCGCATCAGCCTTGCCCGCCAGCGCGAGGGACAGATCGATTTCCTGACGGTGCTGGATGCGCAGCGCACGCTGGCAGCGGCGGAGAGCGACCTCGCCTCCGCGAACCGGGCGGTGGCCTTTGCGCAGGTCGATTTGTTCAGGGCTTTGGGCGGCGGCTGGTCGGTGGCATAGGGTTTGTCCTGATTAAGTTGAAGCGTGTTCCCGCCAATGCGAGTCGCAGGCCTATCAGGTGCTGACCGATTCGGTCGCGGCGATAACCGGCGACGGGGTCGAACGGGCGACACTGGCGATGCTGGCGCTAGACGGGCAGTTGGAGGACACGGCCGAATCCGAGATGCAGGAGGTGCTGCAACTCTTCGCCTTCTCGCTGCGCTGCACCTCTCTCCTATTTGATCAAATCATAGAAGGCTGATCGATGCGCGTTGGTCGGCGCGGGTCGCGGGGCTTAGATTTTCTTGCGCAACCTATTTAGCGAGAAATCGATCATGTCCCAGCAACGTCACATCAAGCTTGGCTTCATCTTGCACGGCGTGGGCCGCACCTGGAACGATTGGCGCCACCCCGATCGCGACGTCAACGCCAGCACCAGCCTGGCCTTTTACCAGAAGCAGGCGGCCATTGCCGAGCGCGGCAAGTTCGACTTCCTGTTCATCGCGGACAGCCTGTCGGTCACGGAAAAGTCCAGCCCCCATTATCTGAACCGGTTCGAGCCGATCACCATCCTGTCCGCGCTGGCGGCGACCACGTCCCGCATCGGGCTGGTGGCGACGCTGACGGTCAGCTATTCCGAGCCGTTCAACGTGGCGCGGCAGTTCGCATCGCTCGACCATCTGAGCGGCGGCCGGGCGGGATGGAACATCGTGACGTCCTGGCTGGGCGACACGGCGGCCAATTTCAGCAAGACCGAACATCCTCCCCATTCCGTGCGCTATCGCATCGCCGGGGAATATCTGGACGTGGTCCAGGGCCTGTGGGACAGTTGGGAGGAGGACGCCCATGTCGCCGACAAGGAAAGCGGGCAGTTCGTCGATCCGGAGCGGCTGCACCGGCTGGACCACAAGGGCGAATTCTTCCAGGTGCGCGGGCCGCTGAACATCAAGCGGACGCCGCAGGGCCAGCCGGTCATCTTCCAGGCGGGCGCTTCGGACGACGGGCGCAATTTCGCGGCGAAGCGGTCGGAGGTCATCTTCACCCATGCCGAGGACGAGGAAGCAGGCCAGGCCTCTTATGCCGACGTCAAGGCGCGGGCCAGGGGTTTCGGCCGCGATCCCGACCAGTTGTTCATCCTGCCGGGCATCGCCCCCATCGTCGGCGAGACGGACGAGGATGCGGAGGCGCGCTATCGCGAACTGGCGGCGCTGGAATCGATCGAAACGGGCCTGGGCTTCCTGTCGCGCGCCTTCAACGACCATGATTTCCGCCAATATGATCTGGATGCGCCCTTCCCCGATGTCGAGCATATCGGCTTCAACAGCCAGCAGAGCGGAACGCAGCGCATCCTGGCGCATGTGCGCGCCGGCAATCTGACGCTGCGGCAGGCGGCGGAACGGCTGGCGACCCCTCGCGGCGCCTTTGTTGGGTCGCCCGAAACCGTGGCGGACCGGTTGCAGCAATGGTTCGAAAGCGGGGCCGCCGACGGTTTCGTCATCTTCGAACCGCTGCCGGGTCAGCTCGACCTGTTCGTCGACAAGGTGATCCCGGTCCTTCAGGCGCGGGGCCTGTTCCGCACCGATTATGAAGGAACCACCTTCCGCGAGCATCTGGGCCTGGCGGAGCCGGACAATCGCTACACTAGCAAGGCCGCCGCGAAGAGCGCGGCCTGACCGGCGGCGGGCGTCGCCGGTCACCGCCGCGCCGCCCGCGCCATCATCCCCCTATTTCCGAGGATATGGACATGACGGAAGCGACGCGACGGCAATTGCATCTGGGCGCGATATTGGAGGGGGTCGGGGCCGACCATGCCAGTTGGCTGGACCCCGACCTGCCCGGCGACGCCAGCATCGATATCGACTGGTATATCGACAATGCCCGCGCCGCCGAAGCGGCGAAGTTCGACCTCGTCTTCATCGTGGATTCGCCCTATATCACGCCCGACACCGCGCCGCATTTCCTGAACCGACTGGAACCGCTGACCCTGTTGTCGGCGGTGGCGGCGTCTACGTCGCACATCGGCCTGGTGGGCACGCTCACCACATCCTATTGGGAACCCTATAATGTGGCGCGGCAGTTCGGGTCGCTGGACCAGATCAGCCGGGGCCGAGCGGGTTGGAACGTCGTCACCACCGGACTGGAGGGCGCGGCACGCAACTATGGGCGGGAGGAGCATTTCGACCATAAGGTCCGCTATGCCTGCGCCCGCGAATTCGTGGATGTCGTGCAGGGCCTGTGGGACAGTTATGAGGACGACGCCTTCCCCCGCGACCGGGAAGCTGGCATCTTCCTGGACAAGGGTAAGCAGCACCGGCTGGATCACAAGGGCGCGCATTTCTCCGTCGCCGGACCGCTGGCGCTCAGCCGGTCGCCGCAGGGGCAGCCGGTGATCTTCCAGGCCGGGGACAGCAATGAGGGCCGCAATCCCGACCATGTCAAGATATTGCCGGGGCTGGTGCCGATCATCGCAGAAACCGACGAAGAGGCGCAGGCCATCACCGCCGCCGCGCAGGAGACGCTGGATATCGGCAAGCTGCTGGTGCAGGTCGGGCGGGCATTCAACTATCATGATTTTTCCCGCTACGATCTGGACGCGCCCTTCCCCGACCTGTCCGGCAGCTACAAGGGCCATGCCGAACGGATCATCCGCGAGGCGCGGGAGAAAGGGCTGACGCTGCGCGATGCGGCCTATCGTTTCGGCCAGTGGCGGTCGGATTTCGTGGGGTCGCCCGAAACCATCGCCGATCAGATCGAGCGCTGGTTCACCGGCCGCGCCGCCGACGGATTCCTGCTGCGCGTGACGCGGCCGAAGGATTTCGCCCTGTTTCGCGAGCGGGTCGTGCCGATCCTGCAACAGCGCGGATTGTTCCGGACCGATTATACGGACCGGACGTTGCGCGGGCATCTGGGTCTGCCGGTGCCGGAAAACCGCCATACGCGGGCGTTGCAGGCGATCGCCGCCGAATGATGGGTTAGCCTTTATTTCCGAGTATGTAGTGAACGAGACCCCCGGCTTGACCTGGGGTGACGAAATTACGTGGCGAACTTTGAATTCAGGGGGGCTTGGGGGTGGGCTGGCGTGCCGTCTGCATGGTTTTGCAACGGCTGACGTAGAAGCTCGCTGCGCTCGCGCCCACCCCTGGCCCCTCCCGCCTGCAGGAGGGGAATGTCTTTTAGGCGCGGTTTTGGTCGACCTGGTGCAGGACCGTGTCCGCTTCCGGGCGGTCCAGCCAGTCCGGGCTGACCTGTAGCCAGCGCACGACGCGTCCCGCGCCCACGAGCAGGACAGCGGGCTGGGGCAATTCCCAACTGCCCGTGCCGGTCACTTCGCCGATCCAGCCGGATGGCGGCGGTGACGGGCGGTTGTCGGGCTGGAAGCTGATGTGCAGCAGCCGCGCCAGGCTGTTGTCGGCGTCGGTCGCGACCTGGAAGGGCAGGTCGTGCCGCGCCTTGATCTCACGCAGGGGAACCGGCGGCTGCGGACTGAGCGCCATTAGCGGGATGCCCCTTTGCCGCAGGGCCGGGAACAGCGTTTCGGCATAATAGGACAAGGCGATGTTGCAGGCCGGGCAACCTGCATAGCGGAAGAAAACGAACAGCGCCGCGCCATTGGCGGTGGGTTCGTCCAGGGCGAGCGTGTCGCCATCCACCTCCGCGAAGGAAAGCGGCGGCAGCACCGTGCCCGGCTGGGCCACGGCGGCGGGATCGAAGCGTTCCAGCAACTGGTTGCGTTGCCGCGCATTGCCTTCAAGCTGAGCGGGAGGCCAGTTCCTCTCGCGCTCCGCCTGGAGGGCGGCATAGCGGGACTTGAGCGTTTCGGTGACAGTCGTGGCCATGATGATCTCTTTCGCCGTGCAAGCCCTTTTTTGGCGACGGCCAGCGGCCGCCGCCAATGAGACTTGTCCCGTCAATCACGAAGAATGGTCATAGGTCCACGACCGCGGGTCGCGACATCAGGCGCTTACATGATGTGCACGGCCTTCGTCGCCAGATGCGCGGCGACCCCTTCGGGACCATCTTCCGACCCGAAGCCGCTGTCCTTCATGCCGCCAAAGGGCGAATCGCCCCAGCTGAGGCGCACGGTGTTGATGCCGATCACCCCGGCCTCCACCTCGTCGGCCAGCCGGTTCTGGCGCCGGCCGCTTTCGGTGAAACAATAGGCGCCAAGGCCGTAGGGCAGCCGGTTGGCCTCCGCAATCGCCTCGTCATCCGTGGCGAAGGGGCGGAACGTCGCGATCGGGCCGAACGGTTCGTCCTGCATGACCTTCGCCTCCAGCGGCACGTCGGTCAGCACTGTCGGGCGGAAGAAGAAGCCGTCCCTGCCCAGTCCCTCGCCGCCGGTCAGCAGCCTGGCCCCCGCGCGCACCGCATCCTCCACGAAGGCGCCGATCGCCTCCGGCCTGCGCGGGTTGGCGAGCGGTCCCATCTGCGTGTCGGCGGCAAAGCCGTCGCCGATGCGCAGCGCAGCGGCCCGGTCGGCGAAACCCTTGGCAAAGCGTTCATAGACGCCCTGCTGCACGTGGAAGCGGGTGGGCGCGACGCACACCTGCCCCGCGTTGCGGAACTTGTGCGTGACCAGCGCGTCGATGGTGCGATCCACATCGCAATCGTCGAACACCAGCACCGGCCCGTGCCCGCCCAGTTCCATCGTCGTGCGCATCACCGTGTCGGCCGCCAGCCGCATCAGATGCTTGCCGACGGGCACGGAGCCAGTGAAGCTGAGCTTGCGCGTCACGGGCGAGGCCAGCAGGTGGCGGGACACCAGGTCCGGCATGCCGAACACTAGTTGCGCGACGTCGCCGGGCAGACCCGCATCGATGAAGCAGCGCATCACCGCGATGGCGGTGGCCGGGGTTTCCTCGCTGGGTTTCAGGATCACCGAACATCCCGCCGTGATCGCCGGGGAAATCTTGCGCACCGGGTTCATGATCGGGAAATTCCATGCGCAGAAGGCCGCGACCGGGCCGACCGGCTGTTGCAGCACCATCGACCGCGTGCCCGTGGGGCGGGGCAGCACCCGGCCGAAGATGCGCGACGCCTCGCCCGCGTGGAAATCCAGCACCATCGCGGTCGCCAGCGCCTCTCCCTTGGCCTCCGCCAGCGGCTTGCCCTGTTCGAAGGTAGCGAGCGCGGCCAGATGGTCGGCGCGCTCCCGGATCAGCGCGGCGGTGCGGCTCAGCACCTCGGCGCGCTGCTGGGGGCTGCTGGTCCGCCAGGCGCGGAAGCCACGATCCGCCGCCTCCAGCACCCGGTCCAGGTCCGCCTCGCTCGCCAGCGGCAGTTCGCCCAGCACCGCGCCGGTCGCCGGGTTCAGCACCGGCTGCGTATCCCGTCCTTCGGCGCCGATCCATTCGCCGCCGATATAAAGGCCAAGCGGCATGTCGTAGCTGTGGGTCATTGCGATCTCCTTGTTCGGGAATGTCAGCTTACCGGTTCCAGACGCGGGCTGAGCAGATGAATGAACAGCAAGGCGACCAGATAGGCGCTGGCCGCGATGGCGAAAAGGGTTTCATAGCTGTGCGTGGCGTCCAGTATATAGCCGGTGAACTTCGCCATGCACATGCCGCCGATAGCGCCCACCGTGCCGCCGAAACCGATCACCGTGCCTACAGCGCCTTGCGGGAACACGTCCGACGGCAGGGTGTAGAGGTTGGCGGAAAAGGCCTGATGCCCGGCGGTGGCCAGGCCGATCAGCAGCACTGCGCCCCACACGGTCGACACGTCCTGCGCGAACCAGATGGGCAGGATCACCAGCGCACACACCAGCATCGTCACCTTTCGCGCGAAATTGACGCTGTGCCCGCGCGCGATCAGCCGGGACGACAGCCATCCGCCAGCGATGCTGCCCACGTCCGAAATCACGTAGATGGCGGCCACCGGCAGGGCGAATGTCTTCAGGTCCAGCCCATAGCGGTCGCCCAGATAGCCCGGCAGCCAGAACAGGAAGAACCACCAGATCGGATCGATGAAGAATTTGCCGAGCGCATAGGCCCATGTCTCCCGCCGGGTGATCAGCCGGGCCAGCGGGATCTTCTGCACCGTGCTGGTATCGCCGTCCTGCTGAATCCACGCCAGTTCCTCGGCGCTGACCTGGCTCTTCTCCTCCGGCCGGCGATAAACGGTCCACCAGGCAATCAGCCACAGAACGCCGAAAATGCCGGTCAGGTAGAAGGCCATGCGCCAGTTGAGGCCCCATTCATCGATGATGATCCACAGTAGCAGCGGGGTCAGGATGGCGCCCACATTGGCGCCAGCGTTGAACAGGCCGGTGGCAAAGGCGCGTTCCTGTTTGGGGAACCATTCGGTCACCGCCTTGATGCCGCCGGGGAAATTGCCCGCTTCCCCTATGCCCAGCCCGGCGCGGGCCAGGGCGAACTGGATGGCGGTGCTGGCCATGCCATGGGCCATGTGGCCCACGGTCCAGATGATCACCGCGACCGCATAGCCCAGCCGCGCGCCCAGCATGTCGACGATCTTGCCGAACAGCAGATAGGCGGCGGCATAGGCCAACTGGAAATAGAAGACGATGTCGGCATAGTCGCTCTCGCTCCAGCCCAGTTCCTTGGTCAGGATGGGCTTCAGGATGCCGATCATCTGCCGGTCGATATAGTTGATCGTGCAGGCCGCGAACAGCAGCGCGACGATCACCCAGCGATAGCGCCCGGCCGGCTTGGCGACCGGGGCCGATGCGGGAATGGAAACCGTGTTCATCTTCACTCTCCCGTTGGCCGGTTCTTGCCGGTCCGTCCTGATGGTTGTCATGCCGCTCCGGCGGCCGGAACGATATGGCAATCGACAGCGCCATGGTCGCCGAACACGGCCCGCACCGCCTGTCCCGGCAGCACGGGGTGGACGCCCGTTATGGCCCCGGTCGACACCCACAGGCCCGCGCTGGCGTCGATGCCCCGACCGGCCAGGTTCGCCAGCAGGAACCGCACCGCGCCATAGGGACCGTCCAGCATGGTCGCGGCGGTCGCTTCGCCAATGGTGGCGCCATCGATCTGCGTACGCACCAGGATCGCGCACAGGTCGATCGCCTGCCACCCCTCCAGCGCGGCGCCGATCACCAGCCCTGCATTATTGCCGAAATCGGACGCCGTCACGGCAGGTCCGTCGGCGTTGATGCCGGGATAGGGCGAACTCGCAATCTCCATGCCCAGCCGCACATCGTCCAGCAGGGCGCGGGTGCCCGCATCGTCAACGGGCACCGCGCCGTCCCAGCCGGGCGCGACATGCAGCAGCAGTTCCGCCTCCGCCGCCGCGAAGCCGCCGACGAAGACCGGCATGGCGGGATCAGGGTTGACGGTCGCGTCCACCACCGTGTTGGCGAAGATCGGACCGGCCAGCCGGTTGCTGCCCAGCCGCGCATCCAGGGGCGGGTTGATCCGGCCAACCTTCCACCCGGTCACCGGCCTGCCATCGATGGCGATGGCGCGGTCCTGAATGGCATAGGCCATGTCCATGTCCGTCGGCCGTTCGCCGGGATAGGTTTCCAGCACCCTCGCCGCCCGTCGCGCCGTTACGAACGCCCGTGCAACCGCTTCCGTCTGTTCCGTCAAGACATCCCCCGCTCTTCGTCTCGCATGTCGCGCTCCCGCGTATAGGAAACCGGTGTCATTTGCAATCCACGGCCGGTTTTTCGATAATTTTCACAGGGTGACGCCGCGCTTCCAGATGGCGATGGCCCGCTGTCCGCTCCGCTCCGCCGCGCACCGCTCGCCGCTCGCTACCCTCAGGATCAGGTCCAGAAAGGCCGTGTCGGCATCCTGCGTCCCGTCACGCAGCGCCAGCGACGCATCGAAATCGATCCAGTGCGGCTTGGCCTGCGCCAGCGTCTGGTTCGACGCGATCTTCAGCGTGGGCACCGGAAAGCCCAGCGGCGTGCCCCGCCCGGTAGTAAACAGCACCATCGTCGCCCCCGCCGCCGCCAGCGCCGAAGACGACACCGCGTCATTGCCCGGCGCCTCCAGCAGGGTCAGCCCCGGCTCCGTCGCCTGCCCGCCATAATCGATGACGTCGACCAGCGGCGCGCGACCGCCCTTTTGCACCGCGCCCAGCGACTTTTCCTCCAGCGTGGTGATGCCGCCCGCCAGATTGCCGGGCGACGGATTTTCCGACACCGGCAACCCCTGGTCGAGATAATAGCGCTTGAAACGGTTTACCAGCACCGCCGCCTGCTCGAACACCTCCGCGCTGGTCGCACGGTCCAGCAGCGCCTTTTCCGCGCCGAATATTTCCGGTATTTCGGTCAAAATCGCTCGCCCGCCCGACGCCGACAGCGTCTCGCTGAATCGGCCCAGCAGCGGATTGGCGGTGAGGCCGGAAAAGCCGTCCGATCCGCCGCACTTGACCCCCACCGGCAGATCGGCGAGCGTCATCGGCTCCCGCACCGCCGGTCGCGCCGCCTCCACCAGTTCGTCGATCATCGCTGCCGCCGCCGCCATCTCGTCCCCCACGCTCTGGCTGGACAGGATGCGCAGCTTGGCTCGAGCAGCCGGGGGCACTGTTTCGACCAGCGCGTCCAACTGGTTCGATTCGCAGCCAAGGCCCAAGAGCAGCACGCCCGCAGCGTTGGGATTGGCAGCCAGCCCGGCGAGCAGCGCGCGCGTCCCCGCCAAGTCGTCGCCCAGTTGCGAACAGCCGTGCGGATGGGAAAAGGCGTGGACGCCGTCGATCGCGCCGCCATGCCGTTCCCGCGCCGCCGCCGCCACGGCTTCGGCCGTCAACCCGACGCAGCCGACCGTGGGCAATATCCACACCTCATTGCGGGTCGCGGCGCGCCCGTCGGCCCGGCGATAGCCCATCCATCGCGCATCGATCGGGGCCTGCGCCTGCGCGGTCAGTCCATCGCCGGGCGCATAGGCCAGTTCGCCAGCCAGCGCCGTCGCGAGGTTATGGCTGTGCACATGCTCGCCCGGCGCGATGGCGCGGGTGGCGCGGCCGATGGGCTGCCCATATTTGATCACCATGTCGCCCGCCGCGATTGAGTGAAGCGCGATCTTGTGCCCTTGCGGCACGTCGGCGCGCAACAGCACGCCCGCCGCGCTTTCGCCCTGGTGCAGGGGACGCAGCGCCACCGCGACGCTGTCGGATTCGTGGACCCTGAGTGCAGGGGGAATCATGGCATTTCCCATATCATATTTTTAATGGTAACCGGTGTCATATTGCCTTCACCCGCGCATGAAGGCAAGGGGGGTCAGGATTTGGCGGCAAGACCGGGGAACGGGGCTTCACGATGAGCGACAGGAAGAAACGAGAACCCAAGCCCACGATCAACGATGTGGCGCGTCTGGCGGGGGTGTCGAAAAAGACGGTCAGCCGCGTCATCAACCGGTCCCCCCTGCTAAACGAGGGCACACGCGAGAAGGTGAACGAGGTCATCGCCGCGCTGGGCTATGTCCCCAATCCGCAGGCGCGCGCCCTGGCGCTGCGCCGCAATTTCCTGATCGGCCTGATCTTCGACAATCCCAATGCGCAGACTGTGCTGAACGTCCAGTTGGGCGTGTTGGATGCGATTCGCGACACCGAATTCGAACTGGTCATCCGCCCGGTCGACCGCCACTCGCCAGACCTGCTGGACGGCATCCGCGCCTTTATAGAGATGCAGCGGCCCTATGGCGTCATCATGCTGCCGCCGGTGTCGGAAAATGACGCCGTTGCCGCGCTGTGCCAGGAACTGGGTTGCGATTATGTGCGCATGGGGTCCGCCGCGCTGGACGCCGCGCCGCATCTGGTGCAGTCTAACGACCGGCAGGCGGTGGATCACGCCATCGGCCATCTGGCCGCCATGGGCCATCGCCGCATCGGCTTCATCGCCGGGCCGGAGGGGTTCCGGTCCGCGCTGGAGCGCGAGGCGGGCTTCAACGACGCGGTGGCGCGACTCGGGCTGAACAGCGGCCCGGACATCCGGACGCGGGGCAATTACACGTTCGAAACGGGCCATGTCGCGGGCAGCCGCCTGCTGGACGCCACGCCCCGGCCGACCGCGATCTTTTCCAGCAATGACGAAATGGCGGCGGGCGTGCTGCACGCGGCCCGCGAACGCGGCATCGCCGTGCCCGACGACCTGTCCATCATCGGTTTCGACGATGCGCCCATCGCCGCCCATATCTGGCCCCCGCTCAGCACCGTGCGCTGGCCCATCGCCGCCATGGCGCGGGCCGCCGCGCTGAAGTTGGTCGACCCCGCCGATGCGCAGGCCGGTCCCTCGATGTTCATGTCCGACCTGATCGAGCGCGCCTCCGTCGGCACGGCCAGGAGCTGAATATATCCATCGGGGGAGCGCATGGCGCGTATGACCCTCGGCCCCGCATTGACACCGGTTACCATAACGGACTAGACAAGCACCATCCACATTGGAGAGGGAAAGAGTTCAGTATGTTCGCCAAGACCTATCACGCCACGCATCCCGACATGATGGAGTGCGTTTCGAACGGCGAACTGCGCGACCGCTATCTGGTCGGCGGCATGTTCGTGCCGGGTCAGGTGGTGCTGAACTATTCCCATAACGAACGCTTCGTCATCGGCGGCGCCGTGCCCGCGGGCGCGCCGCTTTCCCTGCCTGCCCAGACCGAACCGGCCAGCGCGGCGGGCCATCCCTTCCTGGAACGGCGCGAGGCGGGGATCGTCAATATCGGCGGTCCCGGCGCGGTCACCGTGGATGGCGAGCGGTTCGAAATGGGCAATAAGGAATGCCTGTACGTCCCCATGGGATCGAAGGACGTAACGTTCGAAGGGGACGGCGCGCGATTCTACATCGCCTCCGTCCCGGCACACAAGGCCTGCCCAATCCGCAAGATCACGTTGGCAGAGGCCAATCCGCTGGAGCGCGGCGACCTGGCCAATTCCAACCGGCGCACCATCTATCAGCTTGTCATCCCCGGCGTGTGCGACAGCGCGCAACTGCTGCTGGGCCTGACCGTGCTGGAGGAAGGCAGCGTTTGGAACACCATGCCCCCGCACCTGCATGACCGCCGCAGCGAGATCTATCTCTATTTCGACATGCCCGAACCGACCGACCGCATCTTCCATTATATGGGGGAACCGGACGCGATGCGGCACATCGTGATCGCCAATGAGGAAGCTGTGATCAGTCCGCCCTGGTCGGTGCATATGGGGTCGGGCACGAAGAAATATGCGTTCATCTGGGCCATGGGCGGGGAAAATCTCGACTATACCGACATGAACGTGCTCGACATCTGCCAGTTGCAATAAGCGGACCGGGACCAGAGGCGATGGCGATCAACTTCGATCTTTCGGGCAAGGTGGCGCTGGTCACCGGGGCCAATACCGGCATCGGCCAGGCGATCGCGGTCGCGCTGGCGCAGGCGGGCGCGGACGTCGCGCTGGCGGGGCGATCCGAACCGGCCGATACGCTGGCGGGGATCGCCGCCGCCGGACGGCGTGGCCTGGACATCCGGGCGGACCTGTCCACCATCGCGCCGGTCGCGGGAATAGTGGACGACACCGTCGCCGCGCTGGGGCGGATCGACATATTGGTGAACAATGCGGGCATCATCCGCCGCGCCGACCTGCCCGATTTCAGCGAAGAGGATTGGGACGCGGTGGTAGACACCAACCTCAAGACGCTGTTTTTCCTCAGTCAGGCAGCGGCGCGTCCGATGGCGGCGCAGGGCGCGGGCAAGATTGTCAACATCGCCTCGCTATTGTCCTTCCAGGGCGGCATTCGCGTGCCCAGCTATGCCGCCGCCAAGTCCGGCGTGGTGGGCGTGACGAAGGCGATGGCCAACGAACTGGCGCCACAGGGCGTGCAAGTGAATGCCATCGCCCCCGGCTATATCGCGACCAACAACACCGCCGCGTTGCAGGCGGACGAGACGCGGGACCGACAGATCCGCGAACGCATCCCCGCGGGGCGCTGGGGCAGGCCGGAGGATATCGCGGGCGCCGCCGTATTTCTGGCGTCGTCCGCGGCGGACTATGTCACGGGGCAGATACTGGCCGTCGACGGCGGCTGGCTGGCGCGTTAGGTTTCCGCCATGACCGCGACCGCGCCCGTCTCAACCGCACCTGTCGTCGCCTTCGGCGAACTTCTTTTCCGGCTGACCCCGCCGGGGCAGCGACTGATGGTGCAGGCGGACAGCCTGGACCTAGTGGTGGGCGGGGCGGAGGCCAATGTCGCGTCCGGCCTGGCGTCACTGGGCCATGCGGTGCGCTTCGTCGGGCTGGTCAGCGACAATGTGTTGGGCGACCGCGCCGTGTCCGCGCTGCGCGGCGCGGGCGTGGATACGCGCTTTCTGGCGCGGGCATCCGGACGCATGGGCCTTTATTTCATGGAAGCGGGGGCTGGTCCGCGCCCGGCGGCCATCACCTATGACCGGGCGGGCAGCGCCTTCGCCTGTGCCGACCCGTCCGACATCGACTTTGTGGGCGCGCTGGACGGCGCCCGGTTGTTGCACAGCGGCGGCATCACCCCCGCGCTTGGCCCCGCCGGGGTGGCGCTGGCGCGGGCGGCGCATGCGGCGGCGCGGCAGGCGGGCGTGCCGATCTGTTTCGACGGCAATTATCGGGCGCAGCTCTGGCAGGGTTGGGACAGCGATCCACGCGGCATCTTGCGCGATCTGGTGAGCGACGCGACGATCCTGATCGGCAATCATCGCGACATATCCCTGCTGCTGGACCGCCCCTTTTCCGGGGATGGCGAGGATCGTCGCCGGGAAGCGGCGATGGCCGCGTTCGACGCCTTCCCCGATCTTCAGATCATTGCGTCCACCGCCCGCCATCTGGTGACCGCCAGCCATCATCGCATCGCGACACGGGTCGACCGGCGCGACGGCGCGCACCAGACGGCGGAGATCGACGTGACCGGCATCGTCGACCGCATCGGCACGGGCGACGCCTTTGCCGCAGGGGTGCTGCACCAGTGGCTGGAGGGTGGCGACGCCGGCGCCATGGCGCAGGCGGGGCTGGCCCTTACCGCGCTCAAGCACGGCATTGCGGGTGATTTCTGCCTGATCGGCCGGGCGGCGCTGGACGGCTTTTCCGCCAGCGGCGGGGATGTGCGCCGCTGATCTGGACCCACCAGTTTTACTGGCTGTTGGGATAGGCGACGATCAGCGACAGCGGCTTTTCGCCCACCTGCCGGATGCCGACCGCCGCGCCCTTGTAGAGATAGGCGGTCATCCCGGCGCGCAGCATGGCGCGCTGTCCGTCGGATTCCACCTCGCCCTCCCCGTCCAGCACATGATAGACCTCATCATGGGCGATGGGGTGCACGCCGATGGCGGCGCCCCGGTCCAGCACGCGGCGGCGGAATTCCATCGCGCGCGGCTGCGGCGCGGCGTCGGAGATGCGATAGGCGGTGCTCATGCCGATGGCGCCGTGCGGGTTGGGTTCCCGCCGCATCACGGTGCGCTCGTCGATCACCGCCATGGCCGGGGCGCCCCCCAGCAGCGCCAGCGCCAGAACCGCGCTCATTTGCTGTCCCCCCGCATCGCCCTGTCGCGGTCGGACAATTTTTCCTGCGCGCCGCCCTTTTGCCCCGGATAGCGGCCGGAGCGTGGCGTCATGCTGAGCAGATTCCAGTCGGCGGCGACGAAGGGCGCCCGCGTCTCCGCCATCTTGGGGTAGCCCGCGCCGACCTGATGCTCGTCATCGATGATTTCGCCCCGTCCCTCCGCAACGAAGAAGAGCACGCGGATATCGTCCGCTGCCCGGTCCCACGGACGCGCGCCCGCGCTGGCCAGCAGACTGGTCTCCACCGCCCCGGACGGCAATATGTCGAAGCCGTCCAGGCTCGCCAACGGTTCCTTCGCCTCCACCAGCCTGGCCTTCGTCTCGCCATAGCGGCCGAACATCGGCAGGGCGTTGCCGAACCGGTCGACGGCGCGATTGTCCCGCCCGTGGAAGGCCAGGTCGCCGTCACCGCCCAGCATTAGGAAGGGCAGGCCCGGATCGGTGGAATTGCCGCCGCGCATGACGTTGCCGACCGCCGTGATCTGGCCGGTCACATAATCATGGCCCGCCCACTCCAGGCTCATCAGATTATAATGCACGGCGCGGTGGCCCGGATCGTAGATCAGATTGTTGATCATCCGCACCTGCGCCCCGCCCTTCACCAGCGGCGCGCGCTCCACATTATGTGCCCAGATGTTGCGGTAGAAGGTGATGCCGGTCGCATTGTCATGGACCAGCGACCCCTTCGAATGTTCGCCCTTGGGATGGCTGGCGTTGGCTAGTCCCTCCGCCGCCAGATTGTCGCGAAACAGGATGTCGTGGCTGGTATGGGCGCGCCATTCGGCGGGGGTGCGCCCTTCGAAGCGCGGGCCGGACGCTGACATATTCTCATCGATCGCCCACAGGAAACTGCAATGTTCGACGATGACATTATGCGCCGCCACGGTGGAAAAGGCGTCCGCCTCCCACTGCGAGAAATGCGGCTGGCGGTCCGCGCCGGTCATGACGCGGATGTGGCTGAGGATCACGTCATGGGTCTTCAGGTCGATGCCGGCGCGGATCAGCGTCACGCCCGGCGACGGCGCGGTCTGCCCGGCGATGGTCAGGAAGGGTTCGTTGATCTCCAGCACGTCGCGACCGAGGTCGATGACGCCGCCCACCTCGAACACGACGATGCGCGGTCCCTTCGCATCGATGGCTTCGCGCAGCGATCCCGGCCCGTCCTTGGCCAGGCTGGTCACGCGGATGATGCGTCCCCCTGCCCCGCCCTTCGTCGGTTCGACCGGGCTGGCCGCGATATGTTTGGAGGGCGCCGCCGCCATCGCGGGCAGGGGCGAGCAGGCCGCCGCCAGGACCATCAGGGCCGACCCGATCATGCCGGTCCGCCCGAAACGCCGTTCAGTCTTCATGCAAAGCATCTCTCTCTCCTGTCGCCTGCATTCTTGACAGCAGGGCGCGAGTACGGCAACCAAAAATGACACCGGTTACCAAACGGGACTCGCAATGCGGAGAGGAACGGGAATATGAGCATCGACCGCCGCACCCTTTTCGTCGGTGCGCTGGCCGCTTCCGCCGCGCTGCCGGTCATGGCCCGCGCCGCGACCGCGCCGGTCATCGCGCCCCGCGATCCCGCCGAAACCGTCGACCTGTGGCCCGGCGCCCCGCCCGGCGCCCCCGCCGCGCTGCCGGTGGAACGCATTGAGGAACGCTCCGCCGTGGCCGACCGGCCGGACCGGATCATCACCGGCATCGCCCGCCCGCGCATCGTCCATTTCACGCCCGACCGCCCGAACGGCGCGGCGGTGCTGATCGCGCCGGGCGGCGGCTATCGGCAGGAAGCGTTCGACAATAGCGGCTATCAGGTGGCCAACTGGCTGATCACCCATGGCTATCACGCCTTCGTCCTCATCTATCGCCTGCCGGGCGAAGGATGGGCCGACCGCGCCAATGTGCCGCTGGCCGATGCGCAGCGCGCCCTGCGCCTCATCCGCCAGCGCGCCGCCCGGCATGGCATCGACGCCGAACGGGTGGCGGCGATGGGCTTTTCGGCCGGGGGGCATGTCTGTTCCGACCTGTCGACCCGGTTCGCGACACGCTGCTACCCCATGGTGGATGCGGCGGACCGGCTGTCCGCCCGCCCCTTTTGCGCCGCGCCCATTTATCCGGTGGTCAGCATGGACCCGGCCATCGCCCATCCCGGATCGCGGGAAAAGCTGCTTGGCCCCAATCCCGGCGCCGCGCTGGAGGCCGCCCATTCGACCGACCGCACCGTCACGCCCCAGTCGCCGCCCCATTTCCTGGTCCATGCGGAGGATGACGCGACCGTGCCGGTGGAAAACAGCCTGCGCCTGCGCGCCGCGTTGCGGGCGGCGGGGGTCAGCGTCGACACCCATATCTTTGCCGAGGGCGGCCACGGCTTCGGCGTTTCCCGCATCGCCGGACTTCCCGTCGCGGCCTGGCCCGAATTGTGGCTGGGCTGGGCGCGACGCACCGGCCTAGCCTAACCGACAGGACAGATCATGACCGACACGTGCCCGCTATATCTTCATCCCGACCGGCTGCTGCCCGCCGACCCCGCCGTCCGCGCCATCGCCCGCACCCTGTACCGGTCGGTCGCGGACCTGCCGATCGTCAGCCCGCACGGCCATACCGACCCGTCCTGGTTCGCGGGCAACGCCCATTTCGGCAACGCCACCGACCTGCTGCTGGTGCCGGATCATTATGTCTTCCGCATGCTTTATTCGCAGGGCGTGCCGATGGAGGCGCTGGGCGTGCGTAACCCGCACGCCGATCCACGGGAGGCCTGGCGGCAGTTCGCGCAGCGCTATCACCTGTTTCGCGGCACCCCCTCGCGCATGTGGCTGGACTGGGTATTCGCGGAGGCGTTCGGCATAGACGTGCGGCTCGACGCGGGCACGGCGGACCATTATTTCGACAGCATCACCCAGGCGCTGGCGACCGACGCCTTCCGTCCCCGTGCCCTGTTCGAACGCTATAATATCGAAGTCATCGCCACCACCGAAAGTCCGCTCGACACGCTGGAGCATCATGCCGCCATTCGCGCATCGGGCTGGCAAGGGAAAGTCATTACCGCCTATCGGCCCGACCCGGTGGTCGATCCCGATTTCGATGGCTTCCGGGACAATCTGGCCGCCTTTTCCGACCTGACCGGCCAGGATTGCTTTTCCTGGGACGGTTATCTGGCCGCGCATCGCCAGCGCCGCGCCTTTTTCGCGTCGATGGGCGCGACCAGCACCGATCATGGCCACCCCACCGCGCTGACCGCCGACCTGCCCCGTGTGGAGGCGGAGGCGCTGTTCCGCCGAGTCAGCACCGGCGCGGCCGACCCCGCCGACGCCGAACTGTTCCGCGCCCAGATGCTGACGGAAATGGCCGCGATGAGCGTGGATGACGGGCTGGTCATGCAGATCCATCCCGGCGCCTTCCGCAATCACAATGCGGCCGTCCACCAGCGCTTCGGCCGCGACAAGGGCGCCGACATCCCGACCCGGACCGAATATGTCCGCGCCCTCAAGCCGCTGCTGGACCGTTTCGGCAATGACGATAGGTTGTCCATCATCCTCTTCACCCTGGACGAAAGCGTCTATGCCCGCGAACTGGCGCCGCTGGCCGGCCATTATCCGTGCCTGAAGCTGGGTCCGGCCTGGTGGTTCCACGACAGTCCCGAAGGGATGCGCCGTTTCCGCCGCATGACCACGGAAACCGCCGGTTTCTACAACACGGTGGGGTTCAACGACGATACCCGCGCCTTCCTGTCCATCCCGGCGCGGCATGACGTCGCCCGGCGGATCGATTGCGGCTTCCTGGCCGAACTGGTCGCCGAACACCGGATAGAGGATTGGGAGGCCGCCGAACTGGCGCAGGACCTGAGCTATAATCTCGCCAAGCGGGCGTACCGGCTGTGAGGCTGTCGGCCGCGACTTTGGACCGGCTTCCTGCGGGCATCGACCGCTTCGGCTATGATCGGGCCGCGCAGGCCGTGGGCATCGTCCATTTCGGCATCGGTGCGTTCCACCGCGCCCATCAGGCCGTCTATTGCGACCGGGCGATGGACGCGGGCCAGCGCGACTGGATGATCTGCGGCGTGTCGCTGCGCTCCGCCGAGGTGGCGGACCAGCTCAATCCGCAGGACGGCCTTTATACCGTGGCGGAACGGTCGGAGAACGGCACCCGGCTGCGCGTGGTGGGCGCCGTGCGGGAAGTGCTGGTCGCGACAGCTAGCCCCGAAGCGGTGATCGACCGCATCGCCGCGCCCGCGACCCGGATCATCAGCTTCACCGTCACGGAAAAGGGCTATTGCCGCGCCGCCGACGGCACGCTGGACCCCGCGCTGGCGGGCGAGAGCAGCCTCTACCGCTTCGTGGCCGAAGGGCTGGCGCGGCGGCGGGCGGCGGGCCTGCGCGGCGTGACCCTGCTGTCCTGCGACAATCTGGCCGACAATGGCCCGCAACTGGAACGGTTGATGCAGGCCTATCTGGCCGCGCGCGACCCCGCGCTGGCCGGGTGGGTGGCGGATCATTGCCGTTTTCCGATGACGATGATCGACCGGATCGTCCCTGCTACCACAGTCGAGGACCGGGACGCGGCGCAGGCGGCGACCGGCCTGCGCGACGAAGGCATGATCGCCACCGAACCGTTCAGCCAGTGGGTGATAGAGGATCGCTTCGCCGGTCCCCGGCCCCGTTGGGAGGAAGTCGGCGCGCAACTGGTCGCCGATGTCGCGCCCTATGAGACGGCGAAGCTGCGCATGCTGAACGGCGCCCATTCAGCCATCGCCTATCTGGGGCTGCAACGGGGTCATGCCCATGTGCATGAGGCGGTTGCCGATCCGGGCCTGCGCGAAATGGCCGAACGGCTGATGCGGCGGGAGGCCGCGCCCACCATCGCCGCCGCGCCGGGGCAGGATCTGTCCGCTTATGCCGACCGGTTGATGGCCCGCTTCGCCAATCCCGCCCTGCCCCATCGGCTGATCCAGATCGCCATGGACGGCAGCCAGAAAATCCCGCAGCGCTGGCTGGGCACGCTGGCCGCCAGCCGGGCATCGGGCCATGAATGTCCGGTGATCCTGACCGCGCTGGGCGCTTGGCTGGGCCATGTCAGGGGCGACAATGCGGCGCGGTGGGGCGCGGTGGACGATCCGCTGGCGGGCGATCTGACCGCCCTGTGGCAGGGGAAGGACGCGTTGCAGGTCGCGACAGCCCTGTTCAGCCCAGGCGGGCTGATGGCGGGGACATGGCAGGGCGCGCCGCAGGATCTGGTTCGCATCGCCGCCGCCGTCCCGGCGCGGGGCTGACCCTTCGTGAAAAGAAATGGCACCGGCCCTTCAGGTGACAGGTCACCCGATGGCCGGTGCCACGGCCAGTCCCGTGCAAAGGACCGGAAGCCCGCATCGCGGGGCCTGCCGTCAGGCGGCGGCCTTCAGCCCCGCATTGGCCCTTTCGATCAGCGCGGTCAATTCCTGCAACTCCGCATCGGTCAGGTCGGTCAGCGGCGGGCGCACGCCGCCCGCCGACCGTCCGATGGCGCGCATGCCCGCCTTCACGATGGACACCGCATAGCCCGCGTTGCGGTTGCGCAGCGCGATATAGGGCAGGACGAAGCCCTTGAGACCCGCCATGATCGCATCCTTGTCCCGCGCGCGCACCGCCTGGTAGAAGGCCAGCGCCCATTCGGGCATGAAGTTGAAGATCGCCGAGGAATAGGTGGTGACGCCCATTTCCAGATAGGCCGGGGCAAAAGTTTCCGCCGTGGGCAGGCCGCCCACATAGGTCAGCCGGTCACCCATCTTCGCATAGATGCGCATCATCAGTTCGACGTCGCCTATGCCGTCCTTATACCCCACCAGATTGGCGTTGCGTTCGCACAGCCGGGCCAGCGTGTCTTCATTCAGCACGGCGTTGTCGCGATTATAGACGATGACGCCCAGCGAGGTCGCCTTGCACACCGCCTCTACATGCGCGGCCAGGCCATCCTGCGTGGAATTGACCAGATAGGGCGGCAGCAGCAGCAGGCCCTTGGCGCCCGCCGCCTCGATTTCCTTCGCCAGGTCGGTGGCGATGGCCGTGCCATAGCCACATCCGGCCAGCACCGGCACCTTGTCGCCTGCTTCCTCGACCGCGGCGCGCACGATGCCGGGCACTTCCTGCGGACGAAGGGAGAAGAATTCGCCGGTCCCGCCCGCGGCGAACAGGCCCGCGACGTCATAGCCGCCCAGCCAGCCGAGATGCTCGCGATAGGCGGCCTCGTCAAAGGCGAAATCCCGGTCGAAATGCGTGACGGGGAAGGACAGCAATCCTCCGCCGATACGCTGGGCCATTTCCTGTGGCGACATCCTGCCCTCCCTCTTGAAGTATTGCCCCCTGCTACCCGTCCGCCGGGGCGAGACCCACCGTTTAAAATGGATCGATTCATGTCCACGCGACATCGATGCGCGGCGTCCGCCGTGCCATGCTCGCACCGCAAGGACCGGCACTGACCGCCTGACAAAACATGTCCGCAAATGGAGAGGCCCATGAAGAACCAACCCACTTTGTCCAAAACCCTTTCCCGCCGCACGCTTCTGGACGCATCGGCCTGCACTGCTCTGGCGGCGATGCTGCCGCTGCAGGAAGCCGCCGCCGCGATCCCACCCGCCGACCCATGGGAACGCGCCGACTGGATCGTCCGGTCGATCCGCGCCACCAGCTTTCCCGACGCCGATTTCCCGATCACCCGCTTCGGTGCGCGCCCCGTAAAAGGGCATGACAATGGCAAGGCGATCGCCGCCGCCATCGCCGCCGCCCATGATGCGGGCGGTGGCCGCGTGATCGTGCCCGCAGGCACGTGGGAAAGCGGCGCGATCCATTTGAAATCCAACGTCAACCTGCATGTGCAGGCGGACGCGACCATCCTGTTTTCCACCCGGCCGCAGGATTATCCCATCGTCTTCACCCGGTGGGAGGGGATGGAATTGATGAACTATTCGCCGCTGGTCTATGCCCATGGGCAGGAAAATGTGGCGCTGACCGGCGCGGGGACGCTGGACGGACAGGCAGGGCCGGACAATTGGTGGTCATGGAAGGGACCGTGGAACGGCACGGTGGAGCATGGCTGGAAGGAGGGTATGGCCGACCAGCGCCCGGCCCGCGCCCGCCTGTTCCAGATGGCGGAGGCAAATGCGCCGCCTGAAAAGCGCATCTTTGGCGAGGGCAGCTATCTGCGACCCGCCTTCGTCCAATTCTATGCCTGCGACCGGGTGCTGATCGAGGGGGTGAAGCTGCGCCGATCCCCCTTCTGGCAGGTGCATCCGGTCCTGTGCCGCAACGTCGTCGTGCGCGGCGTCGACATCCATGGGCTTGGCCCCAACAATGACGGCTGCGACCCCGAATCGGTCGACATGATGCTGATCGAACAGTGCACCTTCGACACGGGCGACGATTGCATCGCGGTCAATTCGGGCCGCAATGCCGACGGGCGGCGGCTCGCCACCCCGGCGCAGAATATCGTCATCCGCGACTGCCGCATGAAGGAAGGGCATGGCGGCGTCGTGGTGGGCAGCCAGATTTCCGGCGGCGCGCGCCATATCTACGCCGAACGCTGCACCATGGATTCGCCCGACCTGTGGTACGCGATCCGGTTCAAGAACAACGCCCTGCGCGGCGGGTTGCTGGAACATTTTTATTTCCGCGACCTGACCGTGGGCCAGGTGTCTCGCGCCGCCATCACCTGCGACTTCAACTATGAGGAAGGGGCGGACGGTCCGTTTAAGCCGGTCCTGCGCGACATCCTGATCCAGCGCATGACCGTGGCCAAGGCCGCGCGCGTGCTGGATAGCCAGGGGCTGCCCGGCGCGCCGGTGGGGACGTTGCGGATAGAGGATAGCCGGTTCGACGGCGTCACTCACCCGTCGATCCTGGCGCACAGCCCCGACATACGCCTGTCGCGGGTGCGCGTGAACGGCGCGCCGGTGCAGCAGCTGTAGCCCCGGCTATCGCAGGGGGCCGCCAGCATGTATGCACCGGTCATGTTCGAACTCACCCATCTCCGCTGCTTCGTCGTCCTGGCCGAGGAACTGCATTTCGGCCGGGCGGCGGAGCGGCTGCACATGACGCAATCCCCGCTCAGCCGCCAGATCCAGGTGCTGGAACGCATATTGGGCGTGGAGCTATTCAACCGCACCAGCCGGCGTGTCACGCTGACGCTGGCGGGCGAGACCTTCCTGCATGAGGCGCGGCGGATCGTGCGTCTGTCGGAAAGCGCGGCGCTGGCGGCGCGGCGCGTGTGGAAGGGAGAGGCGGGACGCATCTCCATCGGCTTCACCGCCGTGTCGGGCTATATGCTGCTGCCCCGCATCGTCAAGCGGGCGGCGGTCGCGCTGCCGGGGCTGGAACTGCAACTGCATGAACTGGTGTCCGGCGACCAGTTCGAGGCGCTGCATACCGGCCTGATCGACCTGGCGCTGGTTCGTCCGCCGGTCGACCGGGTGCAGTTCGAATTCGCGCCGCTGCTGTTGGAAAAGCTGCTGGTCGCGCTGCCTGAGGATGATCCCCGCGCCGCGCAGACGCAATTCGAACCGGGCGATTTCGACGGGCAGGATCTGGTCATGTATGCGCAGCGGGGCGCGGGCTATTTCCACTTGCTGCTGGCCAGCCTGTTCGAGCGGGCGGGCGTCGCGCCCAACTATGTGCAATATGTGACGCAGATTCATTCGCTGCTGGGGCTGGTCGGCGCGGGCCTGGCGCCCGGCATTGTGCCGGAGGCCGCCGCCGGGCTGCACCCGCGTGGCGTGACCTTCCGCCCGTTCGTCAGCCAGCCCGACACCCCGGTCGAACTGCACCTGGCCTGGCGGCGCGAGAATGAGAACCCCGCCCTGCCCGCCTTCCGCGACCTGTGTTTGAAGGCGGTGGCGGAAGGCTGAGCAGGCTGGAAATCAGGCGTTGAAGTCGGGCCAGTCGAGGCCCGGCTTGCGGCTGTGGCAGCGCATCTCCAGCACGATCCGCGCGCCCGATCCCGGCTCCAGCCGGATGACGACGTCGCGTCCGCCCGCTACGATCCGGCGATCGCCGATGCGCACCGCCTCTATCGCATGTTCGCCATAGCCGCCGCCGCGAATCACCATCCGGCGCGCCTCTGCGGCATTGAGGTTGACGACCGACAGGGTCGTGCTGGCGGAGGTCATGCCCTCCACCAGCAGCGCCACGTCTTCCGGCAGGCCGGGCCGCTTCCGGTCGGCGTCGAAATGGCGCAGCCGCGCAAACAGCAGCGTGCCGCCCTGATTGGGCGAATTTTTCGACCATGGCGGGCGGGCGACATGGATGGCGCCCATCGTCTGGTGCAGCAGCGCGGTGACGGTCACGGGATTGCGCTCGATCGGATTGTCGGCCAGCCGCGTGCGGGCGGTGGTGCGATCCGCCCGCACCCGCACCATCTGCGTGCGCACCCGTTCCATGTCGTCCATCAGCGCCTGTTCGGCCCAACCGGGGTCGCGCCCTTCCAGAAAGTCGGTCCAGGGGGTGGCGGCCATCGCAACCCGGTCGCCGTCGCGCATCGACAGATACCAGATTTCGCCCGTGTTGAACCGATAGGGGCCGGGCTTGTAGCCGTACCAGCCCCGCTCGCCATGCATGGTGGGGGTGCAATCCACCCCGTCGATCCGCTTCGACTGCGCGTTGATGCGGGCGTTCTGGTCGCGCCAGACCTGCAGGTAGCGGTCATCGCCCGTCGCCAGATAGGCGTTCATGAAACCCATGATGGCGCGGGGGATGCGGTTGCGGTCCTCCCGCTTGCCGGTCACCGGATTGACCGGGCTGAAGCCCCAGCCATAGGTGCCGCCATACCAGCGTCCGCCCGCGCCGCCGCCTATCGTCCCGTCGGGTCCGATATTGCTGGGCAGGATGCCGCCATTGGCGCGGGCGCGCCCGGCCCATGCCTCCACATATTCCAGCATCCAGTCGCGGAACCGGTCCTCCCCCGTCAGCATCCAGGCGTTGAAGCCCAGCGCGGTCGAATGCAGGTTCAGCGGATTATCGCCCACCGTTTCGGTATATTCGCGATAATGTTCCAGCGTGTCGGCATAGCTGGATTCGCCATGCACCATTTCGAACGGACCGGTGTCGAACGGGTCGCCCGCCCAGTCCAGCATGGTCGCGGGGCGCATCAGCGGGCCGATGCTGCCGTTGAACATGGATCGGATCAGCTTGCGCTGCGGATCGTAATTGGGGGCTTTGGGATCGCGTCCGGTGTAGAAATCGGCGAAGCGGCGGGCGCGGGCAATTAATTTGGCATCGCGTGGCGTGCATAGGCCAAGCTGGTTGAAGGTGGTCAGCCCTTCGGAAATATGCTGCCAGTCCATCTGCGGCGGGAATTCGCGCACATACATGCCGTTGCGGCCCATCGGCACGTCCTTCGTGCGAGCGCGCGAATATTGCGCGAAATGCGCCTCCTGCATCGCCTGGGCCAGGTCGATCAACCCCGTCTCGCCGCCTATCAGATAGAGATAGGGCCAGTCGTTGATCGCCTCTATCGCGTCGTCCGGCCCGTCATTGGCGCCCCAGCGCAGAAATGCCTCTATCTCGTGCCGCTGGTTGAAATAGCGGTCGTGGAAGGCGCGGGCGGCGTCGCCCTGCATGGCGATCAGGTGGCGTTGCAGCACCGCCCAGCGGGGCGCGGCCATCGGCGTGTCGATCGTCACCCGCGACACCGCCGCCTTCGCCTGCGCGGGCAGCATGGCGGCCAGCGCCATCGCGCCGCCGCCGATCATCATGGTCCGGCGGTCGACGGTCATGGTTGCAACTCCAGGCGCTCGACCTTCTGGACGATGACGAAATAGGCGAAAATGGTCAGCAGGCAGTGGGCGCCGACGAAAATCAGCGCCGTGTCGAACGACCCGGCCTGCGCGACCAGCAGGCCGACGACAATGGGCGTGACGATCCCGGCCGCGTTGCCGAAGGTGTTGAAGACGCCGCCCGCCAGCCCCGCCAACTGGCGCGGCGCGACGTCGGACATGACCGCCCAGCCGAGCGACGCCACCCCCTTGCCGAAGAAGGCCAGCGACATCAGCAGGATGACGCCCGCCTGGCTGTCGACATAGGCCGCCGCCATGATCAGGCTGGCCAGCAGCATGCCGCCCAGCAGCGGCGCCTTGCGCGCCAGGGTGAGCGATCCCGTCCGGGCCAGCAGCCGGTCGGACAGCACGCCGCCCGCCACGCCGCCCAGAAATCCGCACAGCGCCGGAACGGCCGCCACGAAACCGGCCTGGAGTATGTCGAAACCTCGGTCGCGCACCAGATAGATGGGGAACCAGGTGACGAAGAAATAGGTCAGCACATTGATGCAATATTGACCGAGATAAATGCCGACCATCATGCGGTTGGTCAGCAACTGGCGCACATTATGCCAGGTGAAGGTGCCGGCGCGCCCGCCGGCCGTCTGACTGTCCAGCTCCACCAGTCCGCCGCCCTCCCGGATCAGGTCCAGTTCCGCCTGGTTGACGCCCTTGTGCCGGGCCGGGTCGCGGATGAACGTGGCAAAGGTCAGCGCCGCCAGCAGGCCCAGCGCCCCCATCACGAAGAAGACGGCGCGCCAGCCCAGGCTGTGCACGATCCAGCCCATCAGCGGCGCGAAGGCGACCAAGGAGAAATATTGGGCGGAATTGAAGATGGCCGACGCCGTGCCCCGTTCCCGCGCCGGGAACCATGCGGCGACGATCCGCGCATTGCCGGGAAAGGACGGCGCCTCGCAGAAACCGACCAGGAAACGCAGCAGGAACAGTTGCACCACCACCGACGCCCCGGTCAGGAAGCCGGCAAAGCCCTGCAACATGGTGAAGCCGGACCAGGTGACGATCGCCGCGATATAGACCGGGCGCGTGCCGAACCGGTCGAGCAGCGCGCCGCCGGGGATCTGCGCCGCGGCATAGGCCCAGGCGAAGGCGGACAGGATGAAGCCGGTCTGGATCGTGGTCAGGCCCAGTTCGTCGGATGCCGCCGCGCCCGCGATCGAAAATGTCGACCGGTCGGCATAGTTGAGCGAAGTGATGATGAAGACGAGCGCGATGATGGTATAGCGCACCCGTGTCGCCCGGACGGCGTTGTCATTCTCTCCAGGCATCGTCGACCCTCCCCATTCGCGGCCGCTGCGGCCCTTCGGCTGGAGCGGATTTCGATCCGACGGCGTCGGGCCGCTGCTCCAGCTTCTCGTTTTAATGCGTCCCAGGTCGGCGGGTTGTTCCACCTGTCCGGAAAACGCTCCCTAGATTGGCGCGTCGAACGCGCCGGTTCCATACCGCACAGCGGATCGATCGATGCAGGGCGGGCATCGTCCATCCATTATCGACTTTCCTAACACCGAACGCCTGTCGAACCGATGCTTCCCGCGCATCGATCAATCCCCTTTTCGCGGACGAAGCATTTGCGCGCTTGCCCTATCAACATGCGGTGACTGCCATTTATTGATACCGGTGTCATAAGCTGTTACACGGGGTATCAAGACAATCGGCCAAGCTGCGAAACCATCGTGGCTGACCGGATAAGAATAGGGGAGGAAAGCAATGCGTTCGTCTGCAACCGTCATTCGTCATCGTCTGGCCTTCGGCGCTTCGGCCACTGTGCTGGCGTTTGCCTGCGCCGCGCCGGCCACGGCGCAGGAGGTAGCCGCCCAGGATAGCGGCACCGCCGACATCATCGTCACCGGCTTCCGCAACTCGGTTGAAAACGCCCAGTTGCAAAAGCGCCAATCGACCGCCGCCGTCGACGTCATCAAGGCGGAAGACATCGCCAAATTCCCCGACAACAACCTGGCCGAATCGCTCCAGCGCATTCCCGGTGTGGCGATTTCGCGCGAAGGCGGCGAAGGGCGCGCCATTTCCGTGCGCGGCCTTGGCCCGGAATATACCCGCGTGCGCATCAACGGCATGGAAGCGGTGGCGACGACCGGCGGGTCGGACGCGGGCGGCGGCGTCAATCGCGGCCGCGGCTTCGACTTCAATGTATTCGCATCGGAACTGTTCAACTCGCTGACCGTGCGCAAGACGGCGTCGGCATCGGTCGAGGAAGGATCGCTGGGCGCGACCGTCGATTTGCAGGCCGCCCGTCCGCTGGATTACAAGGACAATTTCACCATCGCCGGGTCCGCCCGCGCGGGGTATAACGACCTGTC
Organism: Sphingobium sp. JS3065; assembly: GCF_026427355.1. Taxonomy (NCBI): domain Bacteria; kingdom Pseudomonadati; phylum Pseudomonadota; class Alphaproteobacteria; order Sphingomonadales; family Sphingobiaceae; genus Sphingobium; species Sphingobium sp. JS3065. The sequence continues at coordinate 458,617 of NZ_CP102665.1, forward strand.
AAAGGCATGGGACCCGCGCCTGGCGGGCCTGGTAAGCTGGCAGAATCCGGAGGGCACGTTCGGCGTGCTCGCTTCGGCCGCCTATTCGACCCGCACGATCGAGGAAAAAGGCCATTCGACCGTCCGTTGGAGCCCGTCGGGCGTCAATGGCGGCTTCAACGCGGCGTCGACCCTGCCCGGCTGGACCGTGGCGCAGATCAACCGCGCCCCGGCGGCGGACGGATCGAACTGGGACAGCCTGATCTATCATCCGCGCATTCCCCGCTATGATAGCTGGTCGAACGACATCAAGCGGCTGGGCCTGACCGGCGCGATCCAGTGGCAGCCTTCGGATCGCACCGAAATCGTCGTGGAAGGCCTCTATTCCAAGGCCAAGACGAAGCGGAACGAAAATTATATCGAGGCCCTGTCGTTCAGCCGCACCGGCGCCAGCGGCAAGTCGCAGACCATCATCCGCACCGGCGAGGTGAATGAGGATAATGAGCTGGTCTATGGCGTGTTCGACGATGTCGACATGCGCATCGAATCGCGCCACGACGAATTCAGCACGACCTTCTACCAGTATAACGGCATCGTGAAGCAGGAGCTGAGCGACACGTTCCGCATCAACGCCTATGGCGGCTATTCGAAGTCGAAGTTCGACAGCCCGGTCCAGACCACCGTGGTGCTGGACCGCCTGAATTCCGACGGCTTTAGCTGGGATTATCGCGACAATGACCGTTCGCCGGTGATGAACTGGGGCTTTGACCCCAACAACCCGGCCAACTGGTCCTTCATCAACGGCACGTCGGACGTGCGCATCCGCAAGAACCAGGTCACCAACGATTATATGTCGGCCAAGCTGGGTGGCGAATGGGATGTCGCGGACGGGTTCAAGCTGTCCTTCGGCGGCGAATATCGCCGGTTCCGCTACGAGACGTTCGAATCCCGCCGCTTCGTCGCGGAAACATCGTCCGGCACGCTGACCCCGGCGCAGATCGCCGCGCTCACCAGTTCGTTCAACGGTGTCACCGGCGACCCCCAATATGGCAACTATCTGGTGCCCAACCTCCAGGGTTTCGTCGACCAGTTGAATATTTACTGCAATTGCGTGACGACGATCAACGGCCAGTCGGTGGATTTCCGCGTGAACGGCCGCGACGTGGCGGGCACCAATCCCAACGCGACCGCCGCCAGCAACACCGGCAACATCAAGGAAGTCGACAAGGCGCTGTGGTTCCAGATCGACTTCGAACGCGAACTGGGCGGCATCACCTTCCGCGGCGATGCGGGCGTGCGCTATGTCAAGACGGAGCAGACCTCCTTCGGCTATGGCCTGTCCAGCGGCACCGCCGTGCCGATCACCGTCGATCGCAGCTATGAAAACTGGCTGCCCTCGATGAACCTGGTGGCCGAACTGACGCCCAACCTGCTGCTGCGCTTTGGCGCGGCGCAGGTGATCACCCGACCGGGCCTAGGCGCGCTGTCGCCCGGCGGCAGCCTGACGTTGCAGGCCGCGAACCAGGTGTTCAACCAGGGTAATCCCTTCCTGAACCCGACCGAGGCGTTCAACCTGGACCTGGCGGCCGAATGGTATTTCGCCAAGGGATCGCTGCTGGGCGTCAGCCTGTTCCAGAAGGATATCGGTTCGCTTTCGGGCACGCAGATCTCCACGCTGGTGCCGTTCAACCAGCTTGGCTTCCCCATCAATCTGGCGACCGACCAGGGCCTGGCGCCCGACGTGCCGGTCACCGTGCGCCGCACGATCAACGGCGATGGCGGCAAGTTGCAAGGGTTCGAGATCAACTATCAGCACCAGCTTTCCTTCCTGCCGGGCTTCCTGAAGAATGTGGGCGTGCTGGCCAACTACACCTATGTGAAGGCCGACCTCAAATATCCGGGGCCGGGCGGCGTGGGCGTGGTCACGGGACCGCTGACCAACCTGTCCAAGCATACCGCCAACGCCACGCTCTTCTATGAGGACAGCTTGATCAACCTGCGCGGTTCGGTGTCCTACCGCTCCAAATATGTCGAAGCGTTCGGCGGCGGCGCCCGCGAACAGAGCAGCGAGGAAGGCGTCAACAGCTCCATCAACGTCGACGCGTCGCTGGGCATCAACGTGACCAAGGCGATCACCCTGACGATCGAAGGGAACAACCTGACCAACGAACGCAAAGACCAATATATCGACGCCAATGACCGCGTCGTGCTGAACCACCAGTTCGGGCGGCAGTTCTACTTCGGCGTCCGCTTCAAATATTGATCCATGGTTCCCGGGACGTTTCGCGCTTTTTCTGCACGCGGTGCGGAACGCCCCGGCTCCCCCGCAGCCCGGACCGCATGGTCCGGGCTGCTCCTTTTGGCGGCGCTGGCGGCACCCGCCGTCGCCATGGGCGCAACGCCAGTCTATGAGGTCAGCGCCCGCTGCGACGGCAAGGCGCGCTGCTTCCCCTCCATCGGTCAGGCGATCGCCGCATCCGAACAGGTGGGCGGCGGCTGGGTCGACATCCGGGTCGGGCCGGGCGACTATCGGGAAAAGCTGACCATTCGCCGTGCAAAGACGCGGCTGACCGGATCGGGGGTGGCCAAGACCAGGCTGCATTTCGACGCGGTGGCGCAGCGCGCGCGCGCGTGGCATCGCGATGGATGGGGCACGCCCGGATCGGCGACCCTGACTATCCGGGCCGACCGCGTCACGGTGAGCGGCCTGACCGTGGAAAACCGGTTCGACTATCTGGCCAATGATGCGCGACCTCAGGGCGACCCAGCCCGGATCGCAGATGCGCAGGCGGTCGCGCTGCTGCTGGATGTTGGCAGTGACCGGGTACTGCTGCGTCATGTCGCGCTGCTCGGCTATCAGGACACTTTGTTCGCCAACGGACGGCGAGCGCTGATCCGCGACAGCCTGATCGCAGGCAATATCGACTTCATCTTCGGCAAGGGCATGCTGTGGATCGACCGCAGCGAATTGCGGTCACGGCCCCGCGCCCAGCCGCCCGCGCCCGGCGGGTTCCAATCCTATATCGCCGCGCCCTCCACGCCCCGGTCGCAGGCGATGGGCATCGTCTTCGCCCGCTCCCGCCTGACGCGGGAAGCGGGCGTGCCCGACGGCGCGGTGGCGCTCGCCCGTCCCTGGCACCCGACCACCCGCTTCGCCGACGGCCGGTATGCCGATCCGGACGCAGTCGGCCAGGCGGTGTTCATCGACTGTTTCATGGACGCCCACATCCATCCCGACCACTGGACCGGCATGGCCGGCACCGCCCGCGACGGCAGCAAGAGCGCCTTCTTCCGTCCGCAGGATGCGCGCTTCTTCGAACGCGGCTCCCACGGCCCCGGCGCGCCGCATCGCGACATCGGCATGCGCTGGACGTCACCGCAATCCTTGGACAGGATGTGGAAGCAGTTCGCAACATATTGGCCGGACATCGGAAAATAAGCGCGCCATCATTGCCCGGCGGGTCTCGGTTGATGCCGTCTTCGGCTTAGAAGCGGCGTCGGGCACCGCTATCCTGCGCGGAGAAAGCGAAGCAGGACAGGGAGACGGATGTGGCGAACGGCCCGCAATTCAGCCGACGGACCATCATGGCCGGGAGCGCCGCGATGATCGGCATGGGCGCATCGCCCGTCGCGCGCGCCCTGGCCGACCAGCCTCGAAGGCCCCCCTTTCCCGTCGAGGACGACCATGGCCGGCCGATCGATCCTCCGCCGCCGGGCTATTACAAGGTCAGCGGCATCAGCGGGCCGGGCCTGCCCGTCACGGCGGAGACGGAACGGGGCGGCTGGGTGACCAGCGAAGCGGCGGTGGACCGCAGGGGCGTGCGCTTTAAGGGGCCGGGACCGGCGCCGGAAAATGCCCTGCCCTGGAATGATTCCGATTCCGGCCGCGTCGTCAGCCAGGGGCTGATCCCGCCGGTCAAGCCGCTGCTCCACCTGCACCTGCGCGACACGATCGTCTGTCTGGGCGGGGACGGCCATTATTACATGACCGGCTCCACCGGCGACGACATCTGGAAACAGAATGACGGCATCGAACTGTGGCGTTCGCCCGACCTTCAGCACTGGGATTATCTGGGACTGGTGTGGAGCATCGAGAAGGATGGCGGCTGGGAAAGGCAGTGGACGGTGCGCAAGGGCGACTATTTCCGCGCCATCTGGGCGCCGGAAATCCACTATATCAACGGCAATTATTATATCTGCCATTCGATCAGCCGGTCTGGCATCGCCATACTCAAAAGCACGAGCGGAAAGGCGGAAGGCCCCTATGTCCACGCCTTTTCCCCCGACCGGCCGCTGCGCAACGGCATCGACGCGACTTTGTTCGGCGACGATGACGGCGCGGTCTATCTGACCTATGGCCCGGCGCTGGAGATGGTGCGGCTGAAACCCGACCTGTCGGGCTATGACGGCAAATGGACGCCGGTCACGCTGGACGATCCGGATCTCGATCCCGCCCATCACAACCGGAAATGCGTGCGCCACGGCTATCGCGACATCGGCTTTGAAGGACCGACCATGTTCAAGCATGACGGCCACTATTATCTAGGCGTGGTCGACCGGTTCGAACCCAATCGCTATTCCTTCGCCCTGGCCATGGCCGACAAGCCGTTCGGCCCCTATCGCGAACGGCATGAAAGCGTGCCGTGCGGCGGCGGCGGCAACATCTTCAAGGACAAGGAAGGCCGCTGGTGGTGCACCATATTCGGCAATGACGACGAGGCGCCCTTCCGCGAAAAGCCGGGCATCGTGCCCGCCCGATTCGACGCAAAAGGCCATCTGGTCGCCGACTTCCGCCCCCGCACGCCATAACTGGGACAAGGGGAAACAGCCGCCTTTTGCAGGCCGCCATGGGCTGAATGTCGATCGGTCCTAGGCGTCGAAGCCGGGCGACTGGCGCTGCGCCTTGCGAAGCGCGGCTTCCCAGACGAGGTCGTGATGCGACCGGGCGCCCTCGACCGGCTGGCGCTCCCGGCTCATCTGGCGGCGGACTTCCTCTTGCGCGGCTTCGGGGGCGATCAGCATATTGTCACGGCCTACGGCCAGGCTGCGGACCTGCGCCTTGCAGGCTTCCTCCAGATGATAGATGCCGCTGAACGCCTCGCCCGGCGACGATCCCAGCGCGAGCGTACCGTGATTGCGCAGTAGCATGACCTTGGTGTCGCCGAGGTCCGCGACCAGCCGTTCCCGTTCGTCCAGGTTGAGAGCGACGCCCTCATAATCATGATAGGACAGGCGCGGGATCAGCGAGAGGGCGCGCTGGTTGAGCGGCAGCAGCCCTTCGGCGTGGGCCGACACCGCCATGCCGTCCGCGCTGTGGAAATGGGCGATATAATGGGCGTCTTCGCGCGCGCCGTGGACCGCGCTGTGGATGACATAGCCCGCATAGTTGATGCCGTAATCGCTTTCCCCGATGACGTTGCCGTCCAGGTCGACCTTGACCAGGCTGGATGCGGTGATCTCATCGAACATCAGGCCGAAGGGGTTGATCAGGAAATGATGATCCGGCCCCGGCACGCGGGCAGAAATATGGGTGTAGATGAAATCGTCCCAGCCATAGAGGGCGGACAAGCGATAGAAAGCGGCGAGGTCGACGCGGGCCTTCCATTCCGCTTGGCTGATGCCCGACTGGCGGAACCGGTCGTCCTTCAAGACTGTAGCCATGGCGATGCTCCTTTGCGCGGGATAGTAGAGATGCGGCGGGGCGCCGCCCAATGAGAAAGGCTGATAAATGGATTGGCATGGCTCATGCGGGGAATATCCCCGCGTCCACGAACGATGCGACATTGATATGGGCGGGCAGTTCGCCATAGGCATGGAAACGGTCGACCACCCGCTGCAACGGCTTCACCACGGTCGCGTCGGGAGGAATGAGCAGCGGGTTCTGCCGCTCCACGAGCAGGGCGGCGAGTTTCGGGTCGATCTTCGTCTGCTGGGCGAAGATGCGGGCATAGTCGGCGGGATGCGCCCGCGACCATATACTCGCCTTGCGCAGGCGGGCGATCACGTCGCGCAGGGCTTCGCGCTTCGCCGGATCGTCGAGCGCGGCCTGGGAGGCGACGATCAGGCCGAGGCCCGTGCTGATCCCCTCCCCGTCGCGCAAGACCCGCGCACCGCGCTGTTCCGCCGCGAGTTGATAGGTGCCGAAGGTCGCCCATGCCTCTATCTTTCCCGCCGCGAAGGCGGCGGCGGCGTCATTGGGCAGCATGAAGCTGATATCGACCTTTCGCCGGTCGAGCTTCGCTTCCTTGAGCGCTTCGACCAGCAGATAGTGGGAAATGCTGCCGCGTGCGCTGGACACGATGACGCGCCTGCCCTCCAATTGCGCGACCGAGCGGATCGAAGAGCCTGCGGGAACGATGATGGCGATGTCCCTGGTCGAGGATAGCGAGCCGGCGACGATCTTGAGCGGCACGCCCGCCGAGGCCGCGAGCACGGTCGGCAGGTCGCCCGCCACGGCGGTGTCGACCGCCCCGGCGTAGAGCGCCTCCAGCACCGGCGCGGCGCCGAGGAAATTCGCCCATTCGACGTCATAGGGCAGGTTTTTCAGGGCGCCGGCCGCCTCCGCCTTTGCCTGGAGCAGGTGAACCTGATCGCCCAGCACCAGTTTCGTGCGCCCGCCTTTGCCGGAACATGCGGTCAGGCCCAGCGCGGCGGCACCGGCTAGGAAGGTCCGGCGATCAGAAAGCAAGTGCGATCCGTCCATAATAATAACCGCCCGCTGGGTTGAAGGGGGAAGAGCCATAATAGCCCTGGCCCGTCTGGGGATTGCCCGGCCCGTTTTTCTCCGGGCGGACGTCGAACAGGTTGGTGGCTCCCACCGAGAGGGTAGCGAATTCCGTTACCTTGGCGCTGACGCTGGCGTCGGTGATGATCTTCGCGCCGAAATGCCGATCGTCGCCCGCCGCCGTGCGCTGCGTATATTTGCCGTAGCGGGTGGCGGTGAGGCTGAGGCCGAAAATGCCCTTGCTCCAGTTGAGCGTGCTGACCAGCTTCGTACGCGGCTGGAGCACTTCCAGTTCGCCGATCTTGTCGCCGCCGAAGAAGACCGATCCCGCGCCCAGTAGCGAAGCGCCGGTGGGGCCGAACAGTTGCGACGGGGTGGCGACGAGGTCCGTCACCTCGGTCTTCGAATAGTTGAACGCGAGGGTCAGGCCCAGCTTGCCCAGATCGCCAAGGCTTTTCGAATAATCGGCGACCAGATCGAAACCCCTGGTCGTGGTGTCGGCGGCGTTGATGAAATATTCCGCCTGCTCGATATCCGACAGGCCGTTGGCCGCGAGGATGGCGGAAATTCCAGGTCCGAACAGGCGGCCGGTGCGCTCGATCCGGTTTTTGATGCGGATATAATAGCCGTCCAGCGTCACCGACAGCGACGGCGCGGGCGTGAAGACGAAGCCGAGACCGGCGTTCCAGGTCTTTTCCGCCTTGAGTGGTCTGGCACCGAGCAATTGGCCTACGGTGGAGTCCGCCGTCACCAGCTTGGCGACGGTGGGGCGCAATTCCGTCTGGCCCGTCTCCGCATTGAAGAAGGAAGAGGTGCGGCCATCGGTCTGCTCATAGCCGATCTGCGTCAGCGACGGTGCGCGGAAGCCGGTGCCGACCGTGCCGCGAATGGCGAAGGCGGGGCTGACCTCGTAACGGCTGTTGAGTTTCAGGCCGACCGGGCTGCCGGAACCGTCGCTATAATGTTCGGCGCGGATCGCGGCGCCGATATACCAGGCGTCGAGCGGGTAGATGCCGAGGTCGACATAGCCCGCATAGACCTTTCGGCTGATATCCGCCTCGTCGGCGGGGGACAGGACGATGGCACCCTGCACCACGGGCGAGGCGGTGAGGCCGACATTCCAGTCATATTGCTGGTCGCCGGGCTGGAAACGATAGGCCGCCGGTTGATAGGCCAGCGAGTCTCCCGCGAAGGTGCGAAAGCGGTCGAGCCGATATTCGCCGCCGACGGAGATCTGCAACGGTCTGGCCAGGCCGATTTCGACTTCGCGGTGCAGGTCGACATTGTGGGTCCATTGGCGGAATTCGAAGTTGGCGAGATTGGGCCAGCTTGTGGGGCTGCTCGCGCCGAGCGAGGGGCGGATCGACAATTTTGAATATTGATGGCTGTAGTTACGGCCGAAGGAGGAACTGACATCATAGTCCCAGCCTCCCAGCGTTCCGCGCAGGCCGCCGACGAACTGGAAATCATTCTCGTCTATATTGTTGAGCGGATAATAGCCGTCGGGAAATAGTGCCGTGAAATTCGCGGTGCTGTTGGGGCGGCGGAAATTATTGCCGATCTGCGCGTCACGTTTGCCATAGGTTCCGAAGCTGTAGAGGGTGACATTTTCCGTCACCGGCAGTTCGGCATTGTAGGAAAGGTTGAATGCCTTGATCTGCGGGTCGCCATTATGCGCGCCGTCGCGGTTCCATTGGGCGTTGCGGGCATTGGCATCAGCAACATTGGTCAGCACCTGATCGCGGGTCAGGCCGCTGGCCGCCGCGACCTGATCGACCGTGCGGTTGGCGGGCAGGCCGTAGATGTTCGTGTCGGCCGCAGGCAGGTTCCACCATGCGTCGCCGCGTTTGCGGATGTCGCCGCTGAGTGTCAGGAAGCCCCCGTCGCCGATCTTCGTGCCATAGCGGATCGTCCCCTTCCAGCTATCCGGCCTGCCATTGGCGTTGTAGAGCGTGCCATAGGTGAAATCGCCGCTCAGGCCTTCCTTTTCCGCCAGTTGGATGTTGATGACCCCGGCTATGGCGTCGGTGCCATATTGGGCGGCGGCGCTGTCCTTCAGCACCTCTATCCGGTCGATGGCGCTGGTGGGGATCAGGTCGACGTCAACCGGATTCGCGCCCGACGTGTCGGCGATGGAATTGTTTAGAAAAGCGCCGTTGTGGCGGCGCTTTCCGTTGACCAGCACCAGCGTGTAGGCAGGCGCCAGGCCGCGATTGGTGACGGGACGGCCAACGGAGAAGACCCCTGCATTGGTCGCGCCGAAATTGAGCGAGGGCAGCAGTTTCGACAGCGCCTCGCCAAATTCGGCCGAGCCGGTGGCCTGCAATTTTTCGGCGCCCACCACGTCGATCGGCGCAGGGCTTTCCGCCACGGTGCGGGGGGCGCCGCGCACGCCAGTCACGATGATGGCGCTGGCGTCCGCCTCCGCGCCATCCGGCGCCGAGACGCTTTGCGCGAACAGGGGCGCGGGCGTCAGCAGCGCCCCGGCGAGTGCGGTCGAGCAAAGATAAAGGCGGTCATGCTTCATGGATTTATCCCCCGTTTCCGGGGATCGTCTATTTTCTATCGAATTGATTGAGAAATGACTTCGCTACTGTATCCATGAGTAAATTTGAATTTTAGTTATGCTTGCCGATAACGAAGTTCAGCTTCATCCGCCCCTGCCGAAACTGTTGTCGAAGGCGTCAGCGACCGGGCGCTTGCCGTCCGTTAGCCCTGCCTTCTGGAAGCGCTGCGCGATGGCCTGTTCATGCGCGATGATCTTGCCGTCAATGGGTTGCGCCACCCGGTTGTTGCGGTCGAAACTGGCGCGGGCGATGTCGAGCGGCAGGCCGGTCTCCTTCGAGAGCACCTGCGCGAATTCGTCGGGATGCGCACGCGCCCATTGGACGGCCTTCGCCTCCCGCTGGAGGAAATCGGCGAGCAAGGCGCGCTTGGGAGCGATGGATTCGGCGTTCGCGATATCGATATAGATGGGCAGGCCGTAATCCTTCGCGTCGACAACCGCCCTCGCCCCTTCCTTGATCGCCACATTGGTATAGGGCGTCCAGGTCGACCAGGCGTCGATGGCGCCGCTGTCGAAGGCGGCCTTGGCGTCGCCGGGCGGCAGGAAGGTGACGCGCACCCGGTCCGCCGGGATGTTGGCCCGCTCCAGCGCCTGGAGCAGCAGGTGATGGCCGATCGATCCCCGCATCGCGGCGACCGACTTGCCGATCAGATCCCGCGCCGAACGGATCGGCGAATCCTTCTTCACCAATATGGCCAGCGCCTCCCCGGCCTGGGCGGCGGGCGCCTGTATGCCTATGGCCTTGACCGGGCTGCCGCTTTGATAGGCGAAGATGAAGGGCGCGTCGGCGGCCAGGCCGAGATCGGCAGCGTCGCCGCCTACTGCCTCCAGCAAGGGCTGGGCCGCCGGGAATTCGGACCATTCGACCGTGTAGGGCGCGTCCTTCAGCACGCCCGACGCGATCATCATGGATTTGACCTGCCCCTTCTGGTTGGCGATGCGCAGCACCTTGTCGTCGCCGCCGCCGAATTTCGCGGCGGCAAGGCCGAAGCCCGCCGCCGCTACCAATGCCACCGCGATGATCGCGCCCCTGTTTTTCGCCATGTCAGCCCGCCAGCGCCAGACCCGCCCGATCCCCATCGGTACCGTTCCGTTCTGCCACCTTGCGCCGCACGATGGGAAGCAGTTCCCGGCCATAGAGGATGGAATCGGCCAGCGGATCGAAGCCGCGGATCAGGAAATGGTCGATGCCGATGTCGACATAATCGAGCATGGCATCCGCCACCTGTTCGGGCGTGCCGACCAGGCCGGTGCTGTTGCCAGCAGCCCCGGTCAGCGCCGCGACGCCGGTCCAGAGCCGCTTGTCCTGCCGGTTGGCGCTCGCGGTTTCGAGCAGGCGGAGCGACCCGGCATTGGCCGGGCGATGGCCGGTAATCGGCAGTCCGGCGGCGACGCGGTTTTCGCGTACCTGTTCCTCTATCTCCGCCGCGCGCTTCCACGCAGCTTCCTCCGTGTCGGCAATGACGGGCCGCAGCGACAGGGAAAAGCCCGGATCGCGGCCATAGCGCGCCGCCGAGCGGCGCACCTGCCGGACGCTGTCCTGCACCGATTCCAGCGTTTCGCCCCACAGGGCGTAGACATCGGCATGACGGCCCGCGACGTCGATTGCTTCAGGCGAGGAACCGCCGAAGAAGACGGGCAGATTGTCGGGCTTCACGGCGCTGAACGCCTGTTTCACGTCGTAAAACTTACCCTGATGGTCGAAGGGCTGGGCCGCCGTCCATTCCTGCCGCAAGATGGTCAGATATTCGTCGGTGCGGGCGTAGCGTTCCGCCTTCACGCTCCTGGTATCGCCGTCCCGCGCCATTTCCGCGTCAGCACCGCCCGTGATGATGTGGACGGCGACCCGCCCGCCCGACAACTGATCCAGCGTGGCCAGTTGCCGCGCCGCGACCGTCGGCTGGGTGAAGCCGGGCCGGTGCGCGACCAGGAAGCCCAGGGTGGACGTGATCGCCGCCGCATGGGCCGCGACGATCTGGCTTTCCGGGCTGTTGGAGCCGAAGGGGATCAGCACGCGGTCGAAGCCGCCCTTTTCCTGCGCCTTGGCCGCCGCCTCGACATAATCCTTGTCGAGTGCGCGGCTGCGCACCGCCGCCTGGGTTTCAGAGCCGTTGTTGAAGCCGATATAGCCGATAAATTTCACGCTCATGATCGCCTCTCAAATCAGATCACGAAAAAGCCGTGGGTGCCGTCGCGCTCCAATTGAGCGACCAGGCCATATTCCCAATCGAGATAGGCCTGCATGGCGGCGGCCTTGTTGTCGGTGCCTTCATAGGGGCGCTTATAGCGGCCCTCCGGCCCACGCGGGCTGGGCGCGCCGTCCGATCCCTTTTCCTGAGCCACGGCGGACCAGTCGACGTCCAGCACGAAGACTTCCCACCCCAGTTGCGCGAGCCAGGAGGCGGTCATGTCGGCTCGGGGGCCGATATCGTCGGTGACGACGATGCGCGCCCCGCGCACCGGCGCATTATGGTCGGTTTCCTGGACTAGCTGGCCGCCCTGCGCGTTGCGGAAGCCGGGCAGATGGCCGCCCTCATATTCGCGGGGCTGGCGCACGTCGTAGAGATAGAGGGTGCGGGCCGTGTCGGCCTTCAACTCTTCCAGCTCATCCCAGCCGATGCGCTTTACCCCGGCGCGATAGGCGACGTCGCGGGCATGAGCGCGGGCATCCTCCGCCGAGCGGTTGTCGACTTCTGGCGCGACGCGGGTCTGGCCGGTTTCAAGCTCCTGCCCCGCCAGCGTCCAGCCGATGGTGCCGTTGCGCAGCGCGAAGATCGGGTTCGGCAGGCCCGCATTGACCAGCGACTGGGTGCCGATGATCGACCGGGTCCGGCCCGCGCAATTGACGATGATCGTCGTGCCGGGATCGGGCGCGATGGACCGGGCGCGCAGCACCAGTTCGGCGCCGGGCACGCTGGTGCCGGTGGGGATGCTCATCGTGTTATATTCGTCGTAGCGGCGGGCGTCGAGGATGGCGATATCGGCCTTTCCCCGGATCAGCGCCTGCACTTCCTCCGCCGCCAGGGACGGCGTGTGGCGGCGATGTTCGACCAGTTCGCCGAACGCCTTGGAATAGCTGTTAACATCCTCGAACAGTTCGTAGCCTGCCTCGCGCCAGGCGTTGAGGCCGCCTTCCAGTTCGCGCACGTCGGTGTAGCCCAGCCCTTCAAGACGCACCGCGGCCTTGCGCGCCAGCCCCTCGCCATTGTCGTAGACGACGATCAGCGTGTCGAGACGGGGGATACGCCAGCGCGCTTCCTCATCGATGCGGCGCAGCGGAATCTGGGCGGCGAAGAGCGGATGGCCCTGCGCGAATTCATGTTCCTCGCGCACGTCGATCAGCGCGATCTCGCTGCCGACCAGCAGGGCGCGGCGGATATCCTGCGGTGTGGCAGTCTGAATACGGTCCAGCGTGTCGGTGGTCATGTGTTTCTCGATCTGTCCCAAAGGTTGGGGATCACGCCGTTGGCGTAACCCGAAATGAAGCTTTTGGGCGCGCCGTCGGGGGCGTAGGTCGCCCGCTCGACCGCGCCGATATTAGCGCCGTAGACATGGATGCTGATCGACGGGCGGTCGGCCAGGCCATTGGTCACGCGATGGATGTCGCCGATGCGGGGGGAGACGGCGTCGACTTCGCCTTCGCGCAGAAGCTGCTCGCCATGCGGGATCAGGCGGCCGTCGGGCGACTGGCGGAAGCGCTCCACTTTCTCCGCGCCGCGCAGCACGCCGACCAGGCCCCAGACGGTGTGATCGTGGATCGGCGTGGCCTGGCCCGGTCCCCAGACGAAGCTGACCACGCTGAACCGTTCGCGGCTGTCGCAATGGAGCAGATATTGCTGGTAGCGGTCCGGGTGCGGGCGGGTAAATTCCTCCGGCAGCCAATCGTCCTTCGCGATCAGGCGGCTTAGCAGGGCGCGGCCGCTCTCCAGGATCGCGCCCTCGTCGCGGGTCGCCGCCAGCAGGTCGGCGAAAGCGGTGACGAAGCCGCGCAGGCGGCCGATGTCGGTTGAGCCTTCGACGGGTCGGGCTATCGCGGCGACCGCGTTCATTCGGCGGCCTCGGCGATGGGGGCGAAGGGCAGGACGCCTTCCCCATGATCGTCGCCGCCCAGATAGGAAAGCAGCTTTTCGCGCAGGCGGCCGGACATGGCCGAGCGGTCGCCGCGTGGGACCGCGATCCGCTCCTGCGCGACGATGCGGCCCTTGTCGAGCACCAGCACCCGGTCGGCCAGCGCGATCGCTTCCTCCACGTCATGGGTGACGATCAGCACGGCGGGCCGGTGCGCACGCCAGAGCGACAGGACCAGGTCATGCATGCGGTAGCGGGTCAGCGCGTCCAGCGCGGCGAAGGGTTCGTCCAGCAGCAGCAGCTTGGGCTCGCGCACCAGGGCGCGGGCGAGCGCGACGCGCTGCGCCTCCCCGCCAGACAGCGTCAGCGGCCAAGCGTCGAGCCGATGGCCAAGGCCGACCTCCTTCAGCGCCGCTTCGCTGCGGTCGCGCACCCGGTCGCCCTTCAGGCCCAGGGCGACATTTTTCCACACCGGCTTCCAGGGGAGCAGGCGGGCGTCCTGGAACACCACGGCGCGGGAATCGGGGACTTCCACATCCTGGCCCCGCACCTCGTCCAGACCGGCGAGCGTGCGCAGCAGCGTGGTCTTGCCGGAACCGGAGCGGCCCAGCAGGGCGATGAACTCACCCGGCGCGATGTCGAGGTCCAGCCCCTCTATGATCGTGTTGGGGCCGAAGCGGCGGGTGAAGCCACGCAGCCTGACGACCGGCTCAGAATGTAGCGGGTCGCGATGGTCGGCGGCGCTTTGCAGGGCGGAAAATCCGAGACGGGCGTCCATGCTTATTGCTCCACTATGCTGGGGCGCCAGATCAGGGCGCGGGCTTCGACGGTGCGGACCAGCCAGTCGGCGCCAAGGCCGAGAATGGCGTAGACCATGAGGCAGACGACGATGATGTCGGTCCGCATGAAATCGCGGGCATTGTTGATGAGATAGCCAAGACCGGCCGAGGCGTTGATCTGCTCCGCCACCACCAGGACCAGGATGGCGACCGACAGCGCATAGCGCAGCCCCACCAGCAGGGAGGGTAGCGCGGAAGGCAGCACGACATGCCAGATCTGCTCCCAGCGGCTGAGGCCGAAGCTCCTCGCCGCATCCAGCAGGCGCAGGTCGACGCCGCGGATGCCGCTGTAGAGGTTGAGGTAGACGGGGAAAACGGTGCCGAAAGCGATCAATGCCACCTTGGGCGTCTCGCCGATGCCGAACCAGACGATGAAGAGCGGGGTAAGCGCCAGCGCGGGGATGGTCCGCTTGATCTGCATCAGCGGATCGACCGCAAGTTCCCCGGCGCGGGAGAGGCCCGCCACGAGGCCGAGGATGAGGCCTAGGCTCACGCCGATAATCAGGCCGACGGCGACTCGCGCGAAGGACACAAGCAGGTTGGAGGGCAGTTCGCCCGACAGCAGCATTTCCAGCAGCGTGCCGATCACGGCGGAGGGCGCCGCCAGCGTCCGTTCCGGGATCAGGCCGCTGCGCGATCCCAGTTCCCAGAGCAGCAGCAGGACGACGGGCGAAAGCCAGCGTCCGCCGAAGCGAGAAAGGGAAAATCCCCGTACGCCGACCTGTCCGGAACCGCGTCTGTCCACTGTCAAAACCGTCATCAACTCGCCCTCTTGGTGGTGAGGGAAAGCCCAACATGAATTATCTACCAATTCAATTAAGTTTTTATCGGTCGATCTATGAGGGCCGCTCATAGGGCGCGTTTGACCGCAAATCGGGCGCTAGCTGCCGCCGGAAATGCCGGGTTTCCGTGCTTCACCCGTATTGGCCAAGATTTTCATGGCCGCTTTAAATCTCTACTATTTTGATTGATATATAAGTCTTCGCGATAAGAGCGCGACACCGTTTCCGGCATCGGATCGGCGGCCGCCTTTTCCATCTGGCCCTTTTTCATCGAGGTTTCCATGCCGGTCAATCTGCCCACCAACCTGTTGCGCAGCTTCGTCGCCATCGTCGACACAGGGTCGATGCTGAACGCATCGGAGCAGGTGTTCGTGACTCAATCCGCGCTCAGCCTTCAGATCAAGCGGCTGGAGGAACTGGTGCAGCAAACGCTGTTCCTGCGCGAAGGGCGGCGGCTGAACCTGACCACCGCCGGGGAAGTGCTGCTGGATTATGCGCGGCGCGTGCTGCTGCTGCATGACGAGGCGGTCGCTGCGGTCAGCGCGGGGCGTTTCGCAGGACCGGCGCGGATCGGCATGGTGCAGGATTTCGCCGACAGCCTCTTGAGCGGGCTGTTGTCGCGCTTTTCCGAACTGCATCCCGATGCGCAAATCTATGCGCGGGTCGCGGGCACGGCGGAATTGCAGACGCTGCTGGACCGCCGGGAACTGGACATCGTGCTGGGGTTCGCCGCGCCCAACGATCAGCATGCGGTGACAGTCGCGCCGATGAGCTGGTATGGCGAGGCCGCGCTGGTCGAACGGGAGGTGATTCCGCTGGCCGTGCTGGAGGAGCCGTGCCGTTTCCGCGAGGCGGCGATCCGGGCGCTGGAGGATAGCGGGCTGCAATGGCGGATCGCGGTGGAGACGCCCAATCTGGCGACGCTGAAGGCCGCTGTCGGGGCGCGTCTGGGCATCACCTGCCGCACCCATTTGTTCCTGGAGGATAGCAAAGCGCTGGAGCATGAGCGGTTGCCGCACCTGCCGCGGGTCGCGGCAATTCTGCGGGCGGGGGAAAAGCTGGACAAGGCCGCGCACCGGCTGGCGGAACTGGCGCGGGAGACGGTGCAGACATTGTAGGGCTTTTGTGCAGGCGGTATTGGCCATTATCTGACGTGAGATATCCGTTCGGGCTGAGCGAAGTCGAAGCCATCTGCCGAGCGGGGCGAGGCTTCTATGCTTCGCCTCTGCTCAGCATGGCCCTTCGACTTCGCTCAGGGCGAACGGAAAACTGAACGTCCGCCATCCACCCAAATCGGTCAGTCCAGCATATATTGAAGCTAATATCCCCGTGCCGGATCGACGATGTCGCTCGGCTTTTCGCCGCACAGGAAGCGGGACAGGTCGTCATTGACCTTTTCCAGCAAGCGATGACGGATCAGGCTGTAATTGCTGGAGATATGCGGCGTCAGCCGGACGCGGGGATGGGTGTAGAGCGCGTGCCCCTCCGGCAGTGGTTCCGGATCGGTGACGTCGAGCGTCGCGAAACCAAGCCGTTCCCGGTCCAGCGCGTCGGTCAGCGCTTCCTGGTCGATCACCGAACCCCGCGCCACGTTGATGAGGTGCGCGCGCGGCTTCATCTTCGCGAAAAGGGCTTCGTTGAAGAGGTGGCGGGTTTCCGGCGTTCCGGGGACGGCGACGACGATATGGTCGGCCTCCGCCGCCAGCGTTTCCAAGTCGCCGACATGCTGCACGCCGTTGATGCCCGATTGCGCGCCGCTCCGCCGCAGGCCGATGACCTGCGCGCCGAGCGCAAGGCTGCGCCGGGCCACCGCCGCGCCGATCGCGCCCAGGCCGACGATGCCGATGGTGGTTCCGGAGACGCGGCCCAGCGGGCGGGGAATCCACTGATCCCGCGAATGCACCGTCGCCGCATGCAGCTTCTTGGCATGGGCATAGATGGCGGCGATCACATAATCGGCAATCTCTTCCGAAGCTACGCCGCGACCGCAGGTGACGAGCGGCGCGTCCAGCAGCCAGCCGGGGTAGAAATCCACCCCCGCCGACGCGCTGTAGACCCATTTGAGCCGCCCCGGCCAGATATCCGGCCGTAGCTGAGCGGATTGCCGCCAGGCGGGGGACGGCCTGACCAGCAATATGTCCGCCTCTTTCGCGGCGGTCCACGGTTCATCCTCCGCCACGTCGATCAGGGTCGGGGCGGAGGGGTGCAGGCCAAGGCTGCGGTTGAATTCGGGTTCCAACTGGCTGGCGATGATCAAGGACATCTCAGTTCCCCAGCGCGGCCCGTCCCGCCGCGATCAATATCGTATCGGGTTGCGGCGAGTGGATGCGGCTGCACAGCACGTCGCGATAATGGCGCTCCAGCGGATTTTTCCGGCTGATGCCCGGATTGCCGGTGAGTTCCAGCCCGATCTCGACGGCGCGGATCGCGTTGGCCGTCGCGAGATATTTGATGTTGTTGACCTCCACCGCGCTGGGGGTGTCGCCCGCGTCATGGCGGGCGGCGGCGTCGCGGATCAAGGTGCGGTTGACCTGCAACAGCGTCTCTATCTCCCCGAATTTTTCCTGCACTCGCGGCAGGGTGGCCAGCGAAGCGCCCAGATTGCTGGGCACCCGGTCGTTGAGATAGGCGCGCAGCCAGTCGCGCGCCGCCCGCGCCACGCCGTCATAGATGGTGGAGATGGCCAGCGCATTCCAGATCGCCAGGCTGGAATCGCCCGTCCCCGTCGCCCATTGTTCCGGCAGGCGGATGTCGACCGCATGGTCGAGCGGGACCGGCGTGTCCGTGAAATGCACGGCATGGCTGACGGTGGCGCGCATGCCCAGATGGTCCCAGGCCGGCTCTATCGCGATGCCGGGGCTGTCGGAACGGACCAGGAAATTGCCGACGCGGGGATTTTCCTCATCGGTCTTGGCCCAGACCGCGAACCAGTCGAGGCCGGTCGATCCGGTCGAGTAGATTTTCGTGCCGCTGATCGCCCAGCCGTCCGCCGTGCGCCGGGCAACGGTCGCGGGCATGCCGCCGCGCACCGGCGTCCCCAGTTCGGGTTCGACGCGCAGGCCGCCGATCAGTCCGCGACCCTGCACCGCCTGCCGCGCCAACTGTTCGTAAATGCCCTGCGGCCAGCCCTGCGCGCGGGCCGGGGTCGCGTGATAATGATAGGTCATGAACAGGATCAGCGCCGTCGACGGCTCCCCCTTGGCCACCGCGCCCAGCACGCGCAACGCTTCGGACAGGGATGCGCCGCGTCCGCCATGTTCCGGCGGAACGGTCAGCCCGATCAGCCCTTCCCGTCCCAGCAGGTCGAAATTGGCGCGGGGGAATTCACCGCTTCGGTCATAGGACTCTGCCGTTTCCCCCAATTGGCGGGTGATCCGGTCCAACAATTCGGAGCCGATGGGCGCGAAGGACGGAGTTTCGGGGACAATTGCCTGGCTGGCCATGATTTTCAGCCTCTTTTCGGTATAGAATCGTTGAACCGCTTGTCCCAGAGGGGACGGACATCGACAGCCTTGGGCAACAGCTTCTGCCCGAAAAACAGGTCCGCCACCTGCTGTTGGGAAGCAATGGCCGCATCGGTTACGGGGCGCAGTTCATAGGTGGCGCTCTTGCGCCGGAACTGATCCGTCACATAATCGAGCGGCACCCCGATATCCTGGGCGACGATTTTCGCCCATTCGTCCTGATAAGCCGCCGCCCACCCATAGGCCTGTTGCGCCAGCCCCAGATATTCGCGGAGGATTTCGGATAATTCGGGGTCCGCCAGCGCGTCGACATGGGCGGCGACCAGATAATTGCCCGACAATATGCCGTATGCGGTGCGCAATATCCGCGCCCCTTCGGTCGCGATTGCCCGTTGGATCGGGAAGCCGTAGATCGCCCACGCATCCAACGCGCCTTGGGAAAAGGCGGCGGCCCCATCGGACACGCCCATGGCGACCGGCGTGATGTCATCCCAGCCCAGGCCTCCTTCCTCCAGCATCCGGATCAGGAAATATTGCGAGGTGGTGGCCCGCACATAACCCACCCTTTTGCCCTTGAGATCGGCGATGGAGCGGGCCTTGGACCCCTTGGGCACCAGGACCACCTGATTGTTGACGTCGCCATTGGCCACGGCGATCTGCCGGAAGCTCTGAATCGTGGAGGCTGCGGCGAAGATCGGCGGAATCTCGCTCATGCCGCCATAATCGAGCGAACCGCCGTTCAGCGCTTCCACTACCAGATGGCCTGACTGAAACTCGCTATAGTGAATATCGAAATTCCTCGGCGCGATCCCCGCCGCCTTGAACAGCAGCCGCGAATCCCCTTCGCCCTTGCCGGTTATCGAAACACGCAGCCGGGGGCGCGAACCGCCGCCAGCGCCGCAGCCCGACAGCAGCAGGCCGGACGCCGCGCCCGCCGCCATGAAAGCGCGCCGCGACCAGTCGTTAGCGACCACCGGCGCTTTCCCGCTGGCTTGCCGTCCGCTCGAACAGGATCACGTTGGGATCGCGGAGGAATTCCTGGCGGGCGGCGGCGCGGAAGCGGTGCCAATGAATGATTAGGAGAGGTAACAGAGACATTTTCGTCCTTCCGGGATCGATTTCCTATTTATCTATTTTATCGGTAGAGATAAGTCTCACAAGCAATGCTGAACCCACTATTAGAAATGCTTGACCGATGCTGAGGGTCGATCATGCGCTGAAACAAGTTCAGCATGACGGTTTGAGGAAATGGCTCTAGCTATTCGGTCCATGACGACATCCCCCGACCTTGCCATTCGCCTGCGCCGCGCCGATTTCAACCGTGCCCTGGCGGAGGCGGACCTGAACGCCATCGCGCCGCTGCTGGCGCTCCACGCCGTTCTCGTCACCGGATCGGACAGCGCCGTCATTTCGGGGCGGAAGGCGCAGCTCCAGGCATGGAAGCGGGAATTCGGCGCGAGCGAGCGCATCGTCTATAGCCGGACGCCGGAAAGCATCGTCGCGTCCACGGTGGAACCCATCGCGATGGAACACGGACGATGGCAGGGCGTGGCCGCCGGGTCGGACCAGCCCCTCGCATCGGGAAGCTATAGCGCCAAATGGCGGCGGGTAGGCGTGGATTGGATCATCGAGGCGGAAATCTATCTGACGCTCGCCTGATTTGCGCGTTGGTCGGAAATGCTTGAACAGCCGCCCGTCAGCGCCCAATTAGAAGCTGTTCCTTTCCCATTTCAGACCTGCGAATTGCGAGTGATGATGACGACCGCCAACCCCCTTCTTGCCGATCACGACCTGCCCGATTTCGCGGCGATTCAACCCGCGCACGTCGTCCCCGCGATGGAAGAGGCGATCGCCGCCCATCGCGCCGCCGTCGAAAGCATCACCGCCAGCGGAAAGGACGATTTCGACGCGGTCATCCTGGCCGCCGAACGGGCCGATTTCCTGCTGTCGCGGGTCTGGTCGCCGGTGGGGCATCTCGCCTCCGTGGCCGACACGCCCGAATTGCGGGAGGCGCATGCCGCCGCCCAGGCGCTGATGACCGCCTATCTGATGGAGGCGGGGCAAAACCGCGCCCATCATGACGCCGTGGCCCGGCTGGCCGCCCGTCCCGATTTCGCTGCCCTGCCCGCTGCCGCCAGACGCGCCGTCGATCTGGCGCTGCGTGGTTTCCATCTGGCGGGCGTCGCGCTGGAGGGCGAGGCGCGGCAGCGCTTCCTGGACATCGGCGTGGGCTTGAGCGACCTCAGCACCAAATTCGGCAATGCCGTGCTCGACGCGACGGAGGCGTGGAGCGAACATATCACCGACGAAGCGGCGCTGGCCGGGGTTTCGGAAAGCGACAAGGCGATCCTGGCGGCCTATGCGCAGGAAAAGGGCCTGCCCGGCTGGCTGATCACGCTGCGCCAGCCGAGCGTGCTGGCGATCCTCTATCATGCGCAGGACCGCGCGCTGCGGGAGCGTGTCTATCGCGCCTACAACAGCCGCGCCTCCGATCAGGCTGACGACAAGAGCCACGACAATAGCGAGCGGATCGACGCGATCATGGCGTTGCGGCATGAGGCCGCGCAGATATTGGGCTTTGCCGATTCCGCCGCTCATTCGCTGGAGACCAAGATGGCCGCCGACGCCGATGAGGCGCTGGCCTTCCTGGCCGACCTCGCCCGCCGGGCGCGGCCGGTGGGGGAAGGCGAGCTGGCGGAGGCCCGCGCCTTCGCGGCCGAGCATCTGGGGCTGGACGATGTGCAGCCGTGGGATCTTTCCTATGTGGCCGAAGCGATGCGCCGCACCCTGCACGGCGTGGATCAGGAGGCGTTGAAGGCCTATTTCCCCCTGCCCCGCGTGCTGGCGGGGACGCAGGCGCTGATCGAACGGCTGTTCGACGTCCGCCTGGCCGCTCGCGAAGGCGTGTCGACATGGCATCCGGACGTGCTGTTCTACGACGTGCTGGATGCGGGCGGCGCGGTGGTGGCGGGCGTCTATCTCGACCTGTTCGCGCGGGCGGGCAAAAGGGGCGGCGCGTGGATGGACGTTTGTCGGTCCCGCTTCCGCGACGCCGATCGGCTGCATCTGCCCATCGCCTATCTCACCACCAATTTCGCGCCGCCCGCGGGCGACCGGCCTTCGCTGGCAACGCATAATGACGTGGTGACGCTGTTCCACGAATTCGGCCATGTGCTGCATCACCTGCTGACGGAGGTCGACCTGCCGTCCATCGGGGGCATCAGCGGGGTGGAATGGGATGCGGTGGAACTGCCCAGCCAGTTCATGGAGAATTTCGCCTGGGATCGGGACACGCTGATCGGGCTGTCCGGCCATGTCGAGAGCGGGGAGCCGTTGCCGGAGGCGATGTTCGACCGGCTGCTGGCGGCGCGTCAGTTCCAGGCGGGCCTCGCCATATTGCGCCAGATCGAGTTCGCGACCTTCGATTTGCTGTTGCATCGGGACTATGATCCGGCGAAGGGCGCGCGGGTCGATGCGGTGCTGGATCAGGTGCGCAAGGCGGTCGCCGTGATTCAACCGCCCGCCTGGAACCGCTTTGCCCATGCGTTCAGCCATATTTTCGCGGGCGGCTATGCGGCGGGCTATTATTCCTATTTGTGGGCGGAACTGCTGTCGGCCGATGCGTTCGAGATTTTCGCCCATGGCGACATAGCGGGCGGCGGCGCGACCGCTTTCCGGCGCGAGATCCTCGCGGCGGGGGCGAGCCGCCCCGCCGCCGAGAATTTCCGCGCCTTTGCCGGGCGCGGCCCGGAGGTCGACGCCTTGTTGCGAATGCGGGGACTGGCTGCCTAGAGCGATTTCCAGTCAGATGGCATCATCTGACGTTTAAGAAATCGCGGTAAAACAACGGAATAGAGCGCATCTGCGGCATGCGATATTGTGCCTGCAGGTAGAGGATCATTATGTCCGGGTGCACGGCGTCGACGGCAGCGCGATGGTGCTGATCCGGTTCAGCGACGCGATACGCGGAATGACCCACCTTGCCGGGTCGCAGGTGCATCGTAGCTGGTGGGTGGCCAATGACGCGGTCCGAACGCTGCGCCGCACGAGCCGTACCGCGCAGCTCACCCTTTCGAACGAAATGATCGTGCCGGTATCCCAGCCCTATGTCGCCGACGCGGTGAGCCGCTGGGGGCGCGCTGCAATCCGCCATCTGAAATGCGAACTCAGCCGTCAGTCTTCTTTCCCTGGGGCATCCATTCTTCTCCTCATCCGGTCAGGCGAGGGCGAAGGCCTTGCTCCGCCCGCGATTGATCAGCAGCACCATTCCCGCCCCGATCAGGCACAATATCCCCGCCGCGACGAAGGCGGGCATATAGCTTTGCCAGATCGTGCGGGAAAGGCCGCCCGCCAGCGCCGCGCTGGCCGCGCCGAGCTGATGCCCGGCGAAGATCCAGCCGAACACGACATTGGCCCGTTCCGGCCCGAAGCGCTGCGCCGTCAGCTTGACCGTCGGCGGCACGGTGGCCACCCAGTCCAGGCCATAGAATATCGCGAACACCGACAGGCTGTAGAGCGAGAAATCGCTGAACGGCAGGTAGAGCAGCGACAGCCCGCGCAGCCCATAATACCAGAATAGCAGCCAGCGATTGTCGAACCGGTCCGACAGCCAGCCGGAAGCCAGCGTGCCCACGAAATCGAACAGGCCCATCATCGCCAGCATCGACGCCGCGCCCACCGCCGCCAGCCCATAATCGCCGCAAAGCGGGATGAAATGGGTCTGGACCAGCCCGTTGGTGCTGGCGCCGCAGATGTAGAAGGAGAAGAACAATATCCAGAAGCTGGGCACCCGCGCCGCATCGGCCAATATGCGGAGCGGCGTCATCAGCAGCGCGCCGAAACCGGCGGGCTGCGGCGGGGTGGGATGCACTTCCCTGTCGCCATATGGCGGCAGGCCGACATCGGACGGGCGGTCGCGCATCAGCAGCAGCACGACCATGGCCGCCAGCAGGATCGCGCCGCACATCAGCAGGACCGAGGCGCGCCAGCCGAAACGCTCCGTCAGGCCGGCGAGCAGCGGCAGGAAGGCCAGTTGGCCCGTGGCGGTGCTGGCCGACAGCAGACCCACCACCAGGCCGCGCCGGTGCGAAAACCAGCGGGTGGCGACGGTGGCGCCCAGCACCATGGCGGTCAGGCCCGTGCCGATGCCGATGACGACGCCCCAGAGCAGCACGAGTTGCCACAGTTCCGTCATGCCCGTGGACAGCAGCAGGCCGCCGACGATGATCGACAGCGAGATCAGCATCATCCGCCGCACGCCGAACCGGTTCATGAAGGCGGCCGCGAACGGCCCCATCCCGCCGAAGAGCAGGAAACGGATGGCCAGCGCCCCCGAAATATCCGCCGCGCTCCAGCCATATTCCTTTTGCAGGGGTGCGATGAACACGCCCGGCGCGCCCACGGCCCCCGCGACGACTAGCATAGTCAGGAAAGTGGCGGCCAGCACCGCCCAGCCATAATGAATATGCCGCGCGCCCATATGGCGAGCGAGGGTCGCTGACAACATGAAGGCCCCTGTCCCGGACGATTGCCGGGCGTTAGATGATGTTCGTCATGACAAGGTCAAGGGGCCAGTTGGCGCAATCTGGATATGAAGGGCCGTCGGCGATCCGGTCAGGCGCCGATGTCCCCGCCCCCTTTCAGGCGGTCAGCCAGTCCGGTCGACCTTCGCCTCGCGTTCCGCGCAAGGGCCATGATGCCGGGCGGCGGTTGAGGGAGACGACGGCGCTGTTCTCGTTCCAGCTATGGATCAGCGCCGGAATATTCTCCGAAGGGGTGGGCCTGCCGAAGTAAAATCCCTGGGCATAATCGCAGCCCATTTCCTTGAGCTTGATCGACTGGTCCGCTTCCTCGACGCCTTCGGCCACGACCTTCATGTTGAGCGCGCGTCCCAGCGTGATCAGCGCGGACACGATGGCGGCGTCGCTTTCCCGCGCCGTCACGCCGCTGACGAAGGAGCGGTCGATCTTCAGCGTGCTGACCGGCAGGGACCGCAGGTGGGACAGGGACGCGAAGCCGGTCCCGAAATCGTCCAGCGCCAGGGGGATGTGGCAGCGGTGCAGTTCGTCGATGGACCGGCGGACGGTGTCCGATCCCGCGCCCAGGAAGACGCCTTCGGTAATCTCTATCTCGATCGCGTCCGGCTGTATGGAGAAGCGGTCCATCGTCTCGATCAGGCGTCCGGCGAACCGTTCCCGTCGCAGTTCGGCCGAAGACACGTTAATCGCGACATGCCCCACGGGCAGGCCGCGCGCGCGCCAGGCGGCCATGTCGGCGAACACCTGGCTGGTCATGGTCTGGCCGATCATGTCCGCCACGTCATGATCGTCGAACGCCGCATAGATTTCGGCGGGCGAGCGGATCGTGCCGCAACTGTCGCGCCAGCGCAGCAGCGCCTCGAACCCGACCAGTTCGCCGGTCTGCAACGACACTTTGGGCTGATAATAGCTGATGATCGTGCCGTCGCGCACGGCGGTCCTGGCCCGGTTGATCATGGCCACCCGCTCCTGCATGTCCTCCAGCAGGGACGGTTCGAACATCTGCATGCGCCCGCGGCCCAGCGACTTGGCGCGATAGAGCGCCAGGTCCGCATGGCGCAGCAGCTCCGTCGCGACGCGACCGTCGTCGGGGAAGGAGGCGACGCCGATGCTGACCCGGCATTCGAGCGACCGGCCCGCCGCGAAAAAGGTTTCGCGGATGGTGAGGATGCGGTTGGCCAGGGCCGCAAGCTGCTGCCGGTTTTCGACATCCTGGATCAATATGGCGAATTCGTCGCCGCCCAGGCGTGCCACCACCGCGTCGTCGGCAAAGATTTCCTTCAGGCGCGCGGCGAAGCTCTTCAACAGTTCGTCGCCGGCATGATGGCCCATCAGGTCATTGACGTCCTTGAAATTGTCGATGTCCAGCAGGAACACCCCGACCTTCCTGAAGCTGGTCATCGCGTCGGCCAGCGCCTTGTCCAGGCAGGCGTTGAACATCGCCCGGTTGGGCAGTTCCGTCAGCGAATCATGCTCGGCGTTCCAGCGTATCTGCTCTTCGATCAGCACGCTTTCGTGGATATCCTCGGTATAGCCGTACCAGCGGATGATATGGCCGTCCTCGTCCCGCCGGGGATAGGCCTGCGCCCGCATCCAGCGATATTGGTCGTTGACCATCAGCCGGACGCGCACGTCGAAGGGTTCGCCGCTGGTCAGCGAATGGCCGATGCGCTGGGTCAGCGGCCCGATATCGTCCGGATGCGTCGTCGCAAGCCAGCCATTGCCCTCCGCCTCCTCCCTTTCCAGACCGGAATTTTCCAGCCAGCGGTCGGTGAAGTCGATGATCCGGCCGTCCGGATCGGCGATCCAGGGAAGCTGCGGATTATATTCGACGATCAGGCGCAGATTTTCCATGCTGCGGCGCAGCCGGCCGATTTCCGCCTGCTCGCCCGTCAGGTCGACCATCACCATGTCGCCGGTCAGCCGTCCCGCCGCATCGCGCCGGGTCCGCGCGGCGACGCGCATGTTCTTCAGCGCGCCGTCGCCGTCTTCCAGGGTCAGCGTCGCTTCGCCCCCGCCCTCGCGCAGTGCGGCGCGGATGAGTTGGAACACCGGTTTGCGGAAGATCGGACGGACGCCGCGAAGCCAGCGGACCAGGGGCTGCGCATCGCGCAGCCCGAAATGGCGGGCGACCGGGTCGGGCCAGCACAGCCCCTCCCCGTCGACCGAGCAGCGCGAAACGCCCGCCGACGCCAGAAACTGCTGGTCGTCATCCATCGGGCCCTGCCTGCCTTGCAATTCGTCAGGTGACCGCGATGAAATCTGGTCCGTCATTCTACTCCTGCCAACCCCCGACGGGCCTTGCGAATGTTTCACCATCTGCCGGCTAAGATTTGATTAATGGCCGCATCCGCGACACGGGCAGATCCTTGGGAGCGCGGCATTAAAATGCTGCCGACAGGCTGACTCCATAGGTGCGGGGCGCCCCGTAGGCCGCCGTCCTGAACACCCCCAGCCCCGACCGGTCGTCGGCATAGGTCTTGTAGACCTTGTCGGTCAGATTCTGGACCCAGGCGGCGATGTCCCATTGCCCGTGCCGCAGGCCGAGGCGAAGATTCACCAGCGTGCGCGGATCGGATTTGAAGGCGTCGGAATTGGTCGGCTCGAAATAGACGGTCGAACGATGATCCACGTCCGCCCGGGCGAAGATGGTGCCGAAGCTCACGGGAACTTCATAATTGACCGCGCCATAGCCGGTGAAGTGGGGCGCCAACACCAGGTCGTTGCCGGTGCAGTCCGTGCGGTTGCTTCCGCCTGGAGGAATGAGCGATGCGGGGACGCCGCAATTGTCGAACCTCTTATAATGCGCGTCGAGGACGGCGGCATTCCCCTCCAGCCGCAGGCGGGACGATAGTTGCAGCGACAATTCGCCCTCCACACCCTCCACCCGCGCACGGCCCGCGTTGGTCAGCGCCAGCCCGCTGCCCAGCACCTGCGACACCTGCAGCCGGTCGTAATCGGTATGGAAGACCGCCAGGTTCAGCCGCAGCCGCTTGTCCAGCGTCAGCGCCTTGAAACCGATTTCGTAGCTGGTCGCCTTTTCCGGGCTGGCGTCCAGGCCGCCGAGCGAGGAGGCGAGGTCGACATTATAGGCCGCGCTCTTGAAACCGCGGGAGAAGCGCGCATAGACGTTGGCGTCCGGCGCGACCGCATAGGAAATGGTCGCGCTCGGCGACAGGTCGTCGTCGGTCGAGCGGCCGTCGAAGGTCAGGTTGGGGAAGCCCAGGAAGGTGAAAATGCCCGTGCCGCTGGCGTCGTCCTGCACGAAATGGGCGCGCTTCCTCTCGCGGGTGTAGCGCAGGCCCGCGGAGAGCGAGAGGCGATCGGTCAGTTCATAGTCGAGCCGCCCGAACAACGCGCCGCTCTCCGTCTTGACGCTCCCCTTCGTGGTCAGCATCGGTTCGCCCGGCACGCCCGTATTGGCGCCCAGCGCTATCCCCCGGTCCGTGCGCACCATCTGGTCGAAATAATAGACGCCCAGCAGGTAACGCAGCTTTCCGGCGCCACCGGACAGGCGCAGTTCCTGACTGAAGAAATGCGAATCGTCGCTGAAATTGTCCGCCGCGACGAAATCGACCTGCTCCTGGTCGTCGTCCAGCGCCGCATTGTAGGAAGAGTCGCGATAGGCGGTGATGGACGTCAGCGTGACCGCGTCCGACGTCCATTCCGCCGTCAGCGATACGCCCTGGCTGTCGCGGTGGAGCCGGTTGGGCCGGTTGTTGTTGACGTGCAGCGGTTCCCTGGACGGGAAATCGGCGGGATAACCGGCCAGCGCATCCGCCTGGAAGAAGGCGGGCGTGCCCCGGTCGCGCAACCCCTCCCAACGGGCGATGAAGGACAGTTGGTCGGTCGGCGCATATTTGGCCGACAGGCGCCAGGTCAGCAGATCGGTCGACCCGGCATCCTTGCCGCCCGACAGATGCTTGTAGAAACCATCCTGCCGGGCATAGGCGACCGCGCCGCGCACCGACACCCGGTCATTCAGGCGCATGCCCAGCACGCCTTCCGCCCGGCGATAGTCGTAATTGCCCGCGTCCAGCCGGAAGGAGGCTCCCGGATCGGCGTCGGGCTGTTTGGTCTGGACGTTGACCACGCCGGCAATGGTGTTCTTGCCATATTCGGTGCCCTGCGGGCCGCGCGCGATCTCCACCCGGTCGACGTCCAGCAGATGCTGGACGAAATTTTCAGGACGGCCGATATAAACCCCGTCCACATAGATGCCGACGCCCGTTTCCAGCCCGATATTGCGGACCAGCGTGGAAATGCCACGAATCGAGATCTGGCCCTGCAACTGGCCGGCGATGCCGCCGCTGATGTCGACATTGGGCGCCATGCGGGTCAGGTCCGTAAGGGTCTGCAAACCTGCCGCGACGATCGTATCGCCCGAAATGCTGGTGACGGCCAGGGGCGCCTTCAGCAGCGATTCCGGCACCTTGCGCGCCGTCACCGTAATGTCCGCGCGGGAATCCCCGTCATCCCGGACTTCCGCCCAGGCCGTGCCCCCCGATGCCAGCCCCGCCATCGCGCCCATCGTCGCGGATGCCAGAAGCGTTCTTTTCCAATGCCTATAACCTAAACTAATCATCACCCACGAAACCCGTTATTTTTGTTGATGCGCCCTATGTAGGGGCGTTTGGTAAACTGCTGGTTAAACGCTTGGTGGTACCGGCTCCGGAACGGAGCAGCTTCGCCCCGGCCAGACCGAGGAAAGACGGGTCGCCGGAGCATCTGCTTAACCCCGTTTTAAGACCTCACGCGGCATGACGGCAGAATGATGCCGCGTGAGGAACCATGAGCGAATATATCCCCAGCACACAGCTTCGCGCCGGAAGTTCGACCACCGCCGCCGATTTCATCGCGGGCGTCGACGCCACGCTTACCATCGACAAGCTGGTGACACGCTTCAGCCAGGCACTGGGCCTTCAGGCCGCCAGCCATGCCTGTTACGCGGTCGAGGGCGACAGCCGGCGCTTCCTCTTCGGCGAAACCGGCTGGTCCGGGCCGGTCGCGCAGCCGGAAATCCTGCCCCGGCTGTGCTTTTCCATCATCGGTTGGGACGAGAAGCACTATGAGGTCGAAATCCGGCTGCTGAGCATGCTGGAAAGCCGGGAGGAGCGCGCGAACCTGCACGCCATGGCCACGCTGTACCTGTGCCGGGGCATCGCCCTGCTGGATGCGCGGGACGACGCGACCGCCCCTTCCCTCACCGAAACAGAGCTTTTCTGCCTGGACCGGCGGCGGGAGGGTTGGTGCGATCTGGACATTGCAGACGCGCTGGAGCGGTCGGTTCAGGCCGTGAAGGTGCATATCCAGCGCGCCCAGGGCAAGCAGCGCGCCTGAACGCCCTTGGCCGATTGGATTTTTTGCCGCGCCGATCGATTGCGCGCCGCAACTTTCCGATGACCTCCCCTTAATAATATGCTAACGGCCGAACCGTTGCATGCGGGAGACGAACGGATTTGATACATCTGATTTCGAAGAACAATTCCGCACTTTACCAGGACGAGATCAGAGATTTGCACCAAGCCCGCGCGGAGGTGTTCGTCAACCAGCTGGGCTGGGATCTCCGGGTCAGTGACGGGTTGGAATATGACGAATATGATGATGCGCGCGCGAGCAACATCATAGGCTTTTCGACCGAGAATCGGGTCGTCATGGGGCTGCGTTTCCGGCCCACTGACGATTGCTCGATGCTGCTCGACCATTTTTCGCACGTCCTGCCGGCGGGCATCCGCCCCATCGACGACGGGCGCACCTGGGAATTAAGCCGGGGCTTTTGCGTCGAACGGGGCATGCGGCGCCACAATCTGCGGCGGAAGGCCGCGTGCATGATCGCGCCGCTGGAACTGGCCCTGGAGGCCGGGATCGACCGTTGCGTCGGCTTTACCGACGTGCGCATGCTCAGCTTCTGCTATGGCGTCGGCTGGAAGCTGACGCTGCTCGGCTCCGCCATGGACTATGGCCAGGGCGAGGCTGTCGCCTATGAGGTGGAGGTGTCGCAGGCGGCGCTGGACGAAATGCGGCAGATGTGGGGCCTGCCCAGGCCGTCGCACGTCACCGTCGACGACCTTCTGCCGGGGGAGGAAAGCGCGCATGTCGCGGCGGCCCGGATGGCCCGCGACAATCCGGAACTGCAAAAGATCGCCGCCCAGCCGGAGATCGGTTCCAGCGCACAACCGTCCGCCGCTGGGCGGACAGACGTTTATTATAGCGGATTCGGGACAACCCGACAGGCTGCAGGGGGACATTGATGAATTCCGATTCTATTCGACAGGCACCGGCGGAAGAGATTGAAAGCTGGATCGTCGCGCGTATCGCTGAAATGGTGAATGTGGCGCCTGCCGCCATTTCCGCCGATGCGCCGTTCGACAGTTTCGGCATCGATTCCGCCAAGGCGATCTCGCTGATGGTGGAACTGGAGAATTGGCTCAACCTGCCCGACGAACTGCCGCTGGAACTGCTGTTCGAGGCGGAGGCGATCCGCGACGCGGCGGCGGGCATCGCCGAAGCGGTCGCGGACATGGCGGCGGCCCAGGCAGAGGGATCGGCAGCGCGATGATGCAGGACGAACTGATCGAATATGGCGGCTCGGCCGCCGCCATCCGCCACCATTATGACGTCGGCAACGATTTCTATTCGGCGTGGCTGGACCCGACCATGACCTATTCCAGCGCCATGTGGGACGGGCTGCCCAAGGACGCGCCGCTGGAAGAGGCGCAGCGGCGCAAGCTAGCCTATCATGCGGAGTCGGTCGGCGCGGCCGAGGGCATGAGGATATTGGACGTCGGCTGCGGCTGGGGCGGCATGATGCGCAACCTGCGCAACAGCTATGGCGTCGCCGAATGCGTCGGACTGACGCTGAGCGAGGAACAACTCGCCTATATCGAGCAGTTGGGCGATCCGGGCATCGGCGCGGTCCTTTCCAACTGGCACGACTATCGCCCCGACAGGCCGTTCGACGCGATCATCTCCGTCGGCGCGTTCGAGCATTTCGCCCATCCGCAGCAGAGCGTGGACGAGCGCCGGGGCGTGTATCGCGAATTCTTCCAGGCATGCCGCGACTGGACGGCGGGCAAGGGGCGGTTGTCGTTGCAGACCATCGCCTATGGCAAGATGTCGCCGGAGGACGCCAATCCCTTCATTTCGAACGAGATATTCCCGGCGGCGGAATTGCCGACGCTGGAGGATATCGTGATCGCGTCCAAGGGGCTGTTCCGCATCGAAAGGCTGCGCGACGACGGGCTGGACTATGCGCGCACCTGCGAGATGTGGAGCAACAAGCTGCGCGGCGCGGTGCGGAGCGGCGTGGTCGATCCGGCTGTCCATCCGGTCGAGAAATATTCCCGCTATCTGCGCATGTCGGCCGCCGGTTTCCGCATGCGGAAGATCGGACTGCTCCGGATCGCCTTCGCCGCAGAATAATATAGATCGTCGGGTTCGCAACCAATGCAGATAGACTTTAGTCGATCGATAATCGACATCGTCCTTGACCATGAAAACGGCGTTCCGGATCGGCCCGCCCTGATATTCGACGTGGGCGAAGGGCCGCAGGACAGCCTTACCTATGCGCAGGTGGCCGCCAGGGTGAGGCAGCTTGCGGGCGCGCTGTCGGCGCGGGGGCTGGCCGGGCGGCAGATCGCCCTGTTATTCTCGGCAGGGACCGATTTCGCGCTCGCGCTGCTGGCCTGTCTGGCGGTGGGGGGCATCGCGGTTCCGCTGGCGCCGGTCGGGCGGCGGCGGGCGAGGCTTCAGAACATCCTGAACATGCTGGGGGATATCAGGCCCGATTGCGTCATGCTGGACGACAGCATGGCCGGGCAGTTCGGGCAGGAACTGTCGGCCACGCTTCCCGGCGCCGTCAGCTATCTGGAATTTTCCGGTCTGGCCGGGGAATCCCATCCCTTCACGCCGCTGCGGCTGGAAGCGGACCGGTTGGCCGTGCTCCAATACACGTCCGGCACCACATCGAACCCCAAGGGGGTGATGATCACCCATGGCAACATCATCGCCAACGAGACGATGATCAAGGCCGCCTTCTGCCACAGCCAGGATTCCCATTTCGTCGGCTGGGTGCCGCATTATCATGATCAGGGGCTGTTCGGTAACATATTGCAGCCGCTGTTTCTGGGGTCGACCTGCGTGATCACCTCGCCCGCCGCGTTCATCAACAAGCCGATGTCCTGGCTGCAACTCATCACCCGTTATCGCGCGCATACCAGCGGCGGGCCGAATTTCGGCTATGACCTGTGCGTCGATCATGCCACGCGCCGGGGCATGCCGGAACTGGACCTGTCGAGCTGGCGGGTCGCCTTCAACGGCGCGGAGAGGGTGCGGCCCAGCACGATGGACCGTTTCGCCGAATGTTTCGCCGATGCCGGATTCGACAGACGGGCCTTCCTGCCCTGCTATGGGCTGGCGGAATCGACGCTGGTGACCATCGCCGTGCCGCCGCAAAGCGAGCCGATGGTGCGGACCTATGACAGCCGCGCCCTGGCCGCCGGGCGGGCGGAGGAAAGCGCCGAGGGTATCGACCTGGCCTGCTGCGGTCCCGCCATGGCTGGCGGAGAGGCGCGGATCGTCGATCCCGGTACGGGCGAGCCGCTGCCCGACGGCGCGGTGGGCGAAATCTGGCTGCGGGGTCCGCATATCGCGGCCGGCTATCTGAACAATGCGGCGGCGACCGAGGAGACCTTCGGTGGGCGGCTGGATGAGGGCGGGCCGTTTCTGCGCACGGGCGATCTCGGCTTTTCCACGGCGGACGGCTTTTTCATCGTCAGCCGCCTGAAGGACGTCATCATCGTGCGCGGCCGCAATTACGCGCCGAGCGATGTCGAGCATATCTGGTCGGAAATTTCCGGGACCGTGGAACAGGCCAGCGCCGCCGCCGTGGAGATGGAGGTCGACGGCGTGCAGCACATCGCCCTGATCGCGGAATTGAAGCGGGACGAGGCCCGGAACCTCTCCGTCGAGACTTTGCGGGAAACCGCCGGGAAACTGCGCGCCATCGCCATGGAACGGCTGGAACTGGGCATCACCGATCTGGTGATGGTGCCCGCCAGCGCGATTCCCCGCACGACCAGCGGCAAGGTGCAGCGGAAACAGGCCGCCCGGCTGCTGATGGAAGGCGAACTCGCTGTCCTGGGCATGACGGGGCCGTTGGAGCACAATTTCAAGCCATTGCGGCAGAAGGCGACGGCTGGCGGCTGACCGCCCGTGCATGCGGCGCGATGCGGAAGGCGGACTCGTTCCTTGATGCCCCGGCCGGGGAAGCGTAAACTCTCGCTCGACCTTAACCGCATCTGGTGGAGGATCGCCCGATGATTCATGCGTCTTTGCCCATGCGCTGGACTCCAGCAATCTCTCTGCTGCTCGCGGCGACCGCCGGTCCGGCCTTCGCCCAGCAGATGATCCTGCCGGAGGGCATGGCCATCCAACTGGAGACGCGGCAGGCGCTTTCCTCCAAATCGGCGCGGGTCGGCGATGCGGTCGAACTGGCGGTGGCCAAGCCGGTGACGATCGGCGGCGTGACGCTCATCCCGGCGGGCAGTCCTGCGACGGGTACGGTCAGCCGGGTCAGGGACAATGGCCTGTTGGGCCGGTCCGGCAAGCTGGATATCAAGGTTAGCGCGATCAAGCTGGGCGGGATCGACGTGCCGGTGCGGGGTCAGCGCAACGCGCAGGGCAAATCCGGCACGCTGGGCGCGGTGGGCGCGGGCATCGTCTTCCTGCCGCTGGCGGTGATCATCCGGGGGAAGGACGTCAAATTGCCTGCGGGCACGCCGTTCGAGGTCTATGTCGACCGGGAGGTTTCGATTGGACCGGCCGTCCCTGCCGCGCCCGCCGCCGTCTCGTCCGATAGCCCCGCTGCAACGAGCGTCATAAGGACGATAGATCCCAATCAGGCCATCGGCGCGGAATGAGGTGCGCCGTCAGGCCGCGCCATCCGGCCCCAGGCGGAGCGCGCTGGCCCGGACGAATATCGCATGGATCACCGGATCGGTGTCGGAAATCCGCTTCGCCACGTGGAAATCGATGGGCGCGAGGGGCGGCATCCCCTCCAGTTCGACCAGCGCGCCGCTCGTCAGGTCGTCGCGGGCCATGGGTTCTGGAAAAATGCCGATGCCGCCGCCCGCCTTGGCGATGTCGATCATCATCCGGGCGTTGTTGCACAGGTTGAGCGACTGATGCGCGATCCGCGAAGCGGCGATGGCGTCGCGCATGCGCCCGTAGATCGGCGAATGGCTGGCCAGCGACCATATCGGGATCGTGCGGTCCAGCGCATCGCCATGGAAAGAAGCCGCGACGGCGGGGCTGGCCAGCCAGGCCAGGCGCACCGCCCCGATCGGACTCGACTGGAGCGAAGGGTGCGCCAGCGGCCCGGCCGCGAACGCGATGTCGGTGCGGCCGACCAGCAATTGCTGGATCAGATTGGCGGTCAGGTCGATTTCCAGTTCCAGGCTGACATGCGGCATATCCGCCTTCAATTGGGCGACGAAGGCAGGCAGGCAACTGGCGGCGGCAATTTCCCCGGCCCCGACGCGGACCACGCCGGTCGCTTCCTCCAACCCGCCGCAACGCAGCAACATGCTTTGCAGATCGCTCCAGAGCGGCCCGCAATCGCGGACAAGCTGGCGTCCGGCGGCGGTGAACGACATGGTCCGGCCCTCTCGGCGGAACAGGCGGGCGCCCAGATGGCCCTCCAACTCCCGCACGCGCGCGGAAATGGCGGGCTGCGTGGTGTTCAGCCGCTCCGCCGCGGCGGCGAAAGTGCCGAGCCGGTCGATCCAGAGCAGGGTCTCCAGATGGAAGAGGCCGATGCGATTGATAGACATTCATTTTGATTAGAGCAAAAAACAAATCATTAGAAATGATAAATTCCTTCCGCCAGAGTGGCGTTTCCAAGGAGAGGCGAGCTGATGGTCAAAAAGCTATATTCGGATGCCGCAAGTGCGTTGGAGGGATTGCTCTTCGACGGGATGCATCTGTGCGCGGGCGGTTTCGGGCTGTGCGGAATTCCGGAGCGGTTGATCGACGCGATCCGGGATTCGGGGGTCAGGGATTTGACCATCGCCTCCAACAATGCCGGGATCGACGGCGAGGGGCTGGGCAAGCTGCTGCGCACGCGGCAGGTGAAGAAGATGATCTCCAGCTATGTCGGCGAGAACAAGGAGTTCGAGCGGCAATATCTGGCGGGTGAACTGGAAGTGGAGTTCTGCCCCCAGGGCACGCTGGCCGAGCGGTGCCGGGCTGGCGGCGCGGGGATTCCGGGCTTCTATACCAAGACGGGCGTCGGGACCGCCGTGGCCGAGGGCAAGGAGGTCAAGAATTTCGACGGGCAGGATTATATCCTGGAACGCGGCATTTTTGCCGATGTGGCGATCATCAAGGGGTGGAAGGCCGATGAGAGCGGCAACCTGATCTTCCGCAAGACGGCGCGCAACTTCAACCAGCCCATGGCGACGGCGGCGAAGATCTGCGTGGCCGAAGTCGAGGAAGTGGTGCCGACCGGCAGCCTCGATCCCGACGCGATCCATCTGCCGGGCATCTATGTGAAGCGCATGATTGTCGGCGCGCCCTATGACAAGAAGATCGAATTCCGCACCGTTCGCCAGAGGGAGACCGCATGATGGCCCAGGAAACCAAAGGCCAGGAAACCAAAGGCCAGAAAACCAAAGGCTGGAGCCGTGATGAAATGGCTGCG
Organism: Sphingobium sp. JS3065; assembly: GCF_026427355.1. NCBI lineage: Bacteria > Pseudomonadati > Pseudomonadota > Alphaproteobacteria > Sphingomonadales > Sphingobiaceae > Sphingobium > Sphingobium sp. JS3065. The sequence continues at coordinate 494,277 of NZ_CP102665.1, forward strand.
CGGGCGGCGAAGGAGTTGCAGGACGGTTTCTACGTGAATCTGGGCATCGGCATTCCGACGCTGGTGGCGAACCATATTCCCGCGGGGGTGGAGGTGACGCTCCAGTCCGAGAACGGCATGCTGGGCATCGGCCCCTTCCCCTATGAGGGCGAGGAGGACGCCGACCTGATCAACGCGGGCAAGCAGACGATCAGCGAATTGCCGCAGTCGGTCTATTTCTCCAGCGCGGACAGCTTCGCGATGATCCGGGGCGGGCATATCGACCTGACCGTGCTGGGCGCGATGGAAGTGTCGGAAAATGGCGACATCGCCAACTGGATGATCCCCGGCAAGATGATCAAGGGCATGGGCGGCGCGATGGACCTGGTCGCGGGCGTCAAGAAGATCATCGTCGTCATGGAACATACGAGCAAGGATGGCAGCCCCAAGTTCATCCCCGCCTGCACTTTGCCGCTGACGGGCAGGAATGTGGTCGACATGATCATTACCGACCTGGCCGTGTTCCAGCGGCCCGACCATGACAGTCCGTTCAAGCTCATCGAATGCGCTCCGGGCGTGACGGCGGAGGAAATCGCCGCCAGGACGAGCGCGCATTATACGGTTTAGGGCCGTTCGACCGGGCTTGCCCTGTTCAAGTCGAACCATATTCCTGCAAAACGGCAAGCCTTCCGCCTCCATCTAGGTTAACATGCACTTCGCCCGTCCATGCCGGACTCGATCCGGCATGGGGGGCCGGAGAGGTGTCATATGTGGCGCCGGAGCAGAGAATGGGGCCTCGAAAGGCGGCGCGCGCGCGCGCTTGCCGCTGCGCCTTTCCCTTGTCCGCGCTGGGCGCTGTTCTGCTGCCTGCTTCTCTTCCCTTTTCCATGCCCGGCGGGACCGTTCGAGGACGCCGCCGCCGCCTATCGGCGCGGCGACTATGCCAATGCCATGCGCCTGTACCAGTCGCTGGCGGATGGCGGCGATCCGCGTGCGCAGAACAGCCTTGGCCGCATGTACCTGCGGGGCCAGGGCGCAGGCCGGGATTACAGGCAAGCGATGAAATGGTTCCGCCGGGCCGCGGCGCTGGGGGTGGCGGACGCCCAGTTCCATCTGGGCGAAATCTATCTGCGGGAATTCGGCGTCGAGCAGGATCTGGTGGAGGCGGCGCGATGGTATACCAGGGCCGCCGAACAGGGGCATATCGGCGCGCAATTCACCCTGGCGGTCCTCTACACGATAGGCCGGGGCGTCAGCAGGAGCCCGCTGAAGGCGGTCTATTGGTTCGAACGCGCCGCGTCCCAGGGCAATGCCGCGGCGCAGGTGCAGCTCGGAATCATCTATGGCGCGGGTCAGGGCGTGGCCCGCGATTCCGTGGCCGCCTATAAATGGTTCGCCCTGGGCCAGGCCAACGCCCGCGAGTCGAAGCTGCGCGCCAAGGCGAGCCAGAATATGAACCGCCTGTCGCGCGGCATGACCCCGGCGCAGATCGCCGAGGCGCAGCGCCAGGCCCGCGAATGGCAACCCGTTCCAGCACGGGGCGGCCAGTCATGAACAAACCCCCGCCCCTTTCCCCCGCCCCCCCTCTCTCGACGGCGAACGGACCCCGAAACTGGCTGAAGGGCGGCGTCAAATATGGGTTCGCCCTGATCGTCGGGATCGTCAGCCTGCTGCTGACGCTGGGCGTCTGGCAATGGCTTGTCCTGGGCCAAAGCCGGTCGACCGAAACCGAATTCAGCCTGGAGGCCGAGCAACGCGCAGAAGGCATCAAGCGGCAATTCTTCTCGGAAACCAGCGTGATCCGCGCCCTGCTGGGCTATTATCAGGCGTCGCAGGATGTCTCCCCGGAAGAGTTCAAGGCGTTTGCAAAAGTGTATCTGACCGGGCTGTCCAGCCTCGATTCCGTGCAATGGGCGCCCTATGTCCCCGGCGGAGAGCGCCGGGACTGGGAGGAAAAGGGCGCGGCTTTCCGGTTCACCCAGGTCGATGCCCATGGCGCGGCCGTCGGGGCGGATCGGCGCGGCAGCTATTTCCCGATCGTCTATGCGGAATCGGCCACGGGCGGCGCGCCGGAGACACTGGGTTTCGACTGGGGATCGGACCCGTTCGCGCGTGGGGCGATGCTGGCCGCCCGCGACAGCGGAGAGATCAACGCCGCCGCCCATATCCGCCTGCCGCGGATGGATGACGGCACGCCCCGCATCGCCCTGTTCGCCCCCGTCTATGACGGCGGGGAGCAGATCGCCGTGGATCAGCGCCGCAAGCATCTCAAAGGGTTCGTCGTCGCCGTGCTACGGATCGGCGACGTGATCCAGGGCGCGATCGACCTGATGCCCAGGAAGGGCGTCGACCTTTACCTGCTGGATTCCTCGGCCCCGGCGGCGCAGCGGGTGCTGCTGTCGATCATGGCGCCCGGCAGCAAGGCGAAGCGGCGGCCCGGCGCCGGTCCGGCCATGGATTCGGACCTGTTCCATTCCAGTTCGCTGGTTATCGGCAACAGCGTCTTCACCATCTACACCGCCGCGACCGACGCCTATGGCGACAAGCGGGGCGCGACCACGCCCACCATCGCGCTGGCGGGCGGCCTGGCCGTCACCCTGATCCTCTTCATCTACCTCGTCTCGCTCGCCAACCAGCGGGCGCGCACCGAACAGGTGGTGGCGCAGCGCACGGCGGAACTGCGCGGCGTCAACATGCGGCTGGAAGAACGGACGATCCAGTTGGAGGAATCCGAGACCGAATTGCGCGCCGCCAAGAACCGGGCGGAGGAAGCCACCCGCGCCAAGAGCCAGTTCCTGGCCAATATGAGTCATGAGATCCGCACCCCCATGAACGGCGTGATCGGCGCGGCGGAACTGTTGAACGACACAAGGCTGAATGCGTCCCAGCGCGAATATCTGACCATGATCACGCAATCGGCGGACGCGCTGCTGCATCTGATCAACGACATCCTCGACTTTTCGAAGATCGAGGCGGGGCGGCTGGAACTGGAGCATGTGGCCTTCAGCCTGCGCGACGAACTGGCCGACACGTTGCAGGCCTTTGCCGGGCGCGCGACCGAAAAGGGGATCGAACTGGCCTGTCATGTCGCGCTGGACGTGCCGGACGCGCTGGAGGGCGACCCCCACCGGCTGCGGCAGGTGATCATCAACCTGGTCGGCAATGCGTTGCGCTTCACCGAACGGGGTGAAGTGGTCATGGATGTCGCGATCCAGTGGATGGAGCAGCCGCAGATCCGGCTGCGCTTCGCGGTCAGCGACACCGGCCCCGGCATAGCGGCGGACAAGCGGCAACTGATCTTCGAGGCTTTTTCCCAGGCGGACACTTCCTTCACCCGCCGTTTCGGCGGCACCGGCCTTGGCCTCACCATCGCATCGCAACTGGTTCAGCTCATGGGCGGGCGGCTGGAACTGGACAGCGCGGTCGGCCGGGGCAGCGTCTTTCATTTCACCATTCCCTTCGCCCTGGCGCAGGGCGAACCGGCCCGCCTGCCCGCCGAACAGCCGTCGCTGCATGGCCTGCCCGTGCTGATCGTCGACGACAACGCCACCAACCGCCGCATATTGGAAGAGATGATCCGCGGCTGGGGCATGAAGCCGCTGGCGGTCGAGAGCGGCCCCAAGGCGCTGGCCGCGCTGCGCAACGCGGCAGGGATCGGCCGTCCGCTGCGGCTGGTGCTGCTGGACATGATGATGCCGGACATGGACGGATTTGCCGTCGCGAAGGAAATGGCGCGGAGCGGCGAAGCCCAGCGTCCGGCGGTGATCATGCTCTCCTCCGCGCGGAAGGACGAGGTGGCCCGGCGCAACTGGGCGACCGGCATCGCCGCCTTCCTGCTGAAGCCGGTGCGCCAGTCCGAATTGCTGGAGGCCATTTTTGCCGTGCTGAAGGTGACGGTGCGGGAAGAAACCGCCCTGCCCGAACCCGTGCCGGACGACCGGCCGTCGCTCCATGTGCTGGTGGCGGAGGACAATGCCGTCAACCAGCGTCTGGCGCTGCGCCTGCTGGAAAAGCGCGGGCATCGCGTGAAGATCGTCGGCGACGGCGCGCAGGCGGTGGAGGCGCTGGCCCAGGACCGTTTCGACGTGGTGCTGATGGATGTGCAGATGCCGGAAATGGACGGTTTCCAGGCAACCGCCGCCATTCGCGAACGGGAACGCGGCCAGGGGAAACATATGCCCATCATCGCCATGACGGCGCATGCGATGCGCGGCGACCGCGAACGATGCCTGGCGGCGGGGATGGACGACTATATCTCCAAACCACTGCGGGCGGAGGATTTCTACGAGGTTGTGGAGGGGCGGTTCGCCAGCGCGGCGAAGCCCCATAGCGAGGAAGGGTCCAGGCCATGAGCACGCTTCTTGATTGGACCAGGGCGCTTCAGAATGCCGATGGGGACGAGGGCCTGCTGATCGAACTGGCGGGCGTCTTCATCGACGAATGTCCGGAGATGATGCGGCAGGTCCGCGCCGCCATCGACCGCAGGGACGCGCGGGAGCTTCGGCGCACCGCGCACAGCCTGAAGGGATCGGCGCATATCTTCGCCGCGTCGGAGGCGGGGGCAGCCGCCTTCCGCCTGGAGGAGATGGGCGCGGACGGCAATTTCCGCGATGTCGAGGACGGCTGGACCCTGCTGCGCTTCGAAGTCGAGGGCCTGCTGACCGAATTGATGGCGCGGGTGGGCGACCGCAATCCGGATGAGACCAAAAACACGCAAAAATCGTGAAATGGGGTGAAACGCCATGACGCAAAAACGCATCGCCGTCCTGCTGGTGGAGGATAATCCGGTCTATTCGCGGCTGATCCAGAAGCTGCTGAGCCGGTCCGACAATCCGGTGTTCGAAACCGTGCTGGCGGGCACGCTGGAACAGGCGCTGGAACGGCTGGCGGTGGGCGGGATCGACGTCGTCCTGCTGGACCTGATGCTGCCTGACAGCACGGCGCTCGACACCTTCTACCGCGTCCGGGCGCATGACCTGCGCATCCCCGTCATCGTCCAGAGCGCGATGGACGATGTGGGCCTGGCCAGCAAGGCGGTGGAAGGCGGGGCGGAGGATTACCTGCTGAAGGACGGCATCAACAGCGCGACGCTGATCCGGTCGATCCATTATGCCATGGAACGCACCCATGCGCGGGGGGCGGAATGGTCTTCGGCCATGCTCCACCTGGCGCAGCAGCAATTTCTGAAGGCCGCCCATATCGCCGGGCTGGACCCCAATATCCGGCAACGCCTGCTCTTCCCCGAACGGACGCAGATCGCCGCCCTGCCCTTCAAGCGCGACGGCATCGATCAGGTCGAGACCGTCTTCGCCTATCGGGTGCAGCATCTGCTGACCATGGGTCCGACCAAGGGCGGGCTGCGCTATCATCCCGACGTCAGCCTGGGGGAGGTCGCCGCTCTCTCCATGTGGATGACCTGGAAATGTGCCCTGGCGAAACTGCCCTTCGGCGGGGCCAAGGGCGGGGTAAGGGTCGATCCCGCCGCGCTCAGCAAGGACGAGCTGGAACGGCTTACCCGCCGCTATACGTCGGAATTCATCGGCATGATCGGCCCCGACAAGGATATTCCCGCGCCCGACATGGGAACCGACGCGCAGGTCATGGCCTGGATCATGGACACCTATAGCGAGCATGTCGGCTATTCCGTGCCGTCAGTGGTGACGGGTAAGCCGGTCGTGCTGGGCGGATCGCTGGGCCGGCATGAGGCGACCGGGCGGGGCCTTGCCTATCTGGTGAGCGAAACCTGCCGCCAGATCGGTCTTGACCTCAACGGCGCGACCGCCGTGGTGCAGGGGTTCGGCAATGTCGGCATGCACACCGCCACCTTCCTGGCCGAAGCCGGAGCGAAGATCATCGGCATCAGCGATGTCAGCGTGGCGCTGCACAATCCCAAGGGCCTGCCGATCGACCGGCTGAAGGACCATGTGCGCCAGCACAAGCAACTGTTCGGTTGCCCCTATGGCGAGATCATTCCCAGCCGCGACCTGCTGGAACTGCGCTGCGACATATTGGCGCCATGCGCCTTGCAGAACCAGATCACCGCGGAAAATAGCGCGCGGATCGATTGCCGGATCGTGGCGGAGGGCGCCAATGGGCCGACGACGCTGGAGGCCGACGACATGCTGCAGGCGCGCGGCATCATCGTGCTGCCCGACATCCTCGCCAATGCGGGCGGCGTCATCGTGTCCTATTTCGAATGGGTTCAGGGGCTTCAGAACCTGACCTGGCCGCTGGAGGAGATCAACATGCGCATGCGCGACATATTGACCGACGCGCTCGCCCGCACGCAGCGCCGCGCCCAGGCGGAGAAGGTCGACCTGCGCACCGCCGCCATGATCGAGGCGTTAAGCCGCGTCGGCGCGGCCAATCATCTGCGCGGGCTGTTTCCATGAGGGGGCGGAATGCTCCCGGAAACAGGGCCTGCTTCAACCACCTGAGCGCGCGCGGCAGCGATGCACGCCTGAAGATGATTGTGCCGGAATGGCTTCGACAGGCGCGTGATGTCCGGCGCGATCAGGTCGACCCCTTCATAGCCCGATATGATCAGCAGGGCGATGTCCGGATGGTCGGCGCGCAGCCGCAGCGCCAGTTCCACCCCGGTCATGCCCGGCATGATGTGGTCGGTGATCAGGATATCGGGCCGGCCGCCGGACTCGATCATCTCCAGGGCGCTTTCGGCGCGGTCGGTGTCGACCACCTCATAGCCCATGTCCATCAGCATTTCGCGGGTGCTGTTGCGGACCAGGTCGTTGTCGTCCACCAGCAGCACCTTGCCCGAACGCGCCGCGCCGCCCATTTCCACGGGCGGCGGATCGACCTTCGCGCTGGGAGCGCTTTCGACCGGGAGCCAGAGCCGGATGCTGGTGCCCCTGCCCACGGCGCTGTCGATTTCCACCATGCCGCCCAACTGACCGGCAAGGCCATGGACCATGGACAGGCCCAGCCCCGTGCCGTGACCGGACGGCTTGGTCGTGAAGAATGGCTCCATCGCCGCCGCCCTGACTGCCGGAGCCATGCCGGTGCCGCTGTCGGTGACGGTGAGGCAGACATATTGGCCGGGCGGCAGCGTGGCGGGCAGACGGCTTTGCCGGGCTTCCGCCGCTATGCCGAGCGCGCCGCCGCCGGACATGGCGTCGCGGCTGTTGACGGCAAGGTTGAGGAGCGCGACCTCCAGTTGATGGGCGTCTGCGCGCACCGGGGGCAGCATCGGCTGGAGATCGACGGACAGCGCGATCCGCGGTCCTAAAGTGCTGGCCAGCAGCGCCTGCATCCCGCCGAGCAGATCGGACAGATCCACCGCCTTGACCGCCAGCGGCTGGCGGCGGGCGAACGTCAGCAGCCGTTGGACCAGCGTCTGGGCGCTTTCCGCCGCCTGCATGGCGATGGTCGCGTGCCGTTCGATGGATTCGGGCGTCCGCTTTCCCGACAGGATCAGGTCCAGCCCCCCGACGATAGGCATCAGCAGATTGTTGAAATCATGGGCGACATGGCCGGTCAACTGGCCCAGCATGTCCAGCTTCTGGACCTGGCGCAGGCTGTCCTGCGACCGCTCCAGTTCCGTGGTGCGTTCCCGGACGCGATGTTCGAGCTGGCCGTTCAGCGCCTCCAGCGAGGCGAAGAGCCGGCCATTTTCCAGCGCGGTGGAGGCGGCGCGGGCCAGCGCCTCCAGCAGGCCGATCTCATTGTCGGTGGGCTGGCCGAATTCGGACCAATAGGCGCCGACGGCGGCGATGGGATTGATCCGGCCGATGGGCACCATCAGCATGGAGCGGACGAAGGTGGTGCGATACGCCTCTACCGGCACGCGCGGATCGTCGAAGACATCCGGGATGACGGCCGTCTGATGGTTTTCCATGGCCCAGCCCGACACGCAACTGGCGGCCGGAAAGCGCTGGCCCGCCCAGAGCGGCTCCATCGAATCCTCGGCGATATAATGGCAATGGTCCTCGTCTCGCAGGACGACCGTTATGCCGTCCGCCCCCACGGCGCGGCGGGCGAAGGCGCGCAGCACATGGGTCACCGCCTCCAGCGACCGCGCGCCCGCCAGCGCCTCCATAGCTTCGGCGGCGATGCTCCACCTTGCCACCAGCGCCTTTTGTTCAGCGCTTCGTTCGCTCACCAGTTTCTTGTCCATCGACAGCCTTTTGCATCGAAAACAGCGTTTGTTTCTATCATTGGACAGGATCGTTCACAAAGCGATTATGATCAAGGACTTAGAAGACGCCTTATACAGGCGGCCGTCAACACATGCTTAACCCTGTTTTAGTGAGAGATGGAGGGTGCGATCATGGGTTGAAAATGCGCATGTCCTGGGCGCGGGCGGCGAATTCGGAATGTCCCGGAATGAGCATTTGCCGCGATTCATTCATACCGGCGCGTAGCGTGGGGAGGGGACCGAGCGAAACTGGGTGGTGGGAAATGGCACGACCTGCGTGTTTCCCCTCCAGCCTTTGGCTGGTCCCCCTCTCCATCTATCGATGGGGAGGAATAGGATAGCGCCTGTTCTCATCAAATATGCCCTTTGTCAGAAGCCCGGCAAAGCGCGACACCGCCAGTTCGAGCGGCTGGTCGGCGGCCCAGCCGCGCACGTCATAGGCCGAATTGATGGTCGACATGATGATATGCCCGGCAATCGCAGGGTCGATCAGGCGCACGGACCCCTCCCGCATGCCGTCCAGGAGAGCGCCCCCAGCCAGAGAGCCTCCCGGTTGCTGAGTTCGAGCGCCTCGGCCCGTAGCGCAGCCGGCATGGCCTGCAACGCGGTCGACCGCAGGAGCGGATGGTCGCTCGCGAACTGGAGGACGAGGACGGACGCAATCGCATTTTCCAGCCGTTGCCATCGCGTCCCCCCTCTCGCGTCCACGGCCCTCTGAAGGCGGGTCAGGCGGCGGTAGCTTTCCCGGAAACATTCCAGGATGAGATCGTCCTTCGCCTCATTATGATGGTAGAAGCTGCCCTTCGTCAGGTTCATCTCGCGCATGATGCGGTCGACAGACGCGCCCTTATAGCCATGTTCGTTGATGAGCCTGGTCGCGATCCGCATGAAGGGCGATTGAAGCGGCGCCGCGTCGAGCGCCTCCTCCAGCGTGAGGGGGATGGCCGCCGCTTCCAGGTCTTTTGCGCCGATGCCCTCCCGCAAAATGTCGAACATGCGGTGGCGGACGCTGTCGAAATCCCCGAAAGCATAATGGGGCAGCCAGAAGGTCGCCCAGAACAGGGATTCGTTGAGAAGCTGCGCCCGCGCCGTCAGCACGCATTCCGCTCCGGATCGTCGCTCGCCCCGAAGAATCCGCGGACATCCCGGAACAATGCCTGATATTGGGCGATCAGGGGCAGGCGATATTCCTCGTCCAGCGCCCGGATTTCCGAAAAGTTCGCCAGCGGGCGTATTTCCTTCCGCAGGGATCGGGCCGCATGGTCGAAGAAGAGGGCCAGATATTTCTCGACGCGCGCTTGCGGGGTCGGTTCGGCGTCCGCTTCCCGCACCATGGCGTGGAGCCGCGCTATGCTGTCCTCCAGCACCGCGGCGGCCAGCAGTTCCTTGTATCGGAAATAGTAGATGACGCTCGTCGTCTTGAGCGAAATGGCCTGGGCGACCTCCTGAAAGGTCATGCCCGTCACGCCCCGCTCATTGAGCAGGACCGTCGCGACATCCAATATCCTTTGCTTCTTGTCCTCGAAGCGGGTGCGCCGCGTCCCTCCCGCCGCTTCGGTCACCAACGGGGCATCGGAGGGGGCGGGTCCATTGGCCATGCCTCCTTATGTCGCGGCGTCACCCGCCATGCCACCATTTTCTCGACAAGGGTAGAAAGTTCAAACTGTTGGTCAGGAAATCGATGGACAGAAAGGCAGGATTATCTTCGCTTGTTTCGAATGATTGGTATGTTTATCCGCTCGACTAAATCCATGCCCTATAGTCCCGCCATATCCGCCGCTTTCGGCATGGCGGCGAGCTGAGGGCGGATGTCGCGGGCCATCAGGTCCGCGATGAAGATCGACCCCTGTTGCGTCAAGTGGCCATAATCGAACTGGACGGGGACGCCGGATTTCACCCACAGGCGGCAATCGGACGCGCAAAGGCTGCGATAGGTCGAGAAATAGGGGATATTAGCCTGCTTCATCGCCGTGGCGAGTTGCTGGTCGACCACCGCCACCTGGCCGTTCCGGTGGATGGACAGCGGTTCGGCCTGGTCGATATGCTTGGCCAGCAACCGGGGCAGCGCCTGGTCATATTCCACTATCGGCCCGGACACGATGACGTGCGGCGCCGCCTGCCGGATCAGCCGGACGGTCTGTTCGACATCGGGAACGTCCTTGTCCAGCCAGCGGGCCGACAGCACGACCATGTCCGGCCGCAACCGGGGCAGATATTCGGAAAACACCCGTTGCATGAGGGCCAGGCAGCGCGCATCCCCGCGACTGTGGATCAGGGGTTTGCACCCCGCCGCCGTCGCCTGGAGCACATGCATGTTCGGCAAGGCATGGTTCAGGCCATAATAGAGATGGGCGGCATGGCTGTCCCCGATGATGAGAAGGCGGGGCTTGTCATGCGGGGCCGTCAGGCATTTTTCGACCGAATAGTCCGACAGGCGGTTCTGGGTCGTCAGGAAGCAGGAGCCGGTCCGCATCATTTCCGTCCGCCCCGTCCGCTCGCCATAGGCGAGGACGTCGCGCGCCTGCGCGGATATGGGGTAGAGGCTATTGCTGAGCAGGGCGAGCGACAACACGCCCGCGCCGCAGGCCGCCATGGCGGCCGTGCCCCGCGCCACCACGGCTCGGGAGGTCAGGCGGCTCGACCGGCGGAACGGCTTTTCCACGAAGGCCCAGGAAAGCGTGGCCGCCACTATGGCCGCGGCCAGCAGCGCCAGCCGCTCCACATTGTCCAGGCGGCTGTCGATCTGGCGATAGAAGACGATGATCGGCCAGTGCCAGAGGTAGAGCGAATAGGATATGAGGCCGATGAAGCGCATCGGCGGCAGCGAAAGCAGGCGTCCGCCCCAGGTCGTTCCCCGCTGCCCGCAGAGCAGGACGAGGCCCGCGCCAAGACAGGGGACAAGCGCCGACGCGCCGGGGAAAGTGGTCGCCTTGTTGTAGAAGAAGACCGACCAGGCGATGAGCGCAAGTCCCGCCGCGACCCCGATTTCCGCCTGCCACTGGCGGCGCGGAGCCGGGATCGCGCCCATCGCCAGCAGCGACCCCAGGGACAGTTCCCAGGTGCGGAAGGGAATGAGGTAGAAAGCGGCGCTGGCATTGCGCGACACCATCCATTGCGCCGCGACGAAGCTGGCCAGCGTCAGCGCCCAGATCAGTTGCCGCCGGTGCGTAGCCGACCAACTGCGGGTGAAGAAGATCAATAGCGGGAAGAAGATGTAGAATTGCTCCTCCACCGATAGCGACCAGGTGTGCAGCAGCGGGTTGCTGTCCAGTTCGCCGTCGAAATAGCCGCTCTGGCCGTAGAACAGCATGTTCGAGACGAAGAAGATGGAAGCGATGATCGACCGGGACACCTCCGTCGCCTGATCCGACATCAACAGCCCGCAGGCGGCGAGCATCACGACCAGATAGAGGGCGAACAGCGCGGGGAAGATGCGCTTGATGCGCCGCTTGTAGAAATCGAACAGCGCGTCGCGCCACGCGCCCTGTTCGCCCAGAAGCGTTTGCGTGATGAGAAAGCCGGAGATTACGAAGAACACGTCGACGCCGACGAACCCGCCGGAAAAAAGACTGGTGCCCAGATGAAAGATGACGACCGGAATGACCGCAACGGTCCGCAGTCCGTCAATATCCGTGCGATATTGCTTAATCATGCCCGGACCGTCCGCAAATCATGCCGCCGCGATCCAAGTGGTTCCATTATTTCTTCCCTGTCATCGCGAAGGAGATGAGCCGTCTTCATCATGTAAAGCAGCACGCGACCACGCATTTTTGTCCCCAATGTATGAAGATCGACGGAATCTTTGATTCCTTTGTCCGATGGGATTTTCGTACCAGAAAATTTTTCGGTTTCTTCAGTGTCCGCAATCGTCACATCGCATAATATGCAATGTTCATCGTTTTTTATGATGAAATAACAATGATTTGGGATTAATTACTATAAATAATGCAAATCGGGAAATATATGGATAATAGCCCGAAGAATAGTTTTTACTTTTCCTGGAACTATCGATGATTTTGACCATCAAGGACCGTTGGTTGCGTCTCTCTCGTAAAAGTCGAAATATGCGGTTGTTGGGGATTGGCGGGGCTTTCATGGGGACGATGGCTGGCATGATGCTGCTCGCGGCACCACGCGATCCCGCTGATTATTCGCATGACCGGCAACCCTTCGACATCGCGATCACTGTGGACGACCTGTCGGGCAACGGGGATTTGCCCCCTGGCATGACCCGCCTGGCCATCGCCGATCTTTATCTCCGCACGCTGAAGCGGCATCGGGTGCCGGACGCCCATGGCCTCGTCAATGTCGGCAAATTGCGGCGGGACAGGGACGGCGCGGCGGTGCTGGATCGCTGGCGGCGCGCGGGCTATTCGCTCGGCAATCATTCCTACAGCCATATGAACCTCAACCGCGCGCCCTCCCTTCAGGCATGGGAGGCCGATGTCGTGACCGGCGAGGAAGAGATTGCCCGCCGGATGGAAGGCGCGGACTGGCGTTACTTCCGCTTCCCCAACATGGCGGCGGGGCGGGACAAGGCGCAGCATGACAGCGCCATCGCCTTCCTGAAGGAGCGGGGATACCGGATCGCCGAAGCCAGCGTCAGCTTCGACGACTGGGCCTATAGTGACGCCTATGCGCGCTGCCTCCGCACCGGCGACAGGGCGGCGGTCGCGGCCATGAAGGCGCAATATCTGAAGGGGGTCGATGACGGCATAGTCAGGATGAAGGCGCTTTCGCATGCCGTCTATGGCCGCATGATCCCTCAGGTGCTGCTGACTCATTTGAGCGCCTGGGGCGCGGATACGCTGCCCGATGTGCTCGCCCGGCTCGACGCGGCGGGGGCGCGCTATGTGAGCCTGCCGCAGGCGCAGCGCGATCCGGCTTATGCGGGTGCCGATCCCTGGGCGGGAAACCAGTTGCTGATGGACCGCGCCGCCCGCCAGCGCAGGATCGACGTCGAAGCGATCCCCAAACCGCATTCGCCGGTCGATCCCAGGACGCTTTGCCGCTGACCCTTTCAGCCGACCGGCGCGTCGTTCAGCGGCAGGCCTCCATGCTTTCGACCGCCAGGGCGATCAGGCGCGGCATGCTCGCCACGCTGTCCTCCGCATGGGCGGAGGCCGCCGTGCCCCGGATCACCCGCCCCTTGATGCCGTGGAAGATCGCCGCCAGCCGGAAGAAGTTGAAGGCGATGCAGAAGGCGTAATCCGCTTCCGAAATCGGTGGATGCCCCGCATTGCGGCAATAGGCGGCGCGATATTCCTCCTCGCTGGGGATGCCCAGCGCGGCAAGATCCGCCCCGCCCAGCCCCGCCACGATGTCCGGCGGCATGCGCCTCCATCCAGCGGGCCAGGGCGGCTTCGTCGAAACGATAGGCTTAGCGGACGGCGGTCGTCCCGGCGTTGACGGATGCATCCACGCTCATGTCGCTACTCCCCCTGGCTCTTGCGCCGGTCGCGCTTGATCTTCTTGGCCAGGCTCCATTTATGGACCTCGGTCGGGCAGTCGTGATGGTCGCGGCGGGGATCGCGTTCATAGGCACGACCACCTCGCGGACGAAGGCTTCCACCTTCGCCGCGATTTCCGCCGTCCGATCCGGCCCGGCGCCGATGTGGGCCACGCTCATTTCGGCGCCATGCGGATCGCGCCGTCCAGGCGGATGACTTCGCCATTCAGCATCGGATTGGCGACGATCTGCTCGACCATCAGCGCATATTCGTCGGGGTGGCCGAGGCGGCTGGGGAAAGGCACCTGCCTGCCCAGCGAATCCTGCGCCTCCTGCGGCAGGGACGCCAGCAGCGGCGTCAGGAACAGGCCCGGCGCGATGGTCATCACGCGGATGCCGTAGCGGGCGAATTCGCGGGCGATGGGCAAGGTCATGCCGACCACCCCGCCCTTCGATGCGGCATAGGCGGCCTGGCCGATCTGTCCGTCGAAGGCGGCGACGCTGGCCGTGTTGACGATGACGCCGCGCTCTTCACCGCCGACCGGTTCGGCATCGTGCAGGCGGGCCGCGAATTTCGACAGGACGTTGAAGCTGCCGATCAGGTTGATGGTCACGATCTTCGAGAAATCGCCCAGCGGGATCGCCTTGCCATCGCGGCCGATCACCTTGGCGGGCGGGCCGATGCCCGCGCAGTTGACCAGGATGCGGGCCTTGCCGTTCAGCGCCTCCGCCTCATCCAGCGCGGCGTCGACGGCGGCTTCGTTGGTCACGTCGACCTTGATGAAATGACCGCCGATCGCCTTCGCATGCGCCTCGCCCAGATCGGCGTTGAGGTCGAAGATCGTTACCTTCGCCCCGCCCCTGGCCAGCCGCTCCGCCGTGGCTCCGCCAAGGCCGGATGCGCCGCCCGTGACGATGGCGGCAAGTCCCCTGAAGTCCATTCCATACTCTCCCGACAGAATTGTGAAACTCTCTAGTGCATCATGCACTCATGAGTGTATTTCGTCTTCCACGGTTTCCTGTCAACGGACTATCGCCAAGGGAAAAGGGTCATAGATGCAGTCTGTTTCACCGTTTCGGACCCCCGCCCAGAAGGAGGCGGAACGCGCCGCCAAGCGGGACGCCGTGCTGCGGGCGGCGGTGCGGATGTTCAACGAACGCGGCTTTCACGCGACGTCGCTGGACGATGTCGCCGCCACCCTCGGCATATCGAAGCGGACCATCTACCACTATCTCGCCAACAAGGATCAGGTGCTGCTGGAATGCATCACCATCGGCCTGCATCAATTGCTGGAAGCGGCGGAGGAAGCGCGGCGGGAACCCGGCGACGGCCGCCATCGGCTGACCCGGTTCCTGCGCCGCTACGCCGAAGTCAACATGGAGGATTTCGGCCGTTGCGTGATCCGCACCGGGGTGGAGGCGCTGTCGCCCGAAAGCCTGCCGCGCTATCGCCAGCTCAAGCGGGAAATCGACGCCGCGCTGCGGACCATGATCCAGGAAGCCATCGACGAGGGCTCCATCGCCCCGGTGGACGTGAAGCTGGCCGCCTTCACCCTGGCGGGGGCGCTCAACTGGCCCGCCCGGTGGCATGACCCCGAAGGCCCGCTGCCGGTCGACAGCATCGCGGTGATGCTGGTCGACATCCTGACCAAGGGGCTTGATCCCCGGCCTTGAAAAAAGCGGCATCGACCCCAACTGCACTCGCAAGTGCATAATGTACGAAGAAGTTTTGCGCCGGCCGTTATTCGGCGAGAAGGATTTGGAGAAGAAACATGCAGGACGATCCGATCATCATCGCCAGCTATGCCCGCACGCCGATGGGCGGTTTTCAGGGCGCGCTATCGCCGCTGAAGGCGACGGAACTCGGCGCGGCGGCGGTCAAGGCGGCGGTCGAGCGCGCCGGTGTGGCGGCGGATGCGATCGACCGCGTCTATATGGGCTGCGTCCTGCCCGCCGGGCTGGGGCAGGCGCCCGCGCGGCAGGCGGCGCTGGGCGCGGGACTTGGCCTCAACACCGAAGCGACCACCGTCAACAAGATGTGCGGATCGGGCATGCAGGCCGCGATCATGGCCTATGAAGCGTTGAGCGCTGGCACGGCCGACATCGTGCTGGCGGGCGGCATGGAAAGCATGACCAACGCGCCCTATGCCCTGCCCAAGCACCGTTCCGGCGCGCGCATCGGCCATGACCGCATCGTCGACACGATGATGATGGACGGGCTGGAGGACGCCTATGAACCCGGCAAGGCGATGGGCGTCTTCGCCGAAGAGGCGGTGCGCGACTATCAGTTCACCCGCGCCGACCAGGACGAATATGCCATCCGCTCGCTGGACCGCGCCAACGCCGCCATCGCCAGCGGGGCGTTCAAGCGGGAGATCGCGCCCGTCACCGTCTCCGGACGCGGCGGCGACATGGTGATCGACACCGACGAACAGCCCGGCAAGGCCAAGCCTGAGAAGATTCCTTCGCTCAAACCCGCCTTCGCGAAGGACGGCACCATCACCGCCGCCAATTCCTCCTCCATCTCCGACGGCGCGGCCGCGCTGGTCATGACCCGGCGCAGCGTCGCGGAAAAGCTGGGATTGAAGATGGTGGCGAAGGTCGTCGCGACCGCCGCCCATGCCCATGAACCGGCCAAGTTCACCACCGCGCCCGTGCCCGCCATGCGCAAGCTGCTGGCGAAGGCAGGCTGGTCGGTGGAGGATGTCGACCTGTTCGAGATCAACGAAGCCTTCGCCGTCGTCGCCATGATCGCCGCGAAGGAACTGGGCATCCCGGCGGAAAAGCTGAACGTCAATGGCGGCGCGACGGCGCTGGGCCATCCCATCGGCGCTTCGGGCGCGCGCATCGTGGCGACCCTGGTCGCGGCGCTGGAAAATCGCGGGCTGAAACGCGGTGTCGCCAGCCTCTGCATCGGCGGCGGCGAAGCGACGGCGATGGCGGTCGAACTGCTTTAGGGCGCGGATTCGGAATGCGGGGAATGGCCAGTCCAAGACATTCCTTCTCCCTTGAGGGAGAAGGATACCAAGCCTTGGTGACGAAGGAGCCTAGGCGGAGTTGGATGAGGGGGAGCGGGCCTGCGGCCCGCGCGATCCTGTGGATCGCAACCCCCTCACCCAGCTACGACTAAGGCAGCAAGCTGCCAAGTCTGCGCAACCCTCTCCCTCAAGGGAGAGGGATTTGGAACGTCCGCTCCCCGCCCAAACCGGTCAGGGCGACCGGCACTTCCTCTGTCCGCGGCATCCAGGACGAATGGCCACCCGCATCGGCGATTGGTTGTCGGGACGGAATCTGCTATTCCTTGTCCATTGGATGGCGTTGGCCAGACCATCGCGCATGACGCCCGGCTGACCGCGCCGCCCCGGCATTTGGGCCGATGGAGGATGTCATGGCGATTTCCCAAAGATTGCGCGGTTATATGGACCGTTGCGGCACGCGATTCGACGAATGGCCGCACGAACATTCCAGCGAAATGGCGCGGGCGGCGCAGGCGGCCCATGTGCCCGGAAGCCAGGTTGCAAAGGCGGTGCTGGTGCAGGCGGGCGACGAATATATGCTGGCCGTCCTGCCCTCCTCCAAACATGTGAGCTTCAACTTCCTCCAGCAATGGCTGGCGCGGGAGGTGACGCTGGCGGAGGAACATACGACGGCGGCGCTCTTCCCCGATTGCGAACTGGGCGCGATCCCGCCTGTCGGTGCCGCCTATGGGCTGAAGACGATCATCGACGACGACATGCTGATGGACCGGGATGTTTGGTTCGAGGGCGGCGACCATCACACGCTCATCCATATGAATGCGGAGAATTGGCGGCGGCTGCAAAAAGGCGCCGGGCATTTCGCGTTCAGTATTTAGCTGGCGGAGGGAAATGGGCGGGCGTTGCGCATTTCCCCTCCACCAATCGCTGCGCGATCGGTCCCCCTCCCCATCTGCGATGGGGAGGATTTGGCGCTCTCCTCTCATGCAATTTATTCCACACTGTCATCGGAAAAATCCTCCGTCACAGATGTTCCCCCATCGCCGGGCATCGCCTAAAATCATCGTCCCGGAGAAGCTGAAAGGAATCATGCAATGGACGCAAAGACGAGCAATGATCCGCTGTCCTGCCCCGTGAAGGAGCCTGCCGCGCTGCGATCCCTGCTGGGGCGCACCAATCGCGACTGGTGGCCGAACCAGCTATCGCTCGACATCCTTCAGCAGAACGGGCTGTCCGGCAATCCGCTGGGCGATGATTTCGATTATGCCGCCGCCTTCAAATCGCTCGATTACGACGCGGTGAAGAGGGATCTGACGGCGCTGATGACCGACAGCCAGCCCTGGTGGCCGGCGGATTACGGCCATTACGGCCCCTTCTTCATCCGCATGGCCTGGCACTCGGCGGGCACCTACCGCACCGGCGACGGGCGCGGCGGCGCATCCTCCGGGTCGCAGCGTTTCGCGCCGCTCAATAGCTGGCCGGACAATGCCAATCTGGACAAGGCGCGCCGCCTGCTGTGGCCGGTGAAGCAGAAATATGGGCAGGCGCTGAGCTGGGCGGACCTGATGATCCTGGCGGGCAATGTCGCCATCGAGTCGATGGGCGGGCCGGTCTTCGGCTTTGGCGGCGGACGCGCCGATGTGTTCGAGCCGGAAAAGGACGTTTATTGGGGCACGGAAGAATTCTGGGTCGGCCAGGAAGGCAATGAGACCCGCATCCAGCCCGAAAGGAACATGGTGCTGGAAAGCCCGCTGGCGGCGATCCAGATGGGCCTTATCTACGTCAATCCGGAGGGGCCGGGCGGCAATCCCGATCCGCTGCAATCGGCCCGCGACATCCGCGAAACCTTCCTGCGCATGGGCATGAACGATGAGGAAACCGTCGCGCTGACGGCGGGTGGCCATACTTTCGGCAAGGCGCACGGCGCGGGCGACCCATCGAAGATCGGTAGGGAACCCGAAGGCGCGGACATCGCGCAGCAGGGCCTGGGCTGGCAGAGCGGTTATGAAAGCGGCATGGGCGATCATACCATCACCAGCGGCATCGAAGGCGCGTGGACGCCGACGCCCCGGACCTGGGACCACAGCTTCTTCCACATGCTGCTCGATTATGAATATGAGCTGGTGAAAAGCCCGGCGGGCGCCAAGCAGTGGCAGCCGGTGAACCAGAAGCCGGAAGACCTGGCCCCCGGCGCGCACAGCCCGGACAGGCGCGTGCCGACGATGATGACGACGGCGGACATGGCATTCAAGATGGACCCGGAATATCGCAAGATTTCCGAGCGGTTCCGCAACGATCCGGCAGCGTTCGAAGATGCCTTCGCCCGCGCCTGGTTCAAGCTGTGCCATCGCGACATGGGGCCGAAGGCGCGCTATCTGGGGCCGGAAGTTCCCGCCGAAGACCTGATCTGGCAGGATCCGGTTCCGGCGGTCGATCATCCGCTGGTCGATGCGGTGGACATCGCCTCGCTCAAGCAGAAGATATTGGCGTCCGGCCTCGGCATCAGGGAACTGGTGCAGACGGCCTGGGCGTCGGCATCGACCTATCGCGGGTCGGACCATCGCGGCGGCGCCAATGGCGCGCGCATCCGCCTTGCGCCCCAGAAGGACTGGGACGTGAACCAGCCGGATCAGCTAGGCCGGGTGCTGTCGGCGCTGGAGAAGATCAAGGCCGAGTTCGACGGCGCGGGTGCGAAGAAGATTTCGCTGGCCGACCTGATCGTGCTGGCGGGATCGGCGGCGATCGAAAAGGCGGCGAAGGACGGTGGGCGCAGCATCGAGGTGCCCTTCACCCCCGGCCGCACCGACGCGACGCAGGAGCAGACGGACGTGCAGAATTTCGAGCCGCTGGAGCCGAAAGTCGACGGCTTTCGCAACTATCTGCCCGTGCCGTTCAGCGTGCCGGTAGAGGAACTGCTGATCGACCGCGCACAGTTGCTGACGCTGAGCGCGCCGGAAATGACGGTGCTGGTCGGCGGGCTGCGCGTGCTGGGCGCCAATCATGGCGGGTCGACCCATGGCGTGTTCACCGACCGGCCGGGGACGCTCTCCAACGACTTCTTCGTCAACCTGCTCGACATGGGCACGGCATGGAAGGAAGTCGAAGGGCAGAAGGACATCTTCACCGGCACCTGCCGCAAGTCCAATGAACAGAAATGGACCGGCACGCGGGTCGACCTGATCTTCGGATCGAACTCCCAATTGCGGGCGCTGTCGGAAGTCTATGCCTCGGCCGATGCGGGCGACAAGTTCGTGAACGACTTCGTCGCGGCCTGGACCAAGGTGATGAACGCCGACCGGTTCGACCTGGCGGCCTGAAGAAGGCGGCCCTCCCCATGGCCGGGGACTCAGCGCCCCGGCCATGCATGCGGTTTATCGTTAGCGGCTTAGGAAGCGTGGCGCGCGCCGTTCGCGGAAAGCGGCGATGCCCTCCACGCAATCGGACGAGCGCGACAGTTCGCCCTGAATTCGGCGCCGAAGGTCGAGATCCTGGCCCAGCGTGCCTTCGACGGCCCCGTTCGCCCCAGAGCGCGGGTCAGCAGGAATGATACGCCGCTGTCGGGCGCCAGGCACAGCTTCGCGAAGGGCGCGAGGAAATAAGCGTCGGTGGCAGCCACGATGACATCGCCCATCAGGGCCAGCGCCACGCCCAGCCCGACGACCGGCCGCGCGCGGTGTCGGCAACCTGACCATCATCAACAACAATGCGGGCAATGGCGAAACGGGTCTGGCCGCGCTGATCAAGGCGGGGCGGGTGAAGAAGATCATCTGCTCCTTCCCGCGCCAGACCGATTCCCATCATTTCGACGCCCGCTACCGCGCCGGGGAGATAGAGCTGGAACTCGTGCCACAGGGCAATCTGGCGGCGCGGATTCAGGCGGCGGGGGCCGGGCTTACCAAGCAGGACTTCGACGACACCGTCGCCCTGCATCCCAGCATGGCCGAGGAACTGGTGCTGCTGAAATAGAGGGTCAGGCTTGCGCGTTTCGCGTGGTCATGGCCGCCTCCAACTCACGCCGCAGATGCTCGACCACGAAGTGGATCTTGGGAACGAGGTGCCGCCTTTGGGGATAGACCGCCCAGATCGGCTCGTCATCCGGGCGGCAATCCTCCAATATCAGTTCCACCATGCCATGTTGCAGATGGGGCAGGACATAAAATTCCGGAAGCTGGCATATCCCAAGGCCCGCCACGCAGGCCTCCACGACCGCATGGCCGCTATTGCAGCGAAAACGGCCGGACGGGCGATGCGAGACGTCCACCCCGTCAACCTTGAAATGCCAGCTTCCGCTCGTTCCGCCGATACATTCATGCGCCCCGATCTCCTCGACCGTGGCCGGGCGGCCTGCACGGGCAAGATAATCGGGCGCGGCGCAGGTATATAGGCGGCGCGACGCTATGCGCGTCTTGATCAGACGGGGATCGGAAATCGTCCCGGTGCGGATGGCCAGGTCGAAATCCTCCGTCATCAGGTCGACGACGCGGTTGGTCAGTTCGATGGACACGGACAGGCGAGGATGGTGCATGGCGAACCGCCGGATCAGGGGCGCGACATAGCGTTCGCCCATCGCCGTCGAGCATGTTACCCGCAACTCTCCCGCCGGTTCGCCTTGCTCCGCGATATGGGCGATGGCTTCGTCCGTTTCCGCGGCGATGCGTCGGCATTGTTCCAGGAACACCCGTCCGGTGTCGGTCAGGCGAACCGTCCGCGTGGTCCGATAGAAAAGCTGGGCGTCGATCCGCTGTTCCAGCGCCATCACGGCCCGGCTGACGTGCGTGGTCGACACGGAAAGGGATCGCGCCGCGCCCGTGAAGGAACTGGCGGCGGCGACCGCCATGAATTCGTCCAGCCCCTCCCATTTCGACATATTATCGCTCCTGAGCAACAGTATATTGCGAAATGAGCGTATTAACGCTGAAAGGAGACAATGCTAGGCCTTCCTCGTCGAAGGAGAAATAGGATGAAGACTCGCGCCGCCGTCGCGTTCGCAGCGAAGAAGCCGCTGGAGATCGTCGAAGTCGACCTGGAAGGCCCGAAGGCGGGCGAGGTTCTGGTGGAGATCATGGCGACGGGCATTTGCCATACCGACGCCTATACGCTGGACGGATTCGACAGCGAGGGCATCTTCCCGTCCATCCTGGGTCATGAAGGCGCGGGCATCGTGCGCGAAGTCGGGGCGGGCGTCACCTCCGTCAAGCCGGGCGACCATGTGATCCCGCTCTACACGCCCGAATGCCGCCAGTGCAAAAGCTGCCTTTCGGGAAAGACCAACCTGTGCACCGCGATCCGCGCCACGCAGGGCAAGGGGCTGATGCCCGACGGCACGACCCGCTTTTCCTACAAGGGGCAGCCGATCTACCATTATATGGGCTGTTCGACCTTCTCCAACTTCACCGTCCTGCCGGAGATCGCGGTGGCGAAGATCCGTGAGGACGCGCCCTTCGACAAAAGCTGCTATATCGGCTGCGGCGTCACCACCGGCGTCGGCGCGGTGATCAACAGCGCCAAGGTCACGCCCGGTTCCAACGTCATCGTCTTCGGGCTGGGCGGCATCGGACTCAACGTGCTTCAGGCGGCCCGGCTGGTGGGCGCGGACCGGATCATCGGCGTCGACATCAATGAGGGCAAGGCGGAATGGGGCAAGCGCTTCGGCATGACTCATTTCTATAATCCCACGGGCAAGAGCACGGCGGAGGTCGTCGCCGATCTGGTCGCGCTGACCGATGGGGGCGCCGATTATACGTTCGACTGCACCGGCAATACCGAAGTGATGCGCCAGGCGCTGGAGGCCTGCCATCGCGGCTGGGGCGTCTCCACGGTGATCGGGGTGGCAGAGGCCGGGAAGGAAATCTCCACCCGCCCCTTCCAGCTCGTCACCGGCCGCGTCTGGCAGGGCAGCGCCTTCGGCGGGGCCAGGGGGCGCACGGATGTGCCCAAGATCGTCGACTGGTATATGAACGGCAAGATCGAGATCGACCCGATGATCACCCATATGCTGAGCCTGGAGGAGATCAACAAGGGTTTCGACCTGATGCATGCCGGGGAAAGCATCCGCAGCGTCGTTGTTTTCTGAGGAAGAATTGAGCATGGAACAGGTCAGCGTCCATCGCGCCTTCGGCGGGGAGCAGGGCGTGTACAGGCATGCGTCCACGGCGACCGGAACGGACATGGTCTTTTCGGTCTTCGTGCCCCCACATGAGCCGAGCGCGAAGCTGCCAGTGCTTTGGTATCTTTCCGGGCTGACCTGCACCCATGCCAATGTGACGGAAAAGGGCGAGTTTCGGCGGCTATGCGCCGAACTCGGCCTGATCTTCGTCGCGCCGGACACCTCGCCCCGCGGCCCCGGCGTGCCCGACGATGCGGAAGGCGCTTATGATTTCGGGCTGGGCGCCGGTTTCTATGTCGATGCGAACCAATCGCCGTTCGACAAAAATTACCGCATGTGGAGCTATGTGACGGAGGAACTGCCGGCCCTGGTCGCCAGCCATTTCCCCATCGATCCCATGCGACAATCGATCATGGGGCACAGCATGGGCGGCCATGGCGCGCTTACCATCGCCCTGCGCCATCCGGAACGGTTCAAGGCCGTGTCCGCCTTCGCGCCGATCGTCGCGCCTTCCCAGGTGCCCTGGGGTGAAAAGGCGCTCGCCGGCTATCTCGGTTCCGATCGCGCGGCCTGGCGCAAGCACGATTCCGTCGCCCTGATCCAGGATGGCGCGCGCGTTCCCGCAATACTGGTGGATCAGGGGGCAGCCGATCCCTTCCTGGAAAAGGAGCTTCGTCCCGAACTTTTGCGCGAAGCCTGCGATGCGGCGGGCATCGACCTGACGCTGAACCTGCGCGAGGGCTATGACCACAGCTATTATTTCATCTCGACCTTCATGGACGATCATCTGCGCTGGCACGCCGCGCGGCTGAAGGCATGACAATCAGCGGTCAATGGTCCTTGACCGTGTCCATCGCGACGAAGGTCGACGTGCTGGCGACATGGGGAAGGCTCGAAATCTTCTCGCCCAGCACGATCCTGTAGCGCCGGATGTCCGGCGTCCGCACCTTGAGCAGATAGTCGAAGCTGCTCGCGATCATATGGCATTCCTCCACTTCCGGGATGCGCCGGACGCCCGCGTTGAACTCCTCCAGGGCATGTTCGCGGGTGTCCGACAGCTTCACCTCGGCAAAGGCGATATGGTCCAGCCCCAGCTTGGCCTTGTCCAGCACCGCCCGGAAACCGGTGATGATGCCGGTATCCATCAGGCGCTTCAGCCGAAGCTGGCAGGGCGTCTTTGAAAGCCCCACCTGGCGGGCCAGTTCTGTGACGCTGATCCTCCCGTCGTCCGTCAGGATGGCCAGAATCTTCCGGTCGAAATGATCCAGATCGACCTGAGATATGCCGATTTCCATTCTTTTGACCTTCAAATGAGCCGAATTTAAGTTCGATTCGTTCGAATATGCTCATAAATAAGCCGGAATGACAGGGGAGGATTTGATAATCTTTCCTGCATGACCGACCAGCCCCCCTTCAGCGCCTTTGCGCCGCCCATCCGCCCTCAATCCCCGCTTCGGTGCGCGATCACCGCCGCTTATCGCCGCGACGAGGCCCTGTGCATGGCGCCGTTGCTGGATGCCGCATCCCTGCCGACGCCTGACCGCGCCGCGATAAGGGAGACGGCCCGCAAGCTGGTGACTGGGCTTCGCGCCAACCGCAAGGGCGGCGGTGTCGAGGGACTTGTCCAGGAATATTCGCTCTCCAGCGAAGAGGGCGTCGCGCTGATGTGCCTGGCCGAAGCGCTGCTGCGCATTCCCGATGATGCGACCCGCGATGCGCTGATCCGCGACAAGGTTTCCGGCGGCGACTGGGGCGCTCATCTGGGCGAAGGCAAGTCGCTTTTCGTCAATGCCGCTACATGGGGGCTGGTCGTCACGGGCAAGCTGATCGGCAGCGTCGACGACCGGGGCCTTGGCGCGGCGCTGACCCGCCTTGTGGCGCGCGCAGGCGAACCGGTGATCCGGCGGGGCGTCGACCTGGCGATGCGCATGATGGGCGAACAGTTCGTCACCGGGGAGACGATCCAGGAAGCGCTCAAGCGCGCCCGGACCCTGGAGGCCAAGGGTTTCCGCTACAGCTACGACATGCTGGGCGAGGCGGCGACGACCGCTGCGGACGCCGACCGCTATTATGCCGATTATGAGCGCGCCATCCACGCAATCGGCAGGGCGTCGGACGGGCGCGGCGTCTATGAGGGGCCGGGCATCTCGATCAAGCTGTCCGCGCTGCACCCCCGCTATGTGCGCGCCCAGGCGGAACGGGTGATGGGCGAACTGCTGCCCCGCGTCCGGCAATTGGCCATCCTTGCCAAGGGTTACGATATCGGCATCAACATCGATGCCGAAGAGATGGACCGGCTTGAACTGTCGCTCGACCTGCTGGAAAGCCTGGCGACGGACGTGGAACTGGCCGGGTGGGACGGGCTGGGTTTCGTCGTCCAGGGATATGGAAAGCGTTGTCCCTTCGTCATCGACTGGATCATCGATCTTGCCCGGCGCGCCAAGCGCCGCATCATGGTCCGGCTGGTGAAGGGTGCCTATTGGGACGCGGAAATCAAGCGCGCCCAGGTGGACGGGCTGGCCGACTTCCCCGTCTATACGCGCAAGGTGCATACCGACGTCGCCTATATCGCCTGCGCCAGGAAGCTGCTCGCCGCGCCCGATGCGGTCTTCCCGCAATTCGCGACGCACAACGCCCAGACGCTGGCGACCATCCACCACCTCGCCGGGCCGGACTTCGCCGTCCGCCAATATGAATTCCAGTGCCTGCACGGCATGGGAGAACCCCTTTATGAACAGGTCGTCGGCAAGGAGAAGCTGGACCGCCCCTGCCGCATCTACGCGCCGGTCGGGACGCATGAGACGCTGCTCGCCTATCTCGTCCGGCGTCTGCTCGAAAACGGCGCCAATTCCTCTTTCGTCCATCGGATCGCCGATCCGGCGACATCGGTCGAAGAACTGATCGCCGATCCGGTCGACGTCGTCCGCGCCATGCCCGATCCCGGGGCGCGGCATGACCGGATCGCCCTGCCCGGCGATCTTTATCCCGATCGCCGCAATTCGACGGGATTCGACCTGAGCGACGAAACCACTCTTGCCGCTTTGTCCAAAGCCCTGCGCGAAAGCGCCGCGATTCGCTGGTCGGCGGCCCCCACTTTCGGCACGGGGGAGGAACGGCCCATAGTAAACCCGGCGGATCATCGCGACACAGTAGGCACGGTGGCGGAACTGGCGGTGGAGGATGCAGCCGGTCTCGTGTCGCGCGCCGCCGCTTCCGATTGGGGCGGCCGATCCGTGCAGGAACGCGCCGCCATCCTTGATCGCGCCGCCGACGCGATGCAGGCGCGCATGCCGATCCTGCTCGGCCTGCTGATGCGCGAGGCGGGAAAGTCGCTTCCCAACGCCATTGCGGAAGTGCGCGAGGCTATCGATTTCCTTCGCTATTATGCCGCGCAGGCCCGCGCCAATTTCGGAGCCGGACAAACCCCTCTCGGCCCGATTATGTGCATCAGCCCGTGGAATTTCCCGTTGGCGATCTTCACCGGCCAGGTCGCAGCCGCGCTGGTCGCGGGCAATCCGGTACTCGCAAAGCCTGCGAGCATGACGCCATTGATCGCGGCAGAAGGGGTGCGCCTGCTTCATGAGGCTGGCGTGCCTCAAGACGCGCTCCAACTGACACCCGGCGGCGGCGCCCTCGGCAGCGCCCTGGTGGCGGCGCCGGAAACAGCGGGCGTCATGTTCACAGGGTCGACCGCGGTGGCCCGGCTGATTCAGGGTCAACTCGCGAAGCGGCTGTCGCCGGCGGGCCGGCCCATCCCCTTGATCGCTGAGACGGGCGGACAGAATGCGATGATCGTGGACTCTTCGGCGCTGGCCGAGCAGGTCGTCGCGGATGTGCTGGTCTCAGCCTTCGACAGCGCGGGCCAGCGCTGCTCTGCGCTCCGCGTCCTCTGCCTTCAGGAAGATGTCGCGGACCGCATTCTCACGATGCTCAAGGGAGCCTTGCGCGAACAGCGCATCGGCCGCACCGATGCTATAAAGGTCGACATCGGCCCGGTCATCAGCCAGGACGCCAAGGCCGGGATCGACCGGCACATCGCCGCCATGCGCCAGCGCGGCGCGCGGGTGGATCAGCATGCCCTGCCCGGCGAAGCGGTGCACGGCACCTTCGTCGCGCCGACGATCATAGAGATTGAGGATATATCCGAACTGGAGCAGGAGGTTTTCGGACCGGTCCTCCATATCGTCCGCTTCCGCCGCGAACGGTTGGGCGCGCTGATCGATTCGATCAACGCGACCGGCTATGGCCTGACATTCGGCCTGCACACCCGGCTGGATGAGACGATCGCCCATGTCACCTCGCGGGTGAAGGCGGGCAATCTCTATGTGAACCGGAACATGATCGGCGCCATCGTCGGCGTCCAGCCCTTCGGCGGGCGCGGACTGTCCGGGACGGGACCGAAGGCGGGCGGGCCGCTCTACCTCAACCGGCTGGTCGCGCTGCCCCCCATATTCGGTTCGCGGTTGCGGCATCTCGAATCGCCCATCCATGATTTCGCCGACTGGCTGGAGGAGAAGAGGGAATTTGGCAGCGCCGCGAAGGCGCGCGGTTACGCCGCCGCCTCCGCCCTGGGCGCGGAGATCATTCTTCCCGGGCCGGTAGGCGAAAGCAATCTCTACAGCCTCCATCCCCGTGGCCTGGTGCTGATGAAGCCCCGGACCCGCCATGGCCTGTTCGAGCAGATGGCCGCGGTGCTTGCCACCGGGAACAGGGGCGTGGTGGGCGAAGCGCTGCCCGCAGATTTGCCGCCCAATGTCGCCGCCGCGTTCGCCGAACTGCCCGATGGCCCCTATTCCGTCGCGCTGGTGGAGGGAGGCGGGACGGCCGTCGCCGAAATCGTCGCGCAGGTTGCGACGATAGCCGGCCCGATCGTTTCGGTCCATGCGGCCGAACAGGATCAACCGCTCGCCTATCATTGCGATTGGCTGCTGGAAGAGGTTTCGACCTCCATCAACACGACAGCGGCCGGAGGCAATGCCAGCCTGATGATGATCGGCTGAATATTTCGCTGAAAGGGCGGGACATTGCTGCTGCTGGGGCCAGTGCAGCTTATCGGCCCGATGGGCGCGAAAAGCCTGGCGATCTGATCCAGGCGATCCGGCACGTCGCATCACATGGGATGCGGCGCGCCCTCCTCCTTCAATGCGCGCCACCAGCGGATGCCGGCGGAATCGACTTCATCCGCCACAAGCTTGCGGGTCCGCAGGCAGGCCAGATGGGCCAGGCTTTCCCCCGTGGCCAGCCCCAACAGCTTGCGGTCGATCTGGCGTTTGA
This sequence comes from Sphingobium sp. JS3065, assembly GCF_026427355.1. NCBI lineage: Bacteria > Pseudomonadati > Pseudomonadota > Alphaproteobacteria > Sphingomonadales > Sphingobiaceae > Sphingobium > Sphingobium sp. JS3065. Next base: position 522,215 of record NZ_CP102665.1, read on the forward strand.
ACAGCGCCGGAAAGACATCGACGGCCCTCCCAGGCGTCCCAAGCAACTCCAGCAGCCGGACGAGCGCGGCCTCATGCCCCTCGATCAAGGCTTCGATGCGCTCATGCAGTCCATGGAACGGCCTGCCATGGGACGGCAGGATCAGCACGTCGTTCGGAACCCTCTGCCGAACCCTGTCGAGCGTCTCCAGCCAATCCGTCAGCGGATCGGCTTCGGGTTGCAACGGCTGCACCGACACGTTGGACGAGATTTGCGGCAGCACCTGATCGCCCGATATCAGCAGCTTGGCCTCCGGGCAGTGGAGCAGGGCATGTTCGGGCGAATGCCCCTTGCCGATGACGACGACCCATTCACGGTCCCCGATCATGATCCGCTGGCCATCGTCAAGCGCATGGAAGCTGGCGGGCAAGGGATAGAGCATCTTGCCGAAGTCGCCGAACCGCGCCCGGTAATGATCCAGGGCATCCTCATCCCAGCCAGCCGACCTGTAGAAGCGGATCGCCTCGTCCGGCGCCTCCTGCCCGGTGTAGGACGCCAGCACGCGGAGCGTGAGATATTCCAGCCGCGTCATCCAGAGCCGCGCCGGTTGCTTCTGCGCCAGCCAGCCCGCCATGCCGCTATGGTCCGGATGGAGATGGGTGACGATGATCCGCCGTACCGGCCGCCCGCCCAGGGTGGTTTCGAAGGCCTTGCGCCATGCGGCGGAGGTTTCCGTCGTGCGCAGGCCGGTGTCGACGATGGTCCAGCCGTCGCCATCCGCCAGCGCCCAGAGATTGATCGCTTCCAGGCTGCCGCCCATCGGCATCCTCAGCCAGAAGATGCCCTCTGCGATCTGCGTCGCAGTCCCGTCACCGATTTCCGGTTGGTCCAGGGGTGGATAGCTCAATGCGTTCTTCATCATGACCGGCCTTAAAAGGATTCGGCCCAGGAACGCAAATCGACTTCCTGCGTCCATGCCGAGCGATGCTGACGATGGACGTTGAACGCCGTCTCCGCAATCGCGTCGGGATCGAGCAGGCCGTCCTCCCCCCTCTCCTCCCGCAGCTTCGGCATGGCCGCCAGCAGGCGGGCGCCGTCGATGCCGCCGTCGATGACGAGATGCGCGACATGGACGCCCTTCGGCCCCACTTCCCGCGCCAGGCTTTGGGAAAGGGCGCGGACGCCCGCCTTCGCGCTGGCGAAGGCCGCGAACAGCGCCTTGCCGCGCAGCGATCCGGTCGCGCCGGTGAAGATGATGGTTCCGCGTCCCCGTGGAACCATCCGCCGCACGGCCTCCCGCCCGGTCAGGAAGGCGCCCAGAATATGCTCGCGCCAGAGCTGCTCCAGATTGGCGACTTCCACTAGATCCAGAAAGGAATCGCGCCGGTTGGTCCCGGCATTATGGACGGCCACGTCGATCGGTCCCCATTTTTCCGCCTCGGTCGCGAAGCGGACGGCGTCCCACTTCGGGCGAGGGTGAGATCTACAGCTTCGCCATTACCCGCGTGCTGAACCCCGTGATCGTGCACGCCTATGTCACGCTGAAGGAAGGGCCGACGATCATGACGAAGATCGTCGGCGCCGATCCGGAACGCATCGCCATCGGCCAGCCGGTCCGCCTCAGCTTCGAACCCAGCAAAATGGGCTTTCCGATGCCGGTATTCACGCCGGTCGAAACGGTAGAAGCATAGATGTCCGGGGGGCATGGCGGCCGAACCGCCATGCCCCACGCTCAACGAACGATCACACCCGTTCCCAGATCGCGGCGATGCCCTGGCCGCCGCCGATGCACATCGTCGTCAGGCCCAGGCGGCCGCCGGTGCGGTGCAGTTCATGGACCAGCTTGGTCGTGATGATCGCGCCCGTCCCGCCGACCGGATGGCCCAGCGAGATGCCGCTGCCGTTGGGGTTGACCTTCGCCGGGTCCAGCTCCAGTTGCCGCGTCACGGCGCAGGCCTGCGCCGCGAAGGCTTCGTTGGCTTCGATGATGTCCAGGTCGCTCACGCTCAGCCCCGCCCGCTCCAGCGCCTGGCGTGTCGCCGGAACCGGACCGATGCCCATATAGGCGGGATCGACGCCCGCATGGCCATAGGAAACCAGCCGCGCCAAGGGCTTCAGGCCCTGCGCCTTCACCGCCGCCTCGCTGGCCAGCACCACCGCGCCCGCGCCGTCGTTGATGCCCGACGCATTGCCTGCCGTCACGGTGCCGTCCTTCTGGAAGACGGGCTTCAGCCTGGCGAAATCCTCCGCCTTGGCGTCCGTGCGCACATCCTCATCGGTGTCGAAGGGCACCGGCTTGCGCCGCACCAGCACCTCGACCGGCACGATCTGGTCCTTGAAATAGCCCTGCGCGATGGCATAGGCCGCCCGCTTCTGGCTTTCGAAGGCGAGCGTGTCCTGATCCTCCCGCGAAATGCCGTAGCGCGCCGCGACATTCTCCCCGGTGACGCCCATATGATAATTATGGAACGGATCGGTCAGCGTGCCGACCAGCCCGTCCAGCACGGCCCCGTCGCCCATCTTCTGGCCCCAACGGTTGTTGGGCAGGACATAGGGAGCGCGGCTCATAATCTCCACGCCCGCGCCCAGCGCGACCTCGCAATCGCCCAGCATGATCGACTGCGCGGCGGCGATGATCGCCTGCAGGCCCGACCCGCAGAGCCGGTTCACGGTATGCGCCGGGCTTTCCTGCGGCACGCCCGCGCCGATGGCGGCGATGCGTGCGGCATAGGCGTCGCGCGGCTCGCAAGGGATCACATTGCCCAGCACGACATTGCCGATCCGGCTCGCCTCTATGCCCGCCCGTTCGATCGCCGCCTTCGCGACATGGGCGGCGAGTTCGCCAGGCTTTTGATCCTTTAGCGACCCGCCGAAACTGCCGATGGCGGTCCGCGCCGCCGATACCAGAAATACGTCTGTCATGCACTGCTCCTGTTCTTGGATATTCAGATATTCGGGCCTTGATCAGAAGGCGTCGACGGCCAGCGCCATGATCGTCGCTTCGCCCGCCGCGACGCTGCCTGCCAGTCCCCGGACCTGCGGCAACATCCGCTGGGCGAAAAAGCCGGCGACGGCGCGCTTGGCGTCATGCAGCGGCGTATCCCCCTCTGCGGCGGCCATGCGCGTCCACATCCAGCCCATCGAAACCAGCGCGAACAGGCGCAGATAATCGGCCGCCGCCGCGCCCGCCGCCTCCACGCCCGCGCCGCGCAGCGAAGCCGTCACATCGCGCAACAGGGCCAGCGCCTCCCGCGTGCTCGCCGCGATCCCGATGGTCCCGGCCGCTTCCAGATCGTCCGCGACCAGCGCGAAAAAGCCCTCGACCACCGCGCCGCCCGCCATGGGCAGCTTGCGCCCGACCAGATCCATGGCCTGCACGCCGTTGGTGCCCTCATAGATCTGGGCGATGCGCGCATCGCGGACATATTGTTCCATGCCCCATTCGCGGATGTAGCCATGGCCGCCGAACACCTGCTGCGCCTGCACCGCGCTTTCGAAGCCGTAATCGGTGAAGGCCGCCTTCACCACCGGCGTCAGCAGCGCGACCAGGCCATCGGCCTTGGCCCGCTCCGCAGCGTCGGGATGGTGATGCGCCCGGTCGAGCTGCAACGCCGTCCAGCCGGAGAGCGCCCGCCCGCCCTCCACAAAGGCGCGGATATTGAGGAGCATGCGCCGCACGTCGGCATGTTCGATGATCGCCACGGGCCCCCTCGCCCCGTCCGCGCTGCGGCCCTGGAGCCGTTCCTTGGCATAACCGGCGGCCTGCTGATAGGACGCACCGGCGATGCCCAGGCCCTGGATGCCGACCATCAGCCGTTCGGCGTTCATCATGGTGAACATGGCGGCCAGCCCGCGATGCGGTTCGCCCACCAGCCAGCCGGTCGCGCCGTCATAATTCATCACGCAGGTCGGCTGGGCGTGGATGCCCATCTTCTTTTCCAGCGCGCCGACCGACATGGCGTTGCGGATCGTGAAGCCGCCGTCCGCGTCGGGCAGATATTTGGGCACCAGGAACAGGCTGATCCCCTTCACGCCCGCAGGCGCGTCGGGCAGGCGGGCCAGCACCAGATGGACGATGTTGCCGCCGAAATCATGGTCGCCTGAGGAAATGAATATCTTCTGTCCCGTCACGGCATAACCGCCGTCGGCGTTCGGCTCCGCCTTGGTCTTGAGCAGGGCAAGGTCCGTGCCCGCGCCGCTTTCGGTCAACGCCATGGCGCCGGTCCATTCGCCGCTTACCATGCGCGGCAGGTAGATGGTCTTCAGGGCATCGTCGGCATGGGCGGCAATCGCCTCGCACGCGCCGCGCGTCAGGCCGGGGAACAGGCCGAAGGACATGTTGGCCGCGGCCAGCATCTCGTCCAGCCAGAGCTGGAGGATGAAGGGCAGGCCCTGCCCGCCATATTCCGGGTCCGCCGACAGCGACGGCCAGCCAGCCGCCACGAAATCGCGCCAGGCGTCCGCGAAACCCTCCGGAGTCCGCACGTCGCCGTCGATCAGGCGGCTCCCCTCCTCATCGCCATGGCGGTTGATCGGGTGCAGCCGTTCCGCGCACATCCGCCCCGCTTCCTCCAGCACCGCCGTCGCCAGGTCCGCGTCGACATCCTTGCCCGTCTCCACCATCGCCCGGTCGAAGCCAAGCACCTGGGTCAGCAGGAAGCGGTAATCATCGATCGGCGGAACATAGCTGAACATCAGGTACTCCTGAAAACATGGCAAATCGCCTATACCAAACATCTGTTACAGTCAATAGTACCTTCGGCAAGCGGATGGATTTACGGCAAAGCCTGGCGGCCTCATACTGCTGCCTTTCCCCATCGAAATCGACTTGCGCAGCGGCGAGATGCGCCGGAACGCTTGCATTCCCGGATGATTGAGAATAGCCATAATATTATAATAATAATTTAATAAGGGCTGGAATCATGGGATTTGAAGATCATCCGACCGTCCGCGCACTACGGGAACGAGGAGAATCCCAGTCGACGGAGATGGTCTCGGCCGCCCTGCTGAAGGAGATCGCGCTCGAATGCGGGGCCGCCGATGTCGGGCTGATCGAAATCACCCGCCCCGCTATCGCCCCGCAAATTCCCTATATCCAGAAAGTCTACGCCAAGACGAAGACCCTGATGGCCATCGTCTGCCGGATGAACGAATTGCCGGTGCGATCCCAGACGCGGTCGGTGGCGAACGAGGAATTTCACGCCACCTACGACCATGTGAATGAGGCGTGCCGGGAAATCGTGCGCGCCCTCACCAAACGCGGCATTCCGGCATGCAACGCCATCGCGGCCTTCCCCATGGAGCTGGACCAGCCCAAGATCATGATGGTGCAGCACAAGCCCGTCGCGGTCGAGGCCGGGCTGGGCCATATGGGCGTCCACCGCAGCGTCATCCATCCGAAATTCGGCAGCTTCATATTGCTGGGCACGGTGCTGCTGGGCGTCGAGGTCGACGAATATGACCACCCGGTCGACTATAATCCGTGCCTGGGCTGCAAGCTGTGCGTCGCCGCCTGCCCCGTGGGCGCGATCAAGGCGGACGGCGCGTTCGACTTCATGACCTGCTACACGCACAATTACCATGATTTCACCGGCAACTTCCTGAACTGGGTCGAAAATGTCGTGGAGGCCAAGGACAAGAAGGATTATCGCGAACGCATCCAGCCCAGCGAGACCCAACTCATCTGGCAGTCCCTCTCGTTCAAGCCGCAATATAAGGCCGCCTATTGCATATCGGTCTGCCCGGCGGGCGAGGAGGTGATTTCCCCCTTCCTTCGGGATCGCAAGACCTATGTCGAGGATGTGGTGAAGCCGCTGCTCGACAAGGAGGAGGTGCTGTACGTCATCAAGGGCACCGACGCCGACGAGAGCGCGCCGCGCAAATTCCCGCACAAGCGGATCAAGCATGTGCGGGCGGGCCGGATCACGACCAGCCTGGGCGGCCATCTTTTCTCCCTGCGGCTCAGCTTCCAGCGGGGCGCGGCCCGCTCGCTCGACCTGACGAGCCACTGGACCTTCGAGGACAAGAAGGATCATCATGCGACGATCCACGTCGCCGGCAAATTGCTGGAGATCGATGACCGGCGCCATGTCGGGGACGCCGACTTCAAGGTCTGGGTGAAGTCGGACCGCTGGTTCGACTATCTCAATCTGCTGTGCGAACTGGACGATCTGTTCGCGGAAGGCTCCATCCGCCTGGATGGCGACCGGGAAAAGCTGGACGCCTATCTCGCCTGCTTCCCCTTCTGACCTCCCCACGAAAGGCGCATGGCATCCGCAAGGGCCGCGCTGATGCGCGGCGGCAAATCGCTCGACCGGATCGCAGACGAGATCGGCTATGAATCCGCCAGCGCGTTCAGCACCGCCTTTCGCAAGCGATCGGGCATGGCGCCCGGACGATTTGCGCGGTTTCGGATCGATGAGGGCGCGCCGATGAGCGCGCCCTAAGATGTAGGAAAGGGGCGCACTTTGGACGCCAGCGTCATGCTCACCCGATGGCGCTCAAGGGCGCTTCCTGCCAATCCGGCGATCCTGTCGGCCGCATGGACCGGTCGGTCGGCGCTATGACGCGCGTCTGCGCGCTCAGCTTTTCCTGGCCGGGGGCAGCCATGCCGGGCAGGCGCGGAACGCCTTGAGCGATGCTCAAATCCGCCGCCCACAGCCGCCGCACGACCGCGAGGGCGGCGGCGAAAGCAGTCGGGCGATGGGCGTTGACCTCTATCGCGCCAGTGAACAGCGATATGATCAGCCGGTCGCGCACATCCTCCGAATGGAAGTCGAATTCAACGCCGATCCGCCTGCCCGCGCGGCGCACGAAGCCGCGCACCAGGCCGACATCGGGCACCACCATCTCGACACGGTCGCCGACCCGCAGGTCGGTGGGTTCGTCGGCTTCCAGCCCAAGGCCAGAGATGGAGATGTCGCCTTTGCTGGACCGGATCATCTGCCCGTCGCTGCCCAGCAGCGTCACGCCCTTCCGCAAGGCAAAGCGTTCCTCGCCCCGGACGCGCGGCTTTTCCAGGCACATCATCGCCACCAGCAGCAGCATGAACATATTCAACATGGTCCAAATCGCGACCATCGGCATCAGGCCCATCTGCGACACGATATGGCGGTCGGCGCTCGCATTGATCATCAGCCCCGCGAAACTGAGGGCGATCAGCGCGAGCGCACTGCATAATATGTTGCTTTCCCAGGGGTTTCCGCCAGCATCCGCGCCCTTGGGCGTCACCTTGAAGACCAGGCCCTTCGGCTTGAAGAGCGTCTGCAACGCGACCGGCAGGATGCGGAAGGTCTGGAACATCGACAATATCTGCGCGGCCAGCGGATAATAGCGGCCCGGCGCGAGCAGGGTGATGCCGCTCATCATCGCGACGATCAGAGGCAGGACATAGTGGATCACGGCCTGGAGGTCGATGCCTGTCATCGGCGCCAGGTTGAACAACATGAAAAGGATGGGCGTCAGCACCATGAAGACGGATTGCAGACCCTGGGTGATCCATGCGCTGGGCAGGAACAGCAGGCGATGGCGCAGCTTCAGCCCCGGCCCCAGCGGACCCTGCTTCAGATAGAGGATCTGGATCGCGCCCTGCGCCCAGCGCTGGCGCTGGACGAAAAAGGCGGCGGTGCTTTCCGGCGCCAGCCCGAACGCCAGCGGCTCGTTCAGATAGCGCGTCACATAGCCCTGCCGCAGGCTGGCCATGGTCAGCAGCATATCCTCCGTGATCGACCCTTCCGGCAATCCGCCGCCGATCGATTCGAACAAAGTCCTGCGCGTGACGGAATTCGACCCGCAGCAGAAGGCCGCGTCCCAACCGTCGCGGCCGGGCATGATCGCTTCGAAGAAGAAGCGCTGGTCGTCCGGCATCGCCTGTTGCAGGCCCAGATTGGTCTGCATCGGATCATGATTGTAGAAACTGTGCGGAACCTGGACGATGCCGATCCGCGCCTCATCGAAAAAGCCCATCGTCCGCAGCAGGAAATCGCGCCGCGGCACGAAATCCGCGTCGAACACCGCCACGAACGGCGCCTGCGTGACGGTCAGCCCGTGATTGATGTTGCCCGCCTTCGCGCCCTTGTTGTCGGGGCGGTTGATATAGCCCGCGCCCTTCGCGACGCAGAGGTCGCGCACCCATGGCCGCCGCCCGTCGTCCAGCACCCACACCCGCGCATCCGGCCAGTCGAGCGAGAGGCAGCCCAATATGGTCTTTTCCAGCACTTCGCGGGGTTCGTTATAGGTCGCGATGAAGACGTCCACCGGGGGCAGGATGGCGGCATCGGCCTTCCATGCCCTGCGCAGCCGCGCTTCCCCCCTGTCGGCCTCCGCCGACCGGTCGCGCGGGCGCGACAGGATGGCGAGCAGGATGGCGCCGTCGAACAGCGCCGCCATTTCCACGAACAGGCAGATGAGCGGCCAGCACAATGCTCTGCCGCCGGAACCCCAGGGGATCGTCTGGGTGACCCGCCATTGGAGATAATAGAGGATCGTGCAGCCGATAGTCGCGATCAGGCCGGGACGCGACGGCCATATCTTCCCGAACAGCAACAGCAGTCCCGCCAGCAGCGCCAGCGATGCGAAGGGCGTCGTCAAGGCAATGCCCGACATCTTCCGTCAGAGCCTGCGGCTGAACCGCACCTCGGCCAGACGCCCCACGTCGCATTTGCGCGCACCGTCCATCCGCCGCGGTTCTGGCGCGGGCAGGGCGACATCGACCATGATCTCCCGGTCTTCCGGCAGGGAATAGTTGGAGGCGGCCAATAATTCTTCCTTGCGGCGGCTGGCGGCGCCGGTGATGTTCACCACCCTCCCCTTCAGCCACTGATCCGACCCGATCATGCGGACATCGGCAGGCGTGCCGGGACCGATGACCTCCGCCTTGCGTTCCGGCAGGGCGACCTGGACGAAACGGCGGCGGCAATCCAGCAGGTCCAGCACCGGTTCGCCCGCGCGGATCGCGGCGCCGGGACTGGCCGTCGCCGCCCACACCAATGTTCCGGCCGGGGCGCGATACCCTGCCCTGGCCAGCGCATCCTTCAGGCGCAGGCTGGCCTGCCGGTAACGGGCCGTCGCATCGCTCAGCGTCTTTTCGACCATCTGCCTTTGCAGCAGCAGCCGGTCGGCCTGCTGCACCGCATAGGGCGCGTCATTATAGCTGTCGCCCACGAAAACGTCCGATTGCGCGGCTGTCCGCGTGACCTGAATGGCCTGCAACCGCGCGGCGGCGCTGACGCAATTGCTGTTCTTCAGCGATGCTGCGGCTTCCGCCTTCTGCACCCCGGCGGGGGAAATAAAGCCCTGCGCTGCCAGGGTCCGGGTGCGCGCCAGATTGGCGGCCTGCTCCGCCCGCTCCGCCCGGCAACCGGCCAGATCGGCCTGCGCGGCATCCCGGTCGGCGGTCAGGCGGGCGCCCATCGCGCCGGAAAAGAGCGCCGCCCGCTGCGTCAGCCTTTGCGTCTGGCCGTTCAGTTCCGCCAATTGCCGCTGGCTGAGCGCCATTTCCGTCTGCGCCAGTTCCGCTTCGGCCTTGAGGTCCGCGACCTGGCCGGTGTCCTGCGACAGGTTCAGCAGGGTGATCGCGGTGGTCCGGTCGAAATAGCGGCCGTCGGCGGGAAGGTTGGCCACGGTGCCGTCGGAGGCGGCTGTCAGCCTGATGAGCGGCGCGTTGATCGCCGCCTGGGTGGAAACATCGTTCAATATATAGGGCGCAAAGCCCATAGTGCCTATGCCGATCAGCCCGGTCGCCAGCAGGATGCGCGCATATCTTGCCCGTAAAAGTCGTTGAACAGCGATCATCTTCACCATATCCCAGCGGCCAGCCCACGATGCCGCGATGCTCCTTCGGCATAGCGGAACAAGGTTAGGGACATGTTAATGACGAAGGCATGTCTCCCGCCTCCGGTGACATGCGGGCAGACGGGCGCTGCGATTTCAACTCAGCGCGTGACGGGCCGGTTCGCGCTTGTTGACGCGGGCGGCGGCATCAACTCCCTGATCACGCCCCAATAGCCCGGCGTGATGTGGGCGTCCGCCGCATAGGCGGGGTCGGTCATCAAATGCGCGTGCAGGCGGCGCAGGTTGGGCCAGGGCACGGACGGGAACAGATGATGTTCCAGATGATAGCTGACATTGAAGGGCGCGATCAGGAACCGGTCGAGCCATGTCGGGATGACCGTGCGCGTGCCGTTGAGTTCCTGCTCGTCGGCGACGCCATTATGTTCCGCTATCGCCCTGATCCGGTTGAAGACATTCGCCCAGATGAATTGCGGGATCAGCAGAAGGCCCAATATCTGCCAGCGCCACGGCGACCACAGGATCAGGCCGTAGAAGAGCACGGCCCAGACCACATATCGGATGCGCAACCCCAGGCTATAATCGAAACCGAAGCGTCCGGGATTATGGAAATTGGCGAAGGGCGCCCAGATCCGGCTGTCCCGCGCCATCCGGTAAAAATTAAGGCCGGTCGCGCTGCGGACCAGCAGCCAGGCCATGGCGGCCGGGCTTTTCGGGAAATGCTGGTCGGGATCCCTGCGCTGGACGCGATAGTCGCGGTCGCGCAGCGTGTTGGTGTAGCGGTGGTGGTACAGATGATTGGCGCGGTAGAGGTGAATGCTGAAGCCGAGCGGATAGGCGACGAAAATATCGCCGATCCAATCGTTGATGCGGCGATTGCTGAACAGCATCCCGTGACAGGCATCGTGCATCATCACCGCCAGGCATTGGATGCGCGACCCGATAACGAAGCCTGCCAGCAGGTAGACCGGAACCCGGTCGACGTGGATCGCGATCGCGCCCGCCGCGATGGCGATCGCCCATTGCAGAAGGAGCAGCCATGCGTTGCGGCGGTCGTCGATGACCGACAGTTCCCGGATGAGGGCCAATGTGCCGCGCCGCGAATATCGGTATCCGGGCGGACGATCCTTGGCGATTTCCTCCATGGGAACATGTCTCCGAAAATGCGGTGCGAACCTGTGCCGGACTATGGTTGAGGGAAACCCGCGTCAAGCCCGCTCCGCAACGCCGCAATCGCCTCGCCCCATCAGAGCCGCATCAACCGCCGCCACCCGATCACCATGGCGCTGACCGAGATCGCCAGCCCCGCGCTGGACAGGAGCCAGACGAGAATATGCCGCAGCGGCGGCCAGATCAGCAACCATGGGAAGTCCAGGCTGTGCAGGGCGTTGAACAGCCAGCGATGGCCGCGCCCAGCCGAACCGATCTGGCCCAGCAGAGCGCCTGTCGCCGGATCGATATGGAGCCAGGTCTGCGACGGATCGTCAAATTTCAGCCGCAACACCGGCAAGGGGCGACTGTCGTCACGCGGATCGCCGGTGGAATACCAGTAGCGGTCCGGTCGATCCAGCCGCTGCACCGCCACCAGGGCAGCGCCCGGCATCGCGGTTCGGGCCATGGCGATGATATGGTGACGATCAAGCGTCAGCGGACGGGCGGTCGCGCCGCTCAGCGATCTCGGCTTTCCCCGCCCCCACAAGGTCATGACGGGCTGGCCGCCCAGCCAGGCGAAGCGAACCTCCCTTGCGCCCCCGCCTTCCCGCACCAGTGCGGCCAGGTCGGTGGCCGGGAATGAAGGCTTTGCCCCGGCATAGAGGCTGGCGGCATCGCCATGGTCCCTGTCGCGCAACCCGCCCCACGGACTCATCGACAGCCAGCCGCTGAACACCCAGCCGATCAGGAACAGGCCCCCGATCATGCCGGTGACATGATGCCATTTCATCCAGCCGCGATAGGGGCTGACCGATCCGGACTTGTAGCGGCGCTTCAACCGGATGCGCAGGATGCCGATCCAGAACCCGGCCATCGCGCCCAGCATGCCGATACCCGACGTCCACAGCACGGTCTGGCGCCACGGTTCCTGAAACAGGCGCAGCGCTTCGAAATAGATCCAGTGCGGCACCGCGCCTAGCCAGTTCCAGAAGCGTTCCCGCGCCGTGCTATTCTGCACCACCTCGCCCGTGCGCTGGCTGACATAGAGGTCGGTGGCGGCGGCATCGGCCATGCGTATGCGCCAGAACGGCGCCATCGCCTTGTAGGCGCGGGTGACGACCCACTGGTCATGATCGACCGGATCGACCGACACGACCGGCGCGTCGATCAGGGCCGAAGCGATCGATCCGGCACGCCGCCTGTCGACCGACAGTATCTCCGCGCCCGTCCGGGCCGACACGGCGCGCCTGCCCTGGGACGTCGCGAAGATGTAGAGCGGCTCCCCGCCCGTCATGCCCAGCCGCATTTCCGTGGGAAAATCGGGCTGGCCAAGGCTCGCCAGCGCCCGGTCGGGGCCGACCCGCACCTGCCCCCAGTCGAGCGGCGCGGCGGTCGCCACCCGTTCGGGCGCGCGGAAGGACGGGAAGGAGATATAGAGCATCACCAATCCCGACAGGAACCAGATGGCGAAGAACAGGCTCAGGATGATGCCGGTCCAGCGGTGGAAGACATAAAGCCAGCGCTTCGCCGCCTTCCACAGGGCAGGTGCGGCGAAGGGGGATACCCCTCGCCGTGCCACCGCCAGGTCAGAAGGCGACATGGATCGTCGCCTCCACCGTCCGGGGATCGCCCAGCACCCATTGCGTCTGACCATAGGTGGCGCGGGCATATGTTTCGTTGAAGATGTTGCGCACGCGCAGCGCCGCGCTTGCCCCTTCGACGAACTGCCAGCGCACGCCCGCGTCCGTCAGCGTATAGGCGGGCACGACCCGGCTGTTCGCCGCGTCCTGATAGCGCTTGCCCACATAGCTGAAACCGCCGTCCACGACCCAGTTCTTGGCGAATTCCCAACTGACGAAGGCGTTGGCCGTCCTGGTCGCGACATTGTTGGGCCGGTTGCCCGCCCGCTGGAACAGGACGCCGCCCACAGATTCGGAGAAATCGTCATAACGTGCCCGCAGCAGGGCGCCATTCAGCGTGATATTGACCCGATCGACCGGCTCCAGGAACAGGGATGTTTCCACCCCGCGAGACCTTTGCTGGCCCACCTGCACCTGAATGGACGGAATCAGCGGATCGGATGTCAGCAGCTTGCGCTTGACGATGTCATAGACGGCCAGCGTCCACTGCCCGCGCGCGCCCCAGAAGACATGCTTGATCCCGGCCTCATATTGCCGTCCGGTCGACAGGTCGAAATCGCTCTGTGCGAAGCTGGTGGAGACCAGCGCGCCCACCGGATCGGCGGCGGTGGCATATTGGCCATAGAGCGACAGGCTGGAAACCGGATTATAGACGGCGCCCACGCGCCAGGTCACGGCGTCCGGCGTGGAGGTGAAGTTGTTGGCCGCGTTCACATAGTCGGTCTTGGTGATTTCCGGCCGGTCATAACGCACCCCGCCGACCAGCGAGAAGCGATCGCTGAACTTCAGCCGGTCTTCGGCGAAGATCGAATATTGGCGGATGCGGTTGGTGTAGCGCGGTTTCGTCGGCGCGGCCGATTGATGAAGGAACAGGCCGGGGACGGGGTTTGCGGCGTCGACCAACCGGGTGGCGTTGTTGCCGCTGTTGCTGACATTCCTGTAACTGATGCGATTGACGTCGAAACCGACCACCAGCCTGTTTTCCAGCCCGCCCAGATCATGGTTCAGGTTGGCGGTCGTGCGGTTCCCCGTCTGCTTCTGGATATGGTAGAGTTCCAGGAAGCTTCCCTGACGCACCTGCGCCGGATCGGTCGCGGTGGCGGGGATGTAGGTCAGGTTTTCCGCATTCTTCCAATATTTGTTGGCCCACAGATGATAGAAGGTGCTGCTGATGGTCAACGCGTCGGACGGCGTCCATTCCACTTTCGCCTGACTCCAATTGTCGCGGAACCGCAGGCTGGCGTCGGCGACATTATAATTATTCTTTCGCAGCGACCGGTCGAGCTTGCCATTGGCCAGCGGCACCCCGAACCAGGTGCGCGGGTTCTGCTCGCTGAAGTCATGGGACAGGGTGATGCTCAGGTTGCCGGCAGGCTTCAGCCGGATCGCCCCGGCCAGCGCCAGCGCGTCGGAATCGCCCCGCGCCATCCAGCCTTCCGACCGGCGGAAACTGGCGTCGGCGCGATAGGATATGCCCGTGCCGATCGGACCGCCAGCCCCAGCCGCAACGTTGAAGCTGTCGAAGGAGGACAGGCCGAACCGGCCGCTCACCTGCATTTCGTCGCTGGGCTGCTTGCGCACCACATTGACCGCGCCGCCAATCGCCCCTTCGCCGTATAGGACGGAGGCCGGGCCGCGCAATATCTCCACGCTCTGCGCCATCCACGGGTCCGCCGGGAAGGTCAGCGTGTTGTTGTACATGCGCATACCGTCATACAGCGTCATCACCGAATTCTGGCCGGTGAAGCCGCGTGCCGACAGGCCGAAGCCGAACACGCCCGACGTGTTGACGATGCCGGTCGCCCGCGCCGCCGCGTCCTGGATGGTAAGGTCGCCGCGCAGGCGGATGGCGTCGCCGTCCAGCGTCTCGACACTGGCGGGCATCTCCATCGCCGTCAGGCCCAGCCGGCTGGCCCCCTCGGCCTTCATGTTCAGGCGCAGCGGATCGACCATGCCGGTCACGATGATGGCCATATCGGCGCCGTCCGCCGCTTCGGCGGCGGGCTGGGCGATAGCGGCAGGCATGGCCAGAACAGCGGAAACAGGTAGTGAAACGGCCGCAATCGCAGCCGATGTGACGTTCAACATTATCATCCCCCGTCGGCGTCGCGCGACATATGGGCGGGGGCGTGCCGTTCACGAACGGTCGGCAGCCGGCATCGGCCGGACGCCAGGGGCGACCGACACGCGGCATCCGATGCGGCCCCAGCCGCTCGTTCGTCGCTCAGACGGAATTCACCGTGCCGCGGTCATCCCCTGGACCAGGGCAAGAGCGACCAGACGCCGGCAGGTCTCCTGGCTCATGGGTCATCGCTTGATATACGGCCTTCCCAGGCCCCGCATGATTTAGCGTCCGGCCCAGTGGCTGTCGGATCGGCATTCATTCCGTCCGCACCTGTATATCGCGCTCGCCACTTACAGTTGCAGGGACAGCCGCGGAATTGAGCCCTGGAAAAGGCCCGCACCGCATTCCCTTTTCATCCCCGTCTCCGGGGAACCGACGCGATCTTCGCCCTCATCCCGCCGGGGCGGAAACAAGGACGAGGTTCCTTACGAGGCTGCATGGCGTTTCGCAAGTCACTGTCGATGATCGACTGGTGGGGTCCGGTCATATCCGAATATTACGGATCGACGGAAATGGGTCCGCTGACCTTCCGCGCCGCGCAAGAGTGGCTGGAAAATCCCGGCAGCGTCGGCACGCCCGGCGACGACAGCGGCAAAATCTTCAAGCGAAAGATCAAGGAACAGGTGAATTCGAGAAGCTTTATGTGACGAGGCGGCTTCTCTTGAACCGGATGTCGATCTTCAGGCCGGCGTCTCTCCATTCCCGATCGAGCGTGCCCCCCGTCCCCCGAAGCGAAGCCTGCTCCAGCGCGGTCCCGAACCCTTCCCGTCCCGGCGCCACGCCCAATTTCGGGCCGCCATATTCCACCCATTGGATCAGGACATCGTCGTCATCGACGACGGCATGGATGTCGAGCCTTCCGTCCGGCGTCGACAGGGCGCCATATTTCGCCGCATTGGTCGCCAATTCATGCAGCAGGAGCGCCAGCGATGTGAAGGCGGCGCTTCCGACCGGCAGATCCTGACCGCCCACCGTTATGCGCTTCCGATCCGCCAGTTCATGCGGGGCCAGGATGACCCCCAGCAAAGAGAACAGGGTCGCGGAAGCCGCCGCCGATCCTTCCTTGAGCGGGTCCGGCAACGTCAGTTGGTGCGCGGCGGCGAGAGCCATCAGCCGCTCCGTCAGATCGTGGGTCAAATCCTCGACGCTGCGGGCGGAGCGCGCGCTGAGGGCGACAAGCCCGGTCGCGAGGGCAAACAGATTTTTCACCCGATGTTGCATCTCCCGCAGCAGCAGGCTCTGCTTCGCCGCGGCCCGCTTCTGCGCGGTGATGTCGCGCGCGATCTTGGACGCGCCCAAAATCTGCCCGTCGGCATTGCGAACCGGGGAAACCGTCAGGGATATTTCGACAAGCTCGCCATTTTTGCGGCGGCGGACCGTTTCGAAATGGTCGATCCGCTCTCCCGCCCTCAATCTTTCAAGGATCGCATCCTCTTCATGCAGCCGGTCCTCCGGAATGACGATCGTGACCGGCTTGCCGATGGCTTCATCGGCGGAATAGCCGAAAAGGCGGGACGCGCCGCGATTCCAGGTGGTGATGATCCCGTCCAGGGTTTTGCTTAAAATGGCGTCGTCGGAATTTTCGACGATGGCGGCCAGCAATGCGCCAGCCTCGATTTGCGATTTCGCGCCCGCTTCAGACCCCGATAAATCCGACAAATCTGTTCACCTCAAAAGCCCTTTCAGCATGCTTCAATCGCCCGCTCGAAAGGCAGGCGAAAGGAAACCACTAGTGGGTCCGGAACGCCGACGCATTTAACAAGGTTAAGATTCGCCTTGCGAACAATGGGGCTTTTGTGCGCCATGGTTCCAACGCGCGGGCGCGCCATCGGGCAGCATCGACCGGCATGGAAGCACGGCGCTTGACCTGAGCGGCCATCGGCAGCACCAGCGGCGGCATGCATGGCGCGACCTCCGAAACCCCCTCCCGACTGATGATCGGGCGTCCGGAACTGGCGCTGATCGGCATAACCCTGCTGTGGGGCGGCACATTCCTGATCGTCCACCATGCGATGCGGCACAGCGGGCCGCTGTTCTTCGTCGGGCTGCGCTTCGGCACCGCGGCGCTGATGGCGCTGCCGTTCGCTCTGCCCCTGTTGCGCGGCGTCACCCGGCGCGAATGGCTGGCCGGGACGATGATCGGGTGCGGCATCTTCACCGGCTATTCGTTGCAGACATGGGGTTTGCAGACCATCGCCAGCAGCACTTCGGCCTTCATCACCGCCGCCTATGTGCCGCTGGTCCCCATATTGCAATGGATCATCCTGCGCAGGCGGCCCCGGCTGGCGAGCTGGGCGGGCGTGGCGCTGGCCTTCGCCGGCCTGTTGCTGATCGCCGCGCCGAAGGACGGGCTGTCGCTGGGCCAGGGAGAGGCGCTGACGCTGATCAGCACGCTCGCCATCGCGCTGGAGATCATCTTCATCAGCCTGTGGGCGGGCCGCGTCGACGTGGCGCGGGTGACGTTCATCCAACTGGCCGTGGCCTCCCTCCTCGCCTTCGCCTGCATGGTTCCGGCGGGGGAGGCGATTCCGCCCTTTTCCTGGACGGTGCTGCTGTCGGCCTGCGGCCTGGGGCTGATGACGGCGCTGATCCAATTCGTCATGAACTGGGCGCAGCAGAGCGTGTCGGCGACCCGGGCGACGCTGATCTATGCGGGCGAGCCGGTCTGGGCGGGCCTGATCGGCTGGGTCGCGG
Organism: Sphingobium sp. JS3065; assembly: GCF_026427355.1. Lineage (NCBI taxonomy): Bacteria > Pseudomonadati > Pseudomonadota > Alphaproteobacteria > Sphingomonadales > Sphingobiaceae > Sphingobium > Sphingobium sp. JS3065. The sequence goes on from NZ_CP102665.1 coordinate 539,594, forward strand.
GCGACCGCCTGCCCGCCATCGCCCTGCTGGGCGGCGCGCTGGTGGTCGCCGCCGTCATCGTCAGCGAAATCCGGTTCGGGAAGCGTTAACGCCGGAAGACCGGCTGGCGCTTCTCGAAAAAGGCGGCGAAGGCCTCCTGCGCCTCTTCCGACTGAAGCGTTTCCCTGAACAGCCGCGCTTCCTCCTCGATCCTCTCGGACAGCACGGCCGGATCGCCCTTCATCAGCCTGCGCGTGGCGGCCAGCGCCTGGGGCGGCTTGGTCATCAGCAGGGCCGCCTTGCGCCGGGCATGCTCCAGCAGGCTGTCGGCCGGAACGATCGCCGTGACGAAGCCCGCATGGTCCGCGGTCTGCGCATCCACCGGATCGCCCAGAAGCAGCATCGACGCCGCCTTGGCATAGCCGAATATGGCTGGTCCCAACAGGCTGGAACCCGCTTCCGGCACGATCCCCAGATTGACGAAGGGGGCTATGAAGCGCGCGTCGGGCGCCGCATAGACCAGGTCGCAGTGGAACAGCATGGTCGTGCCCACGCCCACGGCCAGCCCCTGGACGGCGGCGACCGCCGGCTTGTCGAAGGCGGCGATGGCGCGGATGAAGTCGAAGGCGGCTTCCCCGCCCTGCGGCCCCGCCATGAAATCCTTCAGGTCGTTGCCCGCGCAGAAGGCGTCGCCCTTCCCGGCGAACAGCACGACGCCGATCTCGTCGCGCGCCGATGCGTCCGCCAGGGCTGCGGTCATCGCCCGGTACATCGCTGAAGTCAGCGCATTCTTCTTGTCGGGCCGGTCGATATGGATTTCGATGACGCCCTGATTTTCGACGATGTCGATCCCTTCACTCACGACCCGACTCTCCCTGCTTGCTGCGATTGCGGCGACTGTTGGCCGATCCGTGCAGCTACGTCTATCCTTTCCCGACCTTCCTGCCTAAAGCCGGACCATGCGACGGCTGCGCGACATATTGGACCCTTTCCTGCTGCTGCTGGTCTGCACGGTGGCGCTCGCTTCCTTCCTGCCGGCGCGGGGGGATGCCGCCCGCATCGCCGGGGCCGCCGCCGATGCGGGGATCGTCCTGCTCTTCTTCCTGCATGGGGCCAAGCTGTCGCGAGAGGCGATCTGGAGCGGGGCCAGGGCGTGGAAACTGCATCTGGCGACATTGGGGACGACCTTCGCCGTCTTTCCGCTGATCGGCCTAGCGACGCAGCAGGTGGGGGCCATTCCACCCTCCATGCGGGCGGGATTGCTGTTCCTGACCCTGCTGCCCTCCACCGTGCAGTCCTCCATCGCATTCACCGCGATTGCGCGGGGCAATGTCGCCGCCGCGGTGGTCAGCGCGTCCTTTTCCAATCTGCTGGGCATCGTGCTGACGCCCCTGCTGGTCGCTGGCCTGATGGAAAGGATCGGGACGGGAAATCTGATCTCGCTATCCTCGGTCGAAGACATATTGCTGCAACTGCTGCTGCCCTTCATCGTCGGGCATCTGGCGCGGCCGTGGATCAGCGGCTTCGTCAACCGGCACAGGGCGATGCTGGGCCGGGTGGATCGCGGGTCGATCCTGCTGGTGGTCTATTCCGCCTTCAGCGCGGCGGTGGTCGAGGGATTGTGGCACCAGGTTTCGCGGGACGAACTGTTGCTGCTGGCGGGGTTGTGCATCGCGATCCTGGTCGCCGTGCTGCTCTTCACCCTGGCCCTGGGGCGGCTGCTGGGCCTGGCGCGGGAGGATGCGATCGTGCTGCAATTCTGCGGATCGAAGAAAAGCCTGGCGACGGGCGTGCCGATAGCCGGGGTGCTGTTCCCGGCCAGCGCGGTCGGGCCGATCCTGCTGCCGCTGATGCTGTTCCATCAGATCCAGTTGATGGCCTGCGCCGTGCTGGCCCGGCGCTACGGCGCTGCGGCGGAAAGGACCCGATAACCTTCCCAGGACTTCATTCGCCCCCTGTTGTCGGTGGGCCGCCTCTGTTATACATATGTATAAATTTAACGGCGGGGGCGATGATGGAGAGTGATGGAAAGCCTTCGACCTGTCTTTCGGGGCAGGCCTGTCGGCATTTCCTGCCGCGCATACCGCATCTGGGGGATGAGCGGCAACGGCTTTGGACCTATTCCAGGCTGTGGCCCAATATCGCTTCCGACATATATCTCGACCGGATCGGCTTCATGCGACGACCGGATGGAGCCGGGCCGCATGACGAAACGCTATGACGCGGTCATCATCGGGGGCGGGCATAACGGCCTGGTCTGCGCCTTCTACCTGGCGCGAGCGGGATATAAGGTGCGCATCCTCGAACGCCGCGCCATCGTCGGCGGGGCCGCCGTCACGGAGGAATTCCACCCCGGTTTCCGCAATTCGACGGCCAGCTACACCGTCAGCCTGCTCCACCCCAGGGTTATCCGCGACATGGCGCTGGCCGAACATGGCTATCGCGTGCTGGAACGACCGGTCAGCAATTTCCTGCCGCAACCCGACGGCCGCTATCTGAAACTGGGCGGCGGCCTCGAACGCACCCAGACCGAATTCGCCAAATTCAGCGCGAAGGACGCCGCCACCCTCCCCGCTTATTATGACGCGCTGGAGGTCGTCGCCGACCTGCTGCGCGACATGACGCTACGGCCACCGCCCAATGCGGGCGACGGGCTGGCGATGGTCATGGCCGCTCTGCGGCAGGGGCGGCGGATCGGCGGACTGTCGCTGGAGCAGCAGCGCGACGTGCTGGACCTGTTCACCAAATCGGCGCGGGGTTTCCTGGACGGCTGGTTCGAGAGCGATGCGGTGAAGGCGGCCTTCGGCTTCGACGCGGTGGTGGGCAATTATGCCTCTCCCGATGCGCCGGGCAGCGCCTATGTGCTGCTGCACCACGTCTTCGGAGAGGTGAACGGGAAGAAGGGCGTCTGGGGCCATAGCGTCGGCGGCATGGGGTCGATCACCCGGATCATGGCGCAGGTGGTGCGCGCCCTGGGCGTGGAGATCAGCCTGGAGGCGCCCGTCGCGTCCGTGCTGGTCGACGGGTCGCGGGCCGTCGGCGTCCGGCTGGAAGGCGGGGAGGAGGTGATGGGCAGGACCGTCATCGCCAATGTCGGGCCGAAGCTGCTTTACGAACGGCTGATGGACCCCGGCGACCTGCCGCCGGATTTCCTGAAGCGCATCCGAGGGTTCAAGACGGCCTCCGGCACATTCCGCATGAACGTGGCGCTGTCGGCGCTGCCGGACTTCACCTGCCTGCCCGGCGTGGGCGAGCATCACCAGTCGGGGATCGTCATCGCCCCGACGCTGGACTATATGGACCGCGCCTATATGGACGCGAAGCGGGACGGCTGGTCGAAGGAACCCATCGTCGAGATGCTGATCCCCTCGACCGTGGACGATAGCCTGGCGCCCGCGGGTTCCCATGTGGCGAGCCTCTTCTGCCAGCAATTCGCGCCGCAATTGCCCGATGGACGCAGTTGGGACGAGGAGCGGGAGGCGGCGGCGGACCATATCGTCGCGACGGTGGATGCTTACGCGCCGGGCTTCGCGCAGTCGGTGATCGCGCGCGACATCCTCTCGCCCCTCGATCTAGAGCGAAAATTCGGCCTGGTCGGCGGCGACATCATGCATGGCAACATGACGCTGGATCAGCTCTGGGCGGCGCGGCCGGTGCTGGGCCATGGGGCCTATCGCGGGCCGTTGAAGGGGCTGTACATGTGCGGCGCGGGCACGCATCCGGGCGGCGGCGTGACCGGCGCGCCGGGGCACAATGCGGCGCGGGCGGTGATGAAGGACGGCGCGCTGCTGGGACGGTGGTTCGGACGGGGTTAAGACCTCCCTCCCTTCCAGGGAGGGGTTGGGGGTGGGTGCCGCCGAGGCACTCGGCGGCCCAGCGCCAACTTGATGGCGAGCCAGGGGAGCATACTTGCCCTCTCCCCCACCCTCGCCTAAAGGGTCAGTTCATGCCCGACATCATCGTTCCATCCGCCTCGCCTGACCTGAGTGGCCGGGCGTTGTTTCCGCATCGGCACCTGCTGTCCATCGCGGACCTCAAGCCCTGGGAAATCCGCTTCCTGCTCGACGAGGCGGAACATTGGGCGAAAAGCAACCGCAATGGCGCGCGCAAGCATGATGACCGGCTGGCGGGCATGACCCAGATCAACGCCTTCTTCGAGAATAGCACGCGCACTCTGCTGTCCTTCGAGATTGCGGGCAAGCGGCTGGGCGCGGACGTGGTCAACATGGCGGCGGCCACATCCAGCGTGAAGAAGGGCGAGACGCTGATCGACACCGCCATGACGCTGAACGCCATGGCCGCCGACGTCATCGTCATCCGTCACGCCAGTTCCGGCGCGGTGGCGCTGATCGCGGACAAGGTCGACTGCCCGGTGCTGAACGCGGGCGACGGCTGGCACCAGCACCCGACGCAGGCCCTGCTCGACGCGCTGACCATCCGGCGGCGCAAGGGCGGGTTCGAAGGGCTGGTCGTCGCGATCTGCGGCGACGTGCTGCACAGCCGGGTGGCGCGGTCGAACATGCTCTGCCTGGCCGCCCTGGGCGCGCAGGTGCGGGCGGTGGCGCCGCCGACGCTGATGCCGCCAGAGGTGGAGATGCTGGGCGCGACGCCCTACACCCGCATGGACGAGGGGCTGGAGGGCGCCGACGTGGTGATGATGCTGCGCCTCCAGAATGAGCGGATGGACGGGGCATTCATCCCCTCCCCCCGCGAATATCACATGCTCTACGGCCTGACCCCGGAACGGCTGGCCATCGCCAGGCCCGATGCGCTGGTGATGCACCCTGGTCCCATGAACCGGGGCGTCGAGATTTCGAGCGTGGTGGCGGACCATCCGGACCGCTCGGCCATCACCGAACAGGTGGAAATGGGGGTCGCGATCCGCATGGCCTGCCTCGACGTGCTGACCAGAGGCGCACGCGGCGTGGAGGGCTGGGCATGATGACCCATACCATCCCCACACACCCCGTCATCGTCCCCGCCTTCCCCGTCATCCCCGCGAAGGCGGGGATCCATCTCCCGCCCCATCCCGAAACGCAAGGCAGGGGGAACTCGCAATGAAGCTCGCCATCACCAACGGCAAACTGGCCGACCCGACAGGCAAAGACCTGACCCCCGGCATCATCCTGATAGAGGATGACCGCATCCTCGCCTCAGGCGATATCGCCGTGCCCCAGGACGCCGAAACCATCGACGCCGCCGGGCTGGTCGTCGCGCCCGGCCTGATCGACCTGGGCGTGTTCGCCACCGACAAGCCCGCCTTCCACTTCGGCGGCATCACCCGCGCCGCGCTGATGCCGGACCAGTCCTCCCCGCTGGACGACGCAGGCCTCATCCGTCAGGCCACTCGCGCCGGAAAACCCGATTTCTGGGTCCACCCCATCGCCGCCGCCACCCGGGGCCTCAAGGGCGCGGAACTGGCCGAAATCGGCATGATGCAGGCGGCGGGCGCCAAGGCCGTGGGCACCGGCCGCCAATGGATCGCGGATTCGGGCGTCATGATGCGCGTGTTGTCCTATGCCTCCGGCCTTGGCCTCACCGTCATCACCCACGCGGAGGATAGCGGCCTCGCGGGCAAGGCCGTCGCGACCAGCGGCGAGACGGCGACCCGCCTCGGCCTGCCCCACGCCCCGGCCTGCGCCGAAGCCATGGCCATCGCCCGCGACATCATGCTGGCCCGCGCCACCGGGGCGGCGATCCATTTCCGTCTGGTGACCACTAAAGCAGGCTTCGACCTGATCCGCGCCGCCAAGGCGGAGGGATTGCAGGTGACGTGCGGCATCAGCCCGGCCTATCTCTTCCTGTCCGACAATGCGGTGACGGATTTCCGCACCTTCGCCCGCCTCTCGCCCCCGCTGCGGTCGGAGGATGACCGGAAGGCCTCCATCGCGGCGGTGGCGGACGGCACGGTCGACGTCATCACCTCCAGCCACGACCCGCGCGGGCCAGAGGACAAGCGCCTGCCCTTCGCCGATGCCGCGCCGGGCATGGCGGGGGCGGAAACTTTGCTGGCCCTGTCGCTCAACCTGGTGCGGGATGGGCATGTGTCGCTCTGCCGCCTGATGACGCTGCTCAGCGCCAATCCGGCACGGATATTGGGCGTCGACGCGGGCGGCTTCGCGCCGGGCAGCGCGGCGGACCTGATCTTCGTCGACCCCGACGCGCCCTGGATCGTCGATTCGGAGAAAATGGCGGCCCAGGCCGGAAACACCCCCTTCCACCGCATGCCCGTGCAGGGCCGCGTGCGACGGATCATGAAGGGCGGAAATTTCCTCTAGAGTGATTTCAAGTGAAATGTTCCATTTCACGGCTCGGAAATCACGGCAAGCAAAGAAAACTGAAAGCATATTCCGATTCAATCCAATCGGAACATGCTCTCAGTTTCCCGCTTGCCCAACCCGGTCCGCCACGCTAAAGCGCCCTCCTTCGCTGGCCCCGGCCAGTGCAGGAGTGTAGCTCAGTTGGTAGAGCGTCGGTCTCCAAAACCGAATGCCGGGGGTTCGAGTCCCTCCACTCCTGCCAAGCGAACTGGCCGCGAAGCCTTGTATATACAGGGTTTCGCGGCTAAGTGCGCTGAACGAAGAATGGGTCGCGGAGCGCGGCCGCACCCCCGGACGCCAAACAGGGCGGGATCGGGAGGGCGGACTGTTGCTTCGCGCTTTGGTGTTGTTTTGAAGGGTTTGGTGCGGGCGATGGCGAAGGTTTCTCCGGGCGAATTCGTCAATCAGGTGCAGACCGAGGGGAAGAAGATCGTGTGGCCCACCGGCCGCGAAACGATCATGACCGGCGTGATGGTCGTCATCATGACCTCTCTGCTGGGCCTGTTCTTCTTCGGCATCGACACCTTCTTCGGTGCGATCGTGCAATGGCTGCTGGCCTTTGCGGCCGGTCAGGCCTGATGATTTTGATTGGCGGGAGTTTGAGACGGTAACATGGCGCGCTGGTACATCATCCACGCCTATTCGGGCTTCGAGAACAAGGTCAAGGAATCGATCCTGTCCGAAGCCGAGCGCATGGGCCTCTCCCAACTGGTCGAGCAGGTGGAAGTCCCCACCGAGACCGTGACAGAGGTGAAGCGCGGCAAGAAGGTGCAGGTCGAGCGCAAGTTCATGCCCGGCTATGTCCTGGCCAAGCTGGCGATGAACGACGACATCTATCACCTGGTCAAGAACACGCCCAAGGTGACGGGTTTCCTGGGTTCCTCCGGCAAGCCGCAGGCGATCAGCGAGGCGGACGCCGCCCGCTATTTCGGCGCCCAGAAGGAAGCGGAGGCCGCGCCCAAGCACAAGGTCAGCGTCGATTACGAGATCGGCGACAGCGTCAAGGTGCTGGACGGCCCCTTCGCCAGCTTCAACGGCACGGTCGAGGAACTGGATTTCGAAAAGAACCGGGTCAAGGTGTCCGTGTCGATCTTCGGCCGCGCCACCCCGGTCGAACTGGACTTCGAACAGGTCGAACTGTCGAAGTAAGAATTCCCTCTCCCGCAAGCGGGAGAGGGCAGCGAGACTTACCGAGCCGCAAGGCGAGGTTAGTCGCAGCGGGAGAGGGCAAACCCCGTCTCCAAATCATGCGGGAGGCGTCCTTCGGGTCGCCGTCTGACCGCTAAACTTGAACCGGGCGCGTCTTCGGACACGTCCAGCAACAGAGTGAGTGACAATGGCCAAGAAGATTACGGGCTATATCAAGCTCCAGGTGCCCGCTGGAGCCGCCAACCCCTCGCCGCCGATCGGTCCGGCGCTGGGTCAGCGCGGTGTGAACATCATGGAATTCTGCAAGGCGTTCAACGCCTCGACGGAAAAGATGGAAAAGGGCACCCCGCTGCCGACCATCATCACCGTCTATGCGGACCGTTCTTTCAGCTTCGTCACGAAGCAGCCGCCCGCCACCTATCTGATCAAGAAGGCCGTCAACCTGAAGTCGGGTTCCAAGGAACCGGGCAAGGTCGTCGCCGGCAAGATCACCCGCGCCCAGCTCGCCGAAATCGCGCAGGCCAAGATGGTTGACCTGAACGCGAACGACATCGACGCGGCGACGAAGATCATCGAAGGCTCCGCCCGCGCGATGGGCCTCGAAGTGGTGGAGGGCTAAGAGCATGGCAAAGCTGACGAAGAAGGCGAAGGCCCTGGCCGCTGCCGTTGACAAGGAAAAGCTGCACGGCGTCGATGAGGCGCTGGGCCTGATCAAGACCCACGCGACCGCCAAGTTCGACGAAAGCGTCGAAATCGCGATCAACCTGGGCGTCGATCCGCGTCACGCCGACCAGATGGTCCGTGGCGTCGTCACCCTGCCCGCGGGCACCGGCAAGGACGTCCGCGTCGCCGTGTTCGCCCGTGGCGACAAGGCTGACGCCGCGACCGCCGCCGGCGCCGACATTGTGGGCGCCGAAGACCTGCTGGAATCGATCCAGGCTGGCAATATCGACTTCCAGCGCGTGATCGCGACCCCCGACATGATGGGTCTGGTCGGCCGTCTGGGCAAGGTTCTGGGTCCGAAGGGCCTGATGCCGAACCCGAAGCTGGGCACCGTGACGCCGAACGTCGCCGAAGCGGTCAAGGCCGCCAAGGGCGGTCAGATCGAATTCCGCGTCGAAAAGGCGGGCATCATCCACGCTGGCCTGGGCAAGGCAAGCTTCAGCCAGGCCGATCTGCGCAAGAATTTCGACGCTTTCGTCGACGCGATCGTCAAGGCGAAGCCGTCGGGTTCGAAGGGCAAATATGTCCGCAAGATCGCCCTGTCCTCCTCGATGGGTCCGGGCGTGAAGGTCGACGTGGCGGAAGTCGCCTCGGTCTGATCCCTTAGCGGATAAGCAATAAAGGGGCCGCCTTCCCTCTTTGCGGGGGAAGGCGGCCTTCTTGTTTGGATAGTTTCCCACCCTCCCCCCCGGAACGGTGTGAACTTCGGGGTGCGTGACCTTGCACCCCGGCTCCGGCAACGGCCGTAGCGCATCAGGTCTCTCAGTATCCGTCGGGAATGGCGGGTCGCCTTTTACCGATGGAAAACATAATGTCTTTCGAACACCTCCCTCCCCTCCTCTCCGACGCGCTGACGCGAAAGGGCTATGAAAAGCTGACCCCGGTGCAGGCCGAAGTCACCCAGCCCGAAGCCGAAGGCCGCGACCTCATCGTGTCCGCGCAGACCGGCTCCGGCAAGACGGTCGCCTTCGGTCTCGCCATGGCGGGCGAACTGCTGGGCGAACAAAGCCGCCTGCCGCAAGCAGGCAAGCCTCTTGCGCTCGCCATCGCGCCGACCCGCGAACTGGCGTTGCAGGTCAGCCGCGAACTGGAATGGCTCTATGGCGAGGCCCGCGCCCGCATCGCAACTTGCGTGGGCGGCATGGACGCCTCCAAGGAACGCCGGGCGCTCAGCCATGGCGCGCACATCGTCGTCGGCACGCCGGGCCGCCTGCGCGACCATCTGGAACGCGGGGCGCTGGACCTCTCCGGCCTCAAGACCGTCGTGCTGGATGAAGCCGACGAAATGCTCGACATGGGCTTCCGCGAGGATCTGGAGGAGATACTCGACGGCGCGCCGCAGGAACGGCGCACCCTGCTCTTCTCCGCCACCATGCCCAAGCCGATCGTGGCGCTCGCCAAGCGTTACCAGAAGGATGCGCTGCGCATCTCCACCGTCAGCGACGAGCGTGGCCATGGCGACATCAGCTACCAGGCCCTGACCGTCGCCCCCGCCGACATCGAAAATGCCGTGGTCAACCTGCTACGCTATCATGAGGCGGAGACGGCGATCCTGTTCTGCGCGACCCGCGACAATGTGCGCCACCTGCACGCCAGCCTGACCGAGCGCGGCTTCGCTGCGGTGGCGCTGTCGGGCGAGCATAGCCAGAATGAGCGCAACCACGCGCTTCAGGCGCTGCGCGACCGCCGGGCGCGGGTGTGCGTGGCGACCGACGTGGCGGCCCGCGGCATCGACCTGCCCAACCTCAGCCTCGTCGTCCATGTCGAACTGCCCCGCGATGCGGAAACGATGCAGCACCGCTCCGGCCGCACCGGCCGCGCTGGCAAGAAGGGGACGGCCGTGCTGATCGTCCCCTACCCCCGCCGCCGCCGGGTCGAATCCATGCTGCGCGGTGCGAAGATCCCGGTCGAATGGGGCACCCCGCCCAGCAGGGAAGCGATCCAGGAACAGGATAATGCCCGCCTGCGCGAAAAGCTGATGGATCGGGCCGAACTGGACGAGCAGGACTGGGCGCTGGGCGCCGAACTGCTGGAAGCGAAGTCCGCCAAGGAAATCGCCGCGATGCTGGTGAAGAGCGCCCGCGCCGCCCTGCCCGCGCCGGAGGAACTGCTGGACGCCAGCGAGGCGCCGCAGCGCCGCGACGGGCCGCGTCCGGGTTTCGAGGACACGGTCTGGTTCCGCATGGACATCGGCCGCCGCCAGAACGCCGATCCGCGCTGGATATTGCCGTTGATCTGCCGCCGCGGCCATGTGTCGCGGCAGGATATCGGCGCGATCCGCATCGCCGCCAATGAGACGATGTTCGAAATTCCCAGCGCCATCGCCTCGCGCTTCGTCAGCGCATTGAAGCGGACCGGAGAAGCCAGCGACGAGGGCGCGGATGTCGGCTTCGAGCAGGTCGAGGGCGCGCCACGCGAAGCCGCTCGCGAGAACCGCCGCGAAGGACCGCGGGGCAAGGGCCGTCCCAATGGCGATCGCGGTCCCCGCCCGCCCGCGCACAGCCCGCGCCCGTTCAAGGGCGGCCCCAACCGGGCCGGCCCCCGCAAGCCTCGCTGACATGGGAGGGCCGCTCCTGGACGGAGCGGCCCTTCTTTACGCGCCTATCCCGCCCCGCATAAGGCCAGCATCTTCGCCGCCAGTTCGCGTTCGCCCATCACGACATGGGGCACGCCCAATCCCTCCAGATGCGCGACCTCCGCGTCCGAATGCGCCCGGGCGATGACCTGGAGATCGGGGTTCAAATGGCGCGCATGTTCATGAATGGCCCCGCCTTCGAACCCCTCCGGCACCGCGATCAGCATGCGGCGCGCCTCGCAGATGCCGGCGGCGAGCAGGTGGCGGTCCTCCAACGCGCTGCCGCGCACGACCGACAGGCCCGCCTCCTCGGCTTCATCTGCGCGATCGGGATCGGTCTCCATCACCACGAAATGCGCCTTGCGTTCGGCAAGACGCTGCCCGATCAGCTTGCCCACCCGGCCATAGCCGACCAGGATGACATGGCCCATGCGCGGCTGTTCCGGCAGCTTTTCCGCTTCCTCCCGCTTGTTGCTCCGCACGATCAGGGAGAAGATCAGCGGATTGAGGAAGATCGACACGATCGCCCCCGCCAGAATCAGGTCGCGCGCTTCGGCGGGCAGGACGCCCAGTCCCGTGCCCAATGAGGCGAGGATGAAGGAAAATTCGCCGATCTGCGCCAGGCTGGCCGCGATGGTCAGCGCCGTGTCGCCGGGATGGCCGAAGGCGCGAACGATGGCGAAGGCGGCGATGGACTTGCCGACGATGATGATCGCCACCGTGGCCAGCAGGGGAAGCGGCTGATCGACCAGCACCGACGGGTTGAACAGCATGCCGACGGAAACGAAGAAAAGCACCGCGAAGGCATCCCGCAGGGGCAGCGTTTCCTCCGTGGCGCGGCGGCTCAAGGGCGTTTCGCCCAGGATCATGCCCGCGAAGAAGGCGCCCAGCGCGAAGGATACGTCGAACGCCACCGCCGCGCCGAAGGCCACGCCCAGCGCGATGGCCAGGACGGCAAGGCGGAACAGCTCCCGCGATCCGCTATGGACGACCCAATGCAGCGCCCAGGGAATGACCCGCCGCCCGACGATGAGCATCAGCGCGACGAAGCCCGCGACCTTGAGCGAGGTGCCCAGCAGCGGTGCGAGCAAGGCACCGGCATTGGCCCCGCCCGCCGCGTCGGCATTGTTCATCACACCGGCCAGCGCGGGCAGCAGCACCAGCGCCAGCACCATCACCAGATCCTCCACGATCAGCCAGCCGACCGCGATCCGGCCCCGGCGGGTATCCACCAGATTCGCCCCCTGCAAGGCGCGCAGCAGGACGACCGTGCTGGCGACCGACAGCGCAAGGCCGAAGGCCAACCCGCCCAACAGCGGCCAGCCCATATAATGCGCCAGCCCCATGCCCATCAGGGTCGCCACAGCGATCTGGCCAATCGCGCCGGGCACCGCGATATTCTTCACCGACAACAGGTCGCGCAGCGAAAAATGCAGGCCGACACCGAACATCAGCAATATGACGCCGATTTCCGCCAGTTCATTGGCCAACCCGGCATCGGCCACGAAGCCGGGCGTGAAGGGACCGACGATGATCCCGGCGACCAGATAGCCGACCAGCGGCGACAATTTCAGGCGATGGGCGATGGCGCCCATGATGAAGGCGACGACAAGGCCCGCTACGATCGTTCCGATCAGGGGCGTGTGATGGGGCATGCAGTATCTTTCCCTGGCCGCCGGTGGGAACGCACCCTCCACCGGCGGCTTATCATATTTTCATTCAGCCACAGCCAGCATGGCCGCCGACAGCAGCGCGCCAGCCGCGCCCAGTCCCGCCAGCACGGCGGGCATGAACCACCGGGGCGGGCGCCGCCGGGACGAACCGGGGTCGCGCCGACGCGATCTTCCGCGAGTCATGAGGAGGCTCCTTCTTTCCTGACGGCGGCCGCAAGGGGCCGCCAGAGAGCGATGCGTCAGGAAAAGGCGGGCGGCGCGCGAGCGCGCGGACGGGAAAGCAGGTGGAATGCAATCGGGGAAGGGAAGGAAGGAGCGAATCGGATCGGCTGGACCCGCAGGACAGCCGCCAGCGGCATCAGCGCCGCGGGCAACAGCCAGATCGCGGGGGCCATCAGCCGCGTCCGCCCATCGCCATCCGGCTCCGTCACTCGCAAGAGGACCGGATCCGCGTGGGCGCGGGCCTTCAGCACGACGCTGGTGGTCGCGGGGTTGAAGGCGGAGCCGGTGAGCCTGCTGGATGGCGGCCCCAGGGGCGCGAGCGCGCTGAGAAGCGCGACGCCGAGCGACAGCCACAAAGACAGGATGAAGAGCAGGCCGCCCGGCCCGGCTTCATTCCTGTATGGCGTCGGCGTCATGTGCGGTGATATCCCTTCCGCAACGCAAGATAGGAACGGACAGGCCGAAAAACCAGCCCCGAAAGCGGCCCTTGCCGGTTGACATCGCCGAGTCATTCCAGTAGCGGGCCACATTCCCGCGCGGGTCCAACAGGGCATTGTCCCTCGACGATCTGCGTAAAGCAGATTTGAACAAGAAGAGAAGAGCCATGTTCGCAGTCGTGCGCACGGGCGGCAAGCAATATCGCGTCGCCGCCGGAGACAAGATCGTCGTCGAGAAGCTGGCCGGAGAGGCTGGCGACAAGGTGACCCTGGATGACGTCCTGTTCGCTGGCGAAGGCAGCGACGTGAAGGACGCGGCCAAGCTGACCGTCGCCGCCGAAATCATCGCGCAGGCGAAGGGCGAGAAGGTCATCGTTTTCAAGAAGCGCCGCCGGCACAACTACCGTCGCCGCAACGGCCACCGCCAGAATCACACGATCCTCAAGATCGTGTCGATCGCCTGAGCCGCAGCAAAGTCACGAGGAGTTTGAGTCATGGCACATAAGAAAGCTGGCGGTTCGTCGCGCAACGGTCGCGATTCGGAATCGAAGCGCCTTGGCGTGAAGAAGTTCGGCGGTCAGGAAGTGATCGGCGGCAACATCATCATTCGCCAGCGCGGCACCCGCGTCTATCCGGGCCGCAATGTCGGCATGGGCAAGGACCATACGCTGTTCGCCCTGGGCGAAGGCCGCGTGGTATTCCACACCGGCAAGCTCGGCCGCAAATATGTGTCGGTCGACGCGATGGCCGAAGCAGCCGAATAACGGACGATCGATGACGGATCGTCCCACGCAATCGGGGCGATCCTCCTGGCGGAACGGCTTACAGGCCACCGCCAGAGTTCGAGGGAAACAAGGGGCGCCCCATCCGGGAGCGCCCCTTTTTCATTTCAAAGTGCGTCTCCCCCGACATTTCCCTCAAGCTGCTGGAACCGCTCGCTTTCTCATGCGTCACGCAGGCGGAGTCCAGCAGAGAAGACCGTCGTCAAGCCGTAACTTTCCGCGGCCATTGACGAGGGAAAACAGGAGACTTTCGATGTTCGCCCGTACCCCCCGCCTGCTGCTGCGGCCCGGCTGGATGGAAGATGCGCCGGCCCTTGCCGAAGCGATCGGCGATCCTTCGGTCCTGCGTAACCTGACCCGCGCGCCGGCCCCCTATGGTCAGGCCGATGCCCGGACCTTTCTGGCCCTACCGCAGGATTCGCGCCTGCCGCGCCTGCTGGCCTTCAGCCGCACCAAGGGCGCGCCGCGCCTGGTGGGCGGCTGCGACATCCACCTGGCCGAAGATGGCGCGGCGGAACTGGGCTATTGGATTGCCCGCCCCTATTGGGGCCTGGGCTTCGCGACGGAGGCCGCACAGGCCGTCATGGACATGGCGCGGGCGTCCGGGGTCCGCAATGTCCGCGCCGCCCATTTCGCCGACAATCCGGCATCGGGCAACGTGCTGCGCAAGATCGGCTTCCGCCCCACCGGACGGATCGAGAAGCGCTTCAGCCTGGGCCGGGGCGCGGCGGCGGACTGCCTGGTCTTCGAGGAAGGCGAGGCCGCCCGCATGATGGCGGATTCGTCCATCCACCTTTACGCGGATTCGCAGCCCGCGCTGGCGGCCTGACCATCACGGGCGGGAAGCGGATCGCTCCGTTTCCCGCCCATTCCTGAAAGTCCCGCCAATCACCGTCCAACTGCGGGTTTAATTCCGCCGCATAAACCGCTATGGGCGCGCGATGCATTTTCTGGATCAAGCGAAGATTTTCATCAAGTCCGGCTGGGGCGGTCCCGGCGCGGTCAGCTTCCGGCGCGAAAAATATGTCGAATATGGCGGCCCGGACGGCGGCAATGGCGGCAAGGGCGGCGACATCATCTTCGAAGCGGTGGCGGGGCTGAACACGCTGATCGATTTTCGCTACACCCAGCATTTCAAGGCCCAGCGCGGCATGCCCGGCGCGGGCAAGAACCGCTATGGCGCGGGCGGCGATGACCTGGTCATCAAGGTGCCTGTGGGCACGCAGATCCTGTCCGATCCCACGCCCATAGAGGGTTCGGAGGATGAGGACGGCACCATGGAATATGAGCAGGAGCTGCTGGCCGACTTCACGGAGGTAGGGCAGCGCATCATGCTGCTGCGCGGCGGCGACGGCGGACGCGGCAACCTATCCTACAAGACCAGCACCAACCGCGCCCCGCGCCAGCATGGCACGGGCTGGCCGGGGCAGGAAATGTGGGTGTGGCTGCGGCTGAAGCTGCTGGCCGATGTCGGCCTTGTCGGCATGCCCAATGCGGGCAAGTCCACCTTCATCAATCAGGTCACCAATACCAAGGCGAAGGTCGGGGCCTATGCCTTCACCACCACCAAGCCGCAGCTTGGCGTGGTGCTGCACCGCGACCGGGAATTCGTGCTGGCCGACATTCCCGGCCTGATCGAGGGCGCGGCGGAGGGCGCGGGGATCGGCGACCGCTTCCTGGGCCATATCGAGCGGTGCCGGGTGCTGCTGCACCTGATCGACGCGACCGGCGACGATCCGGTCGAACAGTTCCGCATCGTGCAGGACGAACTGGCGGCCTATGGCGGCGGGCTGGATGAAAAGCCGCAGATCGTGGCCCTGAACAAGGGCGACCTGCTGGGGCAGGAATTGATGGAAGATATCGCCGCGCAGCTTCGGGACGAGGCGAACGTGGATGTGTTCATCATCTCGGGCGCGACGGGCGAAGGCGTACAGGCGCTGATGGACGCGGTGCTACCGCTGCTGGACCAGCCCGGCGAGGATGTTGAGGATGATGGAGAGGACGGCGAAGCCACATGGTCCCCCCTCTAAAGTCCCCCTCCCCGGAAGGGAGGGGAGGCACAAGTAGATGACCGCTTCCCTCTCCGGCTTTCCCCCTTCCCAAATCCGCCGTCTGGTCATCAAGATCGGCTCCGCGCTGCTGGTCGATCCGCAGGGACAGGTGCGCGAAGCCTGGCTGCGCACGCTGGTCGCGGACGTCGCGGCGCGCAAAAAGGCGGGACAGCAGATCATCATCGTATCCTCCGGCGCCATCGCATTGGGAGCGCGGCGGTTGAAGCTGCCCAAGGGCGGTCGCGGCTCGCTGGAGGACGCACAGGCGGCGGCGGCCACGGGGCAGATCGCGCTCTCCCAATGCTGGGCGAGCCTGCTGCATGAAGAGGGCATCACCGCCGCGCAGATGCTGGTGACGCTGGACGATCTGGAAAATCGCCGCCGCTATCTCAACGCCTCCGCCACGCTGGAGCGGCTGATGGCGCTCGGCGTCGTGCCGGTGGTCAATGAGAATGACAGCGTCGCCACGGCGGAAATCCGCTTCGGCGATAATGACCGGCTGGCGGCGCGCATCGGACAGGCGGCACGGGCTGACGCAGTTGTGCTGCTGTCGGACGTCGACGGGCTTTACACCGCCAACCCGCATGTCGATGCGAACGCCATGCTGATAGAGACAATCGAGCGCATCGATGCGCGAATCGCCGGGATGGCGGACGGCGGCTCCGCTTCGGGCATGGGATCGGGGGGCATGACCTCCAAGATCGAGGCGGCGCGCATCGCCACGGGGGCGGGCGCGCATCTGGCGATCATCTCCGGCAAGGTGGATTCGCCGCTGTCGCATTGGAGCGATGGCGGGAAGGGATCGATCTTCCTCGCCGCGCAGGCCAAGGGGGCGCGCAAGGGCTGGCTGGCCGGCCGCCTGACGGTGCGCGGGCGCATCGTGGTGGATGCGGGTGCGGAGGCTGCCCTGGGGCGCGGCAATAGCCTGCTGCCCGCGGGCGTGGCGGGGATCGAGGGCATCTTCGCCCGCGGCGATGTGGTCGACATCCTGGCGGAAGACGGACGGGTGATCGCCCGCGGCCTCATCGAATATGACAGCGAGGAAGCGGCGCGCATCGCGGGCAAGCGGAGCGAGGATATCGCAACGCTGCTGGGGCACCTGCCCCGCTCTGTGCTGGTCCACCGCGACCATATGGCGATGGTCTGATCCATGTCCCTGCGCATCGCCATGACGGGCGCGACGGGTTTCGTCGGCGCCGAGACATTGAATCAGGCCCTGGCGGCGGGACATCATGTGTCCGCCATCACTCGCCGGGCGCAACCGCCCCGCGCACATCTGAAATGGGTGCCCGGCGCGCTGGAGGACAGGGCGGCGCTCAATACGCTGGTGCGCGACGCCGATGTGGTGATCCATATCGCGGGCGTGGTGAACGCGCCGGACCGCGATGGTTTCGAGACCGGCAACGCGCGGGGCACCATGGCGGTGGTCGACGCCATGCGGCAACGCGGCGTCAGGCGGCTGATCCATGTCTCCTCCCTCTCGGCGCGGGAGCCGGGGCTGTCCGACTATGGCTGGTCCAAGGAACTGGCGGAACGGCATGTGAAGGCGAGCGGCCTTGACTGGACCATCATACGCCCGCCCGCCATCTACGGGCCGGGCGACCGGGAGATGCTGGAACTGTTCCGCATGGCCAGGCGCGGGATCATGCTGATGCCGCCGGGCGGACGGCTGTCGGTGATAGAGGTGAGCGATCTGGCACGGCTGTTCCTGACGCTGGCGGTCGAGAAGGATATGAAGAGCCTGACCCATGTCTATGAGGTGGATGACGGCACGCCGGGCGGCTGGGACCATATGGACTTCGCGCAGGCGATCGGCCGGGCAGTGGGTCGCCCGGTGCGGACCTTCGCGACACCGGCCTGGGCGCTGGGTCTGGGCGCGCGGCTAGACCGGTTGGTGCGCGGCAGGAACGCCAAGCTGACGCCCGACCGGGTAAGCTATTTCTGCCATCCCGACTGGGTGGCCAAGAAACGCAAGCAGCCGCCGAAACGGCTATGGGCGCCAAGCGTGACGACCGAGCAAGGGTTGAAGGCGACGGTAGAGGCTTATCGCGCAAAAGGATGGCTGTAGCGCACCCCCTTATATGAGGGTAACGCTGCTCCGGGTATCGGCGGCCATCGCTTCGGCCATGATGTTCAGCGCCCGATCCCGGCGCTCGATATCGATGCTGGCGGTCGTGTCGCGCGGCACCCATAGTCCGTAATTGCGCATGTGCGCGTCGGCGGCGGTAAACAGCAGGCAGATGTCCGTGACGATACCTGTAAGGATCAGGCGGCTGACTCCTATGCGAGGGAGCACCGCCTGAAGGCCGGTCGCGTAAAAGCCCGAAAAATGCGGCTTGGCGATGAAATAATCCCCATCTCGCGGCCAGAGCCGGTCTATCAGTTCCGGCACGGGGGATCGGCTGCGGATTTCCGCGATCAATTGCGCGCGGTCGGATCGCCAATCCCCATAATTGTCGTTGACGTAAAGGACAGGAAGGCCGCGCCTGTCCGCCGCATCGCGAAGGGTCAGGATGGCATCGCACACGGCCGGAAGGGCAGGCCTCAGCCTTTCCGCCTCCGCGAACCTCAAGTCGTTGAGCATGTCGACGATCAGCAGGGCCGTCCCGCCGCCTTCGGCGGGATCGCCGGCATCGTCGCCCTTGTCCTTGCCATTTTCCATGTGCCGTAAAACGCAGGTCGCGCCCGCCGGTTGCGACGGAAAAGCGGCTGGCGGAACCCTATCACGCGCCACGAGTATAAGGGGAGGTAATGAGGAGAAGGGCCGTGGCGGAAGAGAAATATACCGACGCAATAGCGCTGTTGAAGGCGGACCACCGCAAGGTAGAGGCGCTTTTCGAGAAGTTCGAGAAGGCTCGCGGCGACAGCCAGAGACAATTGCTGGCCACCCAGATCGTCAACGAACTCAAGATTCACACGATCATAGAAGAAGAAATCTTCTATCCGGCCCTGCGCGGCAGGATCGAGGAAGACACGCTGGATGAAGCCTATGTCGAGCATGACGGCGCCAAGGTGCTGGTCAACGACATCGCCGCCGCCACGCCGTCGGCCGATTTCTACGATGCGAAGGTCACCGTGCTGTCGGAAGAGATCAAGCATCATGTCGGGGAGGAGGAGCGTCCCTCCGAAGGCATGTTCGCCCAGGCACGCAGAGCCGGAGTGGATCTGGTGGCGTTACGCGACCAGATGCTGGCAAGGAAGCAGGAACTGATGAAACAGGCGGAAGCAGGCGGGCTTCCTCCGGCAAAGCCATCCGCCGTCAAGCTGGTGACCGCCTAGGGTGTGTAGGTAGATAGGCAATCGACCCTGAACCCGAACGGCGGTCGTCCGCATTTCCATGGCCATCGACAGGATGGAACTGTTATATTCAATCGTTGGCCCGAATGATGGAACACCCTCGGCGCTGCAACTATGCGCCAGGGCGTTCCTTCTCTTCTTCTATGGCATATTGTGCATCCGGATCGCGGGCCGCCGCGCTTTCGCGCATCTTTCCCCTCTCGATATCATAGTGGCCATCGTGGTCGGTTCGAACATCAGCCGGGCCATGATGGGAAACGCGCCCTTCGTCGGCGCGCTGGCGGCGACTTTGCTGCTGGTGATCCTCTACCGCCTGTTCGCCTGGATGACGGTTCGCCACCATGGCCTGGGCCATATGCTCAAGGGCGACGCGACCGTGCTGATCAGGGATGGCAGGGTGGATGAGGAGGCGCTCAAGCGCAATCATCTGAGCCAAGCCGACTTGATGGAGGGCCTGCGCATGGAACAGCATGCGTCCGTCGACGATGTGGCGTGCGCCACACTGGAACGGGGCGGCAAGATCAGTGTGGTGCCCAAATCGAAATGATCGGCGTGAAGGTCCGGACAACCCCTGTTGATCCTATAGTTCAGGCAGCCCCTGGGCCGCGAAACCCCATCCCTTGAGTTCCCTGGAGCGTTGCCAGAGTTTTTCGGCGGCGCCGATGCCGAAGGGGTGCGCGTCCTTCATCTCCCCCAGTTCATCCCAGTCGATGGGCACCGCGACCGGCGCGCCTGGCCGGGCGCGGGCCGAATAGGGAAGGACGGCGGTGCTCCCCCGCTGGTTGCGCAGCCAGTCGATGAAGATGCGCCCCTTGCGCTTGGCCTTGCTCATCGTCGCGACGAAGCGGTCCGGTTCGGCCGCGCTCAACGCCTGGGCGAAGCGGGACGCGAAATCCTTGTGCGCATCCCAATCATGTCCCGGCGTCAACGGCACCACCACATGCACCCCCTTGCCGCCGGAGAGCATGGCGAAGGAGACAAGGCCGATATCGCCAAGACGATCGCGAATGTCCTGCGCGCCCTTCCGCACATGGGCAAAGTCCATGCCCTCGTCCGGGTCGAGGTCGAAGATCATGCGGTCGGGCTTCTCCACCGCGTCGGCGCGGCTCGCCCAGCCGTGAAATTCGATGGTGCCCATCTGCACGCAGGCGAGCAGGCCGTCGGTATCCTCGACATAGAGATAATCCTCCCACCCCGCATTCTTCTCGCGGATCGGCACGTGCCGGACATGATCGCCGAAAGATCCGCTGTCATGTTTCTGGAAGAAGCATTTCTTCCCGCGCCCCTGCGGACAGCGGACAAGGCTGATCGGCCGGTTGGCGGCAAAGGGCAGCATCAGGGGAGCGATGCGCGCATAATAGTCCGCCAGATCCCCCTTGGTCAGGCCATCTTCGGGAAAGATGATCCGTTCGCGATTGCTGATCTTCACCCCGCTTTGGGGCAAGGGCGCGGGTTCGGCCTTTTCCGGCTGCACGGCTTTGGCTGGCTTGTCAGACCGCAGGCCCAGGAAAGCGCCATGGCGGACACGTCCGTCACCGGTGAATTCGGCGAAGGCGACCTCCGCCACCAGGCGCGGCCTGATCCACTGCACGTTCCGCGCCTCCGCCCGCGGCACGTCCAGCGGAGCCTTGTCGGTGGCCAGCGGCGCCATCGCCCCGGCCAAACCTTCCATTGCCGCCGCGTCGAAGCCCGTCCCGACCTTGCCCTTGTAGACCATCGCCCTTCCTTCCTTCTGGGCGAGCAGCAGGGAGGAAAAGGCGCGGCCTTTAGCCTTGCTCCTGGTCCAGCCGACCAGGATGAATTCCTGCCGCCGGGTGCATTTGACCTTGACCCAGTTGCGGGTCCGGCCACTGCGATAGGGGGCGTCGATGCGCTTGGCGATGATGCCTTCCTGCCCGGCATCGCAAAGCGACCGATAGAGATTCTCCCCAGCGCCGATCAGATGGTCTGCCACATGGACGGGCGGTTCGCTGTCATGCAGCAGCGCCTCCAGCCGTTCCTTGCGCTCGACGGTGGAAAGCGGCCTCAGGTCCATGCCGTCCAGGAAGAGCAGGTCGAAGGTGAAGAGATGGAAGGGCGTGTCGGCCCGCTGCGCGCCATGGCCGCGTTTCAGCACCGCCTGCAGCGCCGAAAAGCTGGGATTGCCGTCATCGCCAAAGGCGACGATCTCCCCATCGATCAACGCGGGCGGCAGGTCCAGCGCGGCGATCTTTTCCGCCAGCGGGCCGAATTTGTCTGTCCAGTCCAGGCCGTTGCGCGTGAACAGCTTCACTTTCGGGCCATCGGTCGCGATCAGCATGCGATAGCCGTCATATTTGATCTCATGCAGCCAGTCGTTCCCGGCGGGCACGCTGTCGACCAGCGTCGCCAGTTGCGGCTTCACGAAACCGGGAAGCGCCGTCGCGCCCGCTTTGCGCCCCTTCTTCGACCGCACCCTGGCATTGTGCGCCTGCGCCGCCCGCATCTTGTCGACGAACGCCCTGTCCCCGGCGCCCTTCAACGATTGGGTGGCCCCTGCATCCGCCTCGATCTGCGCCATGGATCGATCCGTCAGCACGCTGGTCAGGGCGCGTTCGACCAGCGCGTCGCCCCTGCCCGCCTCTCCATCGTCGATCTTGCGGAGCAGCCAGTTCTCCCGCTTCTCCCTGGGTCGGCCCTTCATGCGGACGAGCAGCCATTCGCCCTTCATCCGTTCGCCGTGCAGGATGAAATGAAGATGCCCCTTGTCCAGATCGTCGGCGCTCTTGCCCGCCACCGGTTCCCATGTGCCCCGGTCCCACAGCATGACGGTGCCGCCGCCATATTCGCCCTTGGGGATATTGCCCTCAAAACTGCCATAGTCGAGCGGATGGTCCTCGGTACGAACGGCAAGCCGCTTGTCGGCGGGATCGAAACTAGGCCCCCTGGTCACCGCCCAGCTTTTGAGCACGCCGTCTATTTCCAGCCGGAAATCCCAATGCAGCCGGGTCGCCGCATGTTTCTGGACGACGAAGCTGTTGCCGCCCTTTTCCGCGACCTTGCCCGCCGGTTCGCGGGTGCGCCGGAAATCGCGCTTGGCATTATAGGGGGCAAGTGGGTCGGCGGCCGTCATGGATCAGGCGCTCTTGCGCCGGGGCGCCGTCTTCTTCGGCGCGGCTTTCCTCGTCGCCGACGCTTTGCCTCCGGCGGACTGTTTGAGCGCAGCCATCAGATCGATGATATTGCCGCCCTTGCGCGCCGTGGCCTGGTCATCGACTTCCTCGATGATGCGCTTGCCCTTGGCCTTCTTTTTCTTGTCGATCAGCCGGTGGAGCGCCTCGACATAGCGATCGTGAAACGCCTCCGGACTGAAGGGGGCCGTCCGCTTGTCGATGATGCTGACCGCCAGGTCGAGCATATCCTCATCGGCGGTATCCGCCGGCAATCCCCGGAAATAGGTCTGCGCCTTGACGACCTCATCGGCATAACGCAGCACTTCCAGCACCAGTCCGCGCCCGCACGGCTTGAGCGAAACCAGTTGCTCGCGCCCGCGCACGGAAAGCTGCCCCAACCCCACCTTCCTGGTCCGGCGCAGGGCGTCGCGCAGCACGGCATAGGCCTCCTCCGCCAGATCGTCCGCCGGGACCACGAAATAGGGTTTTTCATAATAAAGGACGTCGATGGCATCGGCGTCGACAAATTGGACAAGGTCGAGCGTCTTGCGGCTCTCGATCTTCACCGCCTCTATCTCATCCTGTTCCAGCAGGACATAATTGCCCTTGGACAGTTCATAGCCCTTGAAGATTTCGTCGCGATCCACCGGGCCGACGCCGCTTACCACTTTCTCATATTGGATGGGCTTGCCGGTCGGTTCGTGGATCTGACGGAAACTGATCGCCGCCCCGGATTTGGTCGCGGGATATATTTCAACCGGAATGGCGACCAGAGCCAGCTTGATCTGGCCCTGCCAATAGGGGCGTGCGGGCATAAAAAACCTCCATGCCAACAGCGTGCATGAACGTCGTTGGTTCCCAAAGGGCGGCGGCGCGCCCGCCGCGCCGCCGCTCCAGAGGTTCAATAGGGGTAGGTAAGGCCGTAATAATCGTAGACGCTGTTGCCGTAATCCTTGTCATAGGCCGGTTCCTTCCCGGCCTCATAACGCGGCGCCTGTTCCAGCACTGCCTTGTCCAGATTGATGACATAGCCACCCTGGGACGGTTCATAAGTAAGGATGTCCCACGGCAGGGGATAATAATCATTGCCTATGCCGAACAATCCGCCAAATTGCAGGACGGCATATTCGACCTGACCGCTTTGCTTATCCACCATGAAATTATAGATGGAACCCAGTTTCTCGTTCTGAAGGTTGTAAACGGACGTGCCTTCCACCTTGTTCGAAGCGATCAGGCGCGATGTTTCCTCTGTCGCAATCGTCTCAACCATTTTCCACTCTCCTCTATATTTCAGCATTTATGGGAATGAGAACGAAGGTCGGCGCAAGCCGATCCACCCTGCCAGGGGCCAAAGGGATGCTTCGGGCCAAAGCGTTCAAGGCATGTGACGGCCCGCGCGGAAATCCCGCCAGTGGAATGGAGCGGCGTCCAAATGGGGGCGGGCGTCTCACCCCTTCGCGCAAGGCATCCGAAACCCGTCCCGCCTGGGCGTGTTCTGCCTGACATGAAGATGCGGCGAACCAGCACCGATGCCAATATCGATCCATGCAAGGCGGAACGAAGCGCGGAACTCCGCTATGCCAGCGATGAAGAACCGGGCTTCACCCGGCGCCCATATGGCAAGGGCTGGCGCTATTTCGATACGCAGGGAAAACGCATCGCCGATCGTGGGCTGATCGAACGGATCGACCGCATCGCCATCCCGCCCGCCTATGCCGAGGTGTGGATATGTCCTGAGGAGAACGGCCATATCCAGGCGACGGGCCGCGATGCGCGGGGGCGCAAGCAATATCTCTACCATCCCCGCTTCCGCGAAATGCGCGACGGCAGCAAATATGAACATATGCTGGAATTCGCCAGATCGCTGCCCGGCATCCGCAAGCGGATCGACCGCGACATGCGCCGCCGGGGCCTGCCCCGCGAAAAGATACTCGCGGCGATCATCTGGCTGCTGGAAGCGACGATGATCCGCGTGGGAAATGCCGACTATGCCCGGCAGAACCGCAGCTACGGCCTCACCACTCTCAACGACCGCCATGTCAGGGTCGACCGCGACGAAATGCGATTTCGCTTCAAGGGCAAGGGCGGCAAGCAATGGAATCTGAAGCTGACCGACCATCGCGTCGCCAGGATCGTCAGGCAGAGCCAGGACCTGCCGGGCCAGCATCTGTTCCAATATATCGATGAAGATGGCGAACGGCGCGAAGTGACCTCCGGCGACGTCAACGCCTATCTTCGCGAAATCAGCGGCAGCGACATCACGGCCAAGGATTTCCGCACCTGGGCGGGAACGGTATTGACGGCCCTGACCCTGGCCGAATTCGAGCAGGCGGACAGCGAGACGGCGGCGAAACGGAATGTGCAGGCCGCGATGAAGAAGGTTGCGGCCCAACTGGGCAACACGCCTGCCATATGCCGCCGCTGCTATGTCCACCCCATAGTGATCGACAGTTATCTCTCCCAGACCCTGATGCTGGAAGCATCGCGCAGGGGGCCGGCCGGCCTCAGGCCCGAAGAGAGGCTGGTCCTCGCCTTCCTGCGGGCGCGGCAGTCCACGGAAAAACGAACGGCCCGCAGTTGAGAATGCAAAGGGCGGTTCCAGCGAGCACCCTTTGCGTGACCGTCAATAGGAAAAGCGGACGCTGGCCAGCACGGTCGCCGGATCGGCGTAATTCCTATAATATACCCCCGTCGACGGCTGATAGGTCGAACTGACCGGCTTGTTCGCCCCCAATATATTCCTGCCGGTCAACGCCACCTGGAACCGGTCGTCCGGCAAAATCCAGGCGATCGTCCCGTTGACGAAGGTCTGGCCCGGCACCCGGTCCTGCGGCCGGGCAAGCGCGCTCGAATAGAAGCTGCTCTGATATTGGGCGTTGGCCGACAGCCGCAAATGGCTGCCGCTCGCGCCCAGCGGCACATCATAGGTCGCCCCGCCCGATAACGACCATTTCGGCGCATTGGTCAGCGGTTTGCCATCGGCATCGACGCCATTGCCGCCCGCACCCTTATAATCGTCATAGACGGCCTTCAGATAGCCGCCCGACGCCTGCACGCTGAAGGCATCGGTCAGCCGCAGGTCATTCTCCAGCTCCACCCCCCAGCTATGCGCCTTGCCCGCATTGCCGCGCCGCAACCCGACATAGGCCGGGTCGTAGAAGGATACCTGCAAATCCTTATAGTCATTATAGAAGACGGCCAGATTGCTGCGCAGCGCACGGCCGAACAATGTCGCCTTCAGCCCGCCTTCATAGGTGGTCACCTTCTCCGGATTGAAGGGCAGCGTGGCCAGGTCCAGCCGCGTCGCCCGATTGTCGAACCCGCCGGACTTGAACCCCCGCGACCAGGTCAGATAGTTGAGCAGGTTGGGCGTCCATTGCGCCTGCACCGACACTTTGGGCGTCAGCGCCTTCCATGTCTTTTCCGCCTCGCCCACGATGGATTGCGACACCATGTTGCGATTGTCGTCGATCACCTTGTTGTCGAACACGAACCGCTTTTTCTCGATGGTGCCGCGAATGCCCGCGGTCAGGCTGAAGCGGTCGTTCGCCTTCCACGTGCCCTCGCCGAAAACGGCATAGGCGTCGGTATAGGTGATGTTGTGGGCGCGCTGCTTGCTGACGGGCGCGGTCACGGCGGTGCCGGTCCGGCTGAACCCGTCGCGCTCCACGAAGAAACGCTCGTGCAGGTAGAACAGGCCGCTGATGAAGCTCACATCGCCCAGGTCGCCGTTCAGTTGCACCTCCTGGCTGATGAACTTGTCCTTATAGTGGATCAGGTTCTTCTGGATCAGCGCGGCCTGTCCGTCATTGTCGTAATAGACGGGATCCAGGTTGAAGCCGCCCGCCGCCGTGATCGACTTGACCGAAAGCCGGGGCGACAGCGTGTAGATCAGGCGCAGCGATCCGTTGAGCGCGTTCAGATGCTGGAGCGGTTCGACCTCCGAATAGGATCGGCGGCGGCTGAACGTCCCGCCCGGCTGGTCGACCGGAACATAGGACCGGCTGTCGCTCCGGTCGCGGATCACATTGAGCGTCAGTTGCGCATCCAGATCGGAAATGCCGGTGAAGCGAAGCTTGCCGCACCATCCGTCCAGGTCGATGCGGTTCACATCATGCCCCAGCGTCGGGTCATAGGTCACGCCATCGCGGGTCCGGTGGATGTAGGAGATGCTGGCCGACAGCATATCCTTGACGATCGGCCCGCTGACCAGCGCGCGCAGTTGCACGTCATTATAGCTGCCATAGCCCGCCTCCGCCGTCACATGGGTCGTGTCGTCGGGATCGCGGGTGATCAGGCGCAACGCGCCCGCGCTGCTGTTGCGGCCATAGAGCGTGCCCTGCGGCCCGCGCAGCAACTCGACCCGCTCCAGATCGACGAACTCGCTCATCGATCCGATCTGGCGCGGAACATAGACGTCGTCGACATAGACGGCCAGGACCGGCTCCTGGATCGGATCGGCCTCGCCCACGCCGCGCAGCGAAAAGGTCTGCGTCGTATGGCTGATCGACGCGCGCGCCACGAAAAGATTGGGCACCTGCCCCGCCAGATCGCGGATGCTGGTGATGTTGCGCTGCTCCAGCAGTTCAGGCGTGAAGGCGGAAATGGCGATGGCGGTCTTCTGCAGATCGGTCGTCCGGCGTTCGGCCGTGACGATGATTTCCCCTCCGGCGCCGGCTTCATCGGCTGGCGCCTGGGCCTGTTCGGATTGGGCGTGCACGCTTTGCGCCAGGATCATGGCCATCAGCGATGCGCAAACAGCAAGCGAACGATATGCGTATTTCATGGGAAATGTTTCTCTGCCCATCCGCCCCGCGCGGATTTTCAATCTCTACTAAAATGGTAGATTTTTAGGGCAAACAAGTTGTGCGCATTCGCTGTTGAGAAGCGCTGAAGTCAGGCGGCGGGGCGCGTCGTTCTTCCCATGGACCCGCCGCCGCGAGGTCTGAATTCGATATCCACCGGCCGCATGACGCCATCGGGCCTGATCCTGACCCGAACGAAGCCCTGCAGGCGGGAATCCGTCAATTGGCGCGACAATGCCAGGGCGCGCGTTTGCGACGTGAACAAAATGCCGGAACCCAATCCCCGAACTTCTCGCCGGGCGCCCAGGGAGGACCGAACGATGATGGCGCAGCCCCTCGCCTGTTCCGGGTCCGGCCGACCCAGGACAACGGGCAATTCCCGGACCCTGGCGATGTCAGGGGCGGTCCCTTCGATGCATAATTGGCTGGCGAGGGACGCGCTGAACGGCACATTGTCGCCGTTCTCCGACGACGCTGCGTCCACGGGCCAGTCATATTGGTACTGGACATAATGTCCCCGCAACAGGTCTCTCGGATCGTAACCGCGAATGGGAACCAGCCATTCCTGCCCCTGCTGGGCCAGGCGATAGGTGACCGCCCAGCTCAGGCCAAGCGCGACAAGGGGCAGCATGAGTGCGGCTGCCAGCCACGGACGAAGCGAAGCGATGCCTTTCATCCCCCGTTCCTTTCCGCCGGCGCATAGCGTCTGGATATTCGCACCGTCACCCAGGCCACGGCCATGGCGAAAGCGCCGGACAGGATGAGGCCCGCGCCACTGCCCAGCAGGTCGTCATTCAGTTCGAAGCTCAGGATGATGATGCGAAGGGCAAGCAGCGCAATCGCCCCCTGGAACAGCCGCCGCCACCGGGCGAAAAGCGCGCCCGCCGCAACGGCGCTCCATAATATCAGGAAGAAGAGCGCACCGACCCACGGCCCCCGCATGGCCTCATGAACGCCCAGCAGGAGAGCCTGCGCGAAATGCAGCACCGCCGCGACGGCCAATATGCCCGCGGTCGCCTGCCCGGACCGCGTTTGCCTGACGGTCCAGATCACCGCAGCCGCGCCGACCAGAGCAAGGCTCCGGATCGCGGCGCTGCCGACGGCATGATGCGTCCTGCCGTCCCACCCGCCCGCGATGAGGGCGATGCTGACGCCGATGAGGATGGTGATGATCGCCAGTTGTTCCAGCAGGCGCCAGAATGCAGGCCGATCGCTGCGGTCGCGCATGAATGCGGCCAGGGCGGCCACCGCCATGGGCGGGCATGCGATCAATCCCCAATAGAGGGCGGGATGGGCGGGCTGCGGCATTTGCTGCCCCCACAACCAGCCATGGCCATATTCATCGGCATGCGACCATGCGACCCCCAGCACGCCCGCCAGCCACAGACCCGCAATCGGCCAGCCCCGCCCGAACAGCAGGAGCAGCGGCGAGAAGATGACCAGCCATGCCAGCAGCGGCTGCCACAGGGGGGAAGATGTCTGATAGACTTGCCCGACATGCCCGAAAAAGCTGAGGCCAAGCACCGCCGCCACGAACAAGGGGCCATCGCTGAAATAGGCGTTCTTCGCCGCCGCATCGGGCAGGTAGCGCCAGAGCAGGCCCGCAAGTCCGATCATCAGTGCGAAGTGGATGGCGAGCCTGGTTTCGCCCGGTATCGCGTCCCAGTTCGCGGCGACCACGGACACGATGCCCAGTCCAATGGTCAACGCGCCCAGCCCGATAATCGCCCACAGGCCCAGCGGTCGGCTATGCGCAGCCTCCCACTCGCGGATGCGCGCGGCGATCCCGGCATCGATCAGGCCCGCATCCTGCCATGCCCTGAGTTGTCGTTCCGACATGCGCCCTACCCCTCCCGCCCGGCGGATCGGTAACGGGGCCGGACCATGCCGTCGGCAGGCCCGGTCGCGCACATCGGGGGCGCCGGAATCGGCGATGCCAGGGCGACAAGCGGCTGAGAAGCCAGAACCGCCATTGGCGTGAACGCAAGATATCCCTGCCGCATGAACTCTCCCCCCGCTATGGGGTCAGACATGCCGGAAACGGTCAAACCATTCCAGCGGCATTTTCTCGCCTGCGTTCGCCGTCATGGCCGAACTCCCGACGCTGGCGTGGGCCTAAATCCCCCGCCAGCGCGGCGCCCGCTTCTCCGAAAAGGCCCGCGGCCCCTCGATGATATCGTCGGAGTCGAACAAGGCTTTGATTGCCGGAAATTCCATCTGTCGGCCAAGCGCCTCCTCGACCGTCATCGACTGTCCCATGCGAACCGCCTCCTTGGAGGCGCGAATCGCCATGGGACTGCATTCGATGAGCCGACGCAACACCTCGGCAACATCGCGTCCACCGATGCCTTCCCGTGTCAGCAGCGGGCATTCCACTCGCAGCAGCGACATGACCTGGAAATCGTTGTCGGCACGTATCGCGAGTGCGAGCGGCAGGAAATTAGGTCAAGAACGGTCGAAGCGGCCACGCACTGCCATTCTCAAGTCCGTCCTTCAGACTGAGCGGCGCCTGATCGTCGAGAGCCGAGTAGAGGTTCGGGAATCCCAAGCGTATTGCAGCCATCCGATGGACAACAACCAGCGCCCGCACGTCAGCGCTCCGCTCGTCGCTCCCCCAATAGACATCCCCGCGGGCTCCACGATGATGATCCGCTGGGATTCGGCCAATCGCGATGAGGCGAAGTTTGAGGATCCCGAGACATTCGACATCGACAGATCGAATCTGCGCCGCCACACCGCCTTCGGCCATGGCAAGCATTTCTGCATCGGCAACGGGCTGGCGCGGCTGGAACTGAAGGCGACGATCAGCGCGATGCTCGACCGTTTCGCGCATATAGCGCTCGCCGCCCCCGTTGAGCGTGCGCTGGCGTTGGACAATTGCGCGCTGCCTGCGCTGCACCTTACCTTGGAGCGCGCGGTGAAGCGACCGGAATAACATCGCTAGCATATAATATGCTCACAATCCTATTGCGCCTACGGACGAGTTCGCGCAAAGTGGAGAACCCCTACAGGATTTTGGAGAGACGACCATGGCCGAGCAGCTGGAGGAATTTTCGAAAGGCGCCGCCCTGGTATATGGTGGTTCGGGCGGCATCGGCGCGGAGATTTGCCGATCGCTGGCCGCCTCCGGCTCCAATGTCGTTCTAACCTATTTCTCCAAGTCGACCGCCGCCGACGAAGTTGTGAAGGAAATCGAAGCGATGGGCCGCAAGGCCGTGGCTGTGCAGGTCAATGTAGAGGATCCGGTGGCGGTCAAGAAGGCCGTGGACGCGGCGCTGGAGAATTTCGGCGAGATCCATTCGGTCGTCTATGCGTCCGGCCCGCCGCTCGAATTTCTCTATATCAACCAGATTTCGGGCGCGGAATGGTCGCGCGTGATCAACGCCGACGTCAATGGCTGCTTCAACGTTGTGGAGGCGACGCTTCCCCATCTGCGTGCGCGCGGCAAGGGGAATTATGTCGGCATCATCACCGCCGCCGTCGATCGCGCGCCGCCGCGTGACATATTGTCGGCGGCCCCCAAGGCCGCGATCCAGATGCTGTTGCGCGGCGTCGCCCGAGAAGAGGGCCGTAACGGCATCCGCGCCAACATGGTCGGCCCCGGTTATATCGAAGCGGGACTGGGCCTCGCCACCGTTCATGATCATACTAAGGATTTTGTCGAGAGGATGATGCGCGCCATTCCGCTCAAGCGACCCGGTCGCGCGTCCGACATCGCCGACGTCACTTTATTCCTGCTGTCCGACAAGTCGAGCTATGTGACCGGCGTGTCCATCCCCGTCGCGGGCGGTCTGCAACTGTCCTGACGATCTCCCGGGGCCGCAGACGCACATGCCTGCCGAACGTCCCATCGTCAGCCTCGAAGCGGACTCCGGCAAAAAACATGGGCGAGGCCGATTGATCACAGTCTTTTCCCAGCTGTTCTGCGCCGTCATCGTCGTATATCTCCGCAGATTTGCGGGATTATCGCATGAGCCACACCTCTTGTTTCCAGCTAGTCCGCGAAGGCGGCGGTGCGATCCTGCGCATCGCGCTGGACAGGCCGGCCCAGCGCAACGCCATGTCGCGCGCGATGGTCGACGCCATGCTTGCGCTGCTGGATACGGAAGGCGCGGGTGATGAGGCCCGCGTCATCATCGTGCACGGCCTTGGACGCGGCTTTTACGCGGGCAGCGACCTAGGTGAGCTGGCTGAAATGCGTCGGATGGAGCGCGCCGCGTTCGAGGCGGATTGCGGCACACTCTCTTGCAGGCTCAATGACTATCCCGTCCCGGTAATCGCCGCGGTGCACGGCTTTGCGATCGGGGGCGGCCTGACCCTGGCCGCCGCGTGCGATATGGTGATATCTACGGCTGACGCGACATGGAGTTTGCCCGAAGTGCCGATTGGCCTGTTTCCCGCGTGGGGGCTGGGCGCGGTGGACGATCGGATCGGACTGGCTCGCGCGCGCCGGCTCGCCTTGGGAATGGATCGGCTGACGGGGACGCAGGCGGCAGACTGGGGACTGGTGGACGAGATCGCTTCGGAGCCGCTGGCGCATGCATCGGCTCTGGCCGCCAGCATCATCGCTCTACCGGCAGCGCAGTTGGCGCAGGCCAAGGCCCATTATCGCCGCGCCGATCGCTGGACGGTCAAGGATCAAGCCGCTAACGCTCGCTTTCTTAACGCGACGGAAAGCGCCGAAGCCCAGGCTAGCTTCCTCCGCTTCGGCAAGGGCTGACTTAGGATATGGCGGCCTAACGCGGTTGTCGGCCTGCCCGACAGAAATTGGGGCGCACTCGTCTGCGCCGCTATGCATCATCGGTAAGACCGTATGTCCGCTCTTTGGCTGAGGGTGGCTCGCCCTACACTGTGGTGGCGAGGGTTGCTCGGAGTGGCCGAGCCGATCCTCATCGCAGGAGGACGAGCCGTGGAGCATTCTACAGAAGTTTTCGTCGGAATGGATGTGGCAAAGACGCGGAACGCGATTGCGGTCGCGGACGGCGAGCGCGGAGGCGAGGTGCGGTTCCTGGGAGAAGTCGACGCCTCTCTCGAGGCAATGCGACGGGTAGTGCAGCGGATCGCCGCCAAGCACGAACGTATCCATTTCTGCTACGAAGCCGGGCCGACGGGCTATGGCCTCCACCGGTTGATCACATCCATGGGCTATCCCTGCGACGTCGTCGCACCTTCGCTGATACCGAGGCGCCCCGGCGACAGGGTAAAGACCAATAGGCGTGATGCGGTCGGTTTGGCCAAGCTCCTGCGCGCAGGGGAACTGACGCCGGTGTGGGTTCCTGATGAGGGCCATGAAGCGATGCGCGACCTGGTCCGCGCTCGCGCTGCGGCGGTCGAGACCCAGCGCGTTCACCGACAACAGGTGAGTGCGTTCATGCTGAAGCACGGGCGCATCTTTCCGCGCAAAACGGCATGGGGGGCACGCCACCTCCGCTGGTTGCAAGAACAGCACTTCGATCATCCCGCTCACCAAATCGCACTGCAGGAACTCGTCGATGCGGTTCGCACGGACAGAGAGCGTATCGTTCGCATCGAGGCCGCGATCGAAGAGTTTCTGCCCAGCTGGTCACTGGCACCGGTCGTTCGCGCGCTCCAGGCCTTAAGAGGCGTGGAGCTTGTCGTCGCGGTCACTTTCGTCACCGAGGTTGGCGATGTGCGCCGGTTTGACAGCCCGCGCCAGTTGATGGGATATTTGGGCTTGGTGCCAAGCGAGCGTTCGACTGGCGACGCGATCCGACGTGGCGGGATCACCAAGGCCGGCAACGGAAGAGTCCGACACATGCTGGTGGAGAGCGCCTGGACTTACCGTCACCCGCCCCGGGTGGGTAAGAACAAACTGTACCGCCTGGAGCAGACCACACCTAAGGTGCGGGAGATCGCCTGGAAGGCGCAGAGCCGTTTGACGGCTCGCTATCGAGCGCTCGACGCGAAGGGCAAGAAGACCACGGTAGTTTGCGCGGCGATCGCACGCGAGCTCGCCGGCTTCATGTGGGCGATCGCCCGGGAGGTCCAACCCGCCTGACGATCACAATAGCTCCCGCGCACAGGCGGGGGCGGGACCACGGCAGGGGAATATCCGTCACACGCTTTGTGGCCGGCATCGCCGACGCCCGCTG
Source organism: Sphingobium sp. JS3065 (assembly GCF_026427355.1). Classification (NCBI taxonomy): domain Bacteria; kingdom Pseudomonadati; phylum Pseudomonadota; class Alphaproteobacteria; order Sphingomonadales; family Sphingobiaceae; genus Sphingobium; species Sphingobium sp. JS3065. The sequence continues at coordinate 572,851 of NZ_CP102665.1, forward strand.
TAAGATAGGATCAGCCCCGGACGCACAATCGGGAATGCGGTAGCCAACCCGCGTATCAGAGCTTGATCACCGACGTCTCTCAGATCCCGTCTCCACCTATGCGCGGTCACCACGGCACAGCTTCGCCCAGCGGTGGCTTTGCGCGCCCGCAACGTTGACAGCGGACATCAGAGCGTGGCCTGAGCACCGCCGCTATGCGGCTTGGGCGACATCCTGCTCGCTCGGTTGCCAAGTCCAAGGCATGAGCTCAACCCAGCGAGCAGCGGGCCAGTCGCCGGCGATCTTCTCTCGATGACATCGGTAATGTAGGCCTGCTGTCAACGCCGACTGGATTCTGACCCACCTAGTCAAGCTTAGCGCACATCTCCGAAGGCGGCCCCGAAGCCTGACGCGGACCGGCTATTTCGCGGCGTTGAATGCGAAGATCAACGTATTGGCCCCCGCCTGACGCGCCTCCTTCCACGGCAAATATTCAGGATCCTCCATGAACGCGTTCAACGCCTCCATGTTGGGAAAAGCGAAATGGGCGATCTGGCTGGGAATGACGTCGCCCTCCAGCACATCGACGAGGCCGGACACGGTCACGGGGCGTCCACCATGTCTTTCCATAATAGGTGGCACATGGCGAATATATTCACCAATCCATTCCGTGTCCGTGACGGTCAGCACGACGGTCATGTAAGCGGTCATATCTGTCTCCAGAATAGGAATTGCGGCAGGCTTTTCGTCTACTGAGGTGTCCGCTTCATCCGGCTCTGATCTGGCCAATTGCCCTATCGTGCGGGCCTGTATGCCAGGTTTGAGCCGCATATCGCCCGCATAATCGGACCAGGGATGGAAGAACATCAGTTCATCTTCCTGGAGACGGCTGACACGTTGGGCATAAGCATCCAGCGCGGCCGACAGAGTCTCGCGGTCCAAAATATCAACGCCATTCACCACGAACGGGGGCAGCACGTCGAAGCCGACAAAGCGCAGGATGCCATTGTGGATCGGCCAGAGCGCCGCCTCCATCGACCCGCACATGCCCGCAGGACTGAACGTGTAGCTCGGCCCTCCCGTGGTCGTGCAAATCATCGCGCGTTTACCTGCCATCATGCCGCGCTCAAAGAACTGCCCGGTGGAGCCGCCATAGGCGAAGCCGTTCGCAAATACCCGATCAACCCAGCCCTTCATTATGGCGGGCATGGAAAACCACCATAGCGGAAACTGGAAGATCACTGCGTCAGCACGGCGCAACTTGTCCATCTCGACAGCGATATCGGATGCAAAACTGCCGGTGCGGTTGGCATAATATTGTTCGCGCGAATATCCGAAACGAACGGAATCCCTCATCTCCTGAAAATCGCTGCGACTGGCGCGCGCCTCGAAATTCATGGCGTAAAGGTCCGACACCTCCACCTCATGCCCCTGCCGAAGCAGTGTATTTCTTGCCGTTTCAAGCAGGGCATGGTTGAAGGAAGTGGGTTCGTGATGTGCATAAACGATAAGGATCATGACGTTCCTGATAATGTATGCTAGCAAAACGTCAATAAGCGTTCTGTCTTGCTATCGACTGATTTGATGGAGCCGATAAGGGGGAGTCGCGCGCAGGTTGATGAGCAAATTATGCTCTTCAGGCACGAGCAGGAATGCCAAGCGCCAAGAAATCCTCCGCAGGTTCCGATCGGCGTCCATCAGGCCCTCATGAAACCGGCGTTGATCGGCAAGCTATCAAGGTGCGATGGGCGAATCTTCGCCCATTCCGTGACCACCCCGCGCAAATCGCGCGGATGGCTGCCGTGAAACAGCACGCTGTTCGCTCCCGCCTCGAACCGCTGCGACAAAGCGCGCGCTCCGTCCGCACCAGAGCCAATCGCGCAGCCTTTCTCGATCCATCCGCGTGGGTATTTTTCAGCCATGCGGCGCAGCTTGTCGTAATCGCGCGTCGTCGCTTCATCACCCATCATGGCGTCCGCCGGCTCACCGTCCAGTTCGGCAAGATAGGAACGCAGGCCCGGCACCAGGCTCTTGTCCCAATGGTTGCCGTCGCAAATGCCATCGAACAGAGCCGGAAACATCAGGTACGTGTTAATGCGGCGAACGATCCAAGTCAGATAATCTTCCTCTGACACGTCGCAGGCTGTCATCAGGATCGTCCAGACTCTCACGCTCGCGGGATCGCGGCCGGCTTCTTCGGCTCCCTGGCGGACCAGCTTGACCGAACGTTCAACGGCCTCGGGCGTCCAGAGAGAATTGAGGAGCACGCCGTCAGCGATCCCCCCTGCCCACTTCAGCGTCTTTTCGCCCATGCTGGCTACCAGAATAGGCGGCGTGCGCTCTAGCTCGACGCCGAGGCGCAAATTGGAAAAGCTACCCAACGGCCCCTCATAATTCACGATTTCGTTGCGCCATAACCGACGCAACACGTCGATCCAGTCTCCCAGAATCTTGAAGTTGATCCGCGCGGTGCCGGTGGCGTCAGAGAAGCTGGCAGTGCCTCGTCCGATGCCCAGCGCAAATTTGCCGCCGTTCAGCTTGGCCACAGTCGCGCCATAACCGGCCGTGACGATCGGGTGGCGCAGCGGCAGATTCTGGATAAGTCCGGCGACGATCCCCAAATCCGGCGCAAGCGCAGCCGCAACACCGCTCATGACATCGCAATTTTTGGCGCTGAAGCGTTCCGCCACCCACGTGGAGCCGATGCCCAGCGCCTTGGTGGCCCTGATCTCCTCGATAGCCTCAAGCGGCTCATAGATGTGACCGGGGAGCATATAGGCTCCCAGTTCGGGGAACAGCTTTTCCTGTTGCATGCCGAGTCTCCATCGTCCGTTTTGTTTTGTCGTGCGGCACCGGTAGATAGTTCGTGAGCATACTTATAGCAACTCGAAACGCTCAGAAATCGCATTCTCGCGGCAATGCCGCATCAACAGACATTCCATAGCTCGCGCATTATAGAAAACTGGCGAGCAGGCCCTCCAGATCAAGCACAGGGATTGGGGGGCGCCATAGTGCCATTATCTCCATGGGTCAGCTCCTGATCTGAAGTTACCGGGAGGCTGGTTAGTTGAGGGAAGCGTGGCCGCCTTTGGTGATTTCCTCATGCACATTCAGGTTCACCGCCGCTGGCGATACCGGCGCCCAGACCTTGGTCGTGGAGGGACCCGCAAAGGCGCATCACGATATCCGAAAATAAGCCAGCAATATAGTTTGGATGATTATCATTGCCTAACATGCTATATTTGGGTAGTTCACTGCTCCAGCTTCGGAACAAGGAGCGGATCAGGTATCGTCGCCGCCGCGACGAGTAATTTGGAGAGCTTAAAAATGCGGAAAGGTTTCAGCCCACTGGCATGCGGCGTGTCACTCGCAGTCATGTGCGTGCCGTGTGTCGCCATAGCACAGGATTCTGGGCAACGCGTAGGCCTGGAAGACATCATCGTCACCGCGCGCAAGCGCGACGAATCCCTGTTGTCGGTTCCCGTTGCGGTATCGGCAATTTCCGCGCAGGGCCTCAAAAACTACAATCTCGACAATATGGCGAAGATTTCGGAGGCCATCCCGCAGGTGAAAATCATCAATGCGGCGTCGGGCAGCGGTGGCATTCTGTCGATCCGCGGCGTCGGATCGCCGCCGATCGATTCCGGCATCGCCCAGTCGGTCGCAGTTGTGATCGACGATACCGGCCTCAGCCAGGGCAATCTGGTGAAGCTTGGCTTTTTCGATCTGAACTCAGTCCAGGTCCTGAAGGGCCCGCAAGCCCTCTTCTTCGGCAAGAACAGCCCGGCGGGCGTGATTGCGTTCACTTCCAAGGGTCCGGGCGACAAGTGGGAATTCAATGGGCGCGCCGCTTATGAATTTGTCGGCGACGAAAAAGTGGTCGAGGGCGGCGTTGGCGGTCCGGTCACCGACACCCTCGGCATTCGCTTCGCCGGCCGCTATCGTGGCCTGACGGGCTACACTTTCAATGACATGACTTCCGTTGTCGATCCGATCCTTGGCGTCACCATCCCCGATCCGAAATATCGGCGCGATCCCCATGAACGCGAATTTTCCGGCCGCTTCACCGCGGTTTGGGATATCACCCCGGATTTCATTGCTACGCTGAAGCTTGTCGGGCAGTCGATAAAGACCAATGGCGACGCATCGCTCTACGATCAGGTCGCCTGCGCTCCTGGCCAGACGGTGCCGACGGTGCTGGGCATCCCGGATCCGCAGCAGAGTTGCAATTTCGATCGCCACCACTCCCAAGGGGCTTATCCGATAGAAACCATCGTGGGCATTCCACATGTCAGGGACGGTCAGGGCTGGTCGCAGTTCAGGGCGCTCGTCGGCTCTCTGAAGCTGGCGTACACAGCCGACAAGATGACCGTGACTTCGATCAGTTCGTATACCAAATATAATTTCCGATCGATGGGTAATTTCGGTGGTTCCACCTATGCATGGTTCGGTGGCTTTAACGCCGAATATTTTGACTCCAAATCACAGGAATTTCGTTTTGCCTCCAGCCTGGATGGCCCTTTCAATTTCATTGGAGGCGCATATTATGAGAATACCGAGCTCGTAACCGAGGGTTATCGGTTCCTTGGTCCTTTCGGGCCTGATCCGGTGACTGGCAACTGGTATACGCAGGGTAGCAAGCCAAGCCTGAAGGGACAGTCACTCTCCGTATTCGTGCAAGGCCGATACAATCTGCTCGATACGCTGGAGCTTTCGGGCGGCGCACGCATTACGACCGATCAGAAGAAGCTGAGATTGGGTAACTTCTTCGTTCACAGTTATGCGACTTTTCTGTCACCCCAGGGTCTGTATTCGACAGGAAAATTCAACGACGACAATGTTTCGCCTGAAGTTACTCTGACCTACAAACCACAGCCGAGTGTGATGATATACGGTGCGTACAAGAGCGGCTACAAGGGGGGTGGTTTCGGCATGCCCAACGTAATCAGTAGGGGTCAGACTGCAGATACGACAAGACTGGATTCGGAAAAGTCGCATGGTTTTGAAATCGGCACCAAGGCGCAGATTTTTGACAACAGCCTGCGAGCGCAGTTGACGGCGTACAGCTACAAGTTCAAAAATCTTCAGACGGTGTCGTTCGACGGTACGACGGTGTCCTATCAGTTCAATAACGCCGCCGCCGCCACGACCAAGGGCGTGGAACTTCAACTGGACTGGCAGGCTACGCCGGAGCTCCGCTTCGCCTCGGCGTTGACCTATAACAAGGCGCGCTTCAAGAGCTTCCCCACGGCTCAATGTTATGGGCTTCAGGCTGCGACACCGGGTTCGGGCTGCGTCAAGTCGGCCGCTTTCCCGTCTGGAGTGCAAGATCTGAGCGGCGCGCGGTTGCCCCATGCGTCGGATTGGATGGGATCGCTCAGCTTCAATTATGACAAGCCGGTTGGCGACTACCATGTTGTCCTTTACGGCGATGTGAACTACCAGTCGAAGATGAATTCGTCGGAAATTAACGATCCCGCCGGCGAAGTTCCGGGATTCGCGAAAGTCAATGCCGGTATCAAGTTCGGCCCGAGCGAAGGTCCTTGGGAAATTGCGGTGTTCGGCCGCAACCTGACCAATCGCCTTTACTTCACCACAGTTAACGACAAGGCGGGCGGTCTTCCGGGCGAGGTCTCGGCCAACAGCTCCAGCCGGCCTCGTGAGATCTGGGTCGAAACTAGCGTGAAGTTCTGATCGATATCAGGGGCGCCGATATCGGCGCCCCTTTTCAAAAGACCATTGGCTGACACGCGTTGGCAATTTCGACAAATAAATTCTGAACTGGTGCTGGGGCGGCCGAACATTAGCCCAGACAAGGGTTCTACTGGGACGGCACTCCTCAAGATGCGAGTGTAAAAAATGGTATGCTATATATATTATACGCATGCATTTCCCATTGAGATTCAGCGTCAGTTCGCGCGCAGCGAGGGGAACTGAACAGAATTTTGGAGAGACGGTCATGGCTGAGCAGCTCGCGGAATTTTCGAAGGGCGCGGCATTGGTATATGGCGGATCTGGTGGTATCGGCGTGGAAATCTGCCGTTCGCGCAGGCGGCCTGCAACTGTCTTGAAAATTCCCGGCACGGCGGGCATTGCACGCTTGCCGGGAGTATCGCTGGTCCGAGGCGGAACATAAGGAGGGGGAAGGTGATCGACAAGCAAGTACTCAAGCTGTGCATCTGGTCGGGTCCGATTGGCATCCTCATTTTCTTCATCGGCATATTCCCCCTCGCCCACTTGTTCCCGCCGCCGCTCAACCCGTCCGACCCGCTTCAAACCGTTGTCGATTTCTACGCACAACACCGGCTAGGCATTCTTTTCGGGTGCATGCTGATCATCTGGGCCTCCGGACTTATGATCCCGTTCATGGTCGCGATCTTCTCCCAGCTCCGCCGTATCGAGCGGGGCTTTCCCTTGCTTTCGAGCGTTTTCCTGTTTTGCGCGGGAATCGTCATCATGGAAATCGTGATCCCGGCCTGGACCTTTTCGGCCGTTGCACTTCGGGAAAGTCGCCCGCCAGAGATCACGCTGGCGCTCAGCGATCTGTCGATGCTCATGTTTATCTGGCCCAATCCACAGACCATAATGATGATGGGTGCGGTGGGATACGCCATATTGCGCGATCCCAGTCCTAAACCATTATTCCCGCGCTGGCTGGGTTATGTGAACATTGCAGCCGGTTTGCTGTTCACAGGATCGACTTTCGCCAACATTGCCTATTCGGGACCATTTGCATGGAAAGGACTGATGGCCTTCTGGATGCCGGCGATCGACTTTGGCAACTGGTTCGGGCTCATGGTGTTCGCGCTGCTCGGCACGCTCAAGCGCGACGATTATGAAGCGACGCGACGGGACAATTCGTGAAGTCGACGGAACGGCATATCCCCGGCGAGGCGGGAATCTGGGTCCTCGTCTTCATCGATCTTGTCGTATTTGGCAGCCTGTTTGTAAATTATGCGCTGATCCGGGGGAGTGGCACTCCCGACGGCCTGCCGGGCATGCATGAATTTGACCGGGCGCTGGGGTTTATCAATACCATTATCCTGCTGACCAGCAGTTGGGCGGTCGTCATGGCGATGGCTGCGCTGCGTCGCAAGCGCGTCGCCATCGCGCGGGTTTTTCTACTGGGCGCAGCCATTCTGGCGCTGACCTTCGCGGGCGTCAAGGTATACGAATATGCCGAAAAGATTGCCGCAGGCACCACGCCCATGACCAGTGGCTATTATAATTTCTATTTCAGCATAACCGGCCTGCATCTGTTCCATGTCATAGTCGGATTTGGCGTATTGCTGTGGATGCGCAGCCGGGCGGGGCGGATTGCAGCCCCGAAGGACCTGGGCCACATCGAGTGCGGCGGCATCTTCTGGCACATGGTCGACTTGCTATGGATTGTGATCTTTCCGCTACTCTATCTGATGTAGGAACGCCGATGCTGCGCAACGACTATTTCCTCTACAGCATAGTCTGGCTCCTGCTGGTCATGCTCACGTTCGCTGCCTGGGTCATCGGCCACCAAGCCCCCATCGCCATCGATGGTCCGCCGCTGCCGATCGCAGCGAGCATATTGGGCTTGGCTTTTGTCAAAGTAGCGATGATCATGGCCATCTTCATGGACTTGCGCGTGGGGCCGTTCGGCCTGATCACTTTGGCCGCCACATGGATAGTGATTGAATGCGCCGCCCTGCTGGCGTTGATCGCCCAATGAAATAGTTTCGCAAGACAGCCGCGCGTCGCCAACTCTGTTGTTTAGAGGGCTTTGATGATGTGACCGCCCCCCCGACGGCATCGATGTGCCATATGTGGACGGCCCCTCCCTGCAAGATTTGGCAGATAATATTGATCGGATCGCTTGCGTTCATATGTCCGGCCTATGGGTGCGTTCGCACATGAACGCTGGCCAAGGTGGTTTCCGCGACACGAGTTCCAAACAAGGCGACGACCTGCAGCGGCCATTGGCACATACGGGCTATCACGCGTCTCGGATCGATCGATCCCACCATCTGCTGCTTCTTGCAAGTTCACGCATCAGTTCAGCATGGTAGCTCTGATTATCCGCTCACCATGGCTGCCTGATCTCTTATGCGGAGCATGCCAACTCTGGTAGCTCGGCGCTTTTCCGATAAGTTTCGCCGGTCACCATCATCTTCCATGCGATCCGCGCGATCTTGTTCGCCAGCGCCACGGCTACCAGCTTGGGCGGTTTGCGCTTGAGCATGGCGAGCAGCCAGGGCGCCGCATTTTTTCCGCTTCCATCCCCGACACGTCGAAGCAATGAAGTGGCTCCGACCACCAGTGTACTTCGCAAGACTTCGTCGCCAGCGCGCGTGATAACGCCTTGCCTTGGACTTGTAACGGATTTGCGCCGGTCACCTGAGCGATTAGAGCTCGCAACAGGAGACCGACGAGATGATCAAGCACACAGAAGAGTTCAAGCAGGAGGCGGTGCGGATTGCACTGACCGGCGGGTTACCCCGCGACAGGGTTGCATCGGATTTGGGGATAGGGAAGTCGACGCTGGGCAAATGGGTGTCGCAGTATCGGCCATCTGACCTGGCGGCAGCGCCGCAGGCAGATCTGGCGCGTGAGAATGAACGCCTTCGCCTTGAGAACCGTGTGCTGCGGGAGGAGAGGGAAGTGCTAAAAAGCGGTCCCCGGCCGGGCCCGCCTGTGTGGGGTAGAAACGGGCCGTGCTATGGTGTCGGCCAGGAGGGTCGCGGCCGTGCGCTTATTGGAGGCATGATACCCCGTTAAAAAACGTGGCCCATGGGCATTTGCGTACTTGAGAGTGGTGACGTCGTGCTGCGGCGATCCCGATTAGGAAGATGACGGTTGGCATGGCCCATACCCTCCGATTTGGAGGAGGACGTGGAATGACAGGAGCAAAGCCCCCACCCCGCCAACAACGTCGGCAAACTCATCCCGTGGGTCGCCGTGGGCTGAAAACACCGGTTACTCTTTTCCGCTGTCCCATGCTTGTCGTCCGGGCCGAAAACCCCGGTATCCGTTCGGGCCTGATGGAAAAGAAAGGGGCGATCCAACTCTAATCCGGTCCCAAACGACCGGCATCGATGCGATCCGTCCCCTTCCGCCCGATCCGGGGTGGCTACCCCGGATCGGGCATCGCATCCTGACCCAAACGGACCGCAAAGTCATAAGACAAGCATCGCGCGAAAAAGTGGGTGCCGGTTTTTCGCGAAAAACGATGCGACATCAAAGAACTAGAGCATGCGTCCTGCGTCCGATTTAACGCAGCGCGCTCTAAACCCCTTCGACCAGAATCACGGTATAGTCAGCGCCTGCCACCCTGTTTTCATCGCTTCCTTATATTCGTCACTCTCATACCAGCTCTTGGCAGCTTCATAGCTTTCGAAACGCACGATTGTCACGCCGGCTATCGGATCCACTTCCAGCACCTCGTGTCGCCCATAGAGCGCCTCGATTTGCGTATTGGTCATCGTAGGCAGCGCCTTCTGCCCATAAAGCTTCATCTCGCCCTTGCCCTTGAGCCGCTGACGGATACCGATCACATAGGCTGCGGGCATAACCCTCTCTTTTTTCGTCTAAGCCGTTTTCCCTAAAGGCGAATAAGCCGTTTCCCCAGATTTTCACCCCGATACAGGCTGGCCAGCGCATCCGTACAGGATTCCAGCCCCTCCTTTATGTCTTCGCGATAGATCAGACAGCCCTCGCGCACCCATTGAGCAAGCTGAGCAACTGATGCTTCGTAACGATCCATGTGATCGAAAATGACAAAACCCTCCATGCGCGCCCGCTTCGTCAGCAGCCTTCGTTCGACGCGCGGCCCCTGCGGCCATTCGGTCCAGTCTGAAATCGCGGCCGTTCCGCACACGACAACTCGCGCTCGCAAGGCCAGATGGCGAAGCGCGATATCGCTGATCGGCCCAGCCGTGTTGTCAAAATAGACATTCACGCCGTCCGGCGACAAGGCGGCCAGACCAGCATCGAGATCGTCCGCTCGATAATCGAGCGCAGCCGAATAGCCGAACACCTCCCTGCAGAGCGCGACCTTTTCCGCGCCGCCCGCGATGCCAATGGTACGACATCCCAGGATGTTGGCGATCTGCCCGACCGCCGAGCCGACCGAACCGGCGGCCGTCGAAACAAGCACAGTGTCGCCGGCCTCAGGCTGCCCCACCAACGTCAGCGCCAGATGCGCCGTGACACCATTGATGCCCAGGACGCCAAGCGCTAGCGATACCGGCAGGTCGGTTTCAACAACCCTTCTCACGATCTCCGCGGCTGTCACCGTCGCAATTTCCTGCCAGCCGAACCAACCTGTCACGATCTCCCCGACGCCAAAGGCTGTATCACGCGTCTCGACAACCTCACCGACCGCCAGAGCGCGCATCACCGCGCCCAGCGGCACCGGCGCTACATAGTTGCCGGTGTCTGCGATCCAGCCCCGCATTGCTGGTTCGACCGACAGATAGAGGTTGCGTACCCGTATCTGCCCATCCTCCAACGACAGGAGCGGTCGGTCTTCAATGACGAAATCCTTCGCGCTCGCGATTCCGGTCGGCCTGTTCTTCAATATCACCGCGCCGTTATGCATCATCATGCCCTTCCGTCGATGCTCTATAGATCTTCGCGCCCGAAGCGGAGGGCGCGATCCCTCACGTCGCTGCCGGACTCTTCAGGGCGCTTTGGGGAAACGATCGATCGCCAGGTCTGCGATCCGAGCGGTCCAAGGGTGCTGATAATCCTCCCACACCGCGATCGTGGGCGGCGGATATGCGGGATCCCCGAACATGCCTTGGGCGATGGCGATCACGTCGGGGAAACCGTCCAACTCCCAATATACGGTAGAGCCGCACGATGCGCAGAAATGCGCCCGCACCGCATGGCCGCTGTCCGCCTGCCGCACATATACGCTACTGTCGCCCTTAATCCGCACCTTGTCGCGCGGGAAGCGTGAATTCGCCGAAAAAGGCGCCCCCGTGCGTCTCTGGCAGGCCAGGCAGTGGCACATGGAAATGCGCGACGCCGGGCCCTCGCATATCGCCGATAGCTGGCCGCATTGACAATTGGCTGTTCGGACCATCAATCGTAACTCCTGGGCGGATAAGCCTGCCGACAAATTGCGCAGACTGCCTCCAATGTAAACATTCTAGCCAGATCGTCAGGTCCCTGCCGCCAGCGTTGCGCTTCGCTGATTTCGAGCCATAGCTCGGCGAAAGGGGAGCATGCAAACTATGCCCAGCGGCGCGACGACACTGACGGTGATCGCGAGCGACTGGCCGACGCGCGTGCCATCGCCGGCGAACACCGTATCCGTCAGCAGCGCTGGTAGTAGCGCGCCGAATGTCAGCCCCGCACCGGATTGGAAAAAGATGTTGATCACCGAAACCCGCCCGCGCATGCGGTTAGGCACCACCCCCTGTACCACCGCGGTCAGTACGCCGGTGCTGCAATTGCCCGCGAGCAGCAGCAGCAATATCCAGAAGAGAGCCCCGCCGATCGACCCTGCCGTCGACATGCCAAAAGTCAGCGGTATGGTAAGGCCAATGCTAAGGATGTAGAGTAGCGAGGCCGGTTCTCGCAAACCGCGCCGGGTCAGCCAATCGGATAACAAGGCGCCGGACCAGAGCCCCCCGGGCAGCCCCACCATCATGATGATGCCCAGCCAGAAGCCGACGTCGAGTGGGCTGCCACCCAGTGCGCGCATCAGATATGCGGGAGCCCAACTCATGATGCTGAAGGTGATGACGGCCAGCAGAGCGATGCCGGCGACGTAGGTGGGTATGATGCCGCGTTTCGTCCAGATGAACTCCAGCACTTCACCCCAGCTGGGTTGCTCCTCACCGACGACGCCGCGGCGTGCGGGTTCCCTGAGCGCCAGCGCCAGCGCCACGATCGGCAGGCCAAGCAGGGCTGTCACAAAAAAGGTCATCTGCCACGGCGCCACCCGACCGAGCAACGGCATGTCCACAGCGCCGAAACGGGAGAGTGCGCCGATCAGCGCGCCCCCGAAAACAAGCGACAGGCCAGTGCCAAGCCCAGCGCCTGTCAGGTAGAAGCTGATCGGTCGCCCCAGCCGTTCGGGGGGGAAGCTGTCGGAAATGATGGAATAGGCCGATGGCGTAATCGTCGCCTCGCCTATACCGACGCCGGTGCGTGCCAGAAACAACTGAGGAAAGGTTGCGGCCACGCCACACAAACCCGTCATCACACTCCAGAACAGCACACCCAGCACCACGATTGTCCGGCGCGAGCGGCGGTCGATAATCGCGCCGATGGGGATGCCCGCCACGCTGAACATGAAAACGAAGGCGAAGCCGGTCAGAAGGCTGAATTGGGTGTCGGACAGATGCAGATCAGCCCGAATGGGGTCAACCAACAGATTGATGATCTGTCGGTCGACATAGGCGCAGACATAGCCCAGCGTCAGCACGATCACCCATGTCCAAGCCTTCTGATGAGAAGGCCAGGCCGGCTCCGGCGAAAAGCCGGAACCGTCGCGCTCCTGCTGCCGAGGGGCCACGCCCCCCTCAGGTACGAGCGAGGCCGCCATCAACGTTTACAGCCGTGCCGGTAACATAGGATGCGCGGTCCGACGCCATAAAGGCCACGACCGACGCGACTTCCGACGGGTCCGCGCCGGGACGGCCGAAGTCGAACATCGTCTTGCCTTCAGCGGCCAGTTGCGCGTCGTATTTTTCCACGCGCGGCGTCATGATCAGGCCCGGATTGACGACCAGCACCCGGATATTGTCGCGATGGAGGCTTTCGCTGCCGACCGACTGGGTGAAGGCGTTCACGGCCGCATTGATGCTGCCCCCATAGGGATACCAGTCCCACCGGGCCAATGCGCCCACGCCAACGACGTTGACGATGACGCCGCCGCCGCGCGCCTTGAGGATGGGATAATATTGGCGGCACATATTGATATAGCCGAACACCTTGGTTTCGAAGCCCGCCCGCATCTTGGGCTCTTCGACTTCCAGCAAGGACCCGGCGCAATTCATCCCGGCGACATTGACGACGATGTCCACGTCCCGTTCGGTTTCCGAGAGGCGCACGATGTCCGCATGACTCGATATGTCGGCGGTCAGGGCGCGTACCTCGACATCATATTTCTCGGCGATCTCCTTGCGGGTGATCTCGAGATTTTCCATCGACCGCGACACGATGATGACGTTGCAACCTTCCGCGGCCAAAGCCTCCGCACAGGATGCGCCAATTCCGTAGGACGCGCCCATGATGATCGCGCGCTTGCCTTTGAGGTTAAGGTCCATAATCCATCTCCTTGATCAATATGGGGTGGTCGCCAAGTCGATCAGACCTGTGCGAAAAAATCGTGTGAGGCGTCCGCCTCGCGCCGGCCAGATCCGGTGAAGTCCGCCAGCCCCGGCCATGAATAGAAGCTGCCGTCGCCTTCCTTTGCGAAATCCATCAGCGTGATCCTGCGCGCAATCCGCCAGACGCCGTCGCGCTTCTCGAACGTGTCAAGATAGCGGCCGCCGGTGACCATGATCTTGGGCTTTTCTCCGTCTGCCGCTTCGGCGGTCGGATGAAAGGACAGGAAATAGGTTTCCGCCTTCGCGCGATCGCCCTGCACGTCGATCAGACTGTTGGTCACATGATGCTGGCCATTGACCGGTATGGCGTCCAGCATTGGCACGATGGCGTTCGCAAAGTCGCTGGCGGCGCCCTTGAAGGGCCCGTGCTCGTCGTAGGCGTCGCCGTGATAGACGCTGCTGACCGCCTCGACATAGCCGCGATCGACGCCCCGGCAATATTCGACCAGTCGTTGCTGGATTTCGATATGCGCGATGACGTCGTCCAGCGTCAGTCCACGTGGCTGACGCGGCATGGAACCCGGAAATGACGGTGCCTGGGTCATGATCTGCTATCCTCTCTTGCCGTCGAACGGAGATATCTCCGCTAAGCGGCTCCGTACATTAGTTCGTTTCCGGGTCGTTCAAAACATGACGTCATGGTTCAGAAGACGGTTTGGATCGATCGCGTCGCGGATCCGCCGCATTGTTTCCATCTCCGCCGCTGATCGATGTTCGGGCAGGAAGGCCTTCTTCAATTGACCTATCCCATGTTCGGCCGTGATCGCGCCGTCAAATCGGCTGACAAGATCATAGACCAAATGTTCGATCTCCATTTCATGCATCAGCGTATCTGGGCCTGCATTGACGCTGAAATGGATATTATTGTCACCCAGATGACCGAACACGGCGGTCCGAACGCCGGAATAGGCCACATCCAGAAGGCGCCGCGCTTCGATGACGAAATCGTTGGCCCGGGCAATGTCAAGACTGATGTCGAATGTGACGAAGGGACTGATCGCGCGCACCACAGGGCCCTGCGGTTCGCGGATCGCCCAGAAATCGGCGGCCTGCTTATCCGACGATGCCGTCACCGCCCCGACCAGCAAGCCCGCCTCATAGGAGCCTTCCAGAAAGGCGTCGAACTGCGCGCGATCCACGTCCTCATCATAACCCATGGTTTCGATCAGGACATAGAACGGCTGGTCCGGCTCAACCGGAAGCCGCCCGGTCGCGACGCTGGCGACGATGCTGTAATAGTCCTGCCACATCACCTCAAAGGCCGACAGGCTCATAAGTTTGCGGGCGCGTTCCAGAAGGCGGAGCACCTCATCATAGCCGGGCACCGATACGAAGGCGAGTTGGCTGGTCGACGGCAACGGCGCCAGCCGCAGCACCGCCCGCGTCACGATGCCCAGAGTTCCTTCCGTCCCGACAAACAGGTGCTTTAGGTCGTAGCCGCTGTTGTTCTTGAGTAGCCGGTTCATGGAGGAGACGATCGTCCCGTCCGGCAGAACCGCTTCCAGTCCCATCACATTCTGTCGGGTCATGCCCCAGCGGATCACACGATTACCACCGGCGTTGGTAGCGATGGTGCCGCCAATCGTGGCCGTGCCCTTGGCGCCCAGATCGACAGGATAGAACAGGCCGGCCTCCGCTGTTGCATGATGGACCGTTTCCAGAACCGCGCCGGCCTGGACCACCGCTATCTGTCCGACCGGATCGATCTCTTCTATGGCGTTCATCCGCTCCAGCGACAAAGCGATTTCCGCCTCCCCGACATAGGCTCCGCCGGCCACACCGGTGCGCCCCCCATGGACTACCACGCGTTGCCCCCGCGCATGGCAGCAGGCCATGACGGCTGACACTTCCTGCGTGTTTGCGGGCCGCACGATCGCTGACCCGAGCATCGGCACCACTCGGAACGGGTCGCAGGATCGCATTTGCGCTTCATCGCCCAAGATCAGCCCCCGATCGCCGACGATGGCGCGAAGCGCTTCGATCAGACCCTCGCCAGGTTTAAGGGATGCCTGGGTCATCGCCGGGTCTGGATGAGTTCGACGGCATAGCCGTCCGGGTCGGTGACGAAGGCCAGCATCGGCGTGCCCGGGATCATCTGCTTGGGGGCCGTCTTCGCGGCGCCGCCATGGTCGATCAGCCTCGCAAAGGCCGCCTCGATGTCTGGCACGCCGATAGCGATATGGCCATAACCGCTGCCGTGCGAGTAGGCCTCTTCCTGATCCCAGTTGTAGGTCAGCTCGATCGCCGCCGGGCCGTCGCGATAGCCCGCAAAAGAGAGAAAAAGGATAGAAAACCGGCCTTGCGGCACATCATGGCGATCAAGCAGGTGCATCCCCAGCCCATCGCGATAGAAACGCAGCGAGGCATCTATGTCACGAATGCGGAGCATGACGTGCAGCATCCGCGGGGCGGTATCCTCCACACCCCACGACCATGCGGCCGTCACTTCTTCATTTTCACCCACGCCTCGTCCTCCGCTTATGATTATATCTGCTCATGCCGCCACCTCGCGCACAGGTTTTTCCAGGGTCCGCATGAGCTCAACCTGCTGAGAATGGGCCGCCGCCACGCTGCGCGTCTTGACCGGCCCATAGCCGCGAATGCCGTCGGGCAGCGCCGCGATGGCTACGGCCGTGCGGTAGTCCACCCGGTCGATCCTGCCGACGATATCCTCCACGGTGGTTCGATATTCGGTGATCAGCGCGCGTTCCAGCTTCCGGTCCTCGCCACGCCCGAAGGGATCAAAGGCTGTTCCCCGAAGAAACTTGAAATGTTGCAAAAACCTGAAACCCGTCATCATCCAGCCGCCGAAACGCAGCTTGCGCGGCTCAGCGCCATCGGGAGCGTGGGTGAGCAAGGGCGGCGCAAGGTTGAACTGTAGCGTCACGTCGCCCTCGAAAGCCGCCTTGATCCGCCGGCGAAATTCCGGCGCGGCATAGAGGCGCGCGACTTCATACTCGTCCTTGTAGCGCATCAGTTTGAACAGGTTGAGCGCCACCGCCCGCGTGAAATCCTCCGCCGGATCACGTGCGGCGACCACACGAACGAATTCTTCGTAAATGTCGGCATAGCGAAGATTCTGATAGCTCGTCAGGATTTCCTTCGCCCGAGCGATAAGGGCGTCGAGCCGCAACTCCGCAAGCGGCGTCGCTTCGACAATGTCCGTCTCCAACAGCGCAGCCAGCGCCGAAGGATCGTGCACGGCCAACCGTCCCATGCGGAACGCCGCCAGGTTACGATTGCCGCCGCGCCCTCCGCCGACAGCGGCTTCCAACGCGGCGAGCGACAGCGGCAGCAAACCGCGCTGGCAAGCCACGCCAAGCAGGTACAGGTTCAGCAATGGCCCCTTGCCGACGATCGCATCGACCGCCGCATCGGTGCGCGCTGCAAATACAGCCGGCTCTCCCAGAGTCTGATGGAGGACAGTCAGGAACCTGTCGGCGCTGCGATCGAAGCGCGGATTGCGCTGAAAGTCGGCGGTAGGCACCAGATCGCTGTTGACCACCGCCTCCGTCCGCCCAGGCCGCGTCATAGGCATCACTTCCGCGGCAGTTGCGGCCATGATGTCACAACCGATCAGCAGGTCGAGCTGACTGCGCGGGATACGGGGACGGAACCGAGCAGGGTCGGCGTCGCCCAGCAGGCGAACATGGCTGAAGACCGCACCGTTTTTCTGGCTGACGCCGGTCACATCGAAGGTCAGGACCGTCTGTCCGTCCATCTCCGCCGCCCGCCCCAGCGTGGCGCCGAGCGAGATGATGCCGGTACCCCCAATGCCGGCCAGCACAATGTTGAAGCCCTCTTCCGTTTGAGCGGCCCGCCCGGGTTCAGCCAGATGCGCCTCCAGCCTTTCCAGCAAGTCGGGATTCGTGCTCGTGGTGCGGGGTTTGCCGCCCTTGACCGTCACGAAGGACGGACAGAAGCCTTCCACACACGTATAATCCTTGTTGCAGCTTTCCTGCTCTATCGCGCGCTTGACGCCCAACTCGGTGTCGATGGGCAGCACGCTGACGCAACTTGACTTCGCGTTGCAGTCACCGCAGCCCTCGCACACGTCGCTGTTGATGAAGGTGCGGATCGGCAGGTCGGGATAGGCGCCCTTCTTTCGTAGCCTCCGCCTTTCGGCCGCACAGCCCTGATCGTAGACCAGCGCGGTGACTCCGGGAATAGCCTTCAACCGATCCTGCGCATCCATCAGCGCATCGCGATGCAAAAGCTCGATGCCGGCGGGCAGGCCGGGGAATTTGAGCGGGTCTTCGCTAACCAGGATCACGCGTTCCAGACCTTCGGCGTGAAGCTGTCTGGCGATCGCACCGGCATCGGGCGATCCTTCCACCGGTTGACCGCCCGTCATCGCCACGGCGGAATTGCACAATATCTTGTAGGTGATGTTGGACCGGGCGGCGACTGCCGCGCGGATCGCAAGCAGACCTGAATGAGCATAGGTGCCATCGCCCATATTCTGGAATATGTGCTCTGGTCCGGCGAAGGGTTCGATGCCGATCCAATTAGCACCCTCTCCCCCCATATGGACGGACGGCATCGTGTTCAGTTCAGGGATCAGCGTCGCGATTCCATGACAGCCGATGCCACCCAGCGCTTGGCTGCCTTCCGGGATGCGGGTAGATCGATTATGCGGGCAGCCCGAACAGAACATCGGCAGGCGCATGGATGGACCGCCCGGACGGCTGACGCCCACATCCTCCTGAATGCGGGCAGCCGCAGTCCGCACCGTTTCGTTCGCAAGCCCCAGCGCGGCGAGCCGCGACGCGAGCGCGAGCGCCACCGCAGGAGCGGACAATTCGCCATAGTCGGGCAATAGCGGCTCGCCCTCGGGCGTGGTCTTCCCCGACAGGGCCGGGCGCCGGGCGTCACCAGAGCGGGCTAGCAGATTAGCAATCTGGCGCTCGACGAAATCGCGCTTCTCCTCGACGACGCATATCTCGCGATGCCCGGCGCAAAAGGCATGCGCCGCCACCTCATCCAGCGGCCAGGTCACCATCGGCCTGAGGACGCGCAGCCCCATCTGCCGCGCCATATCGGCGTCGATGTCCAGCAAGCGCAGCGCCTCTTCCAGATCGACAGCCGCCTTGCCCGTGACAACGATGCCAAGCGCGCGGGTGGGCGCATCCATGATCACCCGATCAAGGCTGTTGGCGGCCAGGAATGCGCGCGCGGCCGGCAATCGATAGCGGTACAGGCTTTCCTCGAACGCAAGCGGCATGAAGCGATTGCCGATATGGTAGCCGCCAGCCGGCGCTTCCACTTCAGGCAGGATGAAATCGGGCACAATATGCGCGCGATCGACCGTTGCCGAGGCTTCCACAATCTCCGTCACGACCTTGAAGCCCGTCCACACCCCGGCGAAGCGTGACAGCGCCACCGCGACCGGAAGCATATCGCGATATTCCGAAACCGATCCGGGATTGAATACCGGAACCGCGCAGGCTTCAAAAACCTGCTCGGACTGATGTGCCGTGCTGGATGATTTCGCGCCATGATCGTCCCCCGCCAAGAGGACAACGCCGCCCAATGGCGATGTGCCGGCCAGATTTCCATGCTTGATCGCGTCAACCGACCGATCGACGCCGGGGCCTTTTCCGTACCAGAACGCAAAGACCCCATCCTGGCGCGGATTTGCCATCAAGGACGCTTGTTGCGTTCCCCAACAGGCTGTCGCAGCCAGATCCTCATTCAGACCCGGCTTGAACAGGATGTTATCAGCCTCCAGTTGCTCCCGCATCGACCATAGTTCGAAGTCGAGATTACCAAGGGGGGAACCGCGATAGCCGGAAACGAAGCCGGCTGTATTCAGGCCCCGCCGTCGGTCAACCGCCGCCTGGAGGCGCATTCCCTCTACAAGAGCACGCGTGCCAGACAGCATGTCCCGGGGCGTATCCGGATTCGCCGGCTCGTCCGGAATCATTACTTCCTGCATCCGCACCTGAACTCCATTGTATAAGCGGCATGATAGTACGCAATCTTACTTAGTGCAAGGCGGGTTAGGACGTTCGTCCCAATTTTTTGGCGCTCTTTGGGTTGAGTTGTCAGCGGCCCAGGAAGCCGCCGTCAGCCACCAGACAGTGGGCTGTGACATAACTGGCCTTGTCCGACGCCAGCCATACCGCCGCCTCTGCGATCTCCTGGGGGTCAGCGATGCGGCGCATGGGATTGCGGGTCATGATCGCCGCCTTATGGGCATCCGAATAGTCCATGACGTTGCGCACGATGTCGGTCATGGTTACGCCGGGGCAAATCGCGTTGACTCGAATATTGTCGGACGCATGCTGTGCCGCGGCCGCGCGCGTGAGGCCGATCACAGCATGCTTGCTGGTGACATAGGCCGGCATGGCCGCGTCGGCGGAGGCAGCGAACGCACTGGTGGACCCGGTATTGACGATCGATCCGCCGCCGGCTCTGGCCATCCATTCGAGTTCCATCTTCAGGCAATCCCGCATCGCTTGAAGATTGATCGCCATCGTCCGGTCGAATGCGTCATCGTCCCACGCACCATCGCGAGGGTCGGTGACGCCGGCGTTGTTCATCGCGCAATGCAGTCCGCCATAGAGCTCAACCACCTTGTCGACGAGCGCATAGGCCTGAGCCCGCTGCGCCACATCAACTTCGATGAAGTGCGCCTCGCCCCCGGCTGCCTGGATCTCATCGACTGTGCCAGTCCCAGCCTGAACATTAACGTCGGCGACCGCGACCTTCGCACCGCGCGCCGCGAACAGCATGCTGCATGATCGGCCGATACCGGCGCCACCTCCAGTGACCAGCACCACCTTGCCGTCGAACCATTGTTCCAGCACGCCATTTCCCTCCAGGGTATTGCTACGCGGTTTTCATTTCGGCTCGATCAGCCGATTTCACAGGGCCAACCGGTGCGCGACCCGTACAGGCCCGCGCACCGGAAGGGGGGGGTCAGATTTTTCCGGTCAGTCGCACCCCGACGGACCGGGGACGTGCCGGATTGACGAACTGCACCTGCCCGTTGATGTCCTCAGCGCCCGTATTGTAATATTTGTCAGTCAGATTGCGCCCGAACACCGAGATCGAGAAGCGCTCGTCAGGCGAGGTATAGGTGATAGACGCGCCGAGCAGCGCATAGCCGGGCTGGTCGCCGATCTGGGTCTGCAATGGGCCGGACACGTTGCTGTGGCTGCGATACTCCAGATTGCCGTTGATCGTCAGAGAACCGCTTCCCAAGGGAACATTATAGTCGGCTCCCAAATAACCCGTCCATTTCGAGACCAGCGGCAAAGTCAGGAACGAGAAGTCAGCGGCCGTTCCTGTCCCCAATAGATCAGCGAAAAAGCTGGAATAGCTCGCATCGGTATAGGTGCCATTCGCCGTGAGAGTGAATTCGCGCGACGGCGCCACGCGCAGTTCCGCCTCCACGCCCTTGATCTTCACGCCAGCGGCGTTGCGGATCAAGCGGACGGTAGAACTGTTTTCAAAAACCGTGGTGACCTGCTGAAGATCATTATATTTCGTATGATAGGCTGCGAGCGAGAAGGATCCGTAATTTCCGGGCAGCCGGGATTTCAGGCCAACTTCGTAAGTGGCCGCCGTTTCCGGACCGAAAGGATCGGCCTGCGTGCGCGAGGCCAGACCGCTGTTGATGCCGCCGGACCTGTAACCTTCGGAATAACGCGCGTAGACGGTGCCATGATCGCCGATCTTGTAGTCGATGCCCGCTTCCATTGAAAAATTGTCAAACTTCGCCGCAAAGCGACGAGGCACAGCGAGTCCCGACGGCTTGGTCACCTGTTCTTTTTCATCCCAGGTCTTGCGCCCACCGACGGAAACACTGAGCTTGTCGGTTATCTTGTAGATACCATGGGCAAAGGCGGCGTAGCTGCGGGCGATCTGAGAGCCGCTGCGAGTGGCGGCGAAGGTGGGCTGAACACCGTTGATCCAAATGGGCTCACGGACCAGATTGAAAGTACTGCGTCCGTAAAAGCCGCCGACCACCCATTCAAGCGGGCTGCTATTGTCGGATGCCAGCCGCAATTCCTGGCTGAAAAGACGGTTCTTCAAGAAGCGACCGCGAGTTTCGATGATCGCCGCCGGCAGGGCGTCAAGATCAGCTTCTTCGTGCAGATTGGCAAATCGATAGCCGGTGATGGACGTCAGCGACACGCCGCCGAGGTCGCGGTCCATATTGAGCGCAAAGCCCCCCACATGATTTTCGGGGCGCACGTCATATTCTGCGCCGTTGCGATATTCGGGATAAGGCGTGCAATAGCCGAACGGAAGACCTGTCGCCGGGTTGGTGCCATTACATACACGGGGAACTCGCTGGCGGGGATAAGCGACATTGGTCGGAACGGGGCGCAAAGGCGACCCCTGGCTTTCGTCGTTTGTATAATCTGCCGTCAGGTAAACCGTCATCGCGTCATCAGGAGTGTACAGCAGGCCTATCCGCCCGCCCCACGACCGCTTGTCGCCCCACCGCGCCCCAGTGGTGAGGCTTTTGAGATAGCCCCCGCCCCGGTTGAACGATCCGGAAATGCGGATGGACAACACATCCTGGACCAGAGGCGCCTCCACCGCAGCGCGCAAGCGAAGTTCGTTGAATGACGCATAGCTGGCTTCCGCCTGGGCATGAAATTCCCCATTTGGACGGATCGTCGTGAAATTGACGGCGCCGCCCGGAGAATTGCGCCCTTCCAGCGTGCCCTGCGGACCGCGCAAAATTTCGACTTGGGCAACGTCGAATGTATCAATGATAGCAGAGCCTGAAACGGCGGCGAGATACACACCGTCGACGCTTATTGCGATTGGCAAGTCCTGCGTCGGCTCGGCTGATCGGGTACCGATGCCGCGTATGAATGGCGCGAGCGCATTGGAAGACGTGGTCGACGCACTGATGGTGACGCCAGGAGCGAGTTTCTGTAAATCCTGAACGCGGGTGACAAAGCTGTTCTGCAGTATCTCCTGGTTTACAGCTGTGACAGCCAAGGGCACCTGACTGAGAGCTTCGGACCGTTTCCGCGCCGTCACGATGATGTCGTTTGCATCCGGCTCCGTGGTTTGGGCCTGAACGGTTCCCGCAAATGACAAGCCCAGCGCAAGCGCGGCCGAACTATTGCGGATAAAGCGTATCCTGTTCATGATATATTTCCTCTCCCTTTCATCTTCTTGCGAATTCAAGTGCCGGGCGACTCGCGAGCAGCCCTTTCGTCTCTCGATTCGGTGGTCGCGCCGTCCAGGACGTCGTCCACACCGCTAACCTGACCCAGACTTTCTAAGTATGTTAGTATATGGTTCGTATGCGTTTCAATTGACGGTTAATGACCACTTACTCGCGACCCTCCCCCTCAAAAAAATCGAGCATTTCACGCACAAGGTTCTGTTTTTAAATCCTCTTGAATAACTGTTTTCGACATTTGACCTGTCGCGACCGCTGCTGAGAAGAGTTGTATGACAAGGGACCCACCCGCCTGCCGATGCGCCATTTCGGACGCAGCACATAGAATGCGACGTATCCTTCGGCGTACGTACAACCCTCCATTCGGCGACTGTGCCTCTGCTCCATGTATATCAGTTGGCGCTCCATTGAAAGATCGTGTACGTACGTTCGTCCTAATAAATATAAATATGCGTAACGCCGCCGCCTCCGCGGACCCTAAACTCCGCCAGGTGCTGCGCCGGCGATGGTTAATTATGATTCGCATGGCGACCAACAAGGCCGTTTAACCATATGTCGTCCGCCTCTGATGGGGAGTCATCTCTTGTGAAGATTGCGCGATCTTAATAATACGCATATTAACTTTTTTGAGAGTTCCGCCTAGCTGCATGTTGAGTATGGGAAAGATATATGGCCAATATAGATTGGGATGAGGAAGTGGACCTGCTCATTGTCGGATCCGGCGCAGGATCAGTGACCGCAAGCTTGGTGGCCCGCGACGCCGGCCTGCGACCGCTCATCATAGAGAAGCAGGATTTGTTCGGCGGTACGACCAGCTATTCAGGCGGCGGCATATGGATACCGTGCAATCCGGTAATGAAACGGGCCGGCGTGCCCGATTCGCTTGAACAAGCGCGGACCTACCTGGATACTCTGATCGATTATGACGGACCGGCGAGCACCCCCGCCCGCCGAAACGCGTTCCTGCAAA
Source organism: Sphingobium sp. JS3065 (assembly GCF_026427355.1). Lineage (NCBI taxonomy): Bacteria > Pseudomonadati > Pseudomonadota > Alphaproteobacteria > Sphingomonadales > Sphingobiaceae > Sphingobium > Sphingobium sp. JS3065. Next base: position 596,276 of record NZ_CP102665.1, read on the forward strand.
GCGGCAGCGAGATGATCTCTTATCTGGAAGAAAAGGGCATGAAGTTCACGCGCCCGCGCGATTATCCTGACTATTATCCCGCATTGCCCGGCGGTAGTGTGCACAGCAGAACGGTCATTCCCCAGCCTTTTGACATCAATGAACTGGGCGACTGGAAAGCGCGCCTCGCCCAATATAAAGGCCCGCCGGTTCCAGTGGGGCTGGATGAACTGAGCACTCTGCTGCTGATCAAGCGGACCTGGAAGGCGCGCTGGCTTGCGCTGCGCCTCGCGTTCCGCCTGATGGGACGAAAACTGGCGGGCAAGGACGTGAAGGCCGCCGGCGCAGCTTTGCAGGGACGTTTGCTGCAAATTGCGCTGAGGGCTGGCGTCGTGCCTCGAATGAGGACGGCGATGATGTCCCTCGTGACGGAAGGAGATCGCGTGACGGGTGCAATCGTCAGCGAAGATGGTCGCACAAAACGCATCCGCGCACGAAACGGCGTCCTGCTCAATGCGGGGGGTTTCGCCCGCAATGCCGAGATGCGCGCGAATGTCCTTGGTGAACCGACCTCCACCGAATGGAGCCGGGCCACGCCTGGCGACACCGGCGATGCCCTGAACGCTGCGGTCGCGATCGGGGCCGCCACCGATGCGCTCGACTCTTTCTGGTGGGGCATCACGTCGGCCAACGTCGATGGCGGCTATCCGGAAGGCGCAGTGGCGGACGATGGCACCATTGTGCCCTTCGGTCACCATTTCGACATCAGCTACCCCCACATGATCATCGTCGATCAGGACGGCCGCCGCTTCGCCAACGAGGCCTGCTCGTACATGGAACTGGGGCAGCGCCTCTACGCCCGTCAGCGTGAGACCGGGCGCGCCATCCCTGCCTGGGCCATCATCGAAAGCCGGCATCGCGATCGCTATCTGTGGGGCACCGCACTTGGCAAAACACCCGCCAGCTGGATCGAAAGCGGCTACATGAAGAAAGCCGACAGCCTGGAGGGGCTGGCTGCCCAGTGCAGGATCGACGGAAGAGGCCTGCTAGCGACGATTGAGCGTTTCAACGGCTTCGCCGCATCGGGCATCGACATCGACTACCAGCGCGGCGCCAGCGCCTTCGATCGGGCGCATGGCGATCCAACGGTCAAGCCCAATCCCAACCTGGGCGCAATCGAACGCGCTCCCTTCTATGCCGTGGCCATCTATCCGGGCGATATTGGGTGCGCAGGCGGCCTGGTCACCGACGAAGATGGTCGCGTGCTGCGCAAAAGCGGCGACCCCATTGAAGGCCTTTACGCCACCGGCAACAGCACGGCTAGCGTGACTGGTCGAAGCTATCCTGGGGCCGGCTCAACACTCGGCCCCGCCATGGTGTTCGCCTATCGGGCGGCCCGGCACGCCGCGCGGACAAACCGATGACGCATGCGCATGCTATGATGTGGTAGGCGGCGTCACAGGCCACCCCTTGCCAACCGTCGCCATGAAGGCGACGCTGCTGTCGTCGGCGCCGGAACCGAACCCCCGATCATGCAGCGGCAGCATGCCCAGCGATCCCTTCGACCAGTCGATCGATGCGCCGATATCCTGTATCCAGTCCTGTATCAGAATACGGTGCGCTATCCGCCATTCGCCGCCTCGCCTCTCCATTCTGTCGGCATAGCGCGCGCCCAATATGATATCACGCGATCGCCCGTCCACCGGCACGCGATGATAAGCGGTCAGGCATGTCTCAACCATCGCAACATCGCCATGCCACTCTATATGGCTTTGGCCCAGCTTATGCTGGGTCAGTTCCATGCTGCCGATCAGCGGCATGACCCAGTCCACAAATGCTTCCACCGTGCCAACCCAGGTGACATGATCGTCGATAGCCCCGGGCCAGTATGCGGAACGAACCAGATCGGGATCGCGGCGGTCGATCCCACGGCAATAACGAGCCAAGCAGGCCAGTATTTTCTCCCGCTCTGTCATGACAGGCGCGGAATTGTGAGTATCGGTCGTGTGGCGATCCGTGGTCATACGGGCTCCTCTGCCTGTTTACAGCCTCGACAGTCACCGAGAGTCTCGATTGACTACCGTTCCGAACATCCATAATCTATAAGCATACATATGATATGCTTCATGTAACCGAGCATCAACAGGCAGGCGAGGTGAGAATCGATGACCGACAGGAAACCAGCGCCGCTATCAATCAGCTTCGCCGATCCGGAGGTCCAGCAATGCCCCTTCCCAGCATATGATCGGTTGAGGACGGAACAGCCTGTCTACATCGACCCCAAGACCGGCAATTATGTCCTCACAAGATATGAGGATGTGCGCAAGGTCGCCCTTAATCCGAAGTTATTTTCCAATCGCACGGGGTTGATCCAGACACGCAATACCACTCCGATTACGCAGAAGATGTTTGCGGAGAAAGGGTGGCTACCGCTCGATACGCTGGTCAGCAACGATCCGCCCAGTCACAAACTCTATCGAACATTGGTCGACAAGGCATTCACCGCAAACAAGATCCTCGCCCTGGAACCGCGGATCGAGGAGATTTGCGACGCGCTGATCGACCAGTTCATCGATCAGGATGAGATCGATTTCGTCCAGGCGTTCGGCATTGCGCTGCCGATGACGATGATCGCCGAACAGCTTGGCGTCGGTCCCGAACATATGGCCGACTACAAGGTCTGGTCTGACCTCAGCGTCGAATCCACCAGTCCGGCCCTGACCCCGGAACGCGAGATCGCGACAACCGAGGGCATCATAAGGATGCAGAATTACTTCGCGGAGCGAGCAGATTATTTCCGGGCGCATCCTGACGATGACAAGCTGTTCAGTCGGCTCCTCCATGCGGAAGTGGATGGCCGCCGGCTCGCCAACCGGGAGGTGATGAGCATCCTCCAACAACTGCTCGTCGCGGGAAATGAAACGACGACGGCGGCGCTGTCGGCAGGCATGAAGCTGCTGATCGAAAATCCCGATTTGGTTCCGCAACTGCGCGAGAGGCCTGATCTCATCAAGACTTTCGTCGAGGAGACGCTCAGGCTGATGGCGCCGATACAGGCTCTGTTCCGCAAGGTTCTCGCCGATACGGAGATTGGCGGCATCACGGTCCCCGCGGGCGCAATGGTGGAGATACGGTGGGGCTCGGCCAATCTCGATCCGGCGGTCTATGAAAATCCCGGTTGTCTAAACCTCTCGCGAGGGAACGCCAGTTCGCATATGAGCTTTGGCGCCGGTATCCATCTGTGCATAGGGAACCAGCTCGCGCGCGGCGAACTGCGCGTCGCCTTCGCCCGCCTCATTGATCGAATGGATAATTTCCGCGCGAGCCGAGGAGCCGACAGCTACGGCTATGCGCCAATGTTCATATCCTATGCCGTCACCCAGCTCTGGATGACATTCGACCGACGCTGAGTGGAGGCGGCAAGGCCCGGTGCCGGTTTAATCGCGACGCTGGAGCATCGCGCACTGGGCGCGATCTCAGGCAGCACCTCGTTCAGTTGACGGGCATCCCGCAGCCGCCGGATTGCGACGGAGCGTTATGCCCGGATGGGTCATCGCCAGATCAAAGATGCATTCCGCCGCTGACCTGGATGACTTGGCCCGTGATCCACGCGCCCTCCGGCGAAGCAAGCCACGTCACAGCCCTTGCAATTTCGTCAGGCGTTCCCAAGCGGCCAAAAGCCGTCGCTGCGGTGATGGCGCCCATGACCGCCGCATTATCCTTGATGTCGCCCAGAAAGTCGGAGTCCGTGGCGCCGGGCGCAATCGCGTTGACCCGAATACCGCGCGGCCCGAGATCGGCTGCAAGCGAACGAGTGAAGGAATTTACCGCCGTTTTTGACATTCCATATGCAAGATAGGCCGGATAGGCCACAATAGAAACCATGGACGAAATGTTGATGATGGAGGCATTGTCGTTGAGATGGGGCAGCAGTGCCTGCGTCAGGAAGAATAGGCCCTTCACATTGGTGGAGAACACCGTATCGAAATCTTCCTCGGTCGTGCTTTCCAACGTGTATCCGCGAGCGATTCCGGCATTGTTGACGAGAATATCCAATTTTCCACAGGCGTCGGCGAGTTGCCGGACGTCCGCGGCATTGCGCAGGTCGGCCTGTACGATTCGCGCCTTGCCGCCGGAGGCCGTGACGAGACGGACCGTCTCTTCCGCACGTTCCCGCCCGCTTCCATAATGAACCATAACCTCCGCACCCGCAGCAGCAAGATGCACGGCGATGGCGCGGCCAATGCCGCCCGAAGCGCCGGTGACCAGCGCGGCTTTTCCTTGAAGATTTCCTGCCATGAAAAATATCCTATACTAACATACAACCCGCGCAGCACCCGGCCATAAGCGGCGGGATTAACGGGCTGGCCTTAGGCCGTTGGCGAACCTTGTGGACTTCGCGGCATATTCTTCCGCCGATGTCTCAAGAGCGTTGCTTTCGTCCGGCGTCAGGGCGCGTACCAGTTTCGCTGGAACGCCGACGATCAAGCTGTTGGGAGGGAATGACTTGCCCTCGGTCACGAGCGCTCCTGCACCGATCAGGCTGCCCTCGCCGATGACGGCGTTGTTCAGCACGACGGCGCCCATTCCTACCAGCACGTTATCCCCGACTGTACAGCCGTGGAGGATGGCATGGTGCCCGATCGTGACTCCGTCCCCCACCTTGAGCGGAGCATGCGGGTCGGAATGCAGCATGGCGCCTTCCTGGACATTGGTTCTGTCCCCGATCTCGATTTTCCCGTTATCGGCGCGAACGACCGCGCCGAACCAGATGCTTGACCGCTTCCCGATGACAGCATCACCGACGACGTCCGCACTGGGCGCTATCCATGCGTCCTCGCTGATCGTGGGGCGGGCTTCTTCGAACTCGTAAATGGGCATGAGATTATCCTTACAGCCGAATGCGCGTTTCCATCGGTCCGAATATCAAGCTTGAGCGGTCAAGCCCGCCGCCGCGATGCCGGCCAGCGCGCATGCTTCGTCATTGTCGCTCGTATCGCCCGTCACGCCCACCGCGCCGATCACCGCCCCATCAGGACCGACGAGGATGACGCCGCCCGCTGCCGGAATGATGGCGTGCGGAGCGGACGCCGCGAACGCGTCGATGAACCATGGCCGCTCGATCGCCATGTCGCCAACCTTGCGAGAAGAAACCCCCAGGGCAAGCGCGCCCGCAGCCTTGCCTTGGGCGATCTGGAGCCGGCCGAAAGAAGCCTGATCCTGCCGCTGGAACGCGATCAGATGGCCGCCGGCATCGACGACCGCGACGCTGAGCGGCTTCAATTTGAGTTCCGCACCCTTTTCGAGCGCTGCGGATATGACGTGATTGGCGCGTTCCAAAGTGAGTTGGCTCATAGTTTTTCCCTGTGCTTCCTGATTGCGGGTGGGATTGGGCCGCCGGTGGCCCAATCCAGCAGTTCGACCGTGTGCACGACCGGTACATCCATCCGCTGGCCAATCTGCATGGCGCACCCGATGTTCCCGGTCGCCACCACGTCTGCGGAAAGGCTGGCAAGGGCGGCCGCCTTCCGGTCTCCCAGTTGCCCCGCGATGTCGGGTTGCAGGATGTTGTAAGTACCTGCCGACCCGCAGCAAAGATGCGCTTCCGCCGGCAAGCGGACCTTGTATCCGGCTTTCGTAAGCAGGGCGCGCGGCGCGTCCGTTATCTTCTGGCCATGCTGCAACGAGCAGGCGGGATGATAGGCCACGTCCATTCCGTTGGCCTGGACAGGCGGCAAGGGAATGTCGGCCAGAAATTCGGTGATGTCCTTTGCCAGTGAGGCCACATGTGCAGCCTTTTCCGCATAGTCCGGATCGTCACGAAGCAGGAACCCATAATCTTTGACTGTCGTGCCGCACCCGGATGTGGTGATGATGATCGCATCGAGGCCACCCTCCTCGATTTCCCTGATCCAGGCGTCGATGTTACGCCGCGCGCTGGCACGCGCCTCGGCCTCCCGACCCATATGATGCACCAGGGCGCCGCAACATGCCTCGCCCTTCGCGAACAGCACATCGAAACCTGCGCGATTGAGGATACGCACCGTCGCGGCGCGAAATTCGGGGCGAAGCACCGGTTCGGCGCATCCGGCCATGAGAGCCACCCTGCCCTTCGATCCGGCGGTGGTGGAATTGTCCGCGGTCGCTTTGGACGGCAGATGACGGGGCGCCATCCTCAGCATGGCGGACAAGGACTTCAACCCGGGCCAGGACGGTATGAACCGCATCGCCGGACGCGCATATCGCGCCAGCCTCAGCGCCAGCCGCATGCGCCCGGGGTGAGGCAGGATGTTCGACAGCATCCAGCGGAAAAATCGGTCAGCCGGCGGCCGCTTGTAGCGCGCCGCAATATATGTGCGCGCATGGTCGACCAGGTGCATATAGTTCACGCCCGATGGGCAGGTCGTCATGCAGGAGAGACAGGACAGGCAGCGATCGATGTGCTTGACGACCTCAGGCGATGGATCCCGGTCGTTCTCCAGCATATCCTTCATAAGGTAGATGCGGCCGCGCGGGCTGTCCAACTCATCTCCCAACAGCACATAGGTCGGGCAGGTCGCCGTGCAAAAGCCGCAATGCACGCATTTGCGGATGATGCGCTCGGACGACGCCATGGCGGGATCGGCCAGCTGTTCAGGGGCGAACCTTGTCTGCATGTCAGAAACGTCCCGTTTCAAATAAGCCCAGGGGATCGAAGGCGCGACGCACGCGCCCTTCCAATGCGGCGAGTGCGGGCTCGGAAGGATGAAATGTGGGGGTTTCCGCACGCATCCGTTCCGACGCGCGCAGCAGCATCGCATGGCCGCCATTGCGCTGCGCCGCATCGCGCACGGCCTCCGCCGCACCATCGAGAGCGATCCAGACCAGGCCACCGGCCCAGTCAGCGACCCAGGATGCGCCCCGCGGCAGAAGCGCGGAGAGGAGGGGTTGGAGGGCTCGCGGCGGTATGTTGATGCGCCACACGGTCCGGTCGCCCGGTAGATAACGCAAATCCCGGATCCCGGCCCAGAATGCGTCCGCTTCCGGCCCGCTCATGTCCAACAGCGGCGCTGAGGGCCCGAGCGTCCGAGCCAGTATCGAGGATCTCGCCCGCACCGAAGGCCCAAATCCCTCCAGCCGAATGGCCGTGATCGACCTTCCGCCGTAAAGGTCGGCGGGCACATGAGCGACTGCCGCAACGGCGGCCTGAGATCCCATCGCCGTCGCCATGATCGTCGAAAGGTCAGCCCCGTCAACACCTTCGACGACATGCGTCAAACTGGTTTCCGGTCGCGGCAACACCTTCAGGGTCAGTTCGGTCATTGCGAACAGACGACCCCAGCTGCCAGCGGCAAGCTTGGGGAGATCATAGCCGGTGACGTTCTTGACCACCTTGGCGCCAGCGACAAATATTTCGCCCCGGCCGGAAACGGCCCGCAGACCCAGGAGGTGATCGCGCGCGCCGCCAGCTGAAACCCGGCGGGAGCCTGCGACACCGGCCGCCACGACCCCCCCAATGGTGGCGCGCCCGCCCAACGGGAAAAGACCGCTGTGATCAAATGGTTCGAAGGCGAGCATCTGCCCCTGGCTCTCGACCAGCGCCTCGACCTCCGCCAGCGCGGTCCCCGGCCTGACGGTGAGGACCAGTTCCGCCGGATCATAGTCGATGACGCCGGCAATGTTCTGCATCGACAGTATCTGCGCTTCGACGGAACGGCCGATGCAGCTTTTGGTCCCTCCGCCCTCGATCGAGAGCTGGCTCTCGCGCGCCGCTGCGTCGGCAACCATCGCCATCGCTTCGGCTTCGTCGCCGGGCTTCAACAGGTCGTTGGTCATATCAGAACCGCGGGAGGTCCGGATGCGGCACTTGACCGCGATGCACGTGCATTCTTCCCAACTCGGCACAACGGTGCAACTGAGGGAATACCTTTCCCGGGTTAAGCAACATTTCGGGATCGAAAGCGCATTTGACGCGCTGCTGTTGCTTCAGGTCCGTGTCGGAGAACATTTCCGGCATCAAGTCGCGCTTTTCCACGCCAACACCATGCTCCCCTGTCAGCACCCCGCCAACTTCGACGCACAGCCGCAATATGTCGTTGCCGAACGCCTCCGCTTTCTCCAGTTCGCCAGGGATGTTGGCGTCATAAAGGATGAGCGGGTGAAGATTGCCGTCGCCCGCATGAAACACATTGGCCACGCCCAGGCCGTAGGCTTCGGACAGTTCATCCATGCGCCGCAGGACTTCGGGCAAGCGTCGGCGCGGAATGGTGCCGTCCATGCAATAATAGTCAGGCGCCAATCGACCAACCGCCGGGAAGGCAGCCTTGCGCCCTGCCCAGAATGCCGCCCGTTCCGCATCATTCTGCGAAGTACGCACGGACACCGCTCCGTTTTCGCCGGCGATGCGTTCGACCGCATGCAGAAGATGGTCACATTCGGCGGAGGGACCATCGAGTTCCACGATCAGGAGCGCCTCGACGTCGAGCGGGTATCCGGCTCCGACAAAGGCTTCGGCCGCATGGATGGCCTTGCGGTCCATCATTTCCATGCCCGCCGGAATGATGCCAGCCGCGATAACGTCGGCTACGCACTGGCCAGCACCGTCGACCGTCGCAAAGCCGATCAGCAAAGCGCGCGCGGTCTGCGGCGTGGGCAGGATGCGCACCGTCACTTCGGTCAGGACGCCCAGCAGCCCCTCCGATCCGACGATGACGCCCATCAGGTCAAGGCCTGCCGTTTCAAGAAACCGCCCACCGATCCGGATGACTTCGCCGTTCATGAGCACAAGTTCGCAGCCGACGACATTGTTCGTTGTAAGTCCATATTTCAGGCAGTGAACACCACCCGAATTTTCAGCGACATTGCCGCCGATGGAACAGGCGATCTGGCTGGACGGATCGGGCGCATAGTAGAAGCCCCGGTCTTCAACCGCGCGCGTAATAGCCAGATTGGTGACGCCGGGCTGCGCGACGACCAACCGATCCTCATAGTCGATCTCCACGATCCGGTTGAACTTCGAAAGACCCAGTAATACTCCGTCCGCCAGTGGTAGAGCGCCACCCGAAAGGGACGTGCCCGAGCCACGCGGCACGACCTTGATCTGATGGGCATGACACCAGGACAATATACGAGATACCTGTTCGGTCGTTTCGGGCAGCACCACGACAAGGGGCGTCTGGCGATAGGCCGTCAGACCATCCGACTCGAATGGACGCAGCCCGTCCTCATCGGAAATAACGCCCTCGCCCGGGACGATAGCGCGCATCGCGGCGATGATGTCAGCGCGACGGGAAAGCGTTTGCGGATCGGCCGCCGGCATTTTCAACAGGGTCACGATTCGCTCCAGAAGTTAGCTTACCATCACCATACGATCAGTTACTATTCGATAGTAGATGCCAATAATTTTACAGACCATTTCGTCGGAGGAAAGAATGGAATTTGCTCGCACATGAAGCAAGCTGCTGTCAGGGGCCGGTGCGCCTGCCGATTGGGGATACCCGTCGCGCCGCAAAGCACCTGTCTAATCAATCCAGCAACAGCGCTCTGATCGTAGCGATCTCAGCCGATGAAATGCCCAATCGCCCAGTCAGATAGCCTTCGATCCCGCCATGGCGCGTTTCCAGAATACTGAAGGTCCTCTGCAGATATTCCGGTTCCGCGCGAAGCAGTGGATAGGCGACTTCCGGTTGTTCCGCGACCCAGCGGCTATATTCCGGCTCCTGCTCCAATATACCGGCCAGTTCTCCGATCGAATCATTGGTCAGCATATAGTCGGCGATCACCTCTTCCATGGGCACGCCGAGTGCCGAAAGGATAATCGCCGCCGCGACACCGGTTCGGTCCTTGCCGGCCGAGCAGTTGAAAACCAGCGGAACCTTGCCGGCCGCCAATTGGCGAAACAGGATGGCGTAGTTGGCGGCCTGCTCCTCCGGCAATTCGCTGTAAATCTCCAGAATAAAATTGCGTACCTCCGCGCTGCCGGTCTTGCGGTCTTTGATCAAATGCTGGAGCACACCGACGCTCATCTCGTAATCATGCGCCAACAGCTCGATCGACCGTCCGTGGTGCCAAGTCGTAGGTCTGCGCGATCGCTCGTCATTTGTGCGAAAGTCGCAGATGCTGACGATGCCGAGTTGATGCAACGCGTCCCGGTCTGTGGCATCGATCTTCGACATCACCCCAGAGCGATAGAGGGTACCCCATTTCACCGTTCGCCCATCGGCGGCCGAATACCCTCCCATGTCGCGAAAATTATGACCGCCCTCTATTCGCAGAATACGTTGCACTCGTCCGCTCTCCTTGATCGTCGTCGCACTCGCCAGGAATCAGAAATGGTTGTCGCCTAGCGGCAAGCTCTATACATTAGAACGATAGCGAACTATATCAAAGGGAATCCGACAGGATGATTTTCCGCAAAGGCGAGCGCCTGTTCATACCGGGCGCGGCAGGAGAGCCGACCGCGCTTGTCAAGGAACTTTTCGGCGCCGCTGGTCTCGACATTACGACCAGCGTCGTACCCGGCATCAATCCATTGAAAAGCGAAGCGATTGGTCCAGGCACTCAGGTGACGGGTCTTTTCATGCAGCCCAGCCTGTCGGAAGCGCAGCGGTCTGGCAGCTTCCGCCATATCCCTCAATCCTATGCGGCCATGCTCAAACAGATCGAGGCGGACACACCCTTTGACTGGTGCGTCGTCCAGGTCTCGCCGCCGGACGGCCGGGGCCGTTGCTCGCTAGGTCCTGCGGCAGAGTTTGCGCCGGCTGCGATGCAGCGTGCGAGAAGGATTTTCGGCGTCATCAACCCGTTCGTTCCGGTGGTCCCGAATGCGCCCTTCGTGGAACACGCGCGGCTAGCTGGAACAATGGAGGCGGACACGCCCATCGTCACCTATGCTGTCGGCGAGGTAGATTCTGCCACCCACATGATAGCCAAACACATTGCGGGCTTGATTCCCGACGGCGCGGCCATTCAGGTCGGTCTTGGCAAGGTGCCTCATGCCCTTATGCAAGCGCTGCACGGCCATCGGCGGCTGCGCATCCACTCCGGAATGATCTCCGACGGGATCATAGGCCTGATGCAGGCGGGCGCGCTCGACGAAAGCCATGCCCACCGGACCACAGCGGTTCTGGGCAGTCCGGCCCTCTATGAATGGCTGGACGGACGCAGCGATATCCATGTTCGGGGCGTGGAAGAAATTCATCTGCCATCGGTGTTGGCCGGGGTCGAGCGCCTCTTTGCTGTGAACTCGGCGCTTGAAGTCGATCTGCTGGGGCAGTGCAATCTGGAACATGCCAACGGTCGAGCGGTCAGCGGCGGCGGAGGCGCATCTGATTTCGCCCGCGGGGCGCGACTGGGACGCGGGGGGGTCAGCATCATCGCCCTACCCGCGACATTCGGCGCCGCAGGATCGCGCATCTGCCCCCGCCTGTCCAACAACGCCGTCGCCACGATATCACGCAATGATGTGGACATTGTCGTAACGGAGGAAGGCATCGCGGATCTGCGGGGCAAATCGGTGCATGAGCGTGCGAAAGCGCTGATCGGCGTCGCAGCGCCGGGGGCACGCGACCCTCTGTCGGAACAGTGGGCGGAAATCGCCGGGCGTCTCTAGGCCTGCAGCATTTTTCCGTTGCGGTCACTCTGGCCAGAATAGCTTGGGCAAAGGCGCACAGCCCACCACACTCAACAATTATCATTGACAGCAGGGTTTCGTCATTTAGTTAGCGAGCGTATATTATGCTATATTGCGCCGTATGCTTTTAAGGGTAGGAGAGAAGGAATGACTGGTAAGCTGTCTGGCAAGGTAGTGATTGTGACGGGTGCTGGCGGCGGCGTTGGCGAGGGGATAGCGCGTCTGGCTGCGGCGCATGGCGCGAGTGTTGTCGTGAACGATCTTGGCGGTTCGCCGACGGGCGAGGGTTCGGACCAGCGGACGGCGCAGCGTGTGGCGGACGACATTGTGGCGGGCGGCGGCAAGGCGGTGCCGAGCTTCCGGTCGGTGGCGGAATGGGACAGCGCGCACGGGATCGTGCAGGATGCGCTGGATGCGTTCGGGCGGGTGGACGTGGTGGTGAACAATGCGGGCATTTTGCGCGACGTCATCTTCCACAAGATGACGCAGGAGGATTATGAGCTGGTCCGGGCGGTGAACCTGGACGGGGTGTTCTACATGTCGCGGGCGGCCGCGCCGCACTTCAAGGAGCAGGAGAGCGGCTGCTTCGTGCACATGAGCTCGACCAGCGGGTTGATCGGCAATATGGGCCAGGCCAATTATTCGGCGGCCAAGCTGGGCGTGGCGGGCCTTTCCAAGTCGATCGCGATCGACATGAAGCGCTTCAACGTGCGCTCCAACTGCATCGCGCCCTTCGCCTTCACCCGCATGGTGGGCACGATCCCCGCCAACACGCCGGAAAACCAGAAGCGTCTGGAAGTGGCCAGGCGCATGACCCCCGAGAAGATCGCCCCACTCGCCGTCGGCCTGATGTTCGACGAGGCGGCCGACGTGTCCGGACAGATTTTCGGCGCGCGCATGAACGAGCTCATCCTCTTCAGCCAGAACCGACCCATCCGCACCACCCAGACCAGCGACGGATGGACACCCCAGGCCGTCGTCGATACCGCCATCCCCGCATTCCGTCCTTCCTTCACCGAAAATCATATCTCATCCCAGGTCTTCACCTGGGACCCGTTCTGAAGGAAAAGCATGTGACGGTAGCGGCGCGTTGTGCGCCGCTACCTGCGAACGAAGCGAGGGGTGCAAGCCATGGCCTATGACTATGAGACGATATCGGTGCGCATCGAAGGCCATGTCGCCGAAATTCTGCTGGACCGCCCTGCAGCGTTGAACGCTTTCGATCACGCCATGCATATCGAAGCGAAGGAAGCTTTTCTGGAAGTCCGCGAAAACAGGGATGTTCGCGCTATCGTCTTTGGCGGCAACGGTCAGCATTTTTCGGCCGGGGGAGATTTCGGCCTGATCCTGCGCGACCGTGAAGACCATGCGACGCGCCAGAAGATGCGCGGCGAAGGCAAGAAGCTGCTCGCGGCGATCGCCGGCTGTCCGATCCCGGTTGTGACCGCCTTGCAGGGACAGGCCGTTGGCTTGGGCGCAACGGTAGCATTGTGCTCCGACGCGATCGTCGCCGCGCGCAACGCCAAGATCAGCGACCCCCATGTCGTCATCGGGCTCGCCGCAGGGGACGGCGGCGCGGTGATGTGGCCGCTGCACACCGGGCTGTTGCGCGCCAAACGCTATCTGCTCACCGGTGACCGGCTGACCGCCCAGCAAGCCTATGAGATGGGCCTTGTCACCGATCTGGTCGAAACGCCCGAGGAGGTGTTGGACGCCGCTCGCGCTATCGCCAGGCGGATTGCCGGCCTGCCGCCGCGCGCTGTGCAACTTACCAAGGAAGTATTGAACCAGATCTTCCGCATGCGGCTGGAGGAGTTGTTCGACAACGGCATGGCCGCGGAAATGGAGACCTTCGTGTCCGAGGATCTGGTAGAGGCGATCAGCGCCTTTCGGGAGAAGCGCGAACCAGTTTACAAGGGACTGTGATCCAAAACTGAATAAACGCCGTCGCCGGGGAAGGCCGCGGTTAAACGAATTTTTCGAGGACCATGAACGCCATGGCGTTCAATCGAAAACGTTGGTTCGCGAACATACGATAAGCAGTTAAACAGGCTGGGACAGCGGCGGAGAGGCGAGGCGACATGCGATATTTCATCACTGGTGGAACCGGGCTGATCGGCGCTTATACGACGTGGCGGCTCATCGCCGCAGGACATGAGGTCGTGATCTACGACATCTCTCCCGATCGCGTCTTCTTGCAGGAATTGATCGGCGAGGATGCAGCCAAGGTGCGCTGCGTCGCAGGCGACATCACCGATCTGCCCTTCCTGTTGCGCACCATGCAGGAAGCCGCACCCGACCGCGTGATCCACCTCGCCGCGCTGCTGGGCGCGAAGAGCGAGGAAAATCTCTATCGGTCACTTGAGGTGAACTGTACTGGATGCCTGAACATATTCGAGGCGGCGCTGGCCTGCAACGTCGCCCGAGTGGTGTGGGCCAGTTCCGTGGCGGTGTTCGGTCCGCGCCATCGCCGGGTTGGCCTGGAGGGCGCATTGCCCAATGATGCTCTGCACGATCCCAACATCATCTATGGCGCCTGCAAATCGCTGAGCGAACGGTTCAGCCTGCACTATCGCCGCAATCGCGGCCTGGATATCCTGGGGCTGCGCTTTGCTCTCGTGTACGGCTATGGCAAGGATCGCACGCTGGCGCGCGGCACCGGCGGCGATTTTCTCACGCAGTTGATCGATAATCCTGCGCTGGGCAAAGCTGGGCGCATTCCCGCTGGCGATGCCGTTATCGACTTCGTTTATGCAGAGGACGCGGCCGAAGCCGTGGTGCGAGCGTGCGAGGCCAGCGACAATCGTGCGGTGGCCGTCAACGTCACCGGCTTTCGTACGACGTTGCGTGACGCCGCCGCGACCGTGCGGGCGATCGTGCCGGACGCGCAGTTGGAGGTGGAGGACGGGTCATGGAAAGGCACGATCCATCATTATGACGCCACCAGTGCTGAACGCGAGATAGGATATGCCGCGCGATGGGGAATCGAGGAAGGTTTCCGCCACAACATAGAAGAAGTTCGGGCGCGCGCTGCGCAGTCCGTCCGGTGAGAGGAAAAGACACATATGATCGCCGCTCCTAAAGTCCGCTCCGAGACGCCGGGACCCACCGACGCCCAGATCCTGCTCGCCATCCGAGAGGATTTGCGTGAGAAAGTGGCTCCCGAACTCAGTTCGAATATGGCCAGTACCGTTTGCCGCATGGCGATAGACCTGATCAGCAGGATGCTGGTGCGATCTTCCGATTGGCCGGATGTCCTGCACAGGCAGATTGTCTCGCGAGCCGCCGTTATCGAGGAAACGGTCACGCTGTTGGCCGGATCGCTCAATCCGGCAGATCGTGAATCGGCCCGAGCGCTAATCTCCACCTTGCCCCCGCAGGACGCCGGGATAATTTCTCTGGAAGATTATAACCGGCGGCTGGCCGATCAACTCGCGCACTTCGTGCCTGAGGCAATGGCGCTAGCCGCGCGCGATCCGTCCAAGACGCCTGCGATGAGCGCGATCATCAGGTCCCTTGTTGAGTCCGAGGATCAAAGCGAGCAATCCGTCGTCAACGCAGGCGTGACCAGCTCAGCTGCGTTTCACGAGGATCGAGCCGCCGCGGAGGCCGCCGTATCGCACGATCAGTTGCAAGCCTATCTGACCCGCAAATTCCCCGACAAGGATGTTCGCCTGATCAGCCTGCAGGAATTGTCGGGCGGATTTGGCAAGACGACCATATTGTTCGAGGTTGAGGGGCTGGAAGCGCGACCCTCATCACTGGTCATCCGCCGCGACCGGAAGGCGGGCGCGACGGAATCGACGGTCGCCGACGAATTCCCGCTGCTCAACGCGCTGCGCCATTATGACCTGCCCACCCCCGATCCGTTGTGGGCGGAAACCGATCCCGGCGAACTGGCATTGCCGTTCATGGTCGTCCGCCGCAAGGCCGGCGCCATAGCGGGAAGTCTCTGGGCGCCCGACAAGGCGGTATGCGGGCCCGAAACCGGACTCGATCTGGCGCGCGTGATGGCGCGCCTTCACGCCATCCCGCTCGACAAGCTGCCGCAGACCGGCATCTGGGCGCCGCGCAGCCCGACCGAGGCAATGGCCCGCAACATCGAATATATCACCGATCTGTGGGCGCGTACCCAGCAGGAGGTCGATCCCGTCATGGACATGTGCCTACGCTGGCTCTCGCTCAATCAGCCGCCGCCACCCGCCCGTATCGTTCCCGTGCACGCCGACCTCGGCTTCCAGAACCTGCTTGTCGAAAACCAGAAGATTTCGGGGCTGCTGGATTGGGAGCTTTCGCATCCCGGTGATCCGAACGAGGATCTTTGCTATGTGCGGTCCTATGTCGAGCAGTTGCTGCCGTGGGAGGAATTCCTTGCCGAATATCATGCGCATGGCGGCTGCGAATATCTCGAGGATCGGACGAATTTCTACGAAATCTGGCGCGATGTCCGCAACACCGTGTTCACCGCCTTGTGTCATAAGGCTTTTTGCACCGACGCCAACACGGACATCCGGTTCGGTCACACCGGCGTGGTCTATTATCGGATGATGACGCTCGACGCTGCGCGGAGGATTGCTGCCTTGCAGTGACCTGTCACGCGCTCGCCACGTCTCGATGCCGACGCCGCCCACCCGGCTTGTGGCGGTGCTCCTTGCCTCGGCTTCCGGCGGCGGCTAATAATCTAGCGAACCAATGGTCGGCGACTGGACGACATCCGCCGGCCTGCGCATGCTCCCGGTCGTCACTCGGGACCGCGAAATGCTCTGGTGAAGCGCAGACAGGCGAGAACGGGGTTTGATGATGGAGATGGACAAGATCGTGACCGAAGCGGACGCACTCGCCGCCAATGCCGCAACGCTTGGAGATCATACTGCGCTGATTTTCGACGCCGAAAAGACCAGTTACCGGTTGCTGGACATGCGCGCCAGCCAGATCGCCAACGGGCTGCGCCGCCTTGGTCTGCCGTACCACGGCCGGGTCGCGATCCTCGCCCGCAACAGCGCGACCTATTTCGAACTTCTGTTCGGCATCATCCGCGCCGACATGACGACCCTACCGCTCAACTGGCGGCTGGCCGCGCCCGAAATCATCTACATCCTCCAGGACGCCCAAGTCGAATGCCTGTTTTATGATGAGGATTTTGCGGAGGTCGTCGCCCAGGCGCGAGCGCAATGTCCGACGCTGCGCCACTGCATATCCATCGACGGCAAGGGCGAGGATGGTTTGCCGGCCTGGCGCGACCGCCAGTCGTCCGATCGCCCTGTCAGCCAATCCGAACCCGAAGACATCATGATCCAGTTCTACACCAGCGGAACGACTGGCCACCCCAAGGGCGTGCAGATTTCACACCGCTCGTCCCGCGTCATGCGCGAGATGGAAGTGGCGATGGGCGGCGAATGGCTGAACTGGACACATCAGGACGTGGCGATAGTGGCCCTGCCCAATTTTCACCTGAGCGGCACCAGTTGGGCCCTGCAGTGGCTGGCGCGCGGTGCGACGTGCGTCATCCAGCCTCAAGTCGATGCAGGCGCCTTTCTGAAGGCGATACAGGACCATGGCGTCACTCAGATCATGGCGATCCCCACAGTGGTGCAGATGATGCTGGACCATCCACTGTTCCCCTCGATCGACACATCCTCCCTTCGCAACGTCTTTTACGGTGGAATGACGATGCCAGCTCCACGGCTGCGCCGTGCGCGCGCCGCGTTGGGGTGCAATTTCATCCAGATTTACGGGATGACGGAAAATAATGGGTCGACCTGTTATCTCACGCCAGCCGATCATGCCGAGGGAAGCGAGGAACTGCTTAAATCCTGCGGCCGGCCGCTTCCGCCGATCGAGATGAAAATCATGAACGCTGATGGCGAGGAAATGGCGACCGGAGAAATTGGGGAGGTCTGCATCAAGTCGCCCTCTCTGATGAGTGGATATTGGAACCGGGACGACATCGCCCAAGAGACGCATCATGGAGATTTTTATCGGACCGGGGATGCCGGCTATCGAGATGAAAACGGCTATCTTTTCCTGGTGGACCGGACCAAGGACATGATCGTATCCGGTGGCGAAAACGTCTATCCGGCCGAGATTGAGCGCGTGCTTGTCGAGCATCCTGGCGTCGTCGAATTGTCGGTCATAGGCGTTCCCGACGACCGCTGGGGCGAAGCGGTCAAAGCC
Source organism: Sphingobium sp. JS3065 (assembly GCF_026427355.1). Classification (NCBI taxonomy): domain Bacteria; kingdom Pseudomonadati; phylum Pseudomonadota; class Alphaproteobacteria; order Sphingomonadales; family Sphingobiaceae; genus Sphingobium; species Sphingobium sp. JS3065. The sequence goes on from NZ_CP102665.1 coordinate 614,040, forward strand.
GTGGTCGTGCGTGGCGACGATAATCTGACCGGCGACGAGCTGATCGCCTTCGCCAGAGGCAAGATCGCGGGTTACAAGGTGCCCAAGAGCGTCGATTTCGTCGATGCATTGCCGCGCAACGCCAACGGCAAGATCCTCAAGCGCGAACTGCGCGATCGTTATCGCAACCGCGCGGACATGAGTTGACGCGGCCGACCGCAGACACAAGACTTGACTTTGATAGATAGCATATTATACGCATAATAACAACTTTTGATAGGAGAGGACGAATGGACTTCGCGTTGAGCGAACGCACCCGGGCGTTGCTAGACCGTGTCCAGACGTTCATGGACGAACATATCTTCCCCAACGAAGCTCTGTACGAAGAGCAGTTGCGGGCTGATCCCAACAACCCGTGGATCGTGCCGCCGATCTTGCTCGAACTTCAGGCCAAGGCGAAGGCGGCGGGGCTTTGGACGATGCACATGCATGGCCATGGCGCGGGCCTGACCAATCTGGAATATGCGCCGGTCGCCGAACTGATGGGCCATGTTCATTGGGCGTCCGAAGTGTTCAATTGCAACGCGCCCGATTCCGGCAATATGGACGTGCTCGCGCTCTACGGCTCGGAGGCGCAGAAAGAGCGTTGGCTCAAGCCCATGCTCAACGCCGAAATCAAGTCCTCATTCGTGATGACCGAACCGGGAGTCGCCAGTTCGGACGCCACCAACGTCGAAACGCGGATAACGCGCGATGGCGATGATTATGTCATCAACGGGCGCAAGTGGTGGATCACCAACGCCTATAATCCTCGCACCAAGCTGTTCATTGTCATGGGCAAGACCGACCCGGACGCACCCAAGCACCAGCAGCAGTCCCAGATCCTGGTCGAGCCTGGTACCCCCGGCATCACGATATTGCGACCGTTGACGATCTTTGGATATCTGGACCAGCCGCATGGCCATGCCGAAATCATTTTCGACAACGTCCGCGTCCCGGCTGAGAACATCATATTGGGCGAAGGCCGTGGCTTCGAGATTGCGCAGGGGCGCCTCGGCCCCGGCCGCATCCATCATTGCATGCGGATCATCGGCGTGTCTGAGAAGCTGCTGCGACTGATGTGCGAGCGGTTGTCGACCCGCGTCGCCTTCGGCAAGATTCTGGCGGATGACGGCGTCTGGCAAGAGCGCATTGCTCAAGCTCGATTCAACATAGAGATGAGCCGCCTTCTGGTGCTCAAGACCGCTTGGCTCATGGATACGGTGGGCGTCCAGAATGCCCGCAGCGAAATTTCGCAGATCAAGGTCATCGTACCCCGTTTGGCCCAGCAACTATGCGACATTGTGCAGCAGGCGTTCGGCGCGGCCGGCATGACCGACGATTATGGCCTGGCCTATATGTATGCGCGTCTGCGTATCATGCGCATCGGCGACGGGCCGGACGAAGTGCATAACCGCCTGATCGCGCGCGCGGAGTTGGCCAAGTACAGGCACCTGCGTCCGGAGAAAAGCTGATGCCGGCAATTGACAGGCAAGCGACTTTTTCCGGCACTGAGGCGCCACCCGAACATCTGGCGCTCGACGTGCCGCGGCTGGCCGCTTACATGGCCGACAAGATTCCGGAGCTTGGCGACGACTTTTCGGTGGAAAAGTTCAAGGGCGGCCAGTCCAACCCGACCTACAAGCTGACCGGCCGAGATGTTACCATCGTGCTGCGCCGGCGCCCGCCCGGCAAGCTGCTGGCGTCGGCACATGCGATTGACCGCGAATATAGGGTGATGGAGGCGGTGGGCCTCGCCGGCGTGCCCGCACCGCAAACCTACTTTTACTGCACCGACGAAAGCATCATCGGATCGGAATTCTATGTCGTCGGCTTCAATGAAGGGACGGTTTACTGGAACGCCGACATGCCGGGCGCGGCACCGGCGGATCGCGCCGCCGTCTATGAGGACATGAACGGGCGTATCGCCCAGATCCACGGGCTGGACTATGCGGCCTATGGCCTCGGCAGCCTGGCCAAGGTGGGCGGCTACGCGGCGCGCAACCTGTCGCGCTGGTCGAAGATTTATGCGGATTCGACGCTGGTCGACATCCCCGACATGGACTGGCTGATGGACGCCTTGCCCGACATGCTGCCAGCGGAAGAGCGGGTCTGCCTCGTTCATGGCGATTTTGGCCTGTACAACGTCATCGTCGCCCCGGAAGAGCCCAAGATCAGCGCGATCATCGATTGGGAAATGGCGACGCTGGGGGATCCGTTCATCGACCTCGCCCATCATGTCCGCGCCTGGTGGGAAGTGCCTGACCCTGAAGGCGGCGCCGCCACCAGCTTGAAGGGCATGGACGTGGCCGCGCTCGGCATCCCGACAATGGACGAATATATCGACCGCTACTGCCGGCGCATGGGCCTGACCGAGCTGCCGCACCGCCGCTTTTACCTAGGTTATGCCCAGTTTCGCAATGCGGCCATGGTGCAGGGCATTTTGAAGCGCGCGGCGATCGGCACCGCGTCCTCCGCGCGCGCGTCGATCCATCGCCAGGAACGGGTTTTCGAGATTGCCGCGCTGGCGCGGGCGACGCTGGAAGGGCGCGAAGCATGAAGCCATATTTCGATTTCACGGATAGGGTCGTCGTCGTCACCGGAGGCAGTCGAGGACTCGGCGCAGCGCTGTGCCGCGCCTTCGCGGAGCATGGCGCCGATGTGGTCATCGCCAGCCGAAAGCTGGAAAATTGCGAGAAACTGGCGCGTGAGATCGAGGCGAATACAGGTCGCCGTGCGCTGCCCATCGCCGTCCACGCGGGCAACTGGGCCGATCTCGAGCGGCTGGTCGAAACCGTCTATGCAGAGTTCGGACGAATCGACGTTCTGATCAACAATGCCGGCATGTCACCGATCGCCTCCTCATCGGTCGACACGCCCGAGGGACTGTTCGACAAGGTGATCGACGTCAACTTCAAAGGCCCTTTCCGCTTGACTGCGCTGGTCGGCAGCAGGATGGCGGCTCGCGACGGCGGCGCCATCATCAACATCACCTCGATCGGGGCGATCCGGCCGCAACCGGCCTACGGCCCCTATGCGGGCGCGAAGGCGGCACTCAATGCGGTTACAGAAGCGTTCGCCCATGAATATGCGCCCAAGGTCCGCGTCAACGCGATCATGCCCGGTAGCTTCCGGACGGACATTGCCAAGAGCTGGGATCCATCCAAGGAGGCGTCGACGCCGGCCGCACTCAAACGCTTTGGCGAGCCTGAGGAGATTGTCGGCACCGTCATGTATCTGGCCGGCGACGCCAGCAGCTTTACGACCGGAGCGGTCATCCGGGTCGACGGCGGAAGACCGTAAGAGGATCGTAAGAGGACCGTTTGCCGAAATTATATTCGCAAGCGTATTATATCTTGATCCGCCGCCCGACTTCAAGCATGGTCCGCCAGCAGTGGGCTGGCTACCGGCATCAGCGCGCAGCACGGACTTCTGTGAAGAGGCTTAAACTTTGTCAAACTATCCCAAACCCGACGGTGCGACGCTGGTGGACATCTACCGTCGCGCCTCGCTCATCAAGCAGAATGACGAACGCACTATCCGCGCTCTCAAGGCCGGAAAGCTCGTCATGCCTTATTACAGCGGACGTGGGCAGGAGATCATCCCATCGGCCCTGTCGGTCAACCTGACGGACGAAGATTATATCAGCACCATCTATCGCGGCATCCATGACATGCTGGCGAAGGGTTATCCTCTCAAGGAGCTGTGGGCTGAAATCGCCGGTCGTGTCGACGGCACCTGCAAGGGCAAGGGCGGACCGATGCACCTGACCTGCCCGGAAAAAGGCATTATGGTGACGACCGGGATAGTCGGATCATCCATGCCGATCGCCAACGGCTTGGGCTGGGCCGCGAAGCTGGAGGGCAAGGGGCGAGTTTCAATCGCCAATTTCGGCGACGGCGCGGCGAATATCGGCGCCTTCCACGAGTCGCTGAACATGGCGGCGCTGTGGAAGCTGCCGGTCATCTTCCTGTGCCAGAACAACCGCTATGCGGAACACACGACTTTCGCTGATTCGACTGCCGTGCAGCAACTGTCGACCCGCGCCGCCGGATATAATATGCCCGGCATCACCGTCGACGGCAACGATCCCGATGCCATGTATGGCGCGGCGAAGGTCGCGGTCGAAAGAGCGCGGGCGGGCGAAGGTCCGACCCTGATCGAAGCGATGACGTTCCGCTTCAATGGCCACGTCTACGGCGACCCGGGCCATTATATCACCAAGGAAGAACATGCCGCCGCAGTCCAGGCCGATCCGGTGCCACGGCTGCGCGCGCGCCTGATCGCCGAAGGTCACGCGACCGAAGCGGAGATCGCACAGATCGAAAGCGACATTGCCGCTCGGCTCGAAGATGCTGTCGCCTTTGCGATGGACAGCGCCTTCCCCGATGTCACGGAGCTGAAACGCGACGTCTATGCCACCGAAATCGCGTGAGGATGCCATGAGCGATACACAACAGTTGAACATGATTCAGGCCGTCAATCGCGCGATTGACGACGCCATGGCCGCCAGCGACAAAGTGCTGATGTTGGGTGAAGAGGTCGGCGACAAGGAAGGCGGTGGCATCGTCGGCGTCAGCAAGGGCCTGTCCTCCAAATATGGCGACGAACGGGTGCGGTCGACGCCGATTTCCGAACAGGCGATCGTGGGCGCCGCCATCGGCGCGTCACTGGCTGGCTATCGGCCGATCGCCGAGATCATGCTGATGAACTTTACCCCGGTGTGCATGGACATGATCACCAACCATGCGGCCAAGCTGCGTTTCATGTCAGGCGGCCAGACCCATGTGCCGATGGTGCTGCGGACCATGACCGGAACTGGATTTGGCACCGGCGGCCAGCATTCCGACTATTTGGAAGCCTGGTATGCACACACGCCGGGTCTGAAGGTCGTCTGCCCGTCGAACCCTGCTGACGCCTATGGCTTGATGTTGTCAGCGATCGAGGATGACGATCCGGTCATCTGGATCGAGCCGATGGCGCTTTACTGGACGCCGGGCCCGGTGGATTTTGTCAAGGTGCCTCTTGGTAAAGCCAGGATCGCACGCGAGGGTGCGGACGTCACCATCATCGCCCATGCCCGCATGGTCGTTGAAAGCCTCACCGCCGCCGAGACGCTCGCGGCTGAAGGTGTCTCAGTTGAAGTGATCGACCTCCGCACGATTTCGCCGTGGGACCGGGACACCGTCTTCGCGTCGGTCGGCAAGACGGGTCGCGCCGTCGTGGTGCATGAGGCTGTGCGAGAATTTGGCGTTGGCGCAGAAATTAGCGCGGAGATCGCAGAGGCGTTTTTCGGCAAGCTCAAGGCCCCGGTCAAGCGGCTGGGCGGTCCTTTTGCGCCAGTGCCCTTCTCAAAGCCACTCGAGTCCGCCTATGCGCCAAATGCCGGCGGAATTGCCGACACCATTCGTTCCATTATCGCCTGAAGGAGCCCGTTACCCATATGTCGACCCAGATCCTGTTGCCAAAGCTCGGCTTTTCCATGAATGAAGGTGTGTTGGTCGAGTGGCTGGCGGCTGATGGCGCGACCGTGACCGAGGGCGATCCGCTCTTCTCGCTGGAAAGCGACAAGTCGGTCAACGAGGTCGAAGCCCCCGCGTCGGGCACCCTCAAGATCCTGAAGGAGGTTGGCGAAACCTACGAGGTCGGCACGGTGCTGGGTGAGATCAGTTAGAGCATCGCGCTGATTTTATGAATCGAGGGATTGAACGAACTCGCTGACGCTCGACTGGTGCCTGGGGGCTGGCGAGAATGACCCCCTGGTGGGAGGATTTGGTTGCTGAAGACCAACCCCTCACCAGGAGTTCATCCCATGACAGACGTCACAGTAACGGTCAGCCCGCTGCGCCGTCGTATGATCGACGACATGAGCTTGCGCAACCTGTCCCCCGCCACGCAACGCTCCTATCTGCACGCGGTGACGAAGTTCAGTCGCTATTTCGGGCGATCACCGGATCGGCTGGGGCCTGAAGATGTCCGCGCATTTCAGGTCTATCTGGTGTCGCAGGGCATTTCCTGGGGCTCTTTGAACCAGATCGTATGCGCGCTTCGCTTTTTCTACGGCGTCACGCTGGATCGGGCGGAGATCCCGGAGCGGATCGTCTATGCGCGCATGCCGCGCAAGCTGCCAACGATCCTGAGCGCCGACGAGGTCGTGCGCTTCCTGGAGGCGGTGCCATCATTGAAGGCGCGCGCCGCACTGACCACCGCCTATGCCGCAGGATTGCGCGCCTCTGAAGCTGCAAGTCTGAAGGTTACGGACATCGACAGCGACCGGATGGTGATCCAGGTTCGCCACGGCAAGGGCGCCAAGGATCGTACGGTCATGCTCTCGGCGCAGTTGCTTGGGATCCTGCGGACTTATTGGCGGCTCGCCCACCCGCAGGATTTTCTGTTCCCCGGACGCAGCGCCGATACGCCGATCACCACGACCTGTCTTCACGCCGCCTGCCGGTCAGCCACCAAGGCGGCAGGATTGACCAAGCGGGTCAGCGTTCACACGCTGCGGCATAGTTTCGCGACGCACCTGCTCGAGAACGGGGTCGATATCCGGATCATCCAGGTTTTGCTCGGGCACAGCCAGCTATCGACGACGGCGCGCTACACCCATGTCGCGACGACCACGATCGCCACGACTCAAAGCCCGCTCGACCGTCTCAGCCTGGACGTGGTGCCGCCCAGCTGAGGCCGCCGCTGTGCGTCCGGAGCTGGAGGTGGCGGATATATTCCGCCGCCATGGCCCTCCTTACCGCATTGCCCATGACGGCCACCTTGGCCGCGTTGAACGGCGCGTCATGGCGGCGATCGAGCTGTGCCGGACCCCAGCGCTCGGCGGCCATGTCGAGGCCTGCGACAACTGCGGCCATAGCCGGGTCTCGTACAATAGTTGCCGCAATCGGCACTGCCCAAAGTGTCAGGGGATCGCGCGCGAACGATGGCTGGCCGCGCGCGAAGCCGACCTTCTGCCGGTGCCCTATTTCCACGTCGTATTCACCGTGCCCGCCGAGGTTGCGGCGATCGCCTATCAAAACAAAGTTCTGGTCTACGCCATCTTGTTCGACGCGGTGGCCGAGACGCTCAAGACGCTCGGCGCTGATCCCAAGCATCTCGGCGGCGAGCTCGGCTTTATCGCCATTCTTCATACCTGGGGGCAGACGCTCACGCACCATCCGCATATCCACTGCCTCGTTCCGGGCGGCGCACTGTCGGCCGACGGCTCCCGTTGGATCACCTGTAAACCGCGCTTCTTTCTACCGATCCCCGTGCTCTCGCGCCTTTTCCGCCTGTGAATAAGCCTGCAATGTTGACCCCAGTTTTGGGGTGATGGGCGTCCAAAGTTGACCCCCTGAACGGTTGCGGTTCAGGCTCTTGCACTTTGCTGCGGGAGCGGGTGGGAGATGCTGATCGTGGAGACGGTGGCGCGCATCCGGCGCGAGTTTTTCGTCAAGGGCAAGTCGATCAAGGAGATCGTGCGGGACCTTGGCGTTTCGCGGAACACGGTTCGCAAGGTGCTGCGCTCGGGCGAGACGGCTTTCACATACGAACGCAGCGTGCAGCCCTTGCCGAAGTTGGGGCCTTGGGCCTCCGATCTGAACAAGCTGCTGGAGGCGAACGACCACAAGGTCCGGCGCGAGCGGCTGACGATGGTCAGGGTGTTCGAGGAGTTGCAGGGTCTTGGCTATCGTGGCGGCTATGACGCGGTCCGACGGTATGCGGCAAACTGGCATCGAGAGCGCTCAGCGGTGACAGCGGCGGCCTATGTGCCGCTGAGCTTCGCACCTGGTGAAGCCTACCAGTTCGACTGGAGCCATGAGATCGTCGTCATTGCCGGGGCGACGACCACGGTGAAGGTCGCGCACATGCGGCTTTGCCATAGCCGGATGTTCTACGTGCGGGCTTATCCGCGTGAGAGCCAGGAGATGGTCTTCGATGCTCATGACAAGGCGTTCGCCTTCTTCGGTGGCGCCTGCCAGCGCGGTATTTACGACAACATGAAGACGGCGGTCGACGCGATCTTTGCCGGTCGCGAGCGCCAGTATAACCGCCGCTTCCAACAGATGTGCGGGCATTATCTGGTCGAGCCGGTTGCCTGCACGCCGGCGTCGGGGTGGGAAAAAGGCCAGGTCGAGAATCAGGTGGGCCTGGTGCGCGAACGCTTCTTCACACCCCGGTTGCGGTTCAAGAGCTACGCCGAGATGAACGCATGGCTGGAGGATCGCTGTGTCACGCGGGCGAAGCACGCGGCGCATCCCGAGTTGAAGGACCGGACGGTCTGGGAGGTGTTCGAGACCGCGGACCGTCCCGCCCTGATCGCCTATCGCGGACCCTTCGACGGCTTCCACGCTTTGCCCGCGTCGGTATCGAAGACGCTGTTGGTGCGGTTCGACTATAATAAATACTCGGTACATGCGGCGGCAGCGGGGCGGCCGGTGGATATCCACGCCTATGCCCACCGCATCGTCATCCGGCAGGAAGGCGAGATAGTCGGCGAACATGACCGCCGGTTCGGCCGTGACCAGACGATCTATGATCCCTGGCATTACGTCCCTGTCCTGGCGAGAAAGCCCGGCGCGCTGCGCAACGGCGCACCGTTCAAGGACTGGGCGCTTCCACCCGCAATCGAGCGGGTACGTCGCCGCCTGAGTGGCCATTCTGATGGCGACCGCCAGATGGTCGGCATCCTGACGGCGGTCCTGAGCGATGGGCTTGATGCGGTCGAGGCAGCGTGCGCCGAGGCGCTGATCGGCGGCACCGTCAGCCGCGATGTCGTGCTCAATATCCTGACCCGTCAGCGCCAGCCATCGGCGCCGCTGACCATCGCCACGCCCGAGGCGCTCCGGCTCCGTCACGAGCCCGTCGCCGACTGCGCCCGTTACGATAGCCTGAGGAGGTTCTATGGAACGCCATGAGATACTGGAGATGATGGGGACGCTCAAGCTCGCGGGCATGCGGCACGCCTATGATGAGGTGATCGCCGATGCGGTGAAGCGACAACATAGCCCAAGCCGCGTGGTCGGTGATCTGCTGAAGGCCGAGATCGACGAAAAGCAGGCGCGCTCGATCAAATATCAGATGACGATCGCCAAGCTGCCGCTGGCCAAGGAAATTACGGCGTTCGACTTTGCCGAAACGCCAATCAACGAAGGGCTGGTGCGCGATCTGGCCACCGGCGCCTTCCTGGCCAACCAGCGCAATGCCGTGCTGGTCGGAGGGACCGGGACCGGAAAAACCCACCTTGCCATTGCGATCGGACGCTCCTGTGTGCGCACCGGCGCCAGGGTCAGATATTACAACACCATCGACCTGGTGAACCGGCTCGAAGCTGAAACCCGCGCAGGAAAAGCGGGGCGCATTGCCGATCATCTGTCCCGGCTCGACCTGGTGATCCTCGACGAACTGGGCTATCTGCCGTTCGCGCTGTCTGGCGGTCAGTTGCTGTTCCACCTGGTCAGCCGGCTCTACGAGCAGACCTCGATCATGGTAACCACCAACCTCGCGTTCGGCGAATGGCCCTCGGTGTTCGGCGACGCCAAGATGACCACCGCGCTGCTCGACCGGCTGACGCACCATTGCGATATCATCGAAACCGGCAACGAGAGCTGGCGCTTCAAGAACCGCGAAGCTGCCTGATAGCCCAGGAGAAACGCCATCGGCATGGGGGTGAGCCGGCTCCGGGCTACGCCCTCCGCCGCCTCACCCCCATGCCGACGATCCTGGCGCACTATCAGGGGGTCAATGTTGGGCGCTTATCAGGGGTGAATATCCGGGGCCGATTGACATTCCGCCGACTGTTCCTGGCGCGGCTACAGGCAGCGGATGAGGCCGGACGCCTGCAGTTCTTCGGGGCACTTGGCGGTCTCAGCGACAGCCGCGCCTTTGTCGCCACGCTCAGGTCGCTGCGCAAGATGTCCTGGGTGGTCTACGCCAAGCCGCCCTTTGGCTCACCGGCGCATGTTCTCGCCTATCTGGGCCGCTACACCCACCGCGTCGCTATCTCCAACAGTCGTCTCGTCAGCATGGCCGATGCAACCGTCACCTTCCGTTGGCGCGACTATCGGCATGGCAATGCCCAAAAGCATATGGCTTTGGCTGCCGACGAGTTTATTCGCCGGTTCCTGCTCCATACTCTGCCCGACCGCTTCCATCGCATCCGCCACTACGGTTTTCTCGCCAACGGGTGCCGTCGTGCCCGGCTTGCGACGATCCGCTCCCTGCTGGTGATTACGCGGCCGGTGACGTCCGACCACGACATCGCCTTGCCACATCCCAAGTGCGCCGATTTCGATCCCACCGTCTGCCCATGTTGCGGCGGGACGTTACGGATCGTTGCGACAATGCCGCGCGATACGGCGTGGCGAGCGCGCGGACCGCCGGCAAAGCCATGAACCAGCGTTATTTCCTCCCTGATCATGACGGCACCACGGCGACGCAGCCAACTGGCGCACGGAGGGCCGCAGTCATCCTCCGCCTAGACCGACATTACGGTACTTGCCGCTCACCCTTGCCCTCGCGCAACCATTGCCCACTTCGGCCTTCATACCGTCCCGGACGCCTCCGTCTCCGGTCAGCCCCCTCTCACGACCGCCTGTTCCTCGACAAGGACCGGGACAGAAGCCACTAACCCCATAGCGTCTGCCCAGCCAGCGAGTGCGCTCAATCCGGCTTCAATGAGGTCGCGCACCGCGCCATGACGCACAACCAACCCCGCGCGACCTCACAGAACCCTCTGGATTCCCATTGGGTCTGATTTGCGATTCACCATCATTGGAGGTGGATCATGGGCCTATGTCGAGCAATTCCTCGCACCGGCCCTGTCACTAGGCGATATCGTCGTCCTCGACAATCTGCCCGCGCATAAAGTTGCCGGCGTCCGAGAGGCCATTGTCGCCGTCGGCGCCAGCATCCTGTATCTTCCGCCTACTGCCCCGACCTCAATCCCATCGAAGAAATGTTCTCCAAACTCAAAGCGCTGCTGCGCAAGGCAGCGGCCCGCACCCGCAATGCACTCTGGGACACGATCGGACGCCTGCTCCAAGGCGGTCCGCTCTGGCGTCGCTTCATTTGCGGAAAATCCGCAAAAGCGACGGAAGGATGTCCGGTCGTCCAGAGCCTCGGCCAGCTTTACGTCGGACAGGTCATACCAGATCGATAGCGGCAGCGCCTTGAACATCGCCAGTGGCGGCCAGGCCGGTTCACCCTTGGCGGCCGGATAGAGCGGATCGAGCAGCGCCGCGACGGGATTCCAATCGATCAGCGATACCAGCGCATCGGGCGACGAAGCCGCTCGCTCGCGCCCTGCAAAACCAAACCGCTCCTGACCAATCGAACGTCGCGCCATACCTGCTCTCCAATTTGGAAAGCTCATAGAATCAGCTATTTTAGTCTAACCCGTAAACTCTAACCTTTGAACTCATCCTTGGCTGCGCGAACGCGGGCGAACGCCTCGGCTTCGCTCGCCGCATCCCGCGCGATCGCCAGCAGCGACGCACGCAAGAAGGGATTTGTGGCGCGCTCCTCCCCGATCGTGGTCGGCACCGTGGGCTCTCCCCTCGCGCGCATATCAGTCACCGTCGCGGCGCGCTCGATCACTGCATCGGACGGATCGACACTGCAGGCGAACTGCGCGTTGCCCAGCGTATATTCATGGGCACTGTAGACGCGCGTCTCTTCAGGCAGGCGAGACAGGCGATCGAGCGATGCCCACATCTGTTCTGCCGTTCCTTCAAACACACGTCCACACCCCATCGGGAACAGCGTGTCTCCCACGAACAGCATCGCGTCATCAGAAAGATGATAGACTATATGGCCCAGCGTATGGCCACCGCTGTCCATCACTCGAACAGCCGTTTCGCCCAGCACAAACTGGTCGCCGTCGGCAACGATCTCATCGACTGGATAATGGCCTTGAACCTCGGCCGGGCCGATCGCGCGCGCGCCGGTTGCCTCCATGAGCCGCGCATTGCCACCGGCGTGGTCCGGATGCCAATGTGTGTTGAGTATAAGGTCCAGTCCCCAGCCTAGCGCCTTCATCTCCGCCAGGATGCGGTCGGCGTCCGGCGTATCGACGCAAGCAACCATGCCACTGGCCCGATCCCGTAAAAGGAAGCCGTAATTATCGTCCAGACAAGGGAACTGATGGACGTCTACTGTCATGAATTCACCACCCTTTCAACCTTCTCTCCCTTGTCATAAGCAATGTGCAGCGCATTGGTGGAGCGCAGAATGATGTGCCGGGGACGGCCAAGGTCACTCTTTTCCTCTATCAGACGGATATTTTCGAACCGTTCGATAACCTTCGTCAGGGCGATCACAACCTCCGTGCGGGCAAGCAGGTTGCCGATGCAATAATGCGGGCCCCAGCCGAAGGAGAGATGCGCGTTCAGGTTGCGCCGTTCCAGATCTATGCGATTCGGATTGGGGAAGGCGCGCGGATCGCGGTTAGCCGCATCCATGCGAACGAGGATAGTGGAACCGGCGGTAATCGCCACACCGCCTAGCTCCGTGTCCTGCGTCGCGATACGCCACATGCCGGCAACGGGCGTGAACAGGCGCAAGATTTCCTCCACCGCTCGGGGGATCAGATTGGGGGATGCCTTTAATCTGGCCAGCATCTCCGGATCGCGCAGCAGCAGGCCCAGCCCACCGATGGTCGAATTACGAGCCGTTTCGTGGCCGGATACGGTGAGTTCGTGGATCAGGGTGCAGGCTTCATCTTCGGTCAGACGAAACCCGTCCTGTTCGACATGGACTATCTGCGAGGTCAGATCATCGCGCGGTTCGGCGCAGCGCGCCGCGGCAATAGCGCGGATGTAGTTCTGGAAATCCCGGATCAGGGTGGCGTAGCGAAAATCCTGCTGGGCCGACTGCGACTGGGAGATCCGCATGATCATGGCGTCGGACCAGACCGCCAGCTGGCTTACTATCTCGGGCTCATAGCCCATGATGCGCGCGATCATCACGGTCGGGAACGGGACCGCGATGTCGCGGATGAAATCGCATTCGCCCTGCTCGATGACCTGGTCGATCAGGTCATCCATTATGGCGCCCAGCTCGTCCTTGAGAGGCGTTACATTCTTCGCGTTAAAGATGGGGCCCAGCAAGTTCCGATACCGTTTGTGATCAGGCGCGTCGATGTTGAGCAGCAACGGAGGCAAGGTATAGCCGCCCGCCAGCACCTCCTCCGACTCCACATAATGGTCTTTGGCCGGATGCAGGACATGATGGAACTCGCTCGAAAAGAGCGTCGCCGTGTCGAATACATATTTGACCAGATCATAGCTGGTGACGACGAACACAGGATTCTCGTGCCCGTCCAGGCGAACGGGAAAAACCGGGCTGGCCTCATAAGTGTCTTCATAGAAGTCGAAAGGATCAGTCAGGCTCGCCTTGAACCTCTCGCCTAATGGAAATTCCATCTTCTCGTGAACCGTCGGCATCGCCAAATCCTAATCCGCCGCTGATCGGAAGGAGCGGCTAACATGGGACAATCCCAACATAGGTGAACAACGAAAATCAAACGGCGATATGCACTACCGCGCCGCCTGCCAATTCCGGGACGGTCAAACAGCCCTTCAGAATACCCTTCCGCTGTCGCGCCCCTGTTCTTGATTTATGGGACGAACGTCCGTACCGTCTTTGAGGCATTGCGTCAAGATTGCAGGTTGCAGATTATGTCCTGTGACTGGCCCCTGCCGTCTGTTGAGAAACACTAACTGTAAGGCTATTATGACAAGCGCCGTGAAAAAGTCGTCCGCCGCCAAGGTGAGGACCCGTCTTCTGGACGCAGCGGAGACGCTTTTCGCAGAGCATGGCTTCAGTGGCGTGTCGGTACGCGACATCGTGGCGTTGGCGGGCCTCCGCATCAGTTCTCTGACCTATCATTTCGAATCGAAGCGGGAGCTCTTCGCGCAGGTTATTGAGCGGCGCGCGGATCATTATATCCAGTCGGAACAGTCGTCGCTGATCAACGCCATCAACTCGTCGGCAGGCCACCCGACCGCAGCCGAACTGGTGCGGAGTTATCTTGAACCCAGCTTTCGCCTCAGCAGTTCATCAGGCGACGGATGGCGCAATTATATCGAACTGGCGATCCGATCGCTCAATGCCCGCAATAACGATGATGTGCTCGATCCGCTCTGGAAGAATATGGTCACGACACAGAATATCCTCGTCGAATCCTTCGCGATGATCTATCCCGATGCCGAGCCCGAGGATCTTCATTGGGCCGTGCATTTCATCTCGGCTACCACAATGCACGTGCTGCTCCAGGTCGGCCTCGTGGACCGCCAGTCGGCAGGGTTGTGCAAGTCCAGCGATATGGACCGGATCCTGGAAAAAATGGTCCCCTTCCTGGCCGCTGGCTTCGACGCACTGGTCGGCAAGAAAGAGGCGGTGGCTCATGCCGCCGCGCCAGACGGGAAGGCAGACTAGCGAGCGAGGTCAACCGCCATCCAACAAGGTCGGATCGGCGAGCCGCATGCCGATGTACCGAACGAAATATGCCGCGTCCGCTCCGTTGATCGCTCGATGATCGTAGCTGAGCGAAAGCGGCATCATATCGCGCCACATAAGTTCGCCGTCGGGACCACGCGCCGGCACGGGCCGAGTGCGGGTAACGCCCAGTATCGCCACGTCGGGAGCGTTGACGATCGGCGTGAAGCTGGTGCCGCCGATATGGCCGAGTGAACTCAAGCTTATGCAACTCCCTGACATTTCCTGCATGTTCAGGCCCTTCGTCCGCGCCTTGTCGGCCAGCGCCTTGAGTTCATCAGCGATTTCAGACAGGCTTTTCCTGTCCACATCGCGAATGACCGGCACGACCAGCCCCGCAGGCGTATCGACCGCAATGCCGACATGATAGTAGGATTTGCGGATCAACGTCTGGTTCTGGGTATTGATCGACACGTTGAACTGCGGAAATTCGGCAAGCGCCTGAGCCAGAACTTTCGCCAGAATGGCGACGGGCGTCAACTTGCTGTCCGGATGCGCAGCGTTCCAGGATTTACGGCGATGCTCCACATCCGTCACATCGACGTCATCATGATAGGTGACATGCGGAATAGTGACCCAATTACGGCCGAGAAACTTGCCGGTCAGGGCCTGCATCCGGGGGAGTTTTTCGGCCTTTACTTCGCCGAACTCGGAAAAATCGACGTCGGGCCAAGGCGCTAGGCTGCTGATCAGCGTCGGGATGTCGCTCACGTTTGTAGCTCTTTCTTCAAGGTTCAACTGTCTGGAGGCGTGGCCGCACAATCACTTCCTGGGCCGTAATCGCGATCAGCCGCCCTGTTCGATCGAAAATGCGGCCCTGCGCCAATCCGGTACCCCCTGAAGCCACCGGACTGTCGGCTTCATATAGAAGCCATTCGTCGACCCGGGCATCGGCGTAAAACCACATCGTATGGTCGATACTGGCAAAGAAAAGCTTGCGATCCGGCGCCGGAGCACAGTGCGGCACCAGCATCACCCGCGCGAACCAGTAATCTGATAGATAGGCTAACAGGCAGCGATGAACATGCGCGTCGCGAATGGAGGCGGCGCTTGCCAACCGAAACCAGAAACTCTGCCGGGCTTCCCCCGGCATGTATCGGAGATGATCGCGCGAAAAAATCCGCACATCAACAGGTGAGCCCAACAGCAGAAAGTCGCCAAATTCGTTCAGAAGTCCGGGCTCGTCACGATGGATGTCCAGAAGCGACGGCAAATCGTCTGGCTGCGGGATGTTACGCGGTGCGCCAGCCTGATGGAAATATCCCTCCGCCTCGCGGCGGAACAGGCAAGTGAGTTCAAAAATCGGCCGGCCATTCTGACTTGCGATCACACGCCGGGATCCGGACTGAGCGCTGTCGCGGAGCCGATCCACTTCAAAATCGACGGCGATTTCCCCCACCCCTCCCCTGAGGAAGTAAGCGTGCATCGAATGGAGTTGCCCTGCGGGATCAGTGCGGCCTGCGGCAGCCACGGCTTGCGCGAGCAGTTGTCCACCGAAAAGCACATTCTGAAAATTGGGCTGATTGTACCGGGAACGAAATCGGTCCGGCCCTATGCGATCAAGATCCAGGAGCGAAGGGACATGATTTCCCCAGTCCTCCAGCGGAGCTTCGTCGAGCCGGCCAATCCGCAATTCCATGTTCACCAATCAACGTTATTAATTAGCATATGATATGCATGCTATATATCATATGGTCGAGGCGCAAGATTTTTATATAGGCTCTCGAATCCAAGGCGGTCCATGCGACCAAATGCCAGATGTTGATGCATATCATAAGCAATCGATCTATTGATTTACATCCGGTGGCGGCCCAAGATGCGCAAGGACCGGTCAGAGAATCGGCTACAAAAAGATGGAGGATTCCGTATGCCCGATCTTTTCACAGGTAAGGTCGCCGTGGTTACCGGCGGCAGCGCCGGTATCGGGCGCGCCGCTGCCCACCTGTTCGCCAAGCACGACGCCCGCGTGATCGTGTCGGATATCAGCGAGGCCGCGGGCGAAGCTGTGGCCGACGAAATCCGTGGTGCGGGAGGCGAAGCCCGCTTCGTACGTTGCGATGTCAGCGACCGCGCTTCCGTCGCGGCGTTGATCGCAGCCGTCGTCGCTACCTATGACCGCCTTGACTGCGCCTTCAACAATGCGGGCGTGTGCCTGGACGAAGGCGAGGATTGGAATGACGACGTGTTCGATCGCACGTTCGAGATCAATGTGAAGGGGGTGATGTCCTGCATGAAGGCGCAGATCCCCCACATGTTGAACAATGGTGGCGGAACGATAGTCAACACCGCATCTACCAACGGCATCGTTTCATCCGGCATGCCTTCTCTGCCCGCATATACCGGGAGCAAGCACGCCGTCATCGGACTTACCAAGACCGCGGCGCTGACTTATGCGCGGCGGGGAATCCGGGTGAACGCACTTTGCCCGGGCGTGACCTTCACGCCCATGGTCGAACAGGTCGCTGCGCTCGGTCCTGCGGTCAAGGAAACGCTGGACAACTACTCGCCCATGGGTCGCATGGCTCGACCGGAGGAAATGGCTGAGGCCGCGATCTGGCTCTGTTCCGACAAGTCCAGCTTCGTCAACGGCCACGCACTGGTGGTCGATGGAGGTGCGGTCATTCAGTGACGCGGCCAATCGCAAGCATCATCGCAAGGGAGAGGACATGGTTAGTTTCAAGGAAAAGCTGCGCCGGTTGATCGATCGGCAGGAAATCATGGACTGCCTGACCCGTTATTGCCGTGGCGTCGATCGGCTGGACAAGGACCTCCTGCTGTCCGCCTATCATGCCGATGCACAGGATGACCACGGCGTCTTCGTTGGAAAGGCGGCGGACTTCTGGGACTGGGTTCATGAAGCCCATAGCATCGGCCAAAAGCGGACGATGCACACGATCATGAACCATATGTGCGAGATTGACGGCGATGTTGCCCATGGCGAGACCTATTGCGTCTATTATGGCCATAATGCGGATGACAGTTTCGACATAACCGGTTGTCGCTATATCGACCGTTTCGAGCGTCGCGATGGCGTATGGCGCATCGCCGATCGCATCTGCGTGATCGAATGGTTCCGCGACCTGTCATCCCGGCCCGACGCCAACCCCTTCTATCTCGAAGCCATGGCGGAAATGATGCACAACGCACCCAACCGTCGCGACAATCACGATGTTTCCTATATGCGACCACTGCGGCAGCTGCGCGAGCCACGCAGGTTGAATGCGTCCGCTCCCTTTCCCACGGAGTCATGATGAAAAGCTATCATCTCAAAAAACTGGGCGGCCTCGATGGCCTGTCATGCCAGGATGCGGAAGGCAAAGCGATCGGATCGAATGAGGTGCGGGTGCGCATGCGCGCCGCCTCTCTCAATTATCGCGATCTTCTTATACTCCTGGACATGGTCCCTGGCGGTGGCACGATTGCCGACGTGGTTCCCCTGTCGGATGGGGCAGGCGAGGTTCTCGAAGTCGGCTCGGACGTGCGTGACATCGCTATTGGCGACCGCGTCGTCGCGGTTATGCTTCCCCGTTGGGTTGATGGCCCACCCGTACAAGCCTATCTGACTGATGCATTGGGCGGGTCGTTGCACGGAACGCTTCGGCAAGAGGCGATATTGAGCGGCGATGGCGTGCTGCGCCTGCCCGATCATCTCTCCTTCGAAGAAGGGGCGGCCCTTGGCTGCGCCAGCGTCACCGCCTGGTCCTCATTGGTCGGGGGTCGCGGGCTCCTGCCGGGTCAGACTGTGCTGGTGCAGGGCACGGGCGGCGTATCGCTGTTCGCGCTGCAATATGCCAAAGCCGCGGGCGCGACCGTGATCGCAACCACATCTTCCGCGGCCAAGGCCGAACAATTGCGCGCGCTCGGCGCCGATGCGGTGGTCAATTATGTCGAACAGCCCGAATGGGCCGGCGCCGTCCGCGCTCTTACCGGCGGAACCGGGGTGGATCGCGTGGTGGAGGTCGGCGGCCCTGGCACGATACAGCAGACCATCGCCGCCAGCGCGATCGGCGGCCATATCTCCATCGTAGGTTTCAGCGGCGGGGCGGATGGCGTGTTCAGCCCCCTTGCGCTGCTGGGCAACGGACTGACGTTGGAGGGCATTGTCGTCGGCAGCCGCCGGAACTTCGTCGACTCCCTGCGAGCAATGGACAGCGCGAAATTGAGGCCGGTACTCGATGAGGTCTTCGCCTTCGATCGTGCGGCCGACGCCTATCGGCACATGCTGGAGCGCAAGCATGTCGGAAAAGTGATCGTGCGGATCGATTGAGCCGCTTCGACGGCTCCCGGCAGGCAACCGCTCGCGATACCCGCCGTCGGAACGGGTCAACACCAGGCCATGACAAGGAAACCAATCCCATGAACAATGTTGCTGACGAACTGGCGCTTCGCAAGTTGCTCGCGATCTACAGCGATGCCTGCTGGCGTAAGGACGGCGATAGCTTTGCCAGCGCCTGGGCTGAAGACGGCGAATGGCTGCTTGTCGGGCAAAAGCTGGTGGGCAAGGCGATGATTCTCGGCTTCTGGGAACAGTTCATGCAGAATTTCACCAGCACTTGGCAGGTGCAGCATACGATGATCCTTGAACTGGACGGCGACCTTGGGCGCGGCCGGATTTATGTCGATGAACATGTCGTGCTTCCCAATGGCGGCGGGATGTTCAATAGGGGCATCTACCATGACGACTATGCGAAAGTGGATGGTCGGTGGCTATTCAAGCGCCGGCACTTCGACCTCGTCCACAAATCCATGCTAGCCGACGCGGGGACAGCTTATTCGACCCTGCCCTACGGCCCTGCGCCGGTTGACCCGGATCGCAACCGTCCCGCCACTCCTCCACTCGAACAAGTGCTGCCCTGACCATAGGATAAGAGGACTGATCCAATTTCATGGCATGGACGATAAGACGAGCGAACGTGGGGCGCCCTGGGCGCTGGTCGACTCTCCGCCCTTGCCTGACGATCATGCTGTGCTAGAAGAAATAATAAGCATGAGTATTATTCCAGGATCGATCAGGTGAATGAAGCCGCCGCATTGATGATGAGCATCGCCCGGAAAGCGCCGGAGCGCCTGCTCGATGTTCCCGTGCCCGAACTCATCGCATCGGCCGGCATGCTGCGTGACGAGGGTCACAGATCGCACATCAGCTATTCACGCAAAGTCTTTATTCCGCTCACCAGATTGTGTCGGGACGTCTGCCATTATTGCACCTTCGCCCAGCCTCCGCGCAAAGGCCATCGCGCGTTCCTTACACCCGCCGAGGTGCTGGATATCGCACGCGCAGGCGCGGCGGCGGGGTGCCATGAAGCGCTGTTCACTCTCGGCGACAAACCCGAACTGCGTTATCGCGTCGCACGTGAGGAGTTGGCCGCGCTCGGGCACGGCACAACATTGTCCTATCTTACCGCCATGTGCCGACTGGTTCTGGAGGAAACCGGGCTGCTGCCGCACGCCAACCCTGGATTGATGACGGCAGAGGAGATCGCTGCTCTGCGCGAAGTCACCGTGTCGCAGGGCATCATGCTGGAATCGAGCGCCGAGCGGTTATGCCAACGGGGCGGCCCGCATCATGGATCGCCCGACAAGATACCGGCACGGCGGCTCAAGACGATTGCACTTGCAGGCGAGCAGGCCGTTCCGTTCACCACGGGCATTCTCATCGGCATCGGTGAAACGCGCGCCGAGCGGCTCGACTCCCTGCTTGCCATCCGTGAATTGCATGACCGCCATGGTCACATCCAGGAAATCATCGTCCAGAATTTCCGATCGAAGCCGGGAACGCGGATGATGGCGGCGGCCGAGCCGGACATCGACGACCTTAAATGGACGATCGCGCTGGCTCGCATCCTGTTCGGACCGGCGATGAACATCCAGGCTCCGCCCAATCTTACCGAGCATTTCGGTTCGCTGGTGGAAGCGGGCCTCAATGACTGGGGCGGCGTCTCCCCGGTCACGCCGGACCATGTCAATCCTGAAGCGGCATGGCCGCAGATCGCCGTGCTGGCGCGCGAAACGGAAAAGGCCGGAAAGCAACTGGTCCAGCGGCTGGCTGTCTATCCTCCCTATGCCCTGGAAGCCGGGCATTGGCAGGCGCCGGCCGTCCGCCCTGCCTTGTTGCGCGCGATGGATAGCGGAGGGCTGGCGCGCGATCATAACTGGTCGCCCGGCGTCACCTTGGTCCAGCCACCTCGCCGGGCGCCTGCATTGGGGTTGCTGGATCCACGGATCGGCCGAGGCATCGCTCTTGCAGCGCGGAACGAACCGCTTGACGCAATGATGATCGAGACGCTGTTTGGCGCACGCGGTGTCGATCTGGAAGCGATCTGCGAGGCCGCCGATGGAATCCGCAGCGAGAGATCGGGCGACGTCGTGCGTTATGTCGTGAACCGCAACATCAACTACACCAATGTCTGCAGCTTCAAGTGCGGCTTCTGCGCGTTTTCCAAAGGCAAGACGTCGGAGGCGCTGCGCGGAGCGCCCTATGACCTGGCTTTGGACGAAATCAGCCGCCGGACGGTCGAGGCGTGGGAACGCGGCGCAAGCGAAGTGTGCATGCAGGGCGGCATCCATCCCGCCTATAATGGCGACACCTACCGCACGCTCTGCCGCACGGTAAAGCAGGCAGAGCCTGAAATGCACATCCATGCTTTCTCCCCGTTGGAGATCGCGCATGGAGCTTCATCGCTTGGCCTGTCGATAGGCGATTATCTGGCCAGTCTGAAGGAGGCGGGCCTTGGCACGCTGCCGGGCACGGCCGCCGAGGTGCTCGATGACGAGGTACGAGCGGTCATTTGCCCGGACAAGCTGACGACGGCTCAATGGCTCGACATCGTCGGCACGGCGCATGAAGTGGGGCTGCGGACGACATCCACGATCATGTTCGGTCATGTGGACAGGCCGCGCCATTGGGCACGGCACCTGATCGTGCTGCGCGACTTGCAGGCGCGCACCGGCGGCATCACGGAATTCGTTCCCCTGCCCTTTGTCCATATGGAAGCTCCCATCTATCTCAAGGGTCGCGCGCGGCGCGGGCCGACCTGGCGCGAAACGCTGCTGATGCATGCGGTCGCTCGGCTGGCGCTCAACCCGCTTATCACGAACATACAGGCGAGTTGGGTCAAGATTGGCCCGGCAGGGGTCGGCGCGCTGCTCAACGCGGGTGTCAACGATCTTGGCGGCACGCTGATGAATGAGAGCATTTCGCGCGCGGCCGGGACAGGCCATGGCCAGGAGATGCCGCCCGAGGCGATGGAGCAGCTGATCCGCGCACATGGCCGCATACCGATCCAGAGGACAACGCTTTACCGCGATGCGGATCCGACTCAACGCGCCCGGTCTTACGCAGCGCAAGCCTTGTCGCAGGTCGTGCAGACGCCCGTCGCTCGCCGATGGCCCGCCACCGCCGCCTGAACATCATTTTCCGAAGGACGAACTCATGACCAAGACCAGCAATCCCATAACCATCGCCGTCCTGGGGGGCACAGGTCATGAAGGCGGCGGACTCGCACTGCGTTGGGCGCGGGCCGGTCATCGCGTCATCATCGGTTCGCGCGATGGTGGGCGCGCCGCCACGCACGCCGCCGACCTGACAGCGACCGCCGGAACGACCATTGAAGGCATGGGCAATCGCGAAGCCGCCGCCGCCGCGCAGATCGTGGTGCTGGCTGTTCCTTTCAGCGCGCAAATGGCGACCGCACTGGGCGTGGGCGACGAACTGATCGGCAAGATCCTGATCGACGTGACGGTGCCGCTGGTGCCCCCCAAGGTCGGACGGGTGCAGTTGCCCGGCGGGGGATCAGCCGTCGTTCTCCTTCAGGAAAAGCTGGGCGAAGCGGTCAAGGTTGTCGCAGCCTTCCAGAATATTTCCGCCCACCAACTCGCGGATCTGGATCGCGAGATCGATTGCGACGTTCTGGTGAGCGGTGATGACGAGGCCGCGCGGCAAATCGTCGTCGGATTGGCGGAGGACGGCGGGATGCTAGCCTGGCATGCCGGCCCGCTCGCCAATTCGGCCGCCGCCGAGGCGCTGACTTCGGTTCTCATCTCGATCAATCGCCGGTATAAGATCGCCACGGGTTCGGGTATCCGGATCACCGGTGCGAGAAGCGCGTGAACAGGCAGTCTGCCATGTAGTAGCGAAGGCGGCGTATTCCGCGGCCTGCGGCTATCGCCTGCCCTCTCTGAGGCCTGAGCCTCAGAAAGCTGGAGCATGATCCGATCAGACTTAATCGGATCATGCTCTATTTGATTTATCGTCTGTTTTTCATATCTTTCGCGTAGCGACACGCATGCCGATCAGCTATTCGCTGGTTAATCGGCAGGCGGCGAAGTCCGGGAGGCGCCGTCAGGACGCCTCCCGGAATTAAATTCTAACCTGCATTGAGCGCCGCTTGCTTGGCGGCCGCGCCTTCGGCGATCTTGCGATCGATCAGGGCGTTCCAGTGCTGGATGATCATTTCCTGATACGCGCCCAGTTGCGAATGCGTACGCCTGGGATCGGCCGCCTGAAGGCCCTGCTGCACGCGCGGCATGTTCGCCATGTCCTGATCGAACACATAGGCTAGGAAACCGAAGGCCGGCATATGTTCCTTCAAGCTCGCGTCATTGCCGAGATGGACCATGGGGGACGGTGCCGGCCGCGGCTTGCTCTCGTCATAGGGCAGAAGCATGTGCACTTCGTAATAGGATTTTTGCGGATCGGTTTCGTGCGGTGTGAAGCGGTACACGAAGGGCAGAGACTCGGAGAGCCAGAACGCGTAATTGGGGAACACGAAATAAAGGATGGCGTCGAGCATGACCGCGTCGGGCGCCTTGCAATCGACCCCATAGAACTGCTTCTGCACTTCGCGATGCCATGCCGCAGCCTGCTGGCGCAGATCCTTGGACGTATCGAAATCCGGCAGCTTCGCGCCGGGATAATGCCACTGCTCCATGATCTGAGCGTAGACATTTACCGCCTCCAGCGGGGTTGCCGAGGCATCCGCATGCATGCTGGGAACGGCCGAAGGCGTCACCTGCCGCCCGATTGCGCCGTGCGGTAAATCCCAAACGTCATATTGGGACTGGCTGTCGCCATTATAGGGCACTGCTTCGGGATGCGTCTCGATCACATGATAGGATTCGTGGAACGCCTCCTGCACGATCTTCCAGTTGGCGTCGACCAGCCTGCGGAAGCGCGCGGCGGTGTATCGCTTTGTATAGTCAAATTCAGCAAAATGTTCGATGACGGGGCCAAGCGCCTCTTCCAGCGGAGCGGCATCCGGATCGGCATTAATGAAGATGAAGCCGCCCCAACGGCCGATATTCGCTTCGCGCAGACGGCCGTTCTTGGCAGTGACCGCTTTGAAGTCCCAATGGCTGGGAATATATTTGAGCGACCCGTCAAGCTTCCATTCCCACGCATGGTAGGGGCATTTGATCGTGTCTCCCGACGCGTGATCGTCGCAAAGCCGCGTTCCGCGATGTATGCAGGAATTGAAATAGGCCTTGAATTCGTTTTCGGCTGTGCGGACAATCAGGAACGAACGGTTGCCCAGCGGGAAGGCCAGACGATCGCCGACATTGGGCAGATCCTCGTCCCGGCAAGCGAACTGCCACGTCTTCATGAAGACGTTTTCGAATTCCTCCGCAGCGAAGCCGGCATCATAATAGCGTTTGAAATCGACCTGCTGGTTTTCGGGATCGTGGTTGCCGACCGCAAGCATCGCGGCATTCTTCTCGACCGCGTCGCGATCCCACAATATTTGCGTTACCGGCCGTTCTTCGTTGCCATAACCACGCTGCAGATCCTGGCGTCTGGAAACCACTCTCATAACCTCTCTCCTTTATTACTGAGTCGACGCGCCGACCTTCGACTGGCACTTCTGCCCCCGAATATCTACTGGCCGCAGCTTGGTCTGCCCTCGGCAGGAAATATGATCCGCAAGCACACCGGATACAATAGGACAAACGTCCTAAATCTGCAAATGCATTAAAACGCCACTTGGTCGCCGCCCTTGGTGGCGAGCATCGCGCGCGCTTCCTGTGGTGTCGCTATTTCAAGGCCGAGCGCTTCGACGATGGTGCGAATTTTAGTCACCTGCTCGGCATTTGAGCGAGCCAGTTGGCCCCTGCCGATGTAGAGACTGTCTTCCAGGCCGACCCGCACCGATCCGCCGAGCAGGGCCGATAGCGTGACCAACGGCAACTGGTGACGACCAGCTGCAAGCGCGGAAAAGAGATAATCCTTGCCGAACAGACGGTCCGCCGTGGACTTCATATGCACGACATTTTCCGGATCAGCGCCGATGCCGCCGAGAATGCCAAACACGCCCTGCACGAAGAAGGGCGGCTCCACGAGCTTGCGATCGGCAAAATGCGCAAGATTATAAAGGTGGCCGACGTCATAACATTCAAACTCGAATCGCGCGCCGGTGTCGCGCATCTCCATCATCGCCCGCTCGATTTGGGAGAAGGTGTTCGAAAGAATGAAGTCCTTCGTCATCTCCAGATAGGGCTTTTCCCAATCGTGCCGCCAATCGGCAATCTTGCCGCCGGCGCCGGAGATGTTGAAGTTGATCGACCCCATGTTCATCGACACGACCTCAGGCTGCGCCCATTTCGCGGGCGCGAGTCGCTGTTCCAGCGACATGCCCAGCCCTCCGCCGGTCGTGACGTTCAGGATGGCGTCGGTCGACTGCTTGATGCGCGGCATGAACTGTTCGAACAATTCAGGCGACTGATCGGGCTTGCCGGTCTTTGGATCACGCGCATGCAGATGCAGCATCGCGGCTCCCGCCTCCGCGGCCGCGATCGCATCCGCGGCGATCTGATCGGGGGTGATCGGCAGGTGCGGCGACATGCTGGGCGTGTGGATAGAGCCGGTGATCGCACATGTGATGATGACTTTGCGATTGGGCATCCCGCTTCTCCATTTCGGTATATTAAAGCTAATAATTTGCTTAGGTACTATATGACCGTGGTTTCATAGCGATTATGCCGGACAATTCAACCGCCATGTACCAGCATGGTCGAAGCCAAAGGCGATTATGAAAAAACTGTTCGGTTGCAAATCAGCTCGGCTCGACGCAAAGTCCGCAGTCAGGGAAACGTTAAGGAAGAGAATGGCCGAGATGGCTAAGACTGATGTGCAAGATATGCTGGCAAACGCCGGGCGGGGTAACGGCGGCAAGGGCGCTGGCAGGTCGAAAAAAGTGCCGCGTACGGCAAAGCCGGTCGCCCCGAACTCGTTCCGGTTAGGCTACCTTATCCACGACGTTTCACGCATGAGGCGGACGCTGGTCGATCAGCATATGCGACCCGAAGGAATCACCAGGTCGCAATGGTGGGTGTTGGCGAACCTCTCGCGCCACGGCGCGGACGGCATCATGAGCACCGAGCTGGCGCGGCTGCTGGACGTCGGCAAGGTCACCCTGGGCGGCCTGATCGACCGGCTGGAAATCGCCGGCTATGTCTATCGCCGCCCCGACAAGCAGGATCGGCGCGCCAAGCATATCTTCATCACTGAAGCGGGTTACGCGCTGATCGATCGGATGCGCCACATCGCAGAAGATCTCAACACCCAGATGTGCGCCGGGCTGTCCAAGGAAGATATCTCGACGACTGAACTTAACCTCATTCGGCTCAAGGACAATCTGCGCGATCTGCTGGGTGACGCCAAGATCGAGGATGACTGAGACGCAGTCCTGACCCATTTCTCATCGGAGCCTGGAGCATATGTCGAATATCGGACTGATCGAAAACTTCATCGCGGCGTGGAACCGGCTCGACATCCCCGCCATCGAATCCATGATGGCCGAGGACATCTTCTATCATAACATCCCCATGGAGCCTGCTTACGGCATAGAGGGGTTCCGCAAGTTCATAGCGGTCACACCTCCCCAGAAGGCGGAATGGTTTCTGCACGCGATCGCGGAAACCGGCAACAAGGTGCTGACCGAAAGAACCGACAACTTCATCATCGGCGACAAACCCGTCTCGATCCCCGTCATGGGCATATTCGAGATCGAGGATGGCAAGATCAAGCAATGGCGCGATTATTTCGACCTTGGCCAGATGGTCAGCCAGATGGAAGCCTGATCCCTTCGGCGGGCGGGCCGCCCGCTCGCAGACGCCCGGCGATCATGCCGGGCGTTACTGTGCGGATGGATAGGACGGTTTGCGCTTGTCCAGGAACGCGCGAACGCCTTCTTCGAAATCAGGATCGGCGACGCAATCAGCGACGCCCTTCCGCTCCATCTCCAGCAATTCGCCAAGGGTGGTGGTCATCGACCGACCGAGCAGGTGCTTGGCCGTCCGCATGGCCTGCTGCGGACCTCTCGCCAGCCGACGCGCGAGCTTCAGCGCCTCATCCTCCAGCGCCTCTGCTTCCACGATCCGCGATACTATCCCAAGCGCGCTGGCTTCCTCCGCGCCGATGAAGGCGCCGCCCAGAACAAGTTCGCGCGCCTTGCGCTCACCCACGACGCGAGGCAGCAGGTAGGTGACGCCGCAATCGGGGCTTAGTCCGAAACGCTGGTGCGCGAACATGATGGAGAGCGTGTCGTCGGCGTACAAGAAGTCGGCGCCCAGCGGCCAGAGAAGGCCTCCGCCTGCGACCCCGCCGCGGCAGGCGACGATCACCGGCACCGGTATCGCAAGATAGGTTTCGACCATCGTCCGTACCAAGGCCAGCCGGTCAAGGAAGTCCTGGGATCGCGCCGATGGCGACATCTCCAGCGAGCGGCCGAAGCCCTTGACGTCGCCGCCCGCCGAGAAGTTCTTGCCCTTGGCATTCAGCAGGAAGCAGCGAACGGAGGGATCGTCGCGGACCTGCGTTAGTGCGTCGACGAGCGACGGCGTCGCCGAAGGGGGCATGGCATTGCCGAAATCCGGCCGGTTGAAAGTGAGGGTGAAAACCCCCTCCTCCAGCGAGGTCAGAAACGGCGGCGCTTCGCTACTCATGCTATCTTTTCCTTCAGAATGTCAACGCCGGGATAAAAACGGGCCAGGCACCGGTTTAAAATGGGGCCAGTTGGTTTGAACAAAAAGCCCCAAGGTTGAGGCTGGGCAGCATCGGCAGCGGGGAAGCGGCTGGAGCGGAGCGGAAGCCGATTTCCCGCTGCCGATGGCCGCCCGTTCTTAGGTCATTTATCCTCCCCCTTGTCCTTCTGGCGCTTGCGGCTGCTGGCGAGACGGAAGCTGTCACCATTCATCTCGAGAATGTGGACGTGGTGTGTCAGCCGGTCGAGCAGGGCGCCGGTCAGGCGTTCGGAGCCGAACACCGATGTCCATTCATCGAAGGGCAGATTGCTGGTGATCAGCGTGCTGCCGCGTTCATAGCGCTGGCTGAGTACCTCGAACAGCAACTCGCCGCCCACGGCGGTGAATGGTACATATCCCAACTCGTCGAGGATCAGCAGCTTTACAGATGCCAGATGCTTTTGCAGGCTGCGCAAGCGACGCTCGTCGCGAGCCTCCATCAGGTCATGGACCAACGCCGCGGCCGTTGTGAAGGCCACGCTGTGCCCTTTCTGGCACGCAGCCAGTCCTAGCGCGAGGGCGGTGTGGGTCTTACCGGTGCCGCTGGGGCCCAGCGCAATGACATTACGCCGCCGCTCGATCCATTCACCGCGCGCCAGTTCCAGAACCAAGGCCTTGTTCAGTGATGGCTGGGCTGCAAAGTCGAAGGTGTCAAAGCTCTTGGTGTGCGGGAAGCGAGCCATGCGGATACGGCGCTCCACCATCCGGCGCTCGCGATCAATCCGTTCAAGTTCGCACAGGCGCAGCAGATAGCGGGGGTAATCGGCCCGATCCTGCGCGGCCTCGAAGGCGACCTTCTCATACTCGCGCACAAAGGTGGGCAGCTTGAGCGCTTTGAGATGGTTGGCCAGTAGTACAGCGGGCGGCACGCTGGTGGGTTCGGCCTCGATGGCTGGCAGCGGCATCATGGGATCACTCATGCTGCCACTCCCGTCGCTGGAGTGCCTGCCTGCGAGAGCAGGCCCATGTAGGTGCGCGGATCGGTACGCCCGACATTCGCGCGCGGCAAATGCGGGTAAAATTGCAGATCGAGGCGCGGCACACGCTGTTCGAGGCGGGCCAGCGCGATCATCTTGATCGCATCGAAGCTGATTGCCCCCATCTCCAGCGCGCGGGCCACTGCCCATTCCACCAGGGACTGCTCGAAGCGTTCGCATAGCCGCAGCACCTGGATGAACTCGCGCCGTCCCTCTTTGCCGCTGCGCGCCTCCATCAGTCGTCGGATGCGATGCATCGGTTCAGCCAGCACCCAGCCATCGAGCGGCGCTGCCTGATCAAGCGCGCGGGGTTTCTGTTCTAACAGCGCCAGATAGTGCAGCGGGTTGGCAATGAAGTCCTCCCGCTCATAGCTGCGCGGATGCACTGCGATCAGCTCCCCGCCACAGATGATCGCAACCCGATCGACATAGCCTTTGATTACGACCTCCTGGTGGGCATAGGCCGTCGGCACCGAATAATCATTGGTACGATAGCGCACCAGCGACATCGACGAGGCCCGCCCCGTCACCATATGGCAGGGATCGAACGGCACCGCCGGTAGCGGCATAAAGGCCGCCAGATCAGCCACCAGCCTGTCACCGATGCTGCGCTCATGCCCGCGCAAGATGGCCTGTCGTCGCTCCATGCATTGTTCGACAAAGCGCGCGTTCAGCGCATCAAAGCTGGGCGCCTCTGGCCTCGGCACCATGAAGTGGCGCCGGGAATAACCGACCAGCCCCTCGACCTTGCCCTTGTCGTTACCCTTGCCGGGGCGCCCGAATTTGTCTTCGAACAGGTAATGGCTCTGGAGGGTCGAGAACATCCGGCTGCGCTCGCGCTTCCCGTCGCCCAGGATCTGCGCCACTGCCAGCTTGGTGTTGTCATACAGGATCGACTGCGGGATGCCGCCGAAGAAGGCAAAGGCCGCCACGTGCCCTTCGCAAAATGCCTCAGCCACCTCGGCAGGATAGGCTTTAACGAACGGCGCATCGCTGTGCGGCAGGTCCATGCAGAAATAGTGGAACCGCACCAACTTGCCGTCGATGATCCCGTCCGCCTCACCAAAATCCACCTGCGCATGCCCCGGCTTGTGGCTCAATGGTATGAACACCTCGCGGCTGCGCAACTTGGCGCCCGCCACATAGTCGCGAACAATGGTGATGCCGCCGGTGAAGCCATGTTCATCGCGCAGACGCTCGAAAATACGCGCGGCAGTGTGTCGCTGTTTGATGTGAACCTTGCGGTCATCCACCAGGATTTGGTCAATGATGTCGGTAAATCCGGACAGCTTGCGGCTGTAGGTTTGCCCGCTCCGGCCGTGCGCTGCTGGCTCTGGAAAGCACAGCATCTTGTCGACGGTCTTGCGATTGATCCCAAAATACCGGGCGGCAGCGCGACGGCTCATCCCGTCAATCAGCACGGCGCGGCGGACCTTCTGATAAAGCTCCACTCTCTTCATCCTCCACCTCCGCCCAAAAACGGAGGTCTAGCAGGACTGGCCCCTTTTTAATCCGGTGAGACTGGCCGATCCGTGGCCCCTTTTATTCCCGGTGTTCTCACATCCTTGTGGACTGCGGCCTCTTCCAGGGATCCCGCACGCTCGAAACGCTGAACCATGGCGCCTTCAGCTTCGACCCCGGCACAATCGACGCGGTCGTCCTCACCCACGCCCATATCGACCATTGCGGCCTGCTTCCCAAGCTCGCGGCGCAAGGCTTCGACAAGCCCATCTGGTGCACCCCCGCCACCTCGGACCTGCTCGAATATATGCTCGCCGACGCCGGGCGCATTCAGGAAAGCGAAGCCGATCGCCGCAACCGCCGCCGCGACCGCGCGGGCGAAAGCCTGTTCGAGCCGCTCTATACCGAACAGGACGCGCTCGACGCCTGGCGTCTCACCCGCCCAACGCCGCTCTGCGAATGGTTCGACCCCGCCCCCGGCTTTCGGGCGCGCTTCTGGAACGCGGGACATATATTGGGCGCGGCCTCGGTCGAGGTCGAAGCGGCGGGCATGCGCCTCCTGTTGTCGGGAGACTTGGGACCGATCAACAAGGCCTTCCATCCCGACCCGCAATCCCCGTCCGGCCTGGACCATGTCGTCTGCGAATCCACCTATGGCGACCGCAGCCGCGACAAGTTCACCATCGAACAGCGCCGCACCCAACTGGAAGCAGAGATAAGGGACGCCCTTTCGCGCGGCGGCAACCTCATCATCCCCAGCTTCGCGCTCGAACGCACGCAGGAACTGCTGCTCGACCTTGCCAAGCTGGCCGACGCCGACCGCATTCCCAACATCCCGATCTTCGTCGACTCCCCCCTCGCCAGCCGCGCGACCAAGGTGTTCGCCGCCCATGCGTCGGAGCTGGAGGATACCGGCGGCGAAAACGTCTTCCGCCACCCCTCCATCCATTATGTCGAGGATGTCGCGGAATCGATCCGCCTCAACAGCATGTCCGGCGCGATCATCATGGCCGCGTCGGGCATGTGCGAAGCGGGCCGCATCCGCCATCATCTGAAGCATAACCTATTCCGCCGGGATTCCACCGTCCTGTTCGTGGGCTTCCAGGCAAAGGGAACGCTCGGCCGCGTCATCCTGGACGGGGCGCAGCGCGTCCGCATCTCTGGCGAGGACATCAATGTCCGCGCCCGCATCCGCCGCATCGACAGCTATTCCGCCCATGCGGACCGGGATGAACTGCACAACTGGATCAAAGCCCGCAGGCCGATTTGCGGCAGCCTGTTCCTAGACCATGGCGAACCCGAAGCTGTCACGGCCCTGCGCACGCTGACGCAGGCGGACGAACCCGCCGCCAGCATCATCGCCCCCCAGATCGGCGAAGTCTATGCGCTGGAACCCGGCAAGCCCGCCCGCCGCATCCAGACCGGCCGGGTCGACATGGAACAGCTCAGCGGCCCCGACTGGCAGAATGACTATGCCGACTTCATCACCCACCTGAAACAGCATCTCGGCCGCATCCGCAGCGAACGCGCCCGCCGCGATGCGCTGGCGCAGATGCGGCGCGTGCTCGACGCCTATGAAGAGGCGAAGCAGCGCCAGCACGCCAGATGAGGGATATGCCCATGCCCAGCGCTTCCCCATCGCCGATCCGCCACGCGGTGGTGCTCGCCCATCCCGATCCCCGCAGCTTCAACGCCGCCATCGCGCAAACCTATTGCGCGGCGGTGGAGACAGCAGGCCAGCAGGCGATCCTGCGCGACCTCTACGCCATGCATTTCGATCCGGTGCTGAAGGCGCAGGAACGGCCGGGACGCAGCGACTTTCGCCTGTCCCCCGACGTGCAGGCCGAACTCGCCCTGCTGTGCGGCGCGCATGTCGTCACCTTCGTCTTTCCCGTCTGGTTCGGCATGCCGCCTGCCATCCTCGTCGGCTATATCGACCGGGTGCTGGGGGCAGGAACGACCGTGGGGCAGGTCCAGCATGGCGCTGGCCGGGGCTTGCTCGATAACGGCCATCTGTGCGCCATCACCACCTCCGGCGCGCCGGAAGACTGGCTGCAAGCGCAGGGCCAGACCCAGGCGCTGCGCGATCTCGCCGGAACCTACCTCTTCCGCGCCTTCGCCATGCAATCGGCCGGGGCGCTGCATATCGGCAATGTCGTGGACGGCGCGCCCGCCGACTTCTTCGAAGACAATCTCGCCCGCGTGCGCCAGCGGGCAGCAAATATCTGCGCCCGCGTCGCGCAGGAACTGCACGGCACCCCCCTCCCGCCCCAGCTTGGCGACGGCAGTTGAACCCCCATGCTGACGATCAAGCGCCTCGCCATCGATACCTATCCCGAAAACACCGCCTTCCTGCTGCGAGAGAGCAACGGCTATTCCGCCGAGCAATTCCAGGCCCTGCGCAAGATCCGCATCAGTGACGGCAGCGCCGAAATCCTGGCCACGCTCGCGCTGGTGGATGAACCCGCGATGCTGAAGCCGGGTGAAATAGGTCTGGGCGAGCAGGCCTTCCGGCGGCTCGCCCTGCCCGAAGGCGCATCCGTCGCGATCGAACAAGCGATGCCGCCCCCCAGCCTGGAATTTGTCCGGCGCAAGATCGACGGCGACACGCTTCAGGATGATGAGATGTCCGCGATCATCCGCGACATTGCCGTCCACCGCTATTCGCCGATGGAAATCGGCGCATTCCTGGTCGCCTGCGCCGGGTTCATGAGCACGCAGGAAACCCTCGCCGTCACCCGCGCCATGGCAGATGTGGGCAACCGCTTCGACTGGAAAGCCCCGCTCGTCGTCGACAAGCATTGCATCGGCGGCATCCCCGGCAACCGCACGTCGATGATAGTCGTGCCGATCGTGGCGGCGCACGGGCTCATCATGCCCAAGACATCGTCCCGCGCGATCACCTCCCCCTCCGGCACCGCCGACACGATGGAGGTGCTGGCGAGCGTCGATCTCAGCGAAGAGGCGATGCGCGCCATCGTCGCGAAGGAAAAGGCCGTGCTCGCCTGGGGCGGCAAGGTGAACCTGTCGCCCGCCGACGATGTGCTGATCTCCGTCGAACGTCCGCTGCGCATCGACACATTCGATCAGATGGTCGCTTCCATCCTGTCGAAGAAGCTGGCCGCCGGCTCCACCCATCTGGTCCTCGACATACCGCTCGGTCCCACGGCCAAGGTCCGCACGCAGGACGACGCGGTTCGCCTGCGCAAGCTGTTCGAACATGTCGCGGACAAGATCGGCCTCGTCATCGACATCGTCATCACCGACGGATCGCAGCCCGTGGGCCGGGGCGTCGGCCCGGTGCTGGAGGCGCGCGATGTCATGGCGGTGCTGCGCAACGATGCCGACGCGCCGCAGGACTTGCGCGAACATGCGCTGTTCCTCGCGGGCCGCGTCCTCGATTTCGATCCCGCCCTGCGCGGCGGCCGGGGCTATGCGCGGGCGATGGACCTGCTCGCTTCGGGCAAGGCGCTCGCCGCCATGGAGCGGCTGATCGACGCGCAGGGGCGGCAGCCGGTGAAGTTCGCCCTCGGCGACCATGTCCATGAGGTGCTCGCCACGCAGGAGGGGCGAGTGAGCGCCATCGACTGCCACCGCATCGCGCGCATCGCTCGCCTGGCGGGCGCGCCGATGGACAAGGGCGCGGGCATCGACCTGCTGCACAAGGTCGGCGCGCAGGTGCGAAAAGGTCAGGCGCTCTACCGCATCCACGCCCAGTCGCGCACCGGCCTCGGCTTCGCGCGCGATCTGGCCGTGGAAGACTCCGGCTATGAGGTGGCGCGGTGAGTGCGGTCATCCTTGCCTTCGCGGACAGCATGGCGGCGGCGGGCAGGCTGGGAGCATCGCTCGACCTGGCGGTCCATGAAGTCGCCGCTCGCCGCTTCCCCGACAATGAAGCCCTCATCCGCATCCCGGCATCGGCGCAAAGCGTCATCCTCTACCGATCGCTCGACGATCCGGACCACAAGCTCATCGAACTCCTGCTCGCCGCCTCCGCCGCGCGCGACGGCGGGGCGGAACGCATCATCCTCGTCGCGCCCTATCTCGCCTATATGCGGCAGGACAAAGCCTTTCACCCCGGCGAAGCGGTCAGCCAGAAGGTCATTGGCGGCCTGCTCGCCAGCCATTTCGATGCGCTTCTGACGGTCGACCCCCACCTCCACCGCGTCGCCACGCTTTCCGAAGCTATCCCCGATATCCCGGCCATCAGCCTGTCCGCAGCCCCCCTGCTCACGGCGCTGATCGACGCGCAGGACGATCCGATCATCATCGGCCCGGACAGTGAATCCCGCCAATGGACCGAAGCGATCGCCAGACCGCTCGGCCTTCAAACCCTGATCGCGACGAAGCAGCGCCTGGGCGACCGTCAGGTGAGCCTCGCCATCCCGGAGGTGGAGCGCGCAAGGGGCCGCCGCGCCATCATCGTGGACGACATGATCTCCAGCGGTCGCACGCTGGCAGAGGCGGCGAAATCGCTGCGTCAGGCTGGCGCGACCTCCATCGAAGCCATCGCCACCCACTGCCTCGCTCGCCCCGACGATCTGGCCTTCATGGCCACCCATGGAATCGCGCGCATCGCCAGCAGCGACAGCATAGACGGACCGACAAGCCAGGCAGCGCTCGCCCCCCTCATCGCCCACGCACTGAGGGACAACGGACTAGCCTAGAGCGATTTCCAGTCAGATGGCTCTACTCCCCCAACAAAGCCCGCAAGATATCCGCCCGGCTGATCAGCCCCACCAGCTTGCCCTTCGCCATGACCGGCAACCGCTTCACCCCATGCCGCTCCATCAGCCCGATGGCCTCCCCGATCGGGGCGTCGCCATCGACGCTGATCAGTGCCGTCGTCATGATCTCGGCCACGCGCCGCCCCTCCAGCGCGCGCGCCGCGCTGCCCACGCTCGATCGGGCAAGTTCCTCAAGCCGGAACCCCTGCCCGTCCCTTCGAAAAAAGTCGCCTTCGGACAGGATGCCGCACAGATTTCCTTCCGCGTCGACCACAGGCAGCGCGCTGATGCGATGATCGCCCATGCAGCGGATTGCGCTTGCGAGCGAACTGTCCGGCGTCGTCGTCGCCGCGCCCAGCGTCATGATGTCACTGGCCTTCATGCGCCTGCTCCTTTTCCATGAGTTGAGGATCGCCCGGCTTGGACACCAGCTTCAGCAGCCGCTCGACGTCCGCGCGGTGGCAAAGGTCGGTGCCCGGCGTCAGCACCGCCGCCGCGCCCGCCGCGATGCCAAGGCGAAAGGCCTCGACCGGGTCTTGCTCGCATCCCAGGGCAAACACCATCGCCGCCAGGAAACTGTCGCCCGCGCCCACCGCGCTCTTCGCCTCGGCCGGAATTGCGGGCAGCCGCCATGTCCCCGACCGGCTCGCCAGCAGCGCGCCGTCGTGACCCATCGTCACGGCGACATGCTCCGCCTTGCCGCTGTCCACTATCTCCCGCGCCGCCGCGGCGATCTCGCTTTCCCCGGCCAGCACCTTGCCGGTAAGCTGGCGCAATTCCCCAATGCTCGGCTTGATGAGGTAAAGCCCGCCGCCCCGCACCGCCGCGCGCAGGGCATCGCCCGAACTGTCAAGGACGATGCGCATCCCATGCCGCTGTCCAAGCTCGCAGACGCGGCAATAGAAATCCTCCGGCACGCCCTGCGGCAGGGAACCGCTGGCGACCAGATAGTCCGCCTGCGGCCCGTCCAGATGGTGGAGCGCGGCCTCCCATTCCTCCGCCTTCACCTCCGGCCCCCGGGGCACGACGCGATATTCCTTGCCCGTCTCCTTTTCATAAAGCGACGTGCTGATGCGCGTGTCACCCTCTATGGGAATGCGGAAGCGGACCAGCGCATGCTTGTCCAGCAGCCCGTCGAGCGCGCAGCCCGTCGCGCCGCCCGACAGATAATAGGCCCGCGCCGTCCCGCCCAGCCGCGCGATCACCCGCGCCACATTGATGCCGCCGCCGCCCGGATCATAATGTTCCTGCTGGGTCCGCATCTTGCGCGTGTGGAAAACCCGGTCCGTCTCATAGGCGACGTCGATCGCCGGGTTCATCGTCAGGGTGATGATCCTCTTCATGGGTGAGGAAGCTATCCGCCCCTCTCCGCCGCCGGTATAAGTATATGTCCCCATTGGTCCCGCGCGGCGCGCGTGGAAAAAGGGGGATGCCGATATTCCAGGAAAGGACAAGGTGCGATGCGGACAATGGCTATACTGGCGACGGCGCTGCTGGCGGTCGCATGCAAGCCCGCCCAGAAGGCGGAGGCTCCCGCCCCCGACAGCAACGCATCGGCGATGAACTACGCCACAGAGGTCGCCGCGCTGCCCAAGCAGGCCCGCGACGCCGTCTTCTTCCGCGCCATCCGCGACGCGGGCCTGCCGTGCCAGACGATCGTGAGCAGCAACCCCATGCCCGGCGCTCCGGCGCCCTCCGTCGTCTGGCGTGCCCAGTGCGAGGACAAGGCCTATCACCTGATCCAGATCCAGCCCAACGGATCGGCGGTCGTCACCAGCCGCACCACCCCCTGAGGCGGCGCGCCCCATGCGTTACCGGCTCATCCTCGCCACCCTTGCCGTAGCGCTGATCCTTGCCGTCCTCGTCCTGCAACTGATCGGCGTGGAGTGGCTCTGGGTCATCCTCAACGGCGTCATGCAGCACGAGCTGCCTTAGCCGCTGATCAAGCCGACTGCCCGCTCCGCAATTGCCGCGCCTCGCTGAGCAGGCTCACCACTTCCTCATCGCTCGTCTGGTCGAACTCGACATAATGCGCCCCCACCGCGTAGAAGGGATAAGGTTCATACAGGCATATCACCTCGTCGCACTCCTCCCGCAGACCCGCGACGACATCGGCCGGAGCCACCGGCACCGCCAGGATCAGCCGCGCGGGATGCGCCTTGCTCAGTCCCTTGAGCGCGGCCTTCACCGTCCCGCCGGTAGCAATCCCGTCATCGACGATGATCACCGTGCGCCCGGCCACCGCCATCGGCTCCCGGTCGCCCAGATAGGCCCGCCGACGCCGGTCGATCTCGGCCAGTTGCCTGCGCATTTCGGCCCGGACATATTCGGGCGTCGGCCCCAATTGCCGCACCACATCCTCGTTGAGGACAAGCTGCGGGGCGGCCCCGTCGACCACCGCGCCGATGCCCAGCTCCTCATATCCCGGTGCGCCCAGCTTGCGGACGAACAGCAGGTCCAGGTCCGCCTTCAGCGCCTTCGCCACCTCGACAGCCACGGGCACGCCACCACGCGGCAGCGCCAATATCAGAGGATTATGGTCGGCAAGACGGGACAGCACCTTCGCCAGACGCACGCCAGCATCGCGGCGATCCTGGAACAGCATCGATTGCAGCTTCATCGCGCCGCTCCTTTCAGGTGAGAGGTGAACCAGCGCGCCGCAAGCCCGATCACCTGGTCGAGCGTCCCCGGCTCCTCGAACAGGTGGCTTGCGCCCGACACCACCACCAGTTCCGCAGGCGCCTTCATCAACGCCTTGGCATCATGGTTGAGCGCCAGCACATCCTGGTCCAGGCTGCCGACGATCATCAGCGTGGGCGCCTTCACGCCCCCCAATGCCGCCGCGCCCGCAAGGTCCGGCCGCCCGCCGCGCGACACGATGGCGGCGGCGCGATCGCCCGGCATGGACGCCGCGATGATCGCCGCAGCCGCGCCCGTGCTCGCGCCGAAATAGCCGAGCGGCAAGGCCCCAAGCTGCGGCACCTCCTGCGCCCATGCCGCCGCTTCGCGCAACCGCCCGGCGAGCAGGCGCACGTCGAACACGTTGCGGCGGTCCCGCTCCTCCTCCGGAGTCAACAGGTCGACCAGCAAGGTCGCCATGCCCGCGCGATTAAGGCCCGCCGCCACATGCTGGTTGCGCGGGGAGTGCCGTCCGCTGCCGCTGCCATGGGCGAATATCACCAGCCCGGCGGCGTTTTCCGGCACGTCCAGGAATCCGGACAGGCGATGCCCGCCAATGACCACATCATGTCTGTTCGCGATAAGCTCTGTCATGATCATAATCCAAAAGGCCAGGTTTCCGGCGCGCCATGCGGCCGTTCGGCGCCCAGCGGCACGACCGCCGTCGTCTGATCGAACCACACCCACGCATCGAACTGCTCCGCCATCACGGCCTCGAAATAATGGCTGAGCCTCTCGGTTTCGGGCCGGTAGATGACGCCTATGGCCCGCTCCAGCAGCAATTGGCTGAGCGCGTCGCGCAACGCCGCCTTGTCCCGCCCGCGCCAGTCGGTCAGGCTGCGCGCCACGCCCGTCCGGCGGAAGGCATGCTCATAGCTGTCGGGCCGCGCAGGGCGCACGGTCTTGATCTCCATCGCGCTGCCCCAATCGCTCGCCGCCGCGACCAGACCCGTGTCGGTGCCGAACCCGATCGACACCGCATCGTCGCCATAGGCAAGGCGGCAAAGCTGCCCGATGTTGAATTCGCCCTGCCACCCCATCGCCGTGGCGGCGGCGTTGCCGATATGGCTGTTATGCGCCCAGATGACCGCTTTCGCGCCATTGCCGCGATGCGCCATCAGGCTTTGCAGCGTTTCGAACATATGCCGGTCGCGCAGATTCCAGCTCTCGGTCGAGCTGCGATACATCGCCCGGTAATAGCGTTCCGCCGCCCGCACGATGCGCGCATTCTGATAGGCGTCGAACCACGCCTCGCCATCCTGTTTCAGCAGGTCCAGCCGCTGGTCGAGCAGCTCGCGAAGCT
This sequence comes from Sphingobium sp. JS3065, assembly GCF_026427355.1. NCBI lineage: Bacteria > Pseudomonadati > Pseudomonadota > Alphaproteobacteria > Sphingomonadales > Sphingobiaceae > Sphingobium > Sphingobium sp. JS3065. Next base: position 652,712 of record NZ_CP102665.1, read on the forward strand.
GCGCCACGACGCCATCCTCGCACCCGTTGCCGCCCGACATCATGACCGCGCGGCCATATTGGGCCGGTTCGTCCTGCCATGGCGTCAGGCATCCATATCGGCGGCGGGCCTGCTCCGCTTCCTGCGGATCGGCCTTGTCCAGATAGGCCAGCACGGCATGGATGGATTCGCTTAAGGAATAGACGTCCAGCCCATGGAAGGACGCCTGCCGCTGTTCCTCCAACCCCTGATTATGCCCACGCAGCCAGTCGGCAAAGGCCAGCACTTCCTGATTGCGCCACATCCATGTGGGAAAGCGGACGAACACATCGCCTTTCCTGGGGCGTGGAGCCTGATGCCGGACATAATCGTCGATGCGCGCCGCGTCGGGCCAATCCGCCTCCACCGCCACCAGCGTAAAGCCGTGCCGTTCGATCAGCCGCCGCGTGATCGCCGCCCGGGCGCGGTAGAATTCCGATGTGCCATGGCTCGCCTCGCCCAGCAGGACGACGCGCGCATCCCCGAAACGGTCGAAGAAACTTCCGAACGCCTCCACCTCGTCGGGGGAAGGCAGCGGCTCGGCATGGCGGCGCAGCATCTGCACCAGTTCGTCGGACGCTTCCATGGTCGAATGGCGGGCTGTGCCTGCATCAGTCATCATCTTCCTCGCACGAAATCACTGAAGATCGAGGGGCCGCAATGCCGGGGCCCGGCCGCCATGATCCCACAATCCATACCCAGCGACATTGGGGATTATACGAGGTGCGCCAGCGCCGGGGCCGGCTGCTCCCGACAAGATGGGCAGACGGTCTGCCTCAATATGGCGGCCTGTCGCCATGACCGGCTTGCGACTGGCCGTGAAGAACATAAAGGGCAACGAGCTGGGCCACTGACTGCACATCCAGCTTCCGCATCAACCGGGCGCGATGGACCTCCACCGTCCTGTGGCTGATGCCCAGCAGCTCACCTGTCTGGCGGTTGGTCAAGCCCTTTGCCACTGCGGCCAATACTTCGCGCTCGCGCGGCGACAACAGGTCCATGGCGGCGAAAGGCCGACCGGCTCCCTGTCTTTTCACCGCGTTCGTCATGGCGACGGCTGTTCCCCGCCGGTGTCGCGCATCGTCGCGCCCATGACGGCGTGCATCAGCGCGGAGTCCTTGCACGGTTTGTCAAGAACCGCGTCGAAACCGTGCGCCATCGCCCTTTGCAAAAGGTCGGCCGAATAAAAGGCGGTAACCAGGATCGCCCGTCCGGTCCACCCCGCCGCGCGCAGCCGGTGCAATACTTCCAGTCCGTCGCATTCCGCCATCCGGTAATCCGTCACCAAACAGGCGGGATTGTTTGCCTTGGCATCGGCGATCAGCGCTTCGGGACTTGCGAAGGAACGCACCTGGAATCCCCGCCCCTGCAACAGCAGCTGCATCGATCGCCGCGCCCCGGCATCATCATCCAATATTGAGACAGGGATGGGGAAGCCTGCCATTCTTCTCGCGCCTTGAGCCGTAGATGTGAGCAACATGCCAAAAAGGTGACATGGGAGGCGCCCCTAAATCTTTACGTATTGATCACAGTTTCGTCCTTGCGTCCCATTCCGGCTGCAAAGGCTATGCGCAGCGCATCGGACAGGCTATGCACATGCAGCTTCGCCATCAGGTTGGCGCGATGCACTTCGACCGTCCGGGATGAAATGCCAAGGTCATAGGCGATCGTCTTGTTGGGCAATCCTTGCGCCAGCCCCTCCAGCACTTCCCGCTCCCGCCCCGTCAGCGCCCCGATGATTACGTTCGCGCGCGCCCCATCCGCCGCCACGCCTTGAGCAGAATGCACCCGGTCGAACGCCCGCTCGATCGCATCGATCAGGACCGTCTTCTCGAACGGCTTTTCCAGGAAATCGACCGCACCCGCCTTCATCGCCTGCACCGCTATGGATATGTCTCCATGACCGGTCATGATGATGATCGGCATGGCGATCCCGCGCTCCGCCAGGATGCGCTGGACTTCCAGTCCGTCGATGTCGGGCATGCGGACGTCCAGCAGGATACAGCCTTCTTCGGCCGACTTCGCATCCTTCAGGAAAGCGGTTCCCGACATCCATGCCTCCACCGAATAGCCGGCTGTCTTGAGCATGTATCCCGACGATCGCCGGATGGCGTCCTCGTCATCAATTATGTGAACAAGCTTCTTGTTCGTCATATGCCTCCGCCTGCGCTCGAATGAGGGTGAAGTGGAAATCGGTGCCTTTTCCCTTGCGGCTTTCCATCCAGATCTTGCCGCCATTCACCTCGACGATGGTGCGGCATATGGAAAGGCCAAGGCCCATGCCGTTGGGCTTGGTGCTGACGAACGCGGTGAATAATTGCTGTGCCACGCCCGGCGCGATGCCGCAGCCGGTGTCCGATACGATGACCTCGATCAGGTCATCCTTGGCCATGCGGGTGGCGATCGTCAGCTGTTTCACCGCGCCGTCCGCCATCGCTTCGCATGCATTGCGGACCAGGTTGATGAGGACCTGCTGGATCTGCACCCTATCGACCAGCACGGGCGACGCCCGGGGGTCGAGGTCGAACTGGACATCGATCCCATTCTCGCGCGCGCCTGCAAGGCCCAACGTCGATGCTTCCTCCACCAGTTGGGGCAGGCTCTCGATCGTCTTTTCCACTTCGCCCCGCGACACGAATTCCCGCAACCTGCGCACGATCTGCCCGGCCCGCAAAGCCTCGCTTGCGGCTTCCACCAATGCCTCGCGCATCATCGGCCATTCGCTTTCCAGCGGCTGCGCCATCTGGTCGCGCACCGCCGCGACATAATTGGCGACAGCCGCGATCGGCTGATTGAGTTCATGCGCCAGCGTCGACGCCATCGTCCCCATGGCGCTCACCCGCGTCACATGGGTCAGCTCGGCCTGCAACATCGCCATATGATCTGCGACCGCCCGCCTCTCGGTCAGGTCGCGGATGAAGCCGGTGAAGATGCGCTCATTCCCGCGCATCGCCTCACCGATATACAGTTCCATGGGGAACAATGAGCCTTCGGCCCGCCGGCCCGACACGACCCTGCCCTTGCCGATGATGCGCTTTTCCCCGGTTTCCAGATAGCGCTGGATATAGCTGTCATGCCGTTCCCGGTCCGGAGACGGCATCAACATGCGCACGTTCCGCCCCAGCACCTCTTCCTCGGCATAGCCGAACAACGCCTCCGCCGCCGCGCTGAAAGACAGCATCGTGCCCGCCTCGTCGATCACCACCATCGCGTCGGGCACGGTCGACAGGATCGCGCGCAGCTGGCTTTCATGGGCGCGCAGATGGTCTTCGGCCGACCGCTTTTCGGTGATGTCGGACACGATCTTCGCAAAACCGCGCAGCGCGCCATCTTTGTCATAAAGCGCGGTCCAGCTAACCGCCGCCAGGAATTCCGACCCGTCCTTGCGGACGCGCCAATCCTCTTCCTCGAACCGCCCTTCTGCGCGGGCACGCTCGATATCGGCCTCGGGCTTGCCCGCCACAACGGCTTCGCGGGGATAGAATAGGGAAGATGGCTTGCCCAGCACCTCCTGCTCGGTCCAGCCCTTCAGCCGCTCGGTGCCCCGGTTCCAGATCGTCACCCGGCCAGCCGGATCCAACATGTAGATCGCCAGCCCGTGCGCGCCATCGATCAACAGGTTTAGCTCGACCGCCAACTGCTCGTTCGCCGCGCCGCCACGTTCGACGGCGACTTCAGCCACCTCCCGCCGCTGGTTCGACCGGCGGACGAGGCGGCTCATCAGGATGATGCCGGCAGCGGTCACGACGAACAGCGCGATCTCGATCAGGTCGCGGTTCTGTAGCGTCGACCGATGGGTAATCGCCACCCCTGCCGCAACGCTCAGCAGGGTAGCGAGGATCGCCGGTCCCTCGCCCAGCCAGAGCGCGATGCCCACGATTGCGATGACATAGGGCAGATAGGCCGACCGGTCGTTCAGCCATGGATCAAGAAGCAGCCGGACCGCCGCTACTAAAGCAACCCCCAGAATGGCGAGGGCGTAATATTGCGGACGCGCTGTTTTCCATGACGGCATGGCCTCACCCTATGCGGGATTTTGACGTCAGCCTGGCAAGGCCCTGCGCACCCTAACATCATTGACCGTATTGCAACACACGACTTATCCATTTCCTCGCAAGTCTTTGATATGGCGCAGATGATATTTCAGCCATGTCCGTGTAAACCCGGATGGTCATTACACTACCCAAACGACTCCATGATCTACGCCTTCAGGTTGGACAACCTCCCCCCGCCATTTCAATTGACGCTTTCATTATGGGATTTCAGTGAGCCAGGAACAACGGAACATTCGCTTCCCCCAGCATTATCCGGGTGATTCCGCCGAACAGACTCTCGCGCAACCGCGAATGTCCAAATGCTCCCATGATGCAGAAAGCCGGCCGCCGCCTGTTCATCTCGGCCAGCAGTCCCGCCGCGACACCCGCTTCCGGCTCGTCCAGCCGCTCCACACGCGGCCGCACGCCATGCCGGGAAAGATAGGCCGCCGCATCTTCGGCAAGCTCGCCGCTCACTTCGCCCATCTCGATGATCGTCACGCCCTGCGCGCTTGCCAGCAGCGGCGCCGCCGCCCGCAGCGCTTCGGCAGCCGGCCTCGATCCGTCCCAGGCGGCAAGGACATGGCCGCCAAAATCGATGCCCCGGCTATCGTCGGGAACCGCCAATATCGGCTTCCCGGATTTCAGCACCGCATCTGACACGATCGGGATCATGTCGGGCATCATACGATCGGCGAGCGACGTATTGAGGACGATGATGTCCGCCAATGCCGCGCTGTCCTGTATCAGCGGAGCGATATAGCCCGTCTGGTCAACCCAGTTCCAAGCCACATCTTCCGCCTGAAGCCGCGCCCGGATCCGTCCCGCATTGACCTCTTCCCGCTTCCGCGCATCCTGAAGCAGCATCAGTTCGGCGTCCGGATAATATTCGCTGCCCGCCAGCACCGGGATCTGCACGACGTCGAGGCAGGTCAGATGGCCCGACAAGCATCTGGTCAGGTCCAGCGCCGCCTGGAGCCGCGCTTCCTGACCGGCATCATCATGGACGAGCAAGAGCACGTTCTTCATGTCGATTTCCTCATGATAAGATGTTCGCTATCCAACGGACGTCATCCCGGCATCCGGGCCAGGATCATCGCCGCGATGGCGATCATCAGCCCGATGGTCATCGCTGCCTGAAACATGACGTCTACGGATCGGCGCACGCGATCTATGACGGGCATATGCTCCTCCAATGAAATAGCGTCAGGAACCGACCCGCAATGGAGCGCCCCGGCAAGCGTGACGCCTGCCGGGGACACCGGGGTCAGAATGTCGATACGACGATATTGTCCTCGACCTTGGTCACGCCGGGCGCGGCCCAGGCCGCCCGCTCCGCTACGCCGCGTTCGTGCCAGGCCTTCACCCGGCCGCCCAGGCGTACGGTGTTCCCATCCGTGGCGATCGTGACGCCAGCAGCGTCCAGATCCGCCTGACGCTTGAAAGCGGCGGCGATCCGGTCCCGGATGTCGGCGCTGACGGGCAGCTTCTTCACCTCGATAAGGTTGCTGACGCCGGTCACGCCTGAAATCCTTGCGGTCGCCCTTCTCGCCTCATCGCTCTGATAATAGGCATCGACAACGCCCGACAGCGTGACCCAGCCCTTCTCGACCTTCACATTGATCTTGTCGTGCGGGATGGAGACATTCCACGAAAACATGTCGAGGATGCGCTTGGCTATTTCGTGGTCCGCCGTTTTGGGTTCGGACTTGAAGCGCACCTGGATCTCCTCGGCGATCGCCTTGACCCCGCTGACGCGCCGAGCCGCCTTTTCCGCCGCCATCTTCTCCAGATAGTTGGAAACATAGCCGGACAGGGTCACCACCCCGTCATTCACCGCCACGCCGATATCCGCATGATCGACGCTGGGGTCCCACTCCAGCTCGTCCATGACATCATGCTGCAACTGTCCATCGGTCTTCATCGCAACTCTCCTCGTTGGTGGGTGACGCGCTCCAATGCCGGGCGCGTGATTTGCTGGCGGCTGGAAGCGCCACCGGCAAAAGCATGGCGACCACTGTGCCCGAACCTGATCGGGCACTGCCGCGAATGAATATTTTGCCCCTCATGTCGCGGATCGCCCCGCAGACCCGCTGCAAGCCATTTCCACGGCCGCCGCTTCCTGCGTCGAGTGGCGGTCGGGCAGCACCGTTGGCCGGCAAGCCCGGGCCATCGTCCGCAATCACCAGCCAGACCCGATCTCCGATCCTGCGGCAGCGGAGCAAGATATGCCGCGCGCCCGCCCTGACGGCATTGGCGACCAACTCCAGCATCACCGCTTCCAGTTCGGCCGGATCGGCGCTTACCCGCGCATCGGGCAAGGCCATCTGCGTGTCGATTTCCAATGACGCGGGGTGCTTCACTATGGCGTGGAGCAAGGGCGCGGCGTGGACGACCTGCGCGCCCACATCCACGGGGAAGCACTGTCCCCCCGCCTGCCTTGCAAGCAGCCGGGTCGTGAGTTCGCTGCCCCGCACCGCCGCCTTCTCCAGCCCGCGCAGGATGGTTTTCCCCACTGGGCCGTCTTGATGCTTATCCAACAGATGCCTGATCGAGGCGATGACAGCGAAAAGGTTGCGCAGATCGTGAGCCGTTTGCCGGACAGGATCGTGCCGTGGAGCACCGCCTTCCGTGTCTCCTGAACGCTGCATGTTCGCCTCCTCGCTGATGAGGCCATTTTAGGGACTGCGCATCGCCACCCTATTCGCAACTTCCCGTAAGTAGCTTTTCATTAACCGAGCCAGGACGCCCTGCGGCATTTACGAATATCGCCATGGACACCGCCCTTCCTAGGATCGCTCCGCGTTCGCGCGATCCCAGCCAAGGACGAGATTAGCCATGACCATCCGCAACCTGTCGCCGCTTCTTCACGCCAGGACCATCGCCCTGATCGGAGGGTCGCAGGAAAAGGGCGCCGTCGGCACGCTCGTCCTCGACAATCTGCTGGCGGGCGGGTTCGAAGGCAGCGTCCATGTCGTCAATCCGCACCCGGTGTCGCGACTAGGCACGACATGGGTCGCCAGCGTCACCGACCTGCCCGCCGCGCCCGAACTTGCGATCATCATGACGCCCGAACAGACCGTGGCGGGCATCATCGACGAGCTGGGAAGCCTCGGCACGCGCTGCGCCGTCATCCTGTCGGCGGGCCTTCACGATGCCAGCGCATTCCGCCAGGCGATCAGGGCTGCGGCCCAACGGCACGACATGCGGATCGTCGGACCCAATTGCCTTGGCATCATGGCGCCCCATGCGCGGATCAACGCTACCTTCGCCTGCGCCCCGGTGCTGCCGGGCAATCTTGGCCTCATCTCGCAGAGCGGCGCGCTTATCACCGCCGTGCTCGATTGGGCGCAAACCCGCCGGGTGGGCTTTTCCAGCGTTATTTCCGCAGGCGACATGACGGATGCGAACCTTGGCGACCTGATCGACCTGCTTGCGGCCGATCCCCACACCCACGCCATTCTGCTCTATGTGGAGGGTGTCACCGAGGCGGCCGAGTTCATGATCGCTGCCCGCGCCGCCGCGCTCCATAAGCCCATCATTGCGATCAAGGCCGGCAAGAGCCAGCTCGCCGCGCAAGCGACCCTTTCCCACACTGGCGCCATGATCGGTTCCTATGACGTGTATGAAGCCGCCTTTGCACGCGCCGGAATCCTGCTGGTAGACAGCCTGACGGAACTGTTCGACGCCGCCGAGATCCTATGCGCCTGTGCGCCGGTGCCCGGCAACCGGCTGGCGATCCTGACCAACGGCGGCGGCGCTGGCATATTGGCGGTCGATGCCTTGGCGCAGGCGGATGGGCGGCTCGCGGCATTGACCACCGAAACGATCACCGCGCTTGCGGAGGTGACGCCCGCAGCTTCACCGCGCGCCAATCCCGTCGATATATTGGGCGACGCGGACGCGGACCGCTATGCCGCTGCGGTACGAGCCATCCTGCGCGACAGCGGGAGCGACGCGGTGCTGCTCATGAACTGCCCCACCGCGCGCAGCGAAGCGAAGGAAACGGCGCTGGCGATCTGCGGCGAAGTCGCGGCGGCAGCGCAGGAGCGTATCCACAAGCCTGTCCTTGCCTGCTGGCTGGGTGAGGCCAACAGCGATAGGGTAAGGCCTGTGTTCGCAGCGGCGGGCATTCCGGTCTTTTCAACGCCGGACGACGCCGTGCGCGCCTTTGGCTATCTGGCCCAGGCTCGCCGCCTTCGCGAGAGCCTGACGGAAGCGCCCGCTCGGTCGCGTGAGGTCCAGGCCGACCGTGCCGCCGCCCGCGCCATCATCTCCGATGCGCAGGCGGATGGATGCACGACGCTTTCCGAAATCAAGGTGAAGAAACTGCTGGAGGCCTATGGCATCCCCGTCGCTCCCACGCGCTTTGCCGCTTCGGCGGACGCGGTGGAAGAGGCTTGCTGCCGGCTGAGCGCGCCCTATGCGGTGAAGATCGTCTCGCGCGACCTGCCGCACAAATCGGATGTGGGCGGGGTCGCGCTCGACCTGCCGGACGCCCGGGCTGCCGTGGCGGCCGCGCGGGAGATGGAACGGCGTATCCGCCGCGATTTCCCGCAAGCGAGAATCCAGGGGTTCGCCGTCGAGGACATGATAAGGGTGAAAGACGGCAGGGAGATGATCGTGGGCCTTAGCACCGATCCGGTTTTCGGACCCATGATCATGGCTGGGGCGGGCGGCACCGCGACGGAGCTTCTAGATGACAAGGCCATCGACCTCCTGCCCATAGACCATGCGCAGGCTCGCGCCCTGATTGAGGGGACGCATATGTCCCGGATGCTCGCCGGGTATCGGAACGTCCCGGCAGCCGATGTCGAAAGCGTCGCTGATGTGCTGGACGCCGTGTCGGCCATGGCGGTCGACCTTCCCAGCCTGCTGGAACTCGACATCAACCCCTTGATCGTGAGCGCCGCAGGCGTCATCGCTCTGGATGCGCGGGCGCGGATCACCGCCGAGGCGGCAACAGCATCCCGCTTAGTCCTGCGCGCGCCGCCGGAAGGCTGGGCGTCCGACCTCGTGACAGAACAGGGGGTTCGTTTCCATGTACGGCCGGTGCGCCCTGACGACGAGCCAGCGGTCGCGGCCTTCTTCGACCATGTCTCGCCCGAAGACCTGCGCTTCCGCTTCATGTCGGGGCTTTGCAAGGTCAGCCACGACCAGATCGTGATGATGACGCGAGTGGACTATGTCCGCACCATCAGCTTCCTCGCCTTCGGAGAGGAAGGCGAACTCCTCGCCATCGCCATGCTCGCGACCGACCCTGATCGCGCCCACGCGGAAATAGCGCTCACCACCCGCACGGACCTGAAGGGCAAGGGCATCAGCTGGACCTTGTTCGAACATGTGCTTCGCTATGCGAAGGCGGAAGGGATCGAAACGGTCGAGTCGATCGAATCCACCGACCATGACGCGGCGCTACGCATGGAACGGGAGCTTGGCTTCGTGACCATCGCGGACCCCGACGATCCCACCGTCCGGATCGCCAGGAAGAGCTTGGCGGCTCATGCCAGTTGAAAGCATGTGCGACGCTATCGCTGCGCAGGACGGCTCCGCCCGGCATCCTCATGGTGACGGCGGCCTTGTTCGCCGCCTACTCCTCTGCGCCGAAGCGCTCAAGCGGGCGGCGATGCGATAGGCCCTGGGGACCGATCAGGGCGTGATCAGCACCTTGAGCGCCTGCGTCTCCGCCGCCCGGTCAAATACGTCATAGGCTTCCATAATGCCGTCCAGCGTGAAGCGATGAGTAATAAGCTTCTTTGCGTCAACCTTCCCGCTCGCAACCGTCTTCAGCAGCATCGAAGTGGTGGCAGTATCCACCAGCCGGGTCGTGATCGTGATATTATGCGACCAGAGCCGTTCCAGATGCAGGTCGGCCTTCACGCCATGCACGCCAATGTTCGCGATGACCCCACCCGGTGCGACCAGGTCTTCGCACAGTTCAAAGGTCGCAGGCACGCCGACAGCCTCTATGGCCGTGTCCACGCCCCTGCCGTCGGTCAACGACTTGACCACTGCCACGGCGTCTTCCGACCGGCTGTCGATAGTGCGCGTCGCGCCGAACCGTTCCGCCACGGCCAACCGGTTGGCGTCGAGGTCGATCATGATGATCTGGCTGGGCGAATAGAATTGCGCCGTCAGCAAGGTGGCCAGCCCGATAGGGCCCGCGCCCACGATGGCGACGCTGCTCCCGGGCGCGACCTTGCCATTCAGCACGCCGCATTCAAAGCCGGTCGGCAATATGTCGCTCAGCATCACCAGCGCTTCCTCGTCGGACCCAGCGGGAACCGGATAGAGGCTGGTGTCGGCATGAGGGATGCGCACATATTCGGCCTGCGTGCCGTCGATGGCATTGCCCAGGAGCCACCCCCCGCTCACGCAATGCGAATAGATGCCCCGGCGGCAATAGTCGCACCGCCCGCATGAGGTGATGCAGGAAATCAGCACATGATCGCCGAGCTTGAAATTCGCGACCGCCGATCCGACCGCCTCCACAACGCCGACGCCCTCATGCCCCAATGTCCGTCCCGGATCGCAAGTGGGCACGTCGCCCTTCAATATATGGAGGTCGGTGCCGCATATGGTCGTATGCGTGACGCGGACGATGGCGTCTCCCACATCCTTGATCTCTGGCCTTTCTCGCTCGCCCAGATGCTTCTGACCGGGCTCATCATAGATCAACGCTTTCATGGCAACGCTCCTTGAAAGATTATCACCAGGATGATCGCGCCGCCATGGAAGCCATCCTATTCGTAGATTCACGAACATCATCCCTTCGTTTCCAGCGCTAAACTCGCGGTCTCGCATCTTGAGGAGGGCGATCATGAACTTGAAAATGGCCTTGGAACCGGGGGCATCCCTACCGGGACAGCAGCTATGGCGCACTTTCCTGGGCATCGGCGCCGCTCTTGCGTTGCTCGGCATCCTCGCCAGCGCCAACCTGCTCCTCGCGACGATCCTTGCCACCTATATCGTAGGCGCGGCCATGTTCGCGGGCGGTATATTCCAGCTGTTCCACGCCTTCAGCGTCCAGCGCTTTTCATCGGGAGTCCTATGGGGCCTCGCCGCGCTGCTCTACCTCATCACGGCCAGCATCATGCTCGTCGATCCCCTCCTTGGCGCGAGCGTCCTTACGGTCTTCATCGGCATTACCCTGGCGGCGTCAGGTTTCGCCCGCCTCATCCTTGCCTTCCGGCACAACGAAGGCAGGGTGTGGATGATCCTGTCCGGGGTAATCAGCATCGTGGCCGCAGCGCTGGTGGCCGTCTCATGGCCGTGGAACAGCCTCTGGCTGCTCGGGATGGTGCTCGCCATAGACCTCATATCGCAAGGCGTGATGCTCATGCTCTTCGGCTTTTCCCTGCATTCGGCGGCCAGCGTACAGTGAAGCCGATGGTGGCGATGCAGATTCCCGCGCCGGGCGCTGCACTCGTGCGGATCGAACGTCCCATGCCCAATCCCGGACCCGGCGAACTGCTGATCGAAGTCGCCGCCTGCGGCGTATGCCGGACCGATCTGCACGTTCTCGACGGGGAAATCCCGGCACGCTACCCCATCATACCGGGCCATGAGATCGTCGGCCGGGTCGCGGCATTGGGCAGCGGCGTTGAAGGTTTCGCCATCGGCCAGCGTGTCGGCGTCCCCTGGCTAGGACATACATGTGGCGTCTGCCCCTATTGCCGGGCGGGGCGGGAAAATCTGTGCGACGCTCCGCTCTTCACCGGAGCCACGCGGGACGGCGGCTATGCCACCCATGCGATTGCCGACGCGCAATATTGCTTCGATCTGCCCGATCGCTTTTCGGACGTGGAGGCCGCGCCCCTGCTCTGCGCTGGCCTGATCGGGTGGAGAGCGTTGCGGCTGGCTGGTCCGGCAAGCGTCATCGGCCTATATGGCTTTGGCGCCGCCGCGCACATATTGGCGCAGGTCGCCCGACATCAGCAGCGCACCGTCTACGCCTTCACGCGGGACGGCGACACGGCCGGACAGGACTTTGCCCGTTCGCTCGGCTGCGCCTGGGCGGGCGGCTCATCTCAGACGCCGCCTACGCTCATCGACGCCGCCCTGATCTTCGCCCCGGCGGGCGAACTCGTTCCCCGGGCCCTACGAGCGGTTAGAAAAGGCGGCCGCGTCATATGCGCGGGCATCCACATGAGCGACATCCCCTCCTTCCCCTATGCCGATCTGTGGCAGGAAAGGCAGATCCTCTCGGTCGCCAACCTGACGCGGGAAGACGGCACCTCCTTTTTCGACCTGGTAGGCGGCATGCAGCTGCACACCGTCACCCAAAGCTTCCCCCTCGCGCAAGCCAATCAGGCGCTGCAAAGTCTGCGCGCAGGCAGGGTTCAGGGCGCGGCGGTCATTATGCCGCCAACAGCGACTGCGTGACTCTACTTATGGCGTGGCATCCCGTGTCGGGCGACAATTCGATGCAGAGTCTTTCAAAGGATAATTGCCCATGCGCCGCCATTTCGCCAGCGCCGCGCTCCTCAACCTGTTGCTCATTGCCGGAGCATCCGCGCAGACCGCACCTCCCCGTGCGCCACCGCCCGCGGCCGCGCCAGCGGAGCACGATCCGGCAGGCGAGCATATGATGCAGACCGGCACCATGCCCATGCAGCCGGGCCATCCGATGCCCGGAGCGATGGAGCATTGCCGTGCGATGCATGACTCAGCCGAACACAGACAACAGCATCGGATGATGCACCATTCCGGTGAACCGCCACTTTCACAAAAGCAGGAGAAGGACAAATGACCGATTTCCGTTCCCTCATCCCCTTTGGCCGCAGCACTATCTTCCGCAGCGGCTTTGATCCCTTTACCGATCTGCGCAAGGAAATGGATCGCCTAAGCGACGATTTCGGCCGGGGCTGGCTCACCACCAGCGGCGATGGCGGCAGCAGGGGCTTCAACCTCCCCCGCGTCGACATCGCGGAAACAGACAAGGGCCTTGAATTGACCGCCGAACTGCCGGGCTTCGACGAACAGGATGTATCGCTCGACGTGCAGGACGATGTCCTCACCATCAAGGCCGAGCATAAGGAAGACCGCGAGGAGAAGGATGAAAAGAAGAATTATCATCTGATCGAGCGCAGCCGGGGAAGCTATCTGCGCCGCGTCGCCCTACCGTTCGAAGCGGATGCGGACAAGGCCAGCGCCCATTTGGAAAAAGGCCTGCTGAAGGTCATCGTCCCTCGTCTCGCCACGGAACAGAGCAAGCCGCGCCAGATTCCGGTTGGATCGAAATAGCAGGGCACAATCGATACGGGCGGGCAATGATCTTCGCGTGATGCTATATACCCTCTTATGAAACGCATCGCGCTCTGGCTGTTGCCGCTCGCGCTGGTCGCGGCGACCGCGGCATGGTGGTTGCTCGCGGGCCGGGCGCAGGAGGTGGAGCTTGCGCCCGTCCGCATCGGCCATGCGGTCGAGCTGGTCTATGCGACCGGCTTTGTTGAGGCGCGACAACCCGTGTCGGTCTCCGCCCGCCTCACCGCTCCGGTCCGCCAAGTCCTCGCCGACGAAGCGCAGCGCGTCGTGCGCGGCCAGCCGCTCGTCCTTCTCGATGACGAGGAACAGCGACACGCGCTACAGCAGGCAGCGGCCCAACGCCGCTTCGCGCAGCAGGACGAACAGCGCACGCTCTCGCTCTTCGCGAAAGGATGGGTCACCCGCGCCGCTCGGGATTCGGCTGTCGCCGCCGCCGACGGCGCGAGGGCGTCGGAGAAAAGCGCCAGCGCCCGGCTCGACCAGATGATCGTGCGATCGGGCATAGATGGCATCGTCTTGCGTAAGGACGTGGAGCCAGGCGACCTCGCAAGCCCCGGCCGCATCCTGATGACGCTGGGCGATCCTTCCCGCATCTGGATCACGGCCACCATAGACGAACGCGACGTCGCCCGCGTCCATGCCGGTCAGGAAGCTTTGATGTCGAGCGACGCCTGGCCCGGCCGAGTGCTGCGCGGTCATGTCCGGGAAGTAACACCGGGCGGCGATCCTGAACAGCGCGCCTTTCGCGCCCGCATCGTGACGAACGGCGCAGTGGCGCTGCCGCTGGGCCTGACGTTGGAGGTCAACATCGTCACGCGCAGGGCGCAACGAGCGCTACTGGCGCCAGCGAGCGCGATTGAAGACGGCAAGGTCTGGATCGTTCGCGGCCACCGCGTTCATGCGAAAACTGTCCGCACCGGGATTGCCGGGACCAGCGACGTTCAAATCCTCTCCGGGTTGTCGCGCGATGACATGGTGGTTAAAATGCCGGAGGGGAAGCTCAAGGACGATATGCGCGTTCGGGTGCGGCAATGATCGGTCAGCTACGGCTGCTGGCCAGCGTCGCCGCCCGTCACCTTGTCGGCCGCCGCCGCCAGACCATCGTCGCGGTGAGCGGCGTGGCCGTCGGCGTCGGCTTCTTTCTCGCCGTTTCCGCCATGATGATCGGCAGCCAGAATGACTTCATCAAGACGCTGATCGACGCCGCCCCGCATATCATCATTTCCGACGAGCTGCGCAGCCCGCCGCCCCAGCCTGGCGTCAGTCTTTACAAGGGCGCGGCAGTCGATCTTCGCCACTACAAGGTCCGCAACGAGGTGCGCGGGCTTAAAGGCTGGGCGGAGATATTGCGCACCGTCAACGCGCTGCCCGGGGCCATCGGCTCGCCTAGTCTCAGCGGCGCGATAACGCTGCGCAGCGGCGGACGCGAGGAAGCGCTCACCATCGTCGGCGTCGATCCCGCGATCGAGGAAAAGGTCAGCACCATCCAGGACCAACTGCGCGTCGGAAGGCTGCGCGACCTGGAAAGCACGCAAGGCGGCATCATCATCGGTGAGGAAATGGCCCGGCGGCTTGGCCTTGGCGTGGGTGACGTGGTTGGGGCGACCTCTGCTTCGGCAAAGAGCCGGTCGCTCCGCATCGTCGGCCTGTTCAAGCGCGGCCAGACGCAGATTTCATCGGGGCTGGGCTATGTCCTGCTGAGGGAAGCACAATCGCTGCTTGGCCGTCCATTCATCATCAACCGCATCGGCGTACGCCTTTCCGACCCCTATGAGGCCGAACCGATCAGCCGCCGCCTGGAGGCGCGCTACGCCTACAAGGCGGAAAGCTGGCAGGAGCGTTCCGCCGACTTTCTCTCCCTGCTCGTGACCCGCAACGTCATCATGTACAGCGTCGTGTCGGCCATCCTGCTGGTCGCCAGCTTCGGCATCTATACGGTCGTGTCCAACAGCGTGTCGGACAAAAGGCGAGACATCGCGATCATGCGATCCATGGGCTTTTCAGAGCGCGATCTTCAACTGATCTTCGTGTTCGAGGGTCTGGCTCTGGCATTGATCGGCATCATCGCCGGATGGTTGCTCGGCTACGGACTGATGGCCATCCTAGGCTCGCTCAAATTCCCCATCGCCGGGGAAGACCAACGTCTTCCGCTTGATCGCTCCGCCCGCCAGTACGCAATCGCTGCGGCCGCCTCCCTGCTCTCAGGCGTAATCGCCGCATGGTTGCCTGCGCGCAAAGCCGCGCGGGTCGATCCGGTCGACATATTGCGGGGCGCGGTATGAGCGCGATTATAGAAGTTGAGGGCGTTTCCCGTAGCCTTCCGGGCACGCCTCCCGTCACGCTGGTCGCTGACGTTTCCCTATCCATCCAGCCTGCGACCTTTGTCGCGATCGTGGGACCGTCCGGCTGCGGCAAGTCCTCGCTGCTCTATCTCCTTGGTCTGCTGGACCGTCCAACAGAGGGCAATGTGCTGTTCAACGGACGGGACATGAATGCATTGCGCGGCGACGCGCGCGCCCAAATCCGGCTGGCAAGCTTCGGTTTCGTCTTCCAGTTCCATTTTCTTCTGCCAGAATTCACGGCGCTCGAAAATGTCATGCTGCCCATGCGCAGGCTCGGCAAATTTTCGCTTGGCGAGATACAGGCCAAGGCGCAAGCGCTGCTTGAGGGCATGGGTCTTGGAGAGAAAAGCGCGAAGACCCCCGATCGCCTGTCTGGCGGTGAGCGCCAGCGCGTCGCCATCGCCCGCGCCATCGCCAATGATCCGGCGCTGGTGCTGGGGGACGAACCCACAGGCAATCTCGACAGCCAGAACAGCG
Source organism: Sphingobium sp. JS3065 (assembly GCF_026427355.1). Lineage (NCBI taxonomy): Bacteria > Pseudomonadati > Pseudomonadota > Alphaproteobacteria > Sphingomonadales > Sphingobiaceae > Sphingobium > Sphingobium sp. JS3065. Next base: position 668,850 of record NZ_CP102665.1, read on the forward strand.
CCCGCGTGGTCGAGATGTTTCGCAACCTTGCCCATGATCAGGGCCGCGCGGTCGTCTGCGTCACCCATGATCCCGATGTCGCGGCGGCGGCCGATGTGCAAATCTCCATGCTGGACGGCCGTATCAAGGAAACGAGCGTGAGGCCGCGATGACTGCTGGCGTCAGCCCCTCGATCATACAGCCTTATATGCCACTGCTGGCCGCCATAGCCATCGGATTGCTGATCGGCATGCAAAGGGGCTGGGCGCAAAGATCTTTCGGCACCGGCCGCCGCGTAGCCGGTTTTCGCACCTTCGGGCTGATCGGCCTGATCGGCGGTATCGGGGGTCTGGCGCCGGACATGATGGCCGCCGCGCTCGCGATCGGCGTGGCGGCGGTGCTGACCGCAGGCTATGTCCGCAGCGTGGATCAGGACCACCTGTCGGCTACCACGACGCTGGCGGGCATATTGACCTTCGCCGCCAGCTTCTGCGCAACCCGCTTCTCTCCGGTATTGGGCCTGGCGATTGGCGGCGCAACTTTCGCCATGCTGAGCGCCCGGCAGTCAATGCACGCACTGCTCAGGGGCATGGATGATCAGGAGATCGAAGGCGTCTCGCGCTTCCTGCTGGTCTCGCTCGTCATCCTGCCCCTGCTGCCGGATCGAGCGATGGGCCCCTATGAAGCCTGGAACCCGCGCAACATCTGGCTGGTCGTCGTGTTCGTCATCGGCCTGTCCTTCGCGGGCTATGCCCTGTCCCGGCGGCTGGGACAGGGCAGGAGCATTCTGCTGGTTGCGCTGACCGGCGCGATCGTATCTTCCACCGCCGTAACAGCCGAATATGCGCGGCGCCTGCGGGACGAACCCACCATTCGTGGCCCACTCGCCGCTGGCATCGCCATCGCTTCGATCGTGATGTTCGTCCGGGTTCAACTGCTGGCACTGGCGCTTATCCCCCGCGCGCTGCCGACCCTGGCCCTTACCATGGCGCCCGCAACGTTCGTCGCCATCTTGTTCGCCCTTTTCGCCTTCCGCCATCATCGCGGCGACAGCGCAAAGGTGAGCATCGCCAACCCGCTTGGCTTCGGCCCCGCGCTGATCCTGGCGGCCATGGTGATCGTGTTGTCGCTGGTGGCAAGATGGGCGCTCCATCATTTCGGGCAGCAGGGGATGGCGGTGGTGCTGACGCTCACCGGCATCTCCGATGTCGATGCGGCGGTCATCACCATGTCGGGACTGCCAGCCCATATGCTCAACGATCGGACCGCCGGGCTGTCACTGGGTGGCGCGGTGCTCGCCAACACGCTGGCCAAGGCCATCATGACAGTGGTGATCGGCTGGGGCCATGGCGGCGTCCGGGCATCGATCCCGCTCTTTGCAGCGTTGGGGACGGCAGCAGCCAGCATCCTGGCTTGGGCGATTGTCATCTGATGGATGCGGATAATTCCGTAGTGCATCGCGCTGCGAAAAGCGCAGGATGGATGGAAGGTGGTGGAGAAGCGCATGCCCGACGATGCACTCGCAAAGGCGACGCGGCAGGTGATCACGGCGCAAAAGGCCGTGCCCGTGATTCGGAGCTTTTTCGACGCTCCGACCTTCACAGTCACTTATGTCGTCCGCGATGCCGCAACCCGGCGCGCCGCCGTCATCGACAGTGTCCTCACCTATGATCCGGCGTCCGGCCGGACCAGCCTGGATGCCGCCAAACCCATCATCGATTATGTCGAAAAGGAAGGGCTGACGGTCGACTGGCATCTGGAAACGCACGCCCATGCCGATCATTTGTCGGCTGCCCCCTATCTTCAGCGCCAGCTCGGCGGCAAAATCGCCATCGGCGCGCGTATCCGGGAAGTGCAGCAGACGTTCGGCAAGCTGTTCAACGCGGGCGCCGGGTTCCCGCACGACGGATCACAGTTCGATCATCTCTGGCAGGATGGCGAAAGCTTCTCCATCGGCGATCTTCCCGTCACTGTGCTGCACGTTCCGGGTCACACGCCTGCTTGCGTCGCCTATGTCGTCGGCGATGCGGTGTTCGTGGGCGACACGATGTTCATGCCCGATTATGGCACCGCGCGTGCCGATTTCCCCGGCGGCGATGCGCGCCAGCTATTCCGGTCCCTCCGTCGTCTGCTGGAAATGCCGCCCGAAACGCGCCTCTTCCTGTGCCATGATTATCTGCCGGAGGGGCGCGACCATTATCTGTGGGAAACGACAGTCGCGGAGCAGCGCCGCCACAATGTCCACGCCCATGACGGCATCAGCGAAGATGAATTCGTCGCCATGCGCGAAGCGCGCGACCGCACGCTCGACATGCCGCGCCTCATCCTGCCGTCAGTGCAGGTGAACATGCGCGCGGGCCGCCTTCCGCCGCCAGAAGATAATGGCATCGTCTATCTCAAGATTCCGGTGAACCAGCTATGATCCCCGCCTTCCCCCAAGCGCAACCCGTCGAAGGCCTGATTGGCGGCCTGATGATCGGCATCGCCGCCGCCATCATGCTGCTCGGCCTTGGCCGCATAGCAGGTGTCAGCGGCCTTGCGGCCCGCGCGACTGGGCTTGCTGACAGCGGAGCGCCGCGCAACGTCGCAATTGCCTTCATCATCGGCCTGCCTGTTGGCGCGCTTATCGCATCCTTGCTGTCGGGCGGAGTGCCGGCGCGCTTCCCTTCGATCGGGCTGTTGCTGATCGCCGGCCTCATCGTCGGCTTCGGCACGCGACTGGGGTCCGGCTGCACCAGCGGCCATGGCGTATGCGGCGTGTCCCGCCTCTCTCCCCGCTCTCTCCTCGCGACGGCGCTCTTCATGGCCAGCGGCTTTGCGACAGTCGCGGTTCTTCGCCTCACAGGTGCGCTATGATAAAGGTCGTCCTCGCCCTGATCTCAGGCGCACTGTTCGGCGCGGGCCTTGCGCTATCCGGTATGACGGACCCGATGCGGGTGCGCGCCTTCCTGGACCTTCTCGGCCCTTGGGATCCGACGCTCGCCTTCGTCATGGGCGGAGCGATGATCCCGATGTCGATCGCCTGGGTGGTGCAGAAACGACTTGAGCGCCCGCTGGCCGGAGCAACCTTCAACCTGCCGGAAACACGGAGTCTCGACTGGAAGCTGGCGGTGGGCGCGGTGCTCTTTGGCATTGGCTGGGGCCTCGGCGGACTCTGCCCCGGACCTGCGATCGCCAGCCTGGCGCTGAAGCCGATTCATGCCGCGCCCTTCGTGCTGGCGATGCTCGCGGGCATGGCGCTCAATCATTTTGTCCCCAGCGGCACCACAGGCACAAGCCAACGAGCAAAATGGACGGGCAGGCACCGGCCCCCGGCCTCCGAAACGCCGCGGGGCTGAAGGGCGGCCTTGTCGGCTTCGTCCTCGGTCTGGTCAGCGGGCTGATGCTCAAGGACCGGCGCAATCCCGGCGATCCCGGCGCGGAATGAATCGCGAAAAAGCGCCCCAGGTGATCGCCTATGGCCCTGGATCGGGTGCATTTTCCGGCTTCTTCGGGATTGGCGGCGGGTTTCTGATCGTGCCCGGCCTGGTCGCATCGACCGGCATGCCGATGCTGATGGCGGCCGGCACCTCGCTGATCGCCGTCACAGCGTTCGGCCTCACCACAGCAGCCAACTACGCCTTTTCCGGCCTGGTCGACTGGCTGCTGGCGCTCGTGTTCGCCCTCGGCGGAGTGGCGGGCAGCCTCGCGGGAACGCGGGCGGCGGAAAAGCTGGGTGAGCGGACCGCACGCCTCACCAGCATCTTTGCGTGGCGCATCCCCACCTCCTCCTGAAACTCTCGCAAAGCCGTATTGGGCAGCGCCTCCCCCGGCAGCGGCGCGCCCTTTGCAATCTGCCAGGTACCCTCGTCTTCACGCTGCCAGTATGGGCCGCCGGATGCGCCAGGAAGACCTGTAATCTCCTTCATGCCAGCGATAGGGAAGCAGTCCTGCACTCTCCTGCACGTTTCTCACCCCAACCTCACCAGCGGACTCATGTCGGCGGCCAAGCCGATGGACCCATCTTCCCCATGGCCACATCCGGGACCATAAGGGAAAGCCCCAATATCGCGTATCGGGCTTAACGACCCATAATGCGCTTGCAGACCGGCCGGGACTCTCCCGCGTCCTCGTCCGAAAGGTTCACGACCTGCATTGCGGGTCTGCAGTCGAGGGAAGATTGATCATGAAAATCGCCTATGGAACGATCCTGCTCGTTACTGACGGTTCAAGGATGCTGGTGTTGAGGAATGAGGGCGACGCCCTTAACCCTGAACTGTCAGTCGTCGCCCATCGCCAGATCGACAACCCGCCTAATCGGGAACAGCTGACCGACGCGCCAGGCGTCAGCTTTTCCAGCATGGGCGGCACCAGAAGCAGCTACCGGCAGGCCGATATCCATCAACTGCGGGAAGATCGTTTGGCTATCGAAGCGGCACAAGTTCTAGCGGAAACCGTCGCCGGGCATGAAGCCGACATCATCGTCGTCGCACCACCGGCGACGCTTCATATCCTGCGGGACCATTATACCCCGGCGATCAGAAAAAGGCTGATCGCAGAAGTGGACAAAGACCTTGTCAAACATCCTGCGACCGACATCGTCCAGATTCTGACGAAGTGGCCGCGCAGGTTCTGACGGAGTGGCGGCTCCGCGAGCCCTTTTCGCTCCTGCTTTTCCAGAAGCATTTCTGCTACCTTTGAAAAGCTGTTCTCCGCGCTGATCCTGGCGGCAGCCTTCGCCTTCTGCTTTTCGAGAGCGGGATCCAGGCCAGCAGCATGGGCTTCCCTCGCCTCATCCCGCAATATACGGGCTCGCTTGAGTGACACGTCCGGATATGGCGGCTTACGTGACTCGAATAGTACCTTGATTTAACTGATTTTTCGCCTTCCTGAAAAGTCAAGTTGACCGATAGTTAGCGTCCGCGCTCGTGGTGTAATTTCCGGTGTAGATTGAGGCGATCGCATGGGGTGGGCATGCCCCACCCCATGCGATTTCGATCTCGGTGGCCACCGGGCTCATCGGTAAGGTGGAGTTACCACACTTCACACGCCCACCGAGGAGTTGATCCCGATGACCGACGACAGACTACCGCTTGCAGAGCTGATGACGAAGACCGGAGATGGAGATTTCCTGCGGACGATCGCCGAGAGCGTATTGCAGATCATCATGGAGGCCGACGTCGATGGCCTGGTCGGCGCCGGCCGGCACGAGCGTTCCGGCGACCGGATGACTTGGCAAACGCGCGCATCTGCCGCACCTCGATACAGATCGCCGGCAGGCCTAGATCGGCGATACCTGCATAGAGCCAGGGCGCCAGGGGGCCGGCTTCGAGGCCCACGCGCCGGAAGGACGGCGCGACATCGTAAAGCGCTTGCGCAATCGCCGCCGGATCGCTGGCAACCACCAGTTCCCGGATGACAACGCCATCTTCATTGAGGATGCATATCGCCGTCTTCTCCAGCGAGACATCCAGTCCTGCATAATGGTTCATGAGCGAGTCTCCTTCATTCCTGATATCGGCAGTCTGGCGCACATCAGCGAAGCAGAGCAGCGATTAACTCAGCTCGAAAAACCGGATGATTTTGGCCTGATGGGTTAGGACGGGGCACGCGGGTCTGACGAAGTACGTTTTTTCGTCGCTCCTGGCGGCGTGATTGTCGTATTGAGGCGCGCTCTGCACACCGATTTCCTGTCATGCAGGCGCAGTTCGGGCTTCAAGCCATGCAAGGCGCTGGAAATTATAGACCAGGTTGGCCATACCGATCTTGATCCTGGCGCGAGTGATGCCGATGGTGCGGACGACCAGGCCCATACGGTGCTTTTGCCCGGCAAAGACGTGCTCGACGGCAGCGCGGACCTTTGAGCGTTTTGCGTTGGCCTTGGCGATCCGTTCGGGTAGCGGCCGACGGGGCAGTCGCTTCTGGTGGATATTGCTGGTGAACATGCCCTTGGCGAGGAATGCCTCATTCTTCTTCGATCGATAGGCAGTATCGGCCCAAACGCCGGAGGCGGTGTTCTCCTTGCTGATCAGATCGGGCAGTCGCGCGCCATCATGGGCATTGGCGGCGCTCGCAGGCGCGTCGGACGTGATGGGTCCGCGCGCGCAGGCGGCGTTTGGGTGGATATGTTGGGAATGGAACGAGCAAAGGCCCAGTCTTTGCGGGACTGGGCCTTTTGCGGTGCGTTGTTTTGTGATTGGGTTTTTATTTCAAAGCGCGAGCTTCAATGCCTGGCGACGCCCTACTCTTCCGGGGCTTGAGCCACAGTACCATCGGCGCAGACTGGTTTCACGGCCGAGTTCGGGATGGGATCGGGTGGGTCACAGACGCTATGGTCACCAAGCAATGAAGCTTGCGCTTTGGGTTTTTCGATGCCGTGCACGTTTTGCTATGTGTGTTTGTTATCTGGCATGAGCTTATCACCACGCTCGATGGCTGACGCTGGGTTTTATTCCAGTGTTGTCATTGATGGTGGGACTCTCAGGCGCGATCAGAGCAATTAGGACCGGTTAGCTTCATATGTTACCACACTTCCACATCCGGCCTATCAAGGTCGTGGTCTACGACCGCTCGAAGAAATCTTATCTTGAGGGAGGCTTCCCGCTTAGATGCTTTCAGCGGTTATCCCGTCCATACATAGCTACCCTGCTGCGCCGTTGGCACGACGACAGGTACACCAGAGGTATGTTCAACCCGGTCCTCTCGTACTAGGGTCAACTCCTCTCAAATTTCGACGCCCACGGCAGATAGGGACCAAACTGTCTCGCGACGTTCTGAACCCAGCTCACGTACCACTTTAATTGGCGAACAGCCAAACCCTTGGGACCTGCTCCAGCCCCAGGATGTGATGAGCCGACATCGAGGTGCCAAACGATTCCGTCGATATGAGCTCTTGGGAATCATCAGCCTGTTATCCCCGGCGTACCTTTTATCCGTTGAGCGATGGCCCTTCCACGAGGGACCACCGGATCACTATGACCGACTTTCGTCTCTGCTCGACTTGTCAGTCTCGCAGTCAGGCGGGCTTATGCCATTGCACTCTAACAGACGGTTTCCAACCGTCCTGAGCCCACCATCGCGCGCCTCCGTTACTCTTTAGGAGGCGACCGCCCCAGTCAAACTACCCGCCACAGAGGGTCCCTGCACCGGATAACGGTGCGAGGTTAGACATCAGAAAACAACAGGGTGGTATTTCACCTATGGCTCCACCGGAACTGGCGTCCCGGCTTCAAAGCCTCCCACCTATGCTACACAGTTCTTTCCTAATGCCACTCTGAAGCTGCAGTAAAGGTGCACGGGGTCTTTCCGTCTAACCGCGGGTACTCCGCATCTTCACGGAGAATTCAATTTCGCTGAGCATATCCTGGAGACAGTGGGGAAGTCGTTACGCCATTCGTGCAGGTCGGAACTTACCCGACAAGGAATTTCGCTACCTTAGGACCGTTATAGTTACGGCCGCCGTTTACCTGGGCTTCAATTCAGTGCTTGCACACCTCCTCTTAACCTTCAGGCACCGGGCAGGCGTCAGGCCCTATACGTCGTCTTGAAGCCGACTTAGCAGAGCCCTGTGTTTTTGCTAAACAGTCGCTACCCCCTGGCCTGTGCCCCCCACAAAAAGTTGCCTTCATGTGGGGCCTCCTTCTTCCGAAGGTACGGAGGCAATTTGCCGAGTTCCTTCAGGATACTTCTCTCAAACGCCTTGGTATACTCTACCATTCCACCTGTGTCGGTTTAGGGTACGGTCTATACGGAGGGGCTATTTCCTGGGACAACTTCCCTGCCTGGACCAATCCAATAAGGCCAGACAAGTTACGCCATCCGTCACACACCTCCAGGCCCACGAATATTAACGTGGTTCCCATCGACTACCCCCTTCGGGCTCGTCTTAGGGGCCGGCTTACCCTGCTCAGATTAGCTTTAAGCAGGAACCCTTGGAATTTCGGCGACAGTGCATCTCACACTGTTAATCGCTACTCATGTCTGCATTCGCACTTCCGATACCTCCACCACCCATTACCAGATGGCTTCAACGGCCTACGGAACGCTCCGCTACCGCGTGATCATGAAGATCACACCCTAAGCTTCGGTGCACGTCTTGAGCCCCGTTACATCTTCGCCGCAGAACCTCTTGTTTAGACCAGTGAGCTGTTACGCTTTCTTTAAAGGATGGCTGCTTCTAAGCCAACCTCCTGGTTGTTTTGGAAGTTCCACATGCTTTCCCACTTAGACGTGACTTGGGGACCTTAGCTGTAGGTTAGGGCTGTTTCCCTTTTGACGACGGACCTTAGCACCCGCCGTCTGTCTGCCGAACTAGACTCGTTGGTATTCGGAGTTTGGTTAGAGTTGGTAGATCTCGCGACCCCCGCATCCATCCAGTGCTCTACCCCCAACGGCAATCATTCGACGCTCTACCTCAATAGATTTCGCGGAGAACCAGCTATTTCCCGGCTTGATTGGCCTTTCACCCCTAAACACAACTCATCCGATAATTTTTCAACATTAAACGGTTCGGCCCTCCAGTGCGTGTTACCGCACCTTCAGCCTGGTCATGCCTAGATCGCCGGGTTTCGGGTCTAATGCATCATACTCTATCGCCCTGTTCAGACTCGCTTTCGCTGCGCCTACACCTAACGGCTTAAGCTTGCATGATACACTAAGTCACAGACCCATTATGCAAGAGGTACGCGGTCACT